>JAPKCM010000147.1 GCA_028822935.1 Akkermansiaceae bacterium
TTGGTCCTGGGTTCGAGTCCCAGTCTGCGTACTTTTCCGATAACCCGCTAATTCCTAAGGAGCTAGCGGGTTTCGTGTTTCTTGGAGTATGGCGAATGCCATGTCAGTGCCATGTTTCTTGTGGAGTTCCACAAGGTTCCGGTATGTATTCTGGCTGCAAATTCTCTTGAGAGCTAAAAATTTGCTAATGGAAGAATCAGTGATCTCCGAGGGGATGCTGCTACCCCAACGATGGAGGGGATGGGGCGATGGCCTCGGTGGTCTTTGAACCTGCCCAACCTGCGGGCGACCATCCACCTGGCACACATCGACCTTGCTGTCTTGCGTGGCGTTCTGATTCTCACCAGCGATTAACGATTTGGGAATCGATCGGGGGGTATGCCCCCAAATACGCAGGAAGGTCATTGCGGTATTATATTAGGGCTATCGTCGCTCGAATCTCAGAGTCCGTCAAATGCTGGAGCATAAGCTCACCAGCGATCCCGGATATGATCTCCTCGATGAGCGTGTGGGAATGGGGTGGTCCTGTCCTGAATGAGCGCTTTCATTCGCGCGAGTTCCGCGCCGTCGTGATCCGCGCCGAGTTTCAGGGATTCAATGGGCAGATAACCTTCGACGGTCGCGACGCGAAGACCGTGGGATTCGACCGATTCCTGAATGCGCGCCAACTCCGAAAGATCGAATCCGGGATAGCGCGGCGCGCTGTGATGTCCGTCACGCTGCATTGCGCGGAGAGGCAGAGATTTTCGGATGACAACGGCGTCAGGACGGAGGTCAGTCTCATGGGATCGCAGACATATTGCGGAGGACGGGCTTCGATGATCAATCACATTATGAGCAGGCCGAGCCACCCATCATTTACGGTTTTGAAATTCCTGGTTACCCCCGGCCGGTTCCTCGCCGGACCAGTTGTAATGGTTTAACTGATACTCGTTTTCTTCTCGGTGCCCCGTGCGACGTCGGTGCAGAATTGCGTGTTGGAGCAAGAAGATTGAGTGGCCGTTAACCGAGCGGCGTAGCGGTTCCATGCGCCAGGCGAACATCTCAGGAAATAGGCGGTTTCAGAGCATCCGTGTTCGTCCCCGGCCACCGGTGGTTAAGAACACTCTTCAGGCTATTCCGCAAACCGAAACGCATACAGATCCGCATCGCGAAGAACGAAGCGCAGCCGAACCGGTTTACCGGCCAGATTACCAACATCGTTGCCATTCTTCCAAGCCGCCGCCCGTTCAATTTCATCCCCGATGATCTCCCGGCAGTCGGCCAGGGCGTAGCCTGGCAGCGCGTTTCCGGCTTCGTCCTGGATCTCGATGCGAACCGATCCGGCGGCTGACGTGGAGTAGTTGATGGACAGGCGACCGCCTTTGAATCGCAGAGGTTTCGTGATGACTTCGCCACCCTCGTAAGGCCCACGGGCGGACCCGAAGCCGTCGAGCCGGAGCGAGTAGCGGGCCAGATGGGCAGTCGACTGGGCGTAGTCGCGGTTGACGTAGATCGACATTTCGGTTGGGCCGGTCTGCACCACGTTTAGGGCCGCGTAGTTCGTGCGCGAGACCCAGTTGCGCGCGCCGATGCCCGGGCGGATCAGAGCGTTCATGAACGTGCAGTCGTAAATCGCGCCTCCCCGGCTAGTCATCAGAACCGAGTCGGAGGTGTCGCGGAAGTAGTTCGGATTGACACCAATCGCTTTGGCTTCCGCGTCCGTCAGCACGCGGCGGCCGGGCATGAACCGCGCGGCCGTGGCGATGTAGATGTGGGGCGCGCGGAAGTAGGGGTGCGTCTGGTTGATGTAGAGGTGGTGGATGGGAGCGGGTTCGCCGTTGCGGCGGTATTCCATGAGTTGACTGGACGACCAACGGATGAAGTTATCGCTCGTTGCCCGCGAGATACGGCGGATGCCGTCTTTCCAGGTGCGAAAGTAGGCAATGTATTTCTCTTCGCTCTGCGACCAGAAAGCGACGTTCTGCGAGTCGAAGGCGAAGTGGTCCGTATCGTTCAGAATCACCGGCTCTTCGCGGAATCGCGTCCAATGCTTGCCGTCCGCGGAGACGAACGCGGCCAGACACCAGTCCTGGTTGCCGGGCGTGCGCTGGAGGCCGAGCGCCTTGAAGCGTTGCGCGTCGGGCACGCCGGGTTTCGCATCCAGAAAGGGCGAAAAGGAATGCGTACCTGGCTCACTGTTTGTGATGATGACGTTGTTCTTCTTGACGCCCTTGACCTCGAGGACACCCAGATTGGGTTTGCGCCAGTGGATACCGTCGTCGGACTCCGCGTAGCAGAGGCTTTCCCATCCCGTATCGTGCTCGGCTTTGGGCAAGCCGCGGTAATACAAGCGGTAGGTGGCGCCATCCTTGATGACCGTGGAGTAAAAACTGAATTTCCCTTCCCAGGGTTTGTCGAACATCACGACTTTGCCCTCATAACGGGGCTCATGAGCCGTCAGGCGCGCGTTGTCGAGTCTTTCGATCAGATGGCCGTCGATAAAGAGTTCACGTCGATCGCCAACATCGATGACCTCACCGCCTCGGGCGGCCAAAGGGGCCAACAGGGACGCGCCTGCGAACGCAACTAGCATCATTCTGAACACTCGTCTCGGGGCTTTCATCATTTCCTCCTTCGCTTGCAGGGTTGCGCCTGTGTTGTCGCCATCCGGCTCCCGCCGCTAACGAGGACCTTGAGCGCAAACCATCTACTGAGAATTTTCATTTCGGTGTCCGATCTGAGTTTCATGCAGAATTGGGCGTCACAGCAAGCAGAATGCGCAGCATTGAATGTTCCCGGTGTGGATCGCTTCCGGAGGAGGCCCGTCCCGAAACTCTCTCGCGCTGAGTTCGAGTTCACCCCCACCTCCTCCGCTCCGGCCCAAAGGCGGCTTCAAGGCCCTCCC
>JAPKCM010000042.1 GCA_028822935.1 Akkermansiaceae bacterium
AATCGCTCGCCGAATATACCCCGCTCCGCATTGCGCCGCCAGCCGGCCTGATTCTAGTTTTCCTTCTGAAACGTTAACTTTCATATCCTCTTCTTGACTCATGGCATTGTGCGACAACGAGCCCCCTTGGTCCAACTCCTTCTTTCACCGAAGCACAACGTCGAATTCCCCAATCGAGTTCGGCTTGCGCCGACAAGACGATCAAAGAGCGAATGATGGCGAAAATGGTCTTCTTCGTGTCTCTTTATGAGAAAACCGCCTTTTAACGCGTCAACGTCGCTTTGACCCGCATAAAGAGTCGAGGCTCGGGAACGAGGCTGAAAGTCCATACTTCCGGTTCGCGACTAATGAGGACAAAGTCGCTCGAATGCCAGGTGATAAGGTCGTTACTCCATTCAGGAATGACTTTCACATCATCGGCACCGGGAATCAATGGGACGTTCAAAGTCAATTGAGTCGGGTCGAACACGGGATCACCAGAAAGCGCATATCCCAACAGATCTTCATCTTGACGAGGCACGGCATCGCTTTCGCCAGGATTACCACCATCCGAGAGACTGCTCCGCCAGCTCAGGGGATCCCCGTGATCCGGCACTCCCTCTGGATTGATCAGGACAAGACTTCTCCCCACTCCGTCTGCTCCGACTGGCCAGGGAAATTTGTCATTGTAGTTGAGTTCACGAAGAACGACATCCTCTCCATATGAGAGAATGACAGTCTCGCCTTTGTTGCTCAGGCCACCCGAAAGATACTCGCCGGCCACAGGAAGTTCGATTCCGTAAGTAGCCTCAAACACCACAAGATTGCGGACCAGCAGGACACGTTCACCAGGTGCCAACTGACTAATCGTCCCCGTTGAAAAACCAAACTCAATGCCATCGGTAAATCGCAAGGGCGCGAGCGAAAGCGTCACTGGTCCGACATTCAGTAGCTCGATAAATTCGGCGTCACCATCGCCCGCCGGATGATACATAATTTCACTAATCACCAGTCCGGCCAGGTAAGGAGCAACATCTGGTTCTCCGGTGATAAAGGAATGGGGCGCAGACCAATGACTCCATCTTCCGCTGCTATCCTGATGACGAACGCGAGGCAACATAACAAACTTGCTCCATCGTGTTATTCAACGACTGAACTTCACCTTCAACTGTTCCGCTCCTATTTGCTTTTTGGCCACCTTGCCATCCGACCATCGCACAGTCAGTTCGGACGCGTTCTCACTATCTGGAATCGCAAAGCGAACGATGGGTGATGATTGTGAAAGATACGATCCTCCGGCGTAGACTTCCGACGAGAACTTCTTTCCGCTGGAAAGCTCCACGGTGACTAACGCTCCCACTTTCAGGGCCTCGGCTGCCTGAAGATCAACAGTCAACGCATTCCCTTCCATCGGCGACACCGTTTCGTAGGCCAGCATCTCCCCACCATTTACCGCAATCATCAAGTCGGACCAGGCATCGCCATTGAGATCGACGAGAACGACTCCCTTGGCATCTCCGGGAATCACAATACCACTTCGATCCGCTCTCAGCCCAGTGAAAGTTCCGTCCCCAAACCCACGGAGAAGAGCTCCGCTTCCACCATCCATTCGGCCGGTTTCAACTTGTGGCGCATACGAGTTTTGCGCCAGAAAAACATCCAGGTTTCCATCGGCATCAAAGTCACTGATGGCAATGCCATTCACGGGAGACAACTGCGCCATCGAGGGTAATTCACGGAATTCAAACTTGCCACTTCCATCGTTGATGAGCACCCCACTCGCCAGGGTATTGGCTTCAAATTTCTGAGCCTTGCTAAGACTTCCGGCATACAAGTCCGTCAATGTAGCAGAGGCAAAGTCATGAAACTTCGGCGTCTTCTTTCTCAGAAATGGAATCGCACTACTGGAACAACTCAAACCACGAATGGGGTAACACTTTCCTCCTTCAAACTCAGCTTCAAGAATACGCTTCTTCCCGGAGCCGTCAACGTCACCATAGTAAAGAAGCGCCGGAGCTTGATACTTGGTATTTAAGCCTACGTTCCCTACGACATAATCGATATCCCCGTCGTTATCGAGATCGCCACCAGCGAGACTATTCCACCATCCGGTCCGTTCAGACAATCCGGCTCCCTTGGTTTCCTCGACAAGCTTCCCCTTCGAATTCTGATAAAGTCTCACTGATCCCCATTCGTGCGCAACCAGGAGATCAAGCCAACCGTCGCCATCCACATCCGTCCAGAGAGCAGAGGTGACCAAACCACCGAATCGGCCTTCCGCGACATCGACGAACTTTTCCCCGGAATCATTGCGCAACAACTGACTTTGCGGAGATTCGGGATACGATCCCGGAGTAACTCTCCCACCCACGAACAAATCAAGATCACCATCGCGGTCATAGTCTGCCGCGCACACAATCGAACCGCTCCCCATCGACTCAGGCAATACCCCGGCGCCTGCCTCGCTGAACTGTCCCTTACCATCGTTGAAGTAGAGTCGGTCCTTAAAAATAAGATCTCCATCCTCCCCCTCAACACCTCCGCTCACGACGTAGAGATCAAGATCACCATCGCTATCGGCATCAAAAAACAAAGGAGCCATATCCTCGCTTTTGGAATCAGCATCAAACGCCGGAAACATCTTACGACTAAATGAAGATTCTTCGCCTTCAGCCCCCTGATAAAGCCGACCCGACCGACCCGACGGATGTCCCACATAAAAATCCTCTTTCCCATCGCCATCAACATCTCCCACCGCCAAGCCCGGGCCCATTTGTGAATGCTTTGCAGGCAGCAAGGGCTGACGCTCAAAGTCATTGAAGAACTGCTCTCTTGGCACGACCCGGGGAATGTCCTCGGCGCGAACAAACATCGTTTTCTCCTCTTCTTTCTCAACAACAATCAATTTCCCCGGCTGCTCGATGAGATAGCGCCTCCCCGCCTCAAGATTTTTTAAGATCTGCCTTCCCGACCCCGGCCAATCAATCACGACTCGCTCCACTTTCTCCGTCTCACCCAGTCCAAAGTGCAGCAGAGAATCATTACTCGACATAAACCCGCGCGAGGCAGTCAAGACCCGCATTTGTATCTTGGGTTCGCTCGCTGTTTCCACTCGCACCACCGCACCCAGAGCACCAGGATTCATCCCCTTACCGCGAAGCTCTAGAATCAGGCGATTCCCACCGGTCTGACCGTTGCGATAGATTCCCGGCTCCCCTCCGAAATTATTCACAATGAGGTCCAAGTCCCCATCACCATCAAGATCACCCAGGGCCGCTCCATAGCTCACCGACAAATCACCCAATCCCCAGCTCTCCCCGACATTACTGAACTTCAAATCACCGTCATTCCGAAATGCCCAGTTCTTCAGCGCGAGTGGCTCCTTGTCATTCCAAAACGCCTGTCCTGCAGCAGACCCCTTGCTCATGATGAGCGCCTCCTCCTGGTTCCGTAGATCACTATTAAACCAATCCCGACTCATCCCGGTGGTGATAAAAACATCCTCGCGACCATCGCAATCAAGATCACCAAATTTGATCGCCCAGGTCCAGTCGGTCGCCGCCATCCCGGTCAGAAATGCCACCTCATTAAATCGTCCGGCACCAGTATTCACATACACCGCATTGCGCATGTACTGCGCAGGCGTGGGCCAATTGAGAAACCACGAATCACTATCCTGCCCGGTCATATTCCCCATCGACATCTTTTCTTTATAGTGGTCGCTCCCCGCCATGTCCGAAGCCATGTAATCGAATAGCCCATCGTTATTAATGTCGGCGACGTCGGAGCCCATCGAGAACCACGGCGTATGAGGCAGGGCCTCCGGTGCCATATCCTTAAAAGTCCCATCGCCCTGATTGCGGTAAAGATGATCGGCTCCATAAAAATCATTGGAGACATACAAGTCGGGATAGCCGTCGGCGTCGTAATCCCACCAGGTCGCAGAGAGACCAAATTCCGACTCACGAATCCCTGCCTCTTTCCCTACCTCGGTGAACTTCCCGCCATCGTTTCGGTAGAGACGATCAAACTGACCCGAGGAGATTTTTTTATAGCCCTGTGGATACTTAATAATCCCCGCATATTCCTGCATGACCTCAGGCTGAATGATGGGTTCGCCATCCGGCCCTTTCACCAAACCGAAGCGGATATCTTTCAATTCCTCCCCCGGCGGAATTCGATTGGTCAGGAGATAGCCATCCAAATCCCCATCGAGATCATAGTCACTAAACGCCATCATCATACTCGCTCCCTTAAAATCCAAAGCAAGAGCCTTTGCCTGATCCTTAAACCCACGTCCTTCCTGATTCATAAAAAGTCGATTAGGCGTATCAAAGGCACACAAATAAAGATCCAACCAGCCATCTCCATTGACGTCCACCCAGGTGCATCCCGCTCCCCATACGCCCGGTGACGCCATTCCCATTTCGTCCGTGACATCCTCAAATTTAAAACCACCAAGATTTCGATAAAGCCTTCCGCCATCGGTCATCCGGGAAAGAAAGACGTCGGTATCACCATCATTATCGAAGTCTCCCAAACAAACCCCTCCTCCGGTAAACGACCCACTGATCTCCGCCGCCCACTTCGCGGGTGGCTTCCACTCCCTCACGAAATCGATTCCGGTGCGCTCTGCACCAAGCCGATCAAACAAGGTTTTTCCCTCCGAAGGGATTGGTTTGGCCAGGATCTCAGATTCAAGCGCCCAGGCAACTGAAGTGACAAATAAAACAAGAATTGGGAGAAGCGATTTCATAAGAGATGGCCGAAAAGATGCTACTTGAATAGCGCTGTCATACTCAAGAGACTAATCCATTCACAATGTCATCTTACTTTAAATCTCTCCTCATTTCGATGGCGCTCGTCCTATTCTCCGGCTCCGCGATTGCCGAGCTGATTGCCCACTGGCCCCTCGATGGCAATGCCGACGACGCCCTTGGCAATCACAACGGCTCGGCCTCATCAGTCGTCTACGGCGCAGACGGCGCAGCGGCCCATACCGGCACGGCGGCAGAGTTTAACGGATCGAATTCCACCATCACTGTTCCCTTCAGCTCCGATCTCAATCCCGACAGCTTCACCCTCTCGATGTGGGCCAATGCCGACAGCACCAGCGGCTTCGCCTCCGCGGTAACGAGCCGCGATGACGTGGCCGGTCCAATTACCCATGGCTACATCATCTACAATAACAGCGGCGGGAATTGGGATTTCTGGACAGGGGATGGAGACGCAGGCTGGGATAGCCTGGCAGGACCTGCAGTCGCGACAGGCAACTGGACCCACTTGGCCATCACATACGATGCCGCAACAGACACCAAATCTCTTTGGGTCAATGGCGCTCTGGCGGTCTCCGACAATACCCCTCAATCCGGACCCACCCAATACGCACCAAACGGCACTATTGAGTCCGAAAATCTCAACATCGGCTCAGGCGCTGACAATGGCTCCCAGTTTTACTTTGATGGACTCATCGACGATGTCGCTCTTTGGGACAACGTTCTCTCCTTGGCCGAAATCCAGGATGTCATGAATAACGGCGTCCCGGGGGGACCTCCATCGGTGAGTTCCCTCACCGCCAGTCCCCCCTTCGTCGATTCTGGTCAAAGCACGACCCTTTCCTGGGTGACCAACGATGCCACTTTGGTAAACATTTCATCTCTCGCCGGAAACTTCCCCGCCGCTGGAAGTGTCGTCGTTTCCCCGACCGCGACAACAACCTACACTCTCACTGCCACTGGCGATTCCCCTCCGGTTGCGATCAGCCAGATCACGGTGGGAGTCGATGTCGAATCACTCGACCCGATTATCACCGAATTCCTGGCCGACAACGAAACGGGACTCACTGACTCCGATGGCGACTTTTCCGACTGGATTGAAATTCACAACCCCAATCCTTTTGCCATCGAGATCGGCGGATGGCATCTCAGCGACGATCCGCTCGACCCACAAAAATACAGCATTCCCTCGCAGCAAATCAATACCGGAGGCTACCTCATCCTCTTCGCCTCCGACAAGCAGGGCGCGGTCAACTTCCTCCTCAGCAAAAGCGGCGACTACCTCGCACTCAGCGATCCCGAGGGGAACATCACCCAAGAGTTCTCACCTTCTTACCCCGCACAATTCGACGACGTTTCTTACGGCAAGAGCAACGATGGCAGCACGACTTATCTCGTCCCGACTCCCGGCAACATCAATGGGCCGTCTCGCAGCGAACTGGGCCCCGATATTGCTTCAGCCACTCATGATCCAACCACTCCCGGAGAAAATGACGACCTTATCATTTCTGCCGAAATTCCCCCGCGAATCGGTGCCATTTCCGGAGCAACCCTGTTCTATCGCATCGGCTTCGGAGCAGAACAATCGATCTCGATGACCGCCGGAGCAGGTGATTCTTTCACTACCATCATCCCCTCCTCCGCCTATGGCGCAGACGATATGGTTCGCTGGTATTTCACCGCAACGACCGCCACCGGAGAAACCACCCGTGCGCCCGCTTTCTCCGATCCGCTTGAATCAGCACGGTATTTTGGGACCGTCATCAGCGATCCCGCGATCTCCGTCGATCAACCGGTGATGCACTGGTTTGTCGAAAGTCCCGGAGCAGCCGACACTCGAGGCGGCACGCGCGGCTCGCTTTATTTCGAAGGGCAATTCTACGATAACATTTTCTGTCGCATCCGTGGTCAAAGCACCGCCAACTGGCCGAAACACAAATACAAATTCGATTTCTATCGCGGAGGCCATTTTAAGTGGGATCCCAACCTTCCCCGCGTGGAAGAAATCAACGTCAACTCGCATTATCGCGATTCCTACGTTCGCGAAAACACCATCTTCGCTTTCCTCAACGAAGCTGGAGCCCTCGCTCCGGACACTCGCTATCTCTGGATTCGCCGCAACGGAAGCGACCTCGGCCTCTTCACCTTCGTCGAGCAGGTCGACGAAGATTTCCTCACTCGCCGGGGCATCGATGCCACCGGATCAATGTATAAAGGAATCAACGTTCCCGCGACCCTTTCGCCAACCGTGAACTCCAGTCTCTATCGTAAAGTTCTCCGTAAAACCGAGCCTTACACCGACCTCAGCAATCTCACCGCGAACATCAACATCTCGAATCCAGATCGCTTCGACTACGTCGCGGACGAAGTCAATCTCCCGAACTACATCAACGTGATGGCGGCAATGTGCGTTCCCTTTAATCACGATCAACTGACAAAAAACTACTACGTCTATCACGATCTCGATCGCGGGGAATGGTTCCGAATTGCCTGGGATGGCGACCAGGGCCTCCCTACCGGAACTAAAAACACGGCAGAAAACTGGGCCAGCCCGCTCTATGGCGACGCGCGCCACACCCAAGAGCTTCAAGGTGGCAACCCGAATCCCAATTGGCAAAACCACCTCCACGCCGCCATCCTTGACAACCCGGTGACGCGACAAATGTACATGCGCCGGGTTCGCACTTTGATGGACCAATACCTCGCTATCCCCGAGGCAGGCCCATCAACGACCATCCTCGCGGAAGGAGCCATCGCAAGCTACCTCGTGCCCCTCGACAACTCTCTTGAGTCCACCTGGTTTACTACCACCTTCGATGACTCCGCATGGCTCACCGGACAGTCGGCCTTTGGATACGAAAACACCCCGGACGACTATGAAGATTTACTCGAAACAGTCGTCAGACCCACCGACACCGTTGCTGGCGCGACTTCCATTTATTTACGCTACCACTTTGAAGTAGTCGATCCAGCGCAGTTCCAAAACCTCATTCTACGCATGCGCTACGATGATGGATTTACGGCCTATATAAATGGCGCTCTGGTAGAACAACAAAACATCACAGGCACCGTAGAATACAATTCCACGGCCAGTTCTCACTCCGATTCCCTCGCCGTCGATTTCGCCGACTTCCCTCTCGCTGGAGTGACTCTCAATGCCGGAACCAACGTTCTGGCCATTCAGATCATCAACCAATCAACAGGCAGCAGCGATCTTATTTGCGAACCCGGTTTGATTGATCAACCGGGTGCTTCCGGAGGATACTTTGAAAACATCCTCGGAGGATTTCGAAACACCATCGCAAATGATGTCGTCGTCGATCAAGCACTCTGGGCCGGAGCTGGAATTACCAATTTTAACAGTGGCTACAATGGCGTGATCAACACCTCTCTGCCAAGCCGACGGATCGCTCTCTTCGACACCTACGGTCCAAGCGGTTCCGGCCTCATCCCCGATCCGCAGCCATCGGACGCTGTCGTTAATTTTGGTCAGATCGACACCAATCCCGCTTCTGGCAACCAAGACGAAGAATTCATCGAACTCGCCAACCCGAATAGCTACGCCGTCGATATGTCCGCTTGGACTGTCAGCGGAGGAGTCGACTTCACTCTTCCTCCCGGAACGGTCGTTCCCGGAAACGGCAGTATCTACCTCTCTCCAAATGTTCGCGACTTCCGCTTGCGCAGTGCGAGCCCGACCAGAGGTGAAGGAAACATTGTCGTCGGACACTATCAGGGTCATCTCTCCAACTTCTCCGAAACGCTCACCTTGTCTGACGCCTCCGGCACCATGATTGCCCAGACCACCACTCCGAACATGCCCAGCGACGCCCAGCAGTTTCTCGTCATCAGCGAAATCATGTATCACCCGGCCGATGGTGCGGGTATCGAATTCATCGAACTCTTCAATATAAGTGATAGCGTGACCCTCAACTTAGAAGGAGTAGCATTCACTCGTGGCATTAATTACATTTTCCCTGCTGGCACAATACTTGCTCCCGGGAATTACCTCATGATCGACGCTCTCGACTTCGCCAATGGCACTGCCCTTGAAAATGGCGGCGAGACATTAAAGCTCGAGGACTCTTCGAGCGGAACGATCAAGGAATTCCGCTACGAAGACGAATCGCCGTGGCCGCTGGACTCCGACGGTAACGGCCCCAGCCTGATCCTAATCAATCCTATTTTAAATCCCGATCCCAGCCTGGCCTCCAACTGGCGCCCCAGCGCGGAAAACGGCGGCAATCCTAACAAAACCGACGCCACCACCTTCAGCGGTAACCCGAATGGCGATGCCAACCAAAACGGCCTGCCCGACCTCATCGATTACGCGCTCGGCGACGGAGGAATCACGACGTTGACTCCAGACTCACTCATTTTCCAACGCCCTATCGGAACAGACGACGTCAATTTGATCATCGAATCATCCACCGATCTCTCAACCTGGAGCGATGCGAGCCCCTTCCTCGAAAATCGACAAGCCACCTATCCCGGCGGTGGATTTGAGCGGATCGAATACTTCCTTTCTCCCGCAGCTCGTACCCAAAAGTGGTTTATCCGCATTCGAGCGGAAATAATTATTCTTTAGTGATTGATCTCAATCCATCGAAAATAGTACGTTGGAAGGTAACTACACGTTTGCGACACTATGAAATATCTCCACACTCTTCTTCTGAGCTGCCTGGCTGCATCCAGTGTCCAGGCTGATCTCATCGCCCACTGGCCGCTCGATACCGATGCCAGCGATGCCACAGGTAATAGCCACAACGGCACCGTCGTTGATGGCGCTGTTAATTTTGGACAACCCGGAGCCAATGCTAATACCGGCACGGCAGCAGCCTTTCCCGACAATGGCCACATCGATGTCTCCTTCGATACCGCTCTCAATGGCGAAAGCTTCACCGTCACCCTCTGGGCCAATGCTGCCAGCACTGGGGGATTTGCCTCACCCATCACGAGCCGGGACGACGCGCCTGGAGCGCTCACTCACGGCTATATCCTCTATAACAATAACGCCGGAAATTGGGATTTCTGGACGGGAGACGGGGACGCTGGCTGGGATGGCTTGCCTGGTCCCGCCGTCGCCGTAAGCACCTGGACCCACCTCGCGATCACTTATGACACCGACACCGACACCAAGACCCTCTGGATCGATGGCGTCTCCTCGGCAACCGATAACGTGCCACAATCCGGTCCAACCCAATATGCGCTAAACGGAACCATTGAGATGGAAAATCTCCATATCGGGGCCGGACAAGACGACGGCCTCAATTTCTACTTCGACGGTCTCATCGACGATGTTGGAGTCTGGAATGAAGCTCTCGATGGCGCGGCCATCCAGAGTATCATGGCCAATGGTATCAGCAGCGAACGTGCCGATCCCGGCCTCTCAGCGGCCAATCCTCTCGACCTAACCCTCGATGGAACAGTGCAGAGCTTTAACGTCCCCATTACAAACAGCGGGCAGACCCAAAGTCTCACCGTGTCAGCATCGACCTTTAACGGTGATGCCAATTTTTCCGTCACTACCCTGCCAGGAGAGATTTCACCGGGAGGCAGTGATAATCTCGTCATCAGCTTCGATCCATTGGGTGCCAACGGGGCGTTCTCCGCAGATCTTGAAATTACCAGCAACGACTCGCTGAGCCCGATCCGAACCATCACGTTGCAGGGAAGCATTCACGATCCCATACTCGTCACCGACGACACTGTCGATCTGGGCGAAAACACCACCGGAACAATCACCCTCACCAACGATGGAGCCACGCGTCCTCTGCAAGTCTCCGGCGTCGATATCGTTGGAGATACCGATCATTTTGATTTCACCTCAATTCCAAGTATCATCGCTGCCAATGGCGGAACCGATGACATCGACATTTCTTTTGATGCCTTGGGCCTCGAAGGTGCTTTCAGCGTCACCCTGACTTTTAATACCGATGACCCGATCAACCCTGCCATCATTGTCGTCGTCAATGCCGAAGCTCCTTTCAGCGAAATACTCGTCGCCTGGTGGCCTCTCGATATTGATGGCACCGACGCCAGCGGTAATGGCTTCGATGGCACCGTTGTTGGAAGCCCCATCGCCAGCGCCGGTGCAAATGGCGCCACCAGCGGCTCACTTGACTTCGATGGTTCCACGCGAATCGATGTCCCTTTTGATTCCGCTTTAAACCCCGAGAGCTTTTCCATCACTCTTTGGGCCAATGCCGACACCACTGCCGGTTTTGCTTCGCCCATCACCAGCCGGGACGATGTCGCTGGTCCACTCACTCACGGATACATCATCTATAACGACAACGGCGGAAACTGGAATTTCTGGACCGGAGACAGCGATAACGGTTGGGATACTTTGCTGGGAGATCCGGTCGCTCCCAGCACCTGGAGTCACCTTGCCATCACCTATGATGCGGGAACCGACACCAAGAGCCTTTGGATCGACGGAGTGCTCTCGGCTTCTGACGACGTTCCCCAATCCGGACCCACCCAGTATTCACCCAACGGCACACTCGAAAGCGAAGATCTGCACATTGGTGCAGGTCAGGATGATGGAAACAACTTCTGGTTTGATGGTAAGATCGACGACGTTGGCCTCTTCCGGGTCGCTCTATCCGAGGAAGACATCGCCTCAATCATGGTCAATGGCATCGCAGGTTTCTCCGGCGTTTCACAGTCTCCTGAGATCACCGACCTCGACCCGGCAAATGGCAATGTCACCATCACCTTCAATTCCATCAACGGTGCAGTATATGTCATCGAACGCTCCACCGATCTTGAAAGTTGGTTTGAGCTTACCGATGACCATGATAGCGTCGGGACTTCGACGACTTTCATCGACAGCACTGTGCCTCCCGGAACGACAAAGATATTCTACCGCGTCACCCGGCTTTAATCCAAATTCGAGCGACCTCACCCAAAAACATCATTAACTAACCAACCAAATAGCGCTAATCAACACATAGTATTATGAAAAAACAACTCCTTGTCATTTCGACATTAAGCCTGGCCATTCCATCTCTTTCAATGGGAGCGATGGTGGCATGGTATCCCCTCGATGCCAACGCATCCGATGCCAGCGGCAATGGCCACGACGGCTCTATCGTCGGCGGAACAGTCAACTTCGGTCAAAGCGGCGCCAATGGCTCCACCGGAAGCTCCGCAAACTTCCCTGATAACGGTCACATTGATGTCCCCTTTAGCACCGCTCTCAACCCTGGCAGCTTTACCGTGACGCTTTGGGCCAATGCTGGCAGCACCGGCGGATTTGCCTCTCCCCTCACGAGCCGGGACGACGTCGCCGGCCCACTCACTCACGGCTATATCCTCTATAACAATAACGCCGGAAATTGGGATTTCTGGACGGGAGACGGGGATAGCGGTTGGGATAGTATGGCAGGAGGAGCAGTCTCCACTAACACTTGGAGTCACCTTGCGATCACCTACGACGCTGGAACCGACTCCAAGAGCCTTTGGATCGACGGAGTGCTCTCGGCTTCTGACAACGTTCCCCAATCAGGACCCACCCAGTATTCACCCAACGGCACGCTCGAATCCGAAAACCTCCACATCGGATCCGGACAGGATGACGGAAACAACTTCTTCTTCAATGGTAACATTGATGACGTCACCATTTGGGACGAAGCTCTCGACGGAGCCGCCATTCAAAACATTATGAATAACAGCATCCCCGAGCCGACTTCGCTGGGACTTCTCAGCCTCGCTGGCCTCGCGCTCTTGCGCCGCCGACGTTAGACAGATCACTCATTCAATCACTCAAAGCTCCCCAGGAAAATCCTGCGGGAGCTTTTTTTATTATCCTAACCATCCTCTTGAATACCGAACGAATCTACCATGCCCTCAACGATCAACCCAAAAAGCACTTTCCTGGTAGTAGAAATATGATCTCAACAAGTTTACCAAGTGCGGGCTGTCGCAACGGTTCCCGAGCCATCAGGAGTTTTTCTTCTGGGACTTTCGGGAATGGCCTTCCTCTTCCGTCGCCGGAAGTAGGTCAAATTCCATCTCATTTATCAAGCCCTCAGGATTTGGTTCCTGTGGGGGGGGCCAACACTCCAAAGCTACCTGATAATGCCCTCATCTAACGCATCGCAACAATTCTCGCAGCCAGGGCCATCTCGGCCTTGGCGCGCCACATCAGTGACTCCTGGGACCTCTTCTTGTGGAAAGAACTCATCGTGAGGTTTTGAAATCGGTAGGACTGTGTTTTAGATCCGGAAAGAAGATCGCGATAGTAGCTGGCATACTGCTTTTTGAGATCAGCCTTGCTGAGCCCAATCTTCCGCTCCCCTAGCTCCTCATTCATTTTCAAGAGATCTTGCACCGCTCGCATATTGCTATTTTCTCGAAAGATATCCATGGCCGTGAGCTCTCCTCCGACGCGGGTATTCAGCCGAAGTCCCCTACCTGAGGGCTGCAGCATCGACAACGCAAAGATCAAGCGAGTCCCTCGATCTATTTCTTCGATCGCCTTAGGTTCCTTCAAAAAATCGAAGACCGTCGTCTTTTTCCATTCAATGGGCCGATCAAGACGAGCCGCAAAGCGCCGGACCTTCGTGAAACGAGTTGATTGCGCCCAGACATCTGTTCGTGCCGCAATGGCATGGGTCACCACGCCCAATGCCACTGAAGTATCTCTCTCGACGATCGCCCCACCGCTATTCCCTTGAATGATTTCGGCCGTCACTTCGAAAGAACTATCGCCAATTCCATTCACCGTTCCCTCTGCTTGATTGACCACTCCTCCTCCACCGGAATTTCCAAAGGCTGTAATTTCCGCCCCATCCTGCACCTGGCCCAACTTCGGAAGTTCTAGGGCATGCTTGGGGACCACTCCGATGGCCAAGCGCACAAGGTCTTCGCCCTCAGCGATCTCGAGTCGACCAAGGTTCTTAAATTTCCGCCCATCCGAAGTCGTCACTTCCAGTTGCTCATTTCCGCTCAACACATGTGCTGCGGTGTAAAGGTAATAGCCCCCTTTTCCCTCGACAAAGAAGCCTGTACCCACCCCCTTGTCTCCGGTAATGATGGCGATGGCATTCGACGCGTCCATCTCGGCCTTTTCCAATCCGTCAGCGTCCCCGGAAGCAACCGGCTCGGGAACCAAAGACTCCTTTGAGACCAAAGCATATTTTTCTACCCACTCGCTTGGGGCCGTGTCGACATTGAGACTGGCAGCACCACCAGCGTGCCTCAGTTTGATCCGTAATTCGGTGACCTCGCTAATCACGACATCCTTATAGATTTTCCCTGAAGGGATTTCCAACGTCGCGAGCTTCATCCCCTCAGCTTTCGCCCGAATCTTTAAGACATATTTTTTACGATACTCCTCAAATTCCTTCTGCAGCTCTTCCAGAGTTTTCTCAAGTTCTTCAATCTTACTCTCCGATTTTTTCAAAGTCTCCTTTGAGCGATCAACGCTTCCCCGAAGGACCTTGTTCTCGATTTTCAGATCCGAAAATTCGCTCTCTGAGATTTTCGGAAGTTCGCTCTCTGAGATTTTCGGGGTTTCGCTTTCCTCCTCTTTTTCTTCTTCCTTTACCGGCTCTTCGACAAAGGGAGAATCCTCTCTCCCTTTCTGCATTTCCTTCATCTGCGCCTGAAGATCGGCGAGCGCAGCAGTTTGATCATCTTTCTGTTTGCACGCGCCAAGAACAACCGCGAGGAGTCCTATGGAGAGATAACTACTTCTCATCTCCTTTAAGAAAATGCAATCTCACCTCGTCTGACAACAAAAACTTTATCGCTTTCAATTCGCAAAGCGGTATAATGTTGCACGCCCAATATTTATTGGCCGTCGACCCATCAAATTATGAAAATGACCCAACTCCTCCTCAGCGGGATGGCAGGCATCGCCCTGACCCTCGTCGCTTGTAATCCGAAAGAGCAGGCCGACGCCGCTCCTTCCAATGACTCAAAGCCTGACGGCGCTGCCGCTCCTTCCGGAGAAATGCAGACCGTATCGATCAAAGTGTCAGGAATGACATGAGGCGTCGGATGCGTGAAGCAAGTGCAGGCTGCACTTGCCAAAGTAGATGGCGTTTCCGGAGCAAATGTCTCCATGCCTAATTCCGCAGTGGTCACTGGTTCGGCCTCTGCCAAAGATCTCATTGCTGCCGTAACCGGGATCCCAGGTGGGAAATACAGCGCCTCAGCGAACTAGTCCAAGGACTCCAAGCTTTCAAAAGCGCCTTTTTCCTCACGGAATTGGGCGCTTTTTCTGTCTCCAAGCGGTTCTTGCTTCTCGCTAACAACTAGTCTAATCCTCCCGCAGTCATGCCAGTCGCGACCCCAGAACAATACAAGCAGATGCTCGATGCCGCCCAACAAGGAGGCTATGCATACCCCGCCATCAACATCACCTCACTGACCACTGCGAGTGGCGCGCTCAAGGCATTCGCCGAGTCCAAGTCCGATGGCATTATCCAGGTTTCCACCGGTGGCGGGCAGTTCGCTTCCGGAACAAGTGTGAATGACGCCGCTTTTGGTGCCATCGTCCTCGCTGAGGCCGTCCACACTCTCGCTGAGAAGTACGACATCCTCGTCGGCCTTCACACCGACCACTGCCACCCGGACAAAGTAGATTCTTTCCTCCGTCCCCTTCTCGACGCTTCCCGTAAGCGCATCGCCGAGGGCAAAGGCCCCCTTTTCCAATCCCACATGTTCGATGGCTCCGTAGTGGAACTCGATGAGAACATGAAGATCTCGACAGAACTCCTTAAGGAATGTGTCGAACTCGACATCATCCTCGAAATCGAAGCCGGCTGCGTCGGTGGAGAAGAAGATGGTCACGACACCTCCGGCCTCCCTGCCGAGAAGCTCTACACCTCTCCCGAGGACATGATGCAGGTTTACGAAACGCTCAACCCAATCGGCCGCTTCATGTTCGCTGCGACCTTCGGAAACGTTCACGGCGCCTACAAGCCCGGTTCAGTGAAGCTCAAGCCCACCATCCTCCGCGACGGTCAAAAAGTCGTCACCGATAAGTATGGCCCGGAAGCAGAAATGGACCTCGTCTTCCACGGTGGTTCCGGAACCTCTTCGGATGACCTTCAAGAGACCCTCGACTATGGTGTCGTTAAGATGAACATCGATACTGACACCCAGTATGCCTTCTCCCGCCCCATTGTGACGCACATGTGTGAGAACATCGAGGGCATGCTTAAGATCGATGGCGAAGTTGGCAACAAGAAGTGCTACGACCCGCGCAGCTACCTCAAGAAAGCCGAGCAATCCCTTTGCGACCGCATGAAGCAGGCTTGCGACGAGCTCCGCTCCACCGGAAATACCATTTACTCCGCCTAAGCGGTTCTCCACTTTCAGAGAGGCTCGCCCTACTTTAAAACGGCGGGCCTTTCTTTTTCCATCTCGACCCATGTCCACTTCTCCCAAGACCACCGCTGCCCAGGATGATAATCCTCTGGCAAACATCATCCTCAACGTCCTCGCACCTGTCCTCATCCTGAGTTACTGCAGTAAGGATGGTGAAAGTTTCTGGCACTTGGGACCCTACTCTGCCATGGCTCTGGCCATTGCCATTCCCATCGCCTACGGAATCTGGCACTTCGTTCGACACAAGAAGTTCAACATCTTTTCTGCCGTGGGATTTGGAAACGTCCTCCTCACCGGAGCGATCTCCATCTACCTCTACGCATCCGATGATCCCGAAGTGCGCAAAAATGCCCCTCTTCTCTTTGGCATTAAGGAAGCAGTTCAGCCTCTCATCTTAGGTTCCCTCTTCTTAATTACCGCAAAAAGCGCCTCGCCTCTTTTCAATACCTTCATCTACAACGATGGGATTTTCGACCAAAGCCGCATCAACAAAGCGGTCAAAGAAAACGAAAAACAAAGCGAACTTGGCCAACTCCTCTGGTCCTCTACCAAACTTTTCTTCGGTTCCTTCTGCCTCTCCGCCGTCATGAACCTAGGCCTCGCCTTCTATTTCCTGGGCGATCTCGATCCTGCTGCAGAAAACTGGAAAGAACTCTACAACTCCGATGTTGCCAAGATCACCGGCTGGGGCTTTCTCGTCATCGGCCTTCCTCTTCTGGTCGTCGGAGGTTTCATCCTTTCCCGACTCATCAAGGGACTCAAAGAACTCACCGGTCTCGAAACCGATCGTATTCTGCAAGCCCGCTGATTGAGGGAAGAGCGCTCGCCGCTCAAACGGAAGCTTGATCCACCCGCTCGTAAACCACGGGCTGGCCGGAAGCTTGCTCATCCGTCAGCGTGATCGCAGCAAGAATGCGCTTCTCTGCTTGCGCCAATTCATCCTCATTGCGGGCGTGAATCTGGCACAGCGGATCGCCCTTTTCGAGGTGCTGCCCAAGTTCTGCTATTCCTGAGATCCCAACCGAGTAATCGATCGCATCCTCGGCGCGACGTCTTCCGCCCCCAAGCTCCAGGACCGCAATCCCCAGCTCTCGCGTATCAATTTTCGAAACCCAGCCACCGGAGGGAACCAGCAAATCTCTGCGAAGCGCGGCGATCGGAAGATACTCTGAAGGACGCTCCAAAAAATCACTCGGCCCACCCAAACCAGAAACCATTCGCCCAAAGGCCTCGGCCGCTTTTCCCGTATCGAGGGCTGATTTGAGAATACGCTTCGCCTCATCCCGACCCTCCGCCAGCCCACCCAAAACGAGGAGTTCCGCCGAGAGAGTCATCACGACAGTTTCAAGTCGCGAACGCTCCCCTTCACCTCTCAAAAAGGTTACCGCATCTTGCACTTCCAGCGCATTTCCGGCGCAGCCCGCAAGCGGTTCGTTCATATCGGTGACCAGTGCGCTCGTCTTCACTCCCGCTCCATTCGCCACTCCAACGATACTTTTAGCGAGAGCCCGCGCATCCGTATACTCCTTCATAAAGGCGCCACTCCCCGTCTTGACATCCATCACGAGCGCATCAAGCCCTGCCGCAAGCTTCTTCGATAAAATGGAAGCCGTAATGAGATCAAGCGACTCCACCGTCGCCGTGATATCCCGGGTCGCATAGAACCTCTTGTCCGCTGGAGCGAGGTCACCCGTTTGTCCAATGATGGCCACTCCGCAGCCTTGGACCACCTCACGGAAAAGCGGATTACTCGGCATCGTCTCATAGCCGGGAATGCTATCGAGCTTGTCGAGAGTCCCACCCGTATGACCCAGGCCCCGCCCCGAAATCATGGGCACATAACCACCACAAGCGGCCACCAATGGACCCAACATTAGAGAAACATTATCGCCCACTCCTCCGGTGGAATGCTTATCGATCACCGGGCCATCCAGCCCCCTCCACTCGAGCACTTCGCCCGAATCGCGCATTCCCTCGGTCAGAGTGACGCGCTCCGCCAACGTCATCCCTTTAAAATAGACTGCCATCGCAAAAGCCGCGATCTGCCCTTCCGAGATCGAACCGTCTCCGATTCCCTTGGAAAAAAAGAGGATCTCTTCCGTCGAGAGGATTTCTCCATCCCGCTTCCGTCGAATTATTTCCTGTGGGAGCATCTGCGGGCAGCATCTCTAAAATACCGCCCGGCTCAACTAAAAGGATCAGAATTAGCGCCGGCGACGTAAGAGAAAACTCCGTCCCCCAGCCAGCTACAGGCAAGTCACTCATATCATTAACAATGAAATATTTTGATATACTCACGCTTCCGGAAACATCAAAAAAGCGTCTATTTCACGCCCAGTCGGAAGAACACAGCATTCTCCGGCGACCTAAATTCGAACTCCAGTTCGCCAGCTGGATTGATGATGGTTTGCTCTAGGGAGAATGGTAGCGGTCTGAAGGTGCTAAAATCAGTGCTTTTCTGAAGCTTGATGGTCATCCGGAACTTCCCCGTCACGGGGTCCTTCGCCAGCAAGGGTGCATCCACATGGACTGCCTGCACTTGGGAAGAGGTGTAGAGATCGTAACTCGCAGCACTACTTAATATTGCAGAGAAGGTCTGCGTATCATCATGCAATGGGTCTCCACCGGCATGATACTCAACTCCATCATCAAACTGATCACCATCAGTATTGGCTTTAGATGGATCGGTGCCCGCTTGAAACTCAAGGGCGGCGGTAAGCCCGTCACCGTCGATGTCATCCTCCGGCGCAACTAGCGCCAGGGTCGCGCTCGCCATCCTCACTCCCAAACGCTGCATCCCGATCGCCGAGTAATGCGGCCCCGCCGAACTCTCACTTGGAAACTCCACGACATGATCCATTCGTAAATCAAGCTCCTGCCCACTGACATAAAGTGTGGTGGCTGGGTGCGCAGCAACATAGTCCTTGAAAGCAATATCCGCCTCGGCGGTTGCCGAGGAACCTCTCCCCAAGCCCATGAATACCACCTTCATATTCGGACTTGAGAACTGGACCTTCAGATCCTCAATAAGGGTCGTGAGTTCATTATAGTAATTTCCCGGCGGGGTAATTCCAGCTTCCCCTTGACCCCACCACAGGACATCAACCTCGCCAATCGGGGCAAGCCCCTCAACCGCTGCCTCTGCCTGAGTAATCGCGTAATTGTCCACGATCAGATCCCATCCGGAATTCCCGGGCATGAAGGCATTGAGGGTAGCCCCGTCAAAACTAGCTTTCGTCATGACGACATCATAGTCGGGATTGGCCAGAGTCCAGCCCCCGAAAACCTCGGGCCCCCAGATACCCACCGAATAAGACGAGGGCCTGACAATATGCAAATGGGTTTGATTTGGGTCCCCTAGCTTCCCATACCAAGTGAGCCATGTTCTCGCGAGCCTGCTACCCGTGCCATTCCTCAGATCGTCTGACATCGGAACGGTGATATTAGAACCCAATGTCCCCCGCATATTCGATTGCCCGAGAAGTAGAATATTAAGCGTCTCTGTGGCCCTGACACACGGAACGAAAGAAAAGAACGAAATCAAAAGACAGGGAAGCACAGCGCCCCGCGATGATCGAAACACGAATTTCCCGTAGGAAAATCGAGTTAGATTTCTCCAGATCTTTCTTAATATCGTCATGCTTATTCATACGAGAGGGGGAGGGGATTATTACGATCGTCAATTTTTTCTGCAAAAACAAATTCATGATTATCATCTATTGGCGCGCCGCGTTTGAATAAATCCGCGGCAGGACATCCAGCCATCTCCAGCATTTCAATAATGCGCGTCTCTCTGCAGTCGTGATTCGTAATGGCATCATTGATGGGGAGTAAAATCGACAGATCCAAGGGTCAAAAAAATCTCCGTTCCGGGTAAGGTTAAATTAACTGCTATGGGGCAATCTTCACCTTACGTGAGAGCCAACCTAAACTGAATTTCTTTCGAACTTCCAAGATTTGTGCTAGCTGTTGTTAACACTTTGTCACTTCATGAAACCCCTCCTTCTTGCACTCCTCCCCCTCGCCGCTTCCGCGAATCTTGTGATCACGGAAGTCATGCCTTCCAGCCGACACTCCAATAACTCTGTCGACGGAGACTGGTTGGAACTCACTAATAACGGCGCAAGCGCAGTGAACCTTGGTGGCTACAGCTGGGACGACTCAAGCAATCTCGCCGGCCAGCAAACCTTCCCTGTCTACACCATTCAAGCTGGCGAAACGGTCATCATCCTGGATGAAACCAGTGGTTCCATTGCCCCTTTCCGCGCAACATGGAGAATTGCCGATACCGTGAGAATCTTCCATGAAACCGAAATGGGGGGCTTTGCCGGACTCGGAGGCGGAGGTGACTCCCTCTTCGTTTATTTGCCAAATGGCACCCTCGTCGATTCCTTCGCCTACCCAAGCTCAACCGCCGGGGCTTCCTTTCAATTTTTCGACGATGGCTCCCCTGTCCCGGGCGGCCTCAGCCAGGAAGGCCTCTACGGCGCAGATGATAGCAGCCTCAGCCCTAGCGACATCGGCTCACCCGGAACAGCAGCGCCAGTTCCAGGAGCGGTCGCTCCAGAATATTTTGCCCCCTTCGACATCTACTGGACCGTCGAGCGGAATCTCAGCACCTCAGATTTCCTTGCCGTCGCCGTAGATCCCAACCCTGCCGACACCATCACCGTCACCGTGCTTTCGAAACCCGACTGGCTCACCCTAGTCGATCAAGGAAGCGGGATCATTCAACTTTCAGGCACTCCCACTGAAGCCGAAATCGGATCTCACACCTTCGAACTACGGGCTCAGGATGACTCAGGAGTCACCGATCCCAACACCCAGGTCTTCAGCCTGCATATTCTTCCTCAAACGAGTCCTATTATTCTCAACGAATACAATGCCGTTGGCCCTCTATCAACTCTCGACGGAATAGCCCTGGGAGAGGTGGGCGCACCTACCGACACCTATTTCGGACAGATTGAAGGAAATGGTGGCGAATGGATTGAGTTCGTTCTTGTCGGCTCAGATGGCGAAGCCTCCATGGACATTCGAGGGGTCAGAATCGAAATCACCAATGATGACAGCACCCGCGTCCTGAAGCTTTCCCAAAGCATCGCCCTTTCCGAGATCCCGGTAGGCACCATCTTAACCTTCAGCGAAACCCTTTCTTCCAAACTCAACATCACCGCTGATTTTCAAACTACCGGTCACAGCTGGAGCAATATCTGGATGTATGACCCGATCCTCATCGACCAAGATGCCAGCACCCACCCTGCGGTCCCTGCCATCGGTTCGAATAACACCCGCGTGACCGTCTACTCCCCCAGCGGCGATCTCACTTATGGGCCCAGCGGTGAATCCGTGGGAGCGACTGATTCGAATGCAAACGGAATCCCCGATGATCTTCTCAGCGTCAATGACACGGAGGTCTACAAGCTCGAGCAAAACCCATCGGCAAACGTCGATCCTCTCTTTGGCCTTTACGACGACGGGGCCACCTCAACCTTCGGCAGCCCCAACCAATGGAGCAATGAAACAATGACCCAATCATTTGCAGCCTTCATCCCTGGGAATGCCCCCCCTCTTTTTGGAACGCTTCCCGGACCTTACGCCACCAGAGGCAGCTATTTGGGCAATATCACCGTGATTGATCCGGAAGGGCAGCCAGTGACAATTTCGGTCATCGATCTACCCTCATTTCTCACCTTCACCGACAACGGAGGAGCGGCCACGATACAAAACAATCGCCCCCTCACGGTGGCTGATATCGGCACCTACGAGATCGTCCTTCAGGCTGACGATGGCGCCGCCACCCTGAATCGCACTTTCTATCCCTTCCACCTCAACGTGGTGAACCCTACCCCAACTGTCGTTCTCAACGAATACAATGCCGTCAGCAGCACTAAGTTCCTCAATGGCGGCTCTGCCTCAAGCGATGAAGACGGCCTCCCCAACGCGGCAGACAATCACTTTGGACGCATCGCTGGAAATGGCGGTGATTGGTTCGAGCTCGCCGTGGTAGGAAATGGCGAAGTCGGCACCGTCGATCTCCGCGGTTGGAAGATTGAAATCGGAAAGCCCGATGCTTCCGGAGCATTCGTCACCGAAGTCCTCGGAACCCTCACCAACAACGCTGCTTGGTCTGCAGTTCGGGCGGGAACCCTCCTTACCTTCACCAAGTTTAATACCGCGCAAGGAGGCTTGGATACCGACCTAAATCGAACCGATAACTTCGACACCGAAGGCTGGGGCTGGAGCAATATTAACCTCGTTGATTCCTCGCTCATCTTGAATGTCAACTTCAACGACATCGATATCGACTCGAACAATACTCAATTCCGACTTTTTGATAGCGCTGGCCTCCTCGTCTTCGGACCTGTCGGGGAAGGGGTCATCGCCGACATCAGCGTCGGCAGCGAGGAAATCTTCGAACTCGAAGCGGACCCCTCTCCCTCTGTCGGAATCAACGACAATGCCAGTGGCACCAGTCAATCAGGATACGATGATTCCTCCTCAAGTTCCACCTTCGGCGCTCCTAATATTTTCCTGCCTGTTGGTGTCGGCGAAGTCGATCGAACGCAAGATTTCACCCCCTACATTTCCCTCTCCTCAACCTACGCATCATGGGCTACCGGATTCGGAATCGGAAGTGATCCCCAGACAGATGACAACGACGGAGACGGCTGGTCCAACATTCAGGAATATCTCTTTGGAGGTGATCCAACATCGGCCACCTCTGCTCCTAGCATTTTCGTTGATGCAGAAGAGGAAGCGGTCAAAGCAAACATTCGGATCGACGATCCAAGCCTCACCTTCGTTGCCCAGCGCAGCAGCGATTTACTCACTTGGCTGGATACCAATATGAGCCAAACCACCAGCCCTTCGCTACTCGGCACGAACTTCATGACCCTGACGATCAGCTACGACGGCCCCGAAGAGAGACATTTCTTCCGGGTCACCGCTGAGTAGGCGAAGAAGAATCGATTGCCGCGGGAAACTATTTGAGTTTCTTCGCGGCCCGCTTCTGAAGCGCCTTGGCCGCCTTTTCCTCCCCGATGAAGTTCAGGACGTCTGAGTAGTTTGCCACGACGATTTTGTAGTCGTCAGAGGCCTCGGTAAGGTTGCCCTCGTAGGCTTCGATAGCGCGGTCGAAATGACCCTTGGCGGCATCCATCTCCTCGCTCTTCACAAACACCAACGCGAGGTTGGCATGAGACTGCGCCGTATCGAGATGGCGTTCACCTAGAATCTTAGAGCGGGCCTCAAGCGCCAACATGTGCATCTCTCGAGCCTGCTCGGCGTAGTCTGCTTTGAAATAGAGAGACCCAACGTTGTTACAAATACTCGCGGTCTGGACATCGTCCGGGCCACGATGCTCATGGGAAATCCGCAAAGCCTTGAGAAGCAGGGTCTCAGCTTGGTCAAAGTTGTCTTCGGCCTCGTAAATAAATGCGAGATTATTACTCAAATTCGCCACATCAAGAAGAGCTGAAGGACCTATGCGCTCAAAGCAAGCGATCGATCTTTCGTAAAGTGATTTCGCTTCCATCGTTCGGCCTTCGTTATCGTGAATGCCCGCAAGACTGGCCGCGACACGACCGGTCTCTTCGTCAAAATTAAAATTTACCCCCAGGAGACCGAGCGCCTCCTGATAATCGGCGGATGCACTATCACACTCATTCAGAGAGCGATGCATGTCCCCTTTTACTTCCAGAGCAAGGGCGAGATCCTTCTTTCTGTCGGCGCCCTTCCCACCCACCGAGCGGGCATTTTCAACGGCAGTATCAGCAGAGAGGCGGGCTTCGTCGACTTTACCCTCCTCCAACAAAGTACGCACTCGATCTTCGAGTATGTGGAGAAAATTCGCCGTTTCGAGTTCCATAGTCAGGATAGACATTGATAAGAGTTTTAAGGTTAATCCGCGTTTTTAAAACACTTTTATTGCATAAGATCAAGGCAGTGATCGCGGGAAGACGGTAATTTTCCATAGGCCTGTAATAGAGCGGCTTGCGAAGAAAGTCCCAAACCAAGTAATCGAGCCACCTCCTTCTCGAAATGGTAAAAACTACGTCGATCCGCCCCATTATCTGAAAGATAACCCAATCCACGTTGGAGAAGATCAAACATCTCCGGAACCGGGTGGTCGAGCTCCAGGACTTGCTCTAAAAGTTGTCCAAAATAGGCCGCCACCACCGCATCCCGATAGCTTTTTCGCAATCCTTGCCGGTAATCTACGACATTAACTTCCCGAAGGGCATGAAGTTCGGATCTGCTGCTCCGAGTCCACTCGAGTTCGGCCTCGATAAAAAGATCTATGCGGCCGGCAAAAGAACTCTTCGCCCGTCGCGCCCCTTTGGCCACTGTTTTGATGAGTCCGTCATTCTCCGTCAGCCAGTGCACGATGAGGCTCGTCTCCGTGAGCTTGGTAAGGCGAATGATGGTCCCCCGGGCATGTTCCATGTGAGCGGAGCTTCGTTCGGAGACCTCCGCTGTTCAATATTCAATTGACCCTGGTCGGGTCGCTCCCTACCTCCTCTCTCACATGGCAAACGAATCTATCGCTGACCTCCTGGCGGTCGACACCCAGTCCTTGCAGGACCGGGTCTCTGAACTCAGGAGGTATCTTTGACCTTCCCACTCTCGAAGCCGAGCTTGCGGAGCTTGAAGCAGCAGCAGTCGAGCCCGAATTCTGGAACGATCAGGAGAAGGCTCGTAAGGTCCTTTCCGAAACAAAGAATCGGAAGGATAAGGTAGTTCCCTTCCTTAAACTGGAGTCAGACATCGAAAACCTCCTCGCGAACATCGAGCTCGCTAAAGAATTCGATGACCTCGATTCCGCAAAGGAAGCCAACGCCGGGCACGCGAAGCTCGCCACCGACATCGAAAAATTTGAGGTCATCACCCTTCTCCATGGCGCCTCGGATATCAGCAATGCCTACGTCATTATCCAAGCCGGAGCAGGCGGAGCGGAGGCTTGCGACTGGGCCGGAATGCTTCTCAGAATGTATCAGCGCTGGGCGGAAAATCGCGGATTCACCGTGACCACCACCGATTATCAAGAAGCCGATGAAGCAGGGATTTCCTCCGCTTCGATCAAGATCGAGGGCGACTACGCCTATGGTTATCTCAAGGCCGAGCGCGGAGTCCATCGACTTGTGCGCATCTCGCCATTCGACTCAGCTGGAAAACGGCACACCTCATTTGCCTCGCTGGATGTCACCCCGGAAATCGATGACAGCATCGTGATCGAGATTCCCGACTCAGACGTCGAGATCACCACCGCCCGTTCGGGCGGAGCCGGGGGCCAAAACGTGAACAAGGTCGAGACTGCGGTCATTATGAAGCACCTCCCTACCGGGATCATGATTCGCTCCACACAAGAGCGCTCTCAGCTCCGGAACCGCGAGATGGCGTGGGAAACCCTGCGTGCGAAACTTTACCAGATCGAGGAAGACAAACAAAAGGCCGAGGCCGACCGTGAGTATTCCGAAAAAGGCGAAATCGGCTGGGGAAGCCAAATCCGCTCCTACGTTTTCCAACCTTATCAAATGGTAAAGGATCTCCGCACCGGCCACGAAACCGGCAACATCCAGGCCGTCATGGATGGCGATATCGATGGCTTCATCGAGGCCATGCTTCGGGGCGAGAAAAAGAAAAAGTAAGCTCTTGGTTCACTTCACCGCTTCAATCTCGACCCGATCAATTCCGAGCATGTAGCGGGCAAGCGCAGCTTCGTTTTTCCCGATGATGTGAATGTCCACTTGAAGGGGTTCGCTCGGACTGACGTTCACGTTTTTGAAGACCACCGGTGCACCCGGAAGAACCTCCTCGGTGTAAAAATCAGCCTCTTGAAGTTGGCCATTGATCGCGATTCTTACCTGCGCGTAGTCAAGCGCCGTCGTCGGAAAGACTGTCACGCTGTGAGTCCCGGGTTTGATTCCCTTGAGACTCAATCCGCCGGTGGATGAGGCAGCGAACTCGTAGGTTGCCTTAGGATTTGCACTGATTGAACGAATGCGTCGACTAGGGAAACACCACGCACATCGCTTTTGGCACCGGGGTGGAATGACCGGTTGGAGTCATTTTTCCAGTCGCAGGGTCCACTTTGATCGAGGTCACCTGATTCGATCTCTGGCCGGACGCGAGAATGAAATCTCCCTCGGGACTGAGGGCAATATTTCGAACGATCCAAACCCCGGAAGAAACAGTCTGCAGATGTTTCAAGGTTCCATTTTCTTGCACCGCGAGCGCTGAAACAGAATCTCGCTCAGGGCCTTTGAGATCGCGATTTCCAGTGTAAACAAACTTGCCGTCCTTCGAGACAAGAATCTCCGAGCAGCTCATCTTATTCTTTTCACTCCCTTTCTCAAAAACGCTCACGGTCTGGACCTCGGTCAAGGCTCCGGTTTTTGAATTGCGCTTAAACACGGTCACCGAAAGCGTCAGCTCATTCAGGACATAGGCATGCTTCCCATCAAGCGAGAATTTCATGTGCCGGGGACCCGATCCAGGAGGGCTCACAGCTGCGCCCACCGGAGTCAGAGTTCCCTTGGCTGGATGCATCTTGTAGATCTTCACCCGGTCAATCCCGAGATCGGGCACGTAGGCGAATTTGTTCTCCGGTCCCGGCCAAGTGGCATGCACGCGAGGAAGGTTTTGTGGAGACGGACGAGGATCGATGACCTCGTGCTGGTGGAGAGATGCATTAGCTCCAAGCTTTCCACTTTCATCGATGGGAAATGAAACCAATTTACCGCCGCCGTAGTCAGCCCCCATGACCATCCGATTCGTCGCATCGATACTCACTTGACAGAGTCCTCCGCCTTGATAGGTCGAGCGATTGATCAACTCGACCCCATCCTTCGTGACCCTCCATGAAGCCACAGCACCCAGTTTCTCCACTTTCGCAGTCGAAACGACGACCTTGCTGTCTGAACTCAAGGCTAAAAATCCTGCGTTCTGCTCCTCACCAACCAAACGGACCGGCGATAACTTCCCCGTTTCCCTGTCAAGATCAGCGCGGTAGATCCCTTCGACACCAGTTCCAATGAGAATGGGGATCGATTCCGCGTGAACCATCGACCCCAGGACGAGAGCAATCAGAACTTTATTCATGCCATACATTAGCGCGACTCGCGATCCAGCCAACTTTAAAGTTCGCACGATCCTTGCACGTCTTATGAGTTTCTCCAATATCCCGCAAAATGTCCGGCACGATCAAAAACGCCAACTACTTTACCCAAGGCTTTCGAGAACTCGATGAGACACTCGCGGAAACCACTTCCATATTGGCCAAATCTCGCCCCCTCGATCCCGAGCTCCGCGCTCTCGTCCCTTGGGAGGGAGACGACGCCTATCCCCGCCTGCGATTCTCCACCTGGATCGGAAGAGATAGCGACGGGCACCCGTTCGGTCGGCTTCAGCTCCCATCAGACTTCTCCCGTCGACGACTGCCGCTCCGTCCCGGTTCCCGGCGACGAAATAGCTTCCGTCCGGACTAAAGGACAAGCCAACGCCCCCCCTACCACTTTAACTTCCTCCTCAGCGTGTCGTAAAACGAGTGCCCCGGAAGTCGCACCAAGTTCAGGCAATGCGGATGCTTTGTCACCCGCACCATGCTGCCCTTATCGATTCGTAAAATATCACGACCATCGGCCGAAAAGAGAATCGGTTCGTCGGTCCGACCCGTTGGGGTCAGCTCAATCACCGAATCGTCGCTGAGGACCAGAGAGCGGTTGCTCATACTATGAGGGCAGATCGGCGTGATCACAAACACCCCCGAGCGAGGCCCAATCAGAGGCCCTCCTGCCGCAAGCGAATATGCGGTCGATCCGGTCGGTGTCGCCACCAGGAGACCATCGGCGTTGTATTCGTTTAAAAGATCCCCATCGACCCGCGCTTCGAGCGACACCAACCGCCCCGTCTCACCACGCATCAAGACCGCTTCATTGAGCGCGATGAATTCGTGGGACTTTCCGCCCTCTTCCGTCATCTCCACCCTGAGCATCGCCCGCTCGACGATCTCCTGTTTTCCAACCGCGATCACCTTGCTCAGTTGATCGATTTCCTCATCGGTGCATGCCGTAAGAAATCCAAGAGTGCCAATATTGACTCCGGCAATAGGAATCGCAGTCGGTCCAATTCTGTGAAGAGTCTGAAGTAATGTTCCATCTCCACCAAGGGAGATAACCATGTCCGCATCCTTCCAAAATTTCTTAATCCCTTTCTCCCCCAGAAGCTCCGCTGTCTCGAATTCGAGCACGACCTCAATATCTCGCGCGACCAGACTTTGGCGAACGCGCGAAACGGCAACCGGGGCGTCAGGCTTCTTAGGATGTGCAACGATGGCAACTCTCACCCCCAATCTCTACCACTTCAATCAGCTCTCGGCAAGCGAGCCGATTGACACTCACCTCACCAGAGCGCAAACTCCTGCCATGCCGATGACGTCGGAAGAACAAGTTCGCTATTCCCGCCAAACCCTTCTTCAGGAATTCGGAGAGGAAGGGCAGGAGCGACTCAAAAACTCTGCGGTCCTCTGCATCGGAACTGGAGGGCTCGGCTCCCCCTCTCTCATGTATCTCGCGGCAGCGGGTGTCGGGAAAATAGGCCTCATCGATCCCGATGTCGTCGACCTCTCGAATCTCCATCGCCAAATCCTGCATGATAGCGACCGGGTGGGAACACCCAAACTAGAGAGCGCCCGTTCCCGCGTCGCCGCGATCAACCCTCATGTCGAAATAATCGAGCACCCCGGCTACTTCAACGCCCATAACTGTCTCGCTATCGTCAAGGACTACGACCTCATCCTCGACGGATCCGATAATTTCCCCACGCGCTTCTGCGCAAATGACGCGGCCTTTTTCCTCAAAAAACCCGTCATCCATGGCGCGATCTTCCAGTTCGAGGGCCAAGCAACCGTCTTCGCCCCCCATCTGGGGGGCCCCTGCTATCGTTGTCTCCTTCCAGAACCTCCGCCAGAAGGAGCCGTGCCCACATGAGGAGAAGCAGGTGTCCTGGGCGTGCTCCCGGGAATCATCGGTTCGCTGCAAGCGATGGAAGCAATCAAACTCCTCGCAGGTTTGGGCTCACCTCCTCTCGGAAGACTCGTCCATTATCGAGCGCTCGATACCAGCTTCCGCGAAATCAAAATTAAACCCGACCCTTCCTGCCCCCTCTGCGGATCCTCTCCCACGATCACCGCTCCCGTGGCTTACCCTGAAAAATCCTGCGATATGAACAACGGCGGCCTTCCCGAAATCTCCACCCAAGACCTTAAAAACATTCTAGACTCCGGATTCGACGGCATCCTCCTCGATGTCCGCGAACAAGATGAATTCTTCATGGCCCACATTGATGGCTGCCAGCTCCTTCCCCTCAGCGGCTGGCCGGAGGCCGCGAGCAATCTCCCGAAAGACGAAACCTACTACGTTCTCTGCGCCGCCGGGATGCGGAGCGCCCGCGCCGGAATGTGGATGCTCGATAATGGCTTCGAAAAAGTCACCAACGTCGCCGGCGGAATGAAAAGCTGGCAACAAGAGAACCCCTAAGCAAACGAGCCCCTCATCCTTAGGATAATCTCCCCAAGAAAAGCCCATTACATCGTCTCCGCACCTCTGAAATTTTTCCCGCAATTTCGCCTTGTTGGCCCAAAACCTAACATCAATATTGAGCTGTCGCGAAATGCCGAAGGGATCACAGGCGAGCAGGCAAGTCCATTTCCTTCTGGACGAAACAAAGCCAGAAAGTTGCGATACCTGCTCTCCGCGAATGGGCTCCTGAAGACCTAGAAATAATCCCCCTCCTGCCTGATGGCGCAGAGCTTACTCTGGCTGAATGGAACGGGGAAAAGGGCGTATCGTAATATTACCTTTGTTGAGAGAGCTTGCCCCAACAAAAACGACCGCCCCCTTTTCGGAGACGGTCGTTGAAATAATATTGCTTCGCTACGATTTACTCGGCAGCAGCTTCTTCAGCCAGCTCATCGTCTGGCGCAAGATTCTCAAGATCAACCCACTCAATGTAGGCCATCTCGGCAGCATCGGAAATGCGTGGTCCAAGCTTGGTGATGCGGATGTATCCACCAGGGCGATCCCCGATAGCTGGTGCAACCACGTCGAACAAACGCTTCACGGAATCCTTCTGACGAAGGACACGGAAGGCCATACGGCGGGAATGCACGTTGTCCTTCTTACCCAAGGTTACCAACTTCTCCACCACAGGGCGGATTGCTTTGGCTTTACCAAGGGTCGTGCGGATACGTCCATGTGCAATCATGGCGCAAGCCTGATTGGAGATCAGCGAGCGGCGGTGCCCGTCGCTGCGCTTAAGTCTTACTGTTTTACGGCGATGTCTCATCGGTCTGAATTTCTAACGGTAGGGTGTTTTACTGGTCGAGGTTCTGAGCGATCAAATCGGCCAGTCCTACAGGGGCTTCTTCTTCAGCGCCGAGACGTGGGGCCATTGGGGCACCCAAGTTCACACCAGAGAGGAGAGATGGATCGAGGTTCATACCAAGGCCAAGTCCAAGCTCATGAAGCTTGTCCTTAATCTCGTTGAGCGACTTCTTACCGAAGTTACGATACTTGAGCATTTCTGCCTCGGTCTTCAGCGCAAGCTGACCGACAGAGGTGATATTTGCGTTGTTGAGGCAGTTGGCAGCACGAACGGAAAGCTCGATCTCGTTGACGCTCATGTTGAGGAGCTTCTTGAGAGCGGCATTCTCTTCGGACTGCTCGGCTGGTGCTTCTTCGAACTCCACCGCGTTGTCGTCGTAGTTGACGAACACGTCGAGGTGATGACGAAGGATGGCCGAAGCCTGAAGGAGTGCATCGTGTGGCTCCACGCGACCGTCGGTCCAGATATCGATGTCGAGCTTGTCGAAGTCGGTAATCTGTCCCACGCGGGTGGCTCCCACGGAATACTTCACGCGGGAAACAGGGGAGAAAATGGAGTCAATCGCGATCACCCCGATGGGCGCACCGTCGCGCTTGTTCTCTTCACCGGTGTGGAAACCACGACCGACTTGAATTTCGAACTCAGCGTCGAACTTGATCTTCTTATCGAGAGTGCAGATGACGAGGTCCTTATTGACTACTTCATACATATTGTCCTCTTGGATGTCTCCAGCGGTCACTTCCCCTGCTTGGTTCGCAGAAAGTGTAAGGACGCGCGGCTCCTTACCGTGGGCAATGAATTTGACTTTCTTGAGGTTCAACACGATGTCGGTGACATCTTCAACAACTCCAGGGAGAGTAGCGAATTCGTGCTGCACTCCGGCAATACGCACGGAAGTGATTGCAGCCCCTTCCAAAGAGGAAAGAAGGACGCGCCGGAGAGAGTTACCAATCGTGTGGCCGTAACCGGGTTCGAAGGGCTCAGCAGTGAAGCGAGCGTAGGTTTCGGTTGCTGTATCCTCGTCCTTTACAAGACGATTCGGGAGCTCGAAGCGGTTAAGCTTCACGGCATCGGTAGTTTCTGGCTGGGTTTCAGCGGTTTCTTCTGACATTTCTGTAGTAGTAGAGCCGGGTTACCCTCTGGCGAGGTCGGATGCTTTTGAAACATCCTTCAGAGGACCAACGGCGGGTTGCAATTTCTCGCGGGGCGGGAAAGAACCAGCTTTAGACCGGCAGTGCAATGCTTTTCTCCCTAGAACTTCGGAAGAAATTTGAGATTTCATGACGAAATTAGATGAAATCTCAATAATCTGGCATAAGGGTAACATGTTATTCGTTAGATCAACATGAAGTCGCGCAAGAACCTCACCCGTTTCACCTACGAAGCTGCTGCCTTTGAAGGCTGGCGTCTCTGCTTGAGCAGAGCCGGGACCACCTTTACCAAATACTATTCTGATAAGGTCTATGGAGGGCCAGGGAAGTCGCTCAAGGAGGCAGAACAAGCCAAAAACCTCCTAATAAAACTAGTGGATAATTCCCGTCGAATAAATGGAAAATTGAGTAAATCAACCATTTTAAAAGGACAAAAGCTCCTCAAGGACTGCTAAGCCTAAGCGTTCCAGATGTCCAAAAACTATTCCCGGGCCATTCATGGGTTCCGACGTGGTCTCCGCCTCACCGATAACCGCTGAGCCGACTGTGCGCCGAACTTGGGATCGCTTTTCATTATTTCAAAGACGCTGCACTCCACGGTCCCGATGAAGTTCTGAAGAGCGACGGCTCCCCCTATCGCGTTTATACCCCCTATTCAAAACCGTGGCTCTCCTTGCCCCCCGGAAAACGGTCAACCGATTGCTCTCGGTTACGTCGCACCAATTGTCGATCACTTCCATGAACGACTACTAACGCTGGCTCGCTTTAAAAAGCACCGGGAGGGCCAGCGCTAGTTCTTCCCATTCGCCTCGGCCTCTTCCATCATCTTGGGAAGAACCTCCAGGAGATTCTCGACCGGAACAGCATATACCTCAACACGATTTACGGCGGCGATATTGAGACCGACGCATTCGCCGTCAAAAGTCAAAAGTGGCCCTCCCACACTGCGACGGGTCAGCTGGGTTTCATGCTGGATCACCATCGGAAATCCAGTGCGACGACGAGAAATGTGATTATCGCCTCCACTCATCTGATCGTTCCTGCTTTTCGAGCCCCCGTAGAGTTTGTAGCGAGAGGTAAGTTCGACATCGAGAGTGAGCGTTTCCTTATCTCGCTTAACAACGAGCTCGATGGAATCCTCTGCTGTCTTCTCTTTGATGAGTTCGACAAAATCTTCCCTTTTCTTGGGATCTTGATCGTCGACTTTGATAATCAAGTCCCCTTTCTGAAGCTTCGCTTTCTCCGCTCCCGATCCTTCGGTGATCGACGTAATGACGATCCCCTCGTCGGTGTCCTTCAACCCCACCCCCAGCACCATCTGGGTTCCTCCGGAAATCGCGCGCTTGTTCGCACTGATGATTCCAGGACGCGGTCGACGATACCTTCTTTCCGTCGCACCATTTGATACCACCCAAGTCCCGTGGGCCAAATCACTGGACGGAGCCCAAACAACCGGAGTGAGCTCCGTGGCTTCCACCTTAACAAGAGCAAGGTCCCAGACAGCATCAATCGCGACAACTTTGAGCTCGCGATACCGTTCCTCATCAATGCGGACATGAAACTCCTCCACAAGCTCCAGCTCACTCGCTTTCGTTAGAACGTAGCCACTCGGGCTGACCACCGTCCCATAGATAAAGGGCTTCCGGTCCGAGTCATTGTAGAAAACCGCACTTCCGCTCTGCAGCGACAACTGCACAGGACTAAGCGCATCCTGAACAAGTTTGTTGTTTTTCCGCTGCTCGGAAGGAAGTGAGTTCGCCAAAATTGGCGATCCCAAAAGGGCGGACAGGAAAAAAATGGTGACTCTCATGGGCGTTCAGCGAGTTCGATTTTCTTTTCAAAGACTTCTTCTTGAAAAGACCACCTTAACAATACGAATCCTTCAACTCCTTTTGTATCAAGAGCTTCGTAAAAACTGTTCTTATCGGCCAGAGCCTTGCCGTCGATCTCCAAAAGAATCGCGCCCACCTTAATCCCAGCCCTCTCTGCCACGCTCTTGGAAAAGAGTTCCTTCACTTCGATTTCCCCTTTTTCATTTTCTTCCACCATCACCCCAAGAAACCCGGATCCAGGCTCAGGCTTTTTAGCAAAACCACCCTCGCCGAGAAACTCACCCTTCGACATTTCCTCCCAGCCCCGCTGAAACTCGCGAATGGGCACGTGCATGCTTTCTTCCTTGGAAGCTCCCACTCGGCTGTGAATCGCGATCAGCTTTCCCTCAATATCAAAAAGAGGCCCTCCGGAGTCTCCCCCGATCAGCATGCAGTCAGACTGCACCGTTGAGTCAGCCTGCCTCACCATCCGGCCGATGCGCACATTAATCCCCCTCTCCTTGTCGAATCCCCCGGAGTGACCGAGAGCAAAGACCCAGTCGCCCAACTTAAATGAATCATCCATATCGACCTCCACAAAAGGGAAGGGTCCGGGATCAGTAATCTGCAACATCGCCGCATCAGTCTCCGAGTTAAGGCCCAGCGACCGGCCCTTCAGCTTTCGGCCATCTTCCAACACCACTGTAATTTCCTTATCAACTCCGCCGCTCACATGAGCTGCCGTAAGCACTAATCCATCTTCGGAAATGATGACTCCGCTTCCCGAGCCTTCGCCAATTTCCAAACAAACCGTGGCAGCCCGAGTCTTCGGAAGGCTTACTTGTAAGACTTCCTGGATTTTTTTCAAATCCTCGAGAGATTCGGGCGCTTCCTGGTTATTAAAATAGGGCCGGGCAAGAAGAGGAGAGAGTATGCTCAGAGCAAGGAGCAGGATGCAATGAGGACGGCAAATCATTTCAATCAAGGATAAGTGCTCAAGACCCTCGTGGCAATGGACAAAACCAATCGATATGATTTAGAGAATATCAGAAGCCCGATCGCCGTTCAACAGGAAAACCCCCTTACCTACATAAGATGAACAGCCAGCCTTTTCTCAAAAGATGATAGCCTAGTGAGGACAGGCAAGCGCTGCGAGCAAATGTTGCCCAGTTTAAATGTGCACACGCTACATCCGCTGAAGATAATCCGGAACCTCATCCCGCTGAACCGATGGCGGAAAAGTCGCGCTGGTATAGGCGATTACGGCCCCTACCCCTGCCGCATGGGGAGCCTCGAGAAGAAGATTCCCTTCCGACTCAGGGAAGACATAGATTCGTTTTCGATCCACTAACCATTTTCCAAAAAGCGCTGATGCTACGGTGACGATCAAGATTCCGATTCCGCCCCCAATCAGACGAACCCGTGGCGAATTGCTCAACGAGTTCCAGCTCATCGCTTCGTCTCCCACTTCCTCTGATGCCTCAACCCCCAGCGGATGCAAGACGGAAGCCTCCCGCACCTCAAGATGGCCCAACTCCTTCTCCAACCAATAGAGGCGAATCGAGAGCTGTATCGAAAAACTCTCGATCTGCGCCACCGCTTCAGATCGATCCAGCGCCTCTTCCACCGAGCGAATCAAGGCATTCTTCCGCATCTCTAACTCGATGGTTTCCGTAATCATGGGAGACATCACGATCTGAGTTCTCTCCGGAATCCCCAGGAAATAAAAGACGACCACGGAGTGCCCACTTTCTCCATAATGCTCGCTCATCACTCGCTCGGCAGTTTCTCCCTCAGGGAGCTCCTGCTTGGCGTCGAAGAGATACAGATAGATATTAATCGACGAGTCCCGCGCGTGGTAGGCCAAGAACCCTTCCCGATCTCGCTTCTCCTGAGGCGTCAGGATGTTTTGAGGATCAATAAGATAGTTCCCGGGCGGCTGACGAAAATAGACTTGAAAATAGCTTTCATCGATCGTCGTCGGCCACTCGTCCTCAGGATGTGGCTCGCCCGGGATATTCATCAGCTCCTCCTCAAACTCAATCGGCTCTCGGTTCCCCGCAAACAAGCGCTCCAACGCGAGACTCCCCATAAGCGATGAACCCGGAACAAGCGCCCCTCCTTCAAGGTCCTCCATCTCCTCATCCGACCACTGCGGCATCACTAATTGCTCCTCTTCCGCATTCAGGGAGAGACAAACAAATAGCGTAAGAATGACAGCCTTAAGAAACTTCATCGTTTCGATTTCTCCTCCTCCACTTCCGGTCCTTCGGTCGAATTTTGATTTTCCTCACTTTCCTCACTTTCCTCACTTTCCTCACTTTCCTCAC
>JAPKCM010000043.1 GCA_028822935.1 Akkermansiaceae bacterium
TTGATTGCCCTTGGTGCAAGTCCTCCAACCAGAGCGGCCTTTTAGCACAAGCCACCTTATCCAATAGGGAGGAATCACCATATTTGGGGCTATTAAGACTTTGCCACACCTGTTGTCCGCCCGCCGTACTCTGGTCAGACAAATGACAGGGAAAGTGGATGTCATTCTTATCTATCAAACTGATAATTTGTTCTCTTTTACGCGCTGCCGGGGTCCAACCAGAAAAGACCAATATTTTACAAGGGCTAAGAGGTTGACCAGTTTGCTTGGCAAAAGTGTCTCACCAAATATGGTTAATTTAACCTTTCTTGGAGTTTGGTATGGTAAGCTCTGGTAGATGGACGACATAAAGAATGTTCATAAGAGCAATATTTGTGAGGGGCAAGGATGGGAGGGGTGCTTAGGAGATGAGAAAGATCAGGAAGGGCGAGAGATTGAGGTGTTGAGTGCTTCTGCTTTAGTGGTTTGCCAGAGGATGAGGGACTGCCCCGCCGCGAGCCTTGGCAGAATAACCTCGGGGCACGGGAACTTGTGGGTGGAAGCGTGAGCATCAGCTTGGAGAACTCACTGACGGTGGATGCCCTGGCCAGCCTGAGCTGCTCAGACAAATGATAAGCATCGCTCATGGTGCCTTTCTGGGTCAGTTGGGGGCGAATGGTGAATTGAAATTCCAGTCGGCAAGGGAAGCCGCCGGTCATGCCGGGTGGGGCGCAAAGACCAAGGGAGGCACGATCAAGGTTCACGATGACCAAGGGAGATTGTTCAAGACAATTGAGATCGTTGCCGATGATTCCGGCGAAGATGGATTTATGCTGCCCTCGTTGTGATCGACGGCGTTGAGTCGGATCCCCCAGTTTTGGGTAGACCAACTTCCTGTCTCTCAGTGAAACCTCTCTGTCAATCACTGAGTATTAGCACCGTGTTAGCACTGAGGATCAAAGATTACGGTATTCCTTTTAGGTATAGAGTTTTGCTGGAATAGGAAAACGAAGACGTGCTTCGGTCCCTCCTTCAGGATGGGTAGCGATCTCGGCCGTGCCATGATGGAGCTCGGTGACTTCTTTAACGAAAGCGAGGCCGAGGCCGTTTCCTTTATTCGAATTTTGAAGCTCCGAGCGATAGGAATAGAAGCGCTCGAATGCGCGCTCGCTGGCAAAGTCGGGAATTCCAGGGCCATGGTCCCTTACAGAAATGATGAGTTCCTTAGCGGTGGTCGTGAGGGTCAGCGCGACCTCTGCGTTTTCCGAAGAAAATTGGACTGCGTTCTCGAGAAGGTGGTTGATTGCCGAGCCCATGAGGAGTTCGTTTCCGCGATAGGGTTGGCGATTCGGATGAGTTGCGACGAGCTGGACTTGGTGGGATTCGGCAAGAGGCTTGAGTTGCTCAATGCTCTGATTGCAGCGGGCGACGAAGTCGAACTCGTGGGAGACCTCGAGGTGCGACAGGGCTTCCACGGCGGAAAGTTCCAGAAGTCGATGGGTGAGTCGCTCGCAACGCGCTGTTTGATTCCGGATGTTCTCCAGGAAATGGGCCCGGTCCTTAGCTGGCATGTCCTCGTTGAGAAGTTCGGCAGCGCCTTGAATCGCGGCGAGGGGCGACTTCAGCTCGTGGGTCAAATTCTGGATGTATTGGTCTGCGTGTTCTCGTCCCTCCAAGGATTTTCGCATGTCGTGGAGGGCATTGGCGAGGGTGTTGACTTCACGACCGATTCCGACATTGGGTTTGGATCGGCGTTCGCCTCGCGCGATCGAGCGGGCGTAGGCGGTGAGTTGTCCGATGGGCCGGAAGAGCCAGACAAAGACGGCGGTGATCAGGGCAAGGATGCCGAGACCGATGAGGACAACGGAATGGATGATTTGTTGACGTCTTGCTTTGACGAAGGGAATAACATCCTGCTGGGATTTATAGACACTGAGACAGCCAACAATTTCTCCGTTTTGAAAAATGGGAGCACCGATGAACATGACGGAGGAATCGGGGTCGTTTTCATCTGCGCGGGTCGAACGGGTGCCGTATTCGCCCCGGAGAGTTTTTTTGACATCGCGCCATTTTAGAAAGTCTTTTCCGGCGTTTTTCGGGTTTCCTGAATCAAAAAGAACGATGCCCCGGGTATCTGCTAGGTAGGCATTCAGGCCCACCTCGGTTTTCATCTTCTGAAAGATTAGGGCTTCGAATTTTCGTTCCTTGGCGTCTGTGAAGACGGTTTCCAGGGCCATGGGGTCGTCCCATTTCACTTCCACCAAGGCGGCTAGGAGTTGTGCGGAATCGACCATCGATTCCTCGGTGGCCTGGAAGGTTTGAAATTCGAGGTCTTCGAGGAGGTAGTCGACCAAGCGGTAAAATCCCAGGCCCATGATCAGGGCCACGAAAAATAGAACCACTCGCGTCAGTCTCATTTACAAAACAAGAGCGTAGCCGAGCCCACGGCGGGTTTGAATCGTTTCTGCGGCATCGTTCGAAACATCCCGAAGCTTCGCGCGCAGGGATTTGATGTGGGCGTCAATCGTACGGTCCATTGCGGAACCCGGATCATCCCAAGCTTGAATCAGGAGTTGCTCCCGGGTGAAGACGCGGCCGGGTTGCTCCAAGAGAATGGCGAGGATTTTATACTCGTAAGCGGTGAGGTCGAGGGGCTGGTTACAGCAGTGAATCGACATCGTTTCGCAGCAGTGAAAGAGGAGATCTGAATGTTGGGTTGCAGTCGAATTTGAGCCGCCACGCCTGAGGATTGCTCTCACGCGTGCGACGACTGCCCGGGGCGAGAATGGTTTGGTGACGTAGTCATCGGCTCCGAGTTCGAGGCCGAGCACTTGGTCAATCTCCGAGCTACGGGCGGTGAGAAAGAGGATGGGAACCTGGGAACTCTGCCGGATGGTGCGGCAGACATCGAATCCGGTGAAATCGGGGAGTCCAATATCGAGCACGACGAAGTCCGGGGCATGGCTCTCAAAATGCGCCCACGCCTCACCTCCAGTGGCAACATGGGTTACGGCGAAGTTCTCCGTTTCCAGCGCGTAGATGAGAGTGTCGGCGATGGCGGGTTCGTCTTCGACGATGAGGACGGAAGGCATGCCAATTTATGAAGCGATTTTGAGAGCTTGGCGAGTCTGTTTGAATCCCATGCCGAACCTCCTGCGCCAATGACCTTTCCAGAGGCCTCAACCGCTTAAAGCAGTCCGGCGATGACGAGGCTGACGATGGCCATGACGTTGATGAGGATGTTCATCGAGGGTCCGGAGGTGTCCTTGAGGGGGTCACCGACGGTGTCGCCGACGACGCTCGCGGAGTGAGTTTCTGAACCTTTGCCTCCGTGGTGGCCTTCTTCGACATACTTTTTGGCGTTATCCCAGGCGCCACCGGCATTGGACATCATGAGGGCGAGGAGGACACAGCCGAGAAGAGCTCCGCAAAGAGTTCCGGCCAAGGCCTTGGCGCCTGACTGAGTGCCTTCAGCACCGATCCATTCGAAACCGAAGCCGACCACGAGTGGTGTTCCCACGGCAAGAATCGCTGGCCCAATCATTTTACGGGTGGCAGCGGCGGTGGCGATATCGATGCAGCGATCCGTTTCGGGTTCTGCGGTGCCTTCGAGAATTCCGGGGATTTCCCGGAACTGTCGGCGAATCTCTTCGATCATATCGAAGGCGGCTTCGCCCACTGCATTCATGGTGATGGCGCCATTTAAGAAGGGAATGGCACCTCCGATCATGAGGCCGACGAAGAAAATCCGGAGGTCATCCGGGTTCGCGAGATCGAGGGAGATTTCGGTTTTTTGGATGAAGGCGGTGATGAGGGCGAGGGCGGCCAGTCCGGCGGCTCCGATGGCGAAGCCTTTTCCGATAGCTGCGGTGGTGTTTCCAACGGCGTCGAGGCCGTCGGTGATGGCGCGGGTTTCAGGTCCCATCTTGGCCATTTCAGCAATTCCGCCTGCGTTGTCCGCGACCGGGCCATAGGCGTCGATGGCCATTGTGATTCCCACCGTGCCGAGCATGCCGACTGCGGCAAGGCCAACGCCGTAGAGACCGGCGAATTCGTAAGAAATGTAGATCGTGGCTGCGATGGTGAACATGGGGATGACAACCGATTTGAGACCCACGGCGAGTCCTGAGATCATGAGGGTGGCCACTCCGGTATCGCCCTGGCGGGCGATTTCCCGGACGGGGGCTCCTCCGGTGTAGTGCTCGGTGACGAGGCCGATGATGATACCGCCGACGGCTCCCGAAAGAACGGCGAAGGCGATATTTGAAGAAAGTCCCAGAGTGGAGCTGACGATAAAGGAAGCGATGATGAAGAGGATGGCGGAACCAATGGTGCCGAAGCGGAGGGCATTGGCGGGGTCCTTATCGGAGAGAGTCCGAACGAGAAAAATTCCGAGGATGGAGCAGATCAAGCCGACGGAGGTGAGGATGAGCGGAAGCTGAAGGAGGATGGAAGGATCCTGTGCGGCTCCGAGCTTGTTCACCATGGCGGTGGCGACTTCTGAGCCACCTTCGGCGAGGCGCGCTCCAAGGGAGGCACCGATCGCGATGGTTGCGATTTGTGCACCGCAGTAAGATTCGAAGATGTCAGATCCCATGCCGGCGACGTCGCCTACGTTGTCACCGACATTGTCAGCAATGACGCCGGGGTTGCGTGGATCGTCCTCAGGGATTCCTGCTTCCACCTTGCCGACGAGGTCAGCGCCAACATCGGCTGCTTTGGTGAAGATACCACCACCGACACGGTAGAAGAGAGCGACGAGGGAAGCGCCCATGGCGAAGCCTTCGAGGATTTCGGCGAGGTGAGCGGAATCAGATTTGAAGTAGGCGAAGAGGCCACCGAGTCCGAGCAGCCCCATTGATGCGACGGTCAGTCCCATGACCGAACCTCCGAAGAAGGCGACCGCGAGAGCTTCGGCAGCGCCCTTGTTTTTGGCGGCGAGAGCAGTTCGGACGTTCGCTTTGGTCGCGGTATACATTCCGATGAAGCCGGCGACCGAAGAGGCGATGCACCCGAGGAAGAAGGCGAGCGATTGTTGTTTGCCGAAGTCGGGATCCTGGAAGAAGAAGAGGGCTAGTCCTATCGCGATGGCGAAGTATGAGATGAGCTGAAATTCACGTCGCATGAAGGTCATTGCTCCTTTGTGAATTTTCTCGGCGATTTCGGCGACTTTCCCTTCGCCGCCATCACGGCTGACAATATTTCTGAGGATTAAGCCGGCAAAGATGAGGCCAATGATTCCGAGGACGGGAGTAATGTAAACAGGCACGGGACAAATGTGTTGAGAGGACTCCCTTTCGTGCCAAAGTGGCATCGGGGAGAAGGTGCGAAGCTACGGAGAGAAGTGGTTGAATCAATGGTATTCTCTATGGCCGTGAACGATTATTGAGGTTGTATTACAGAATTCAGTCCGAAGCCCCGGCTCCTTTGGCTAAATTAGTGGACCGGGCATTGGCTGATTTGCTTGAAGAAATCGTTACCCTTGTCATCGACGAGGATGAAGGCGGGGAAGTTTTCGACGTTGATTTTCCAGACGGCTTCCATCCCGAGTTCGGGAAAGTCGACGACTTCCTGGCTCTTGATGTGCTCTTTCGCGAGGAGGGCGGCGGGGCCTCCGGCGGAGCCGAGGTAAAAGCCGCCGTGCTTCTTGCAGGCGTCGGTCACCATTTGTGAGCGGTTGCCCTTGGCGAGCATGACCATGGAGGCGCCGTTTTGCTGGAAGAGGTCGACGTAGGGATCCATGCGGCCTGCGGTGGTGGGTCCGAAGGAGCCTGAAGCCATGCCTTTAGGAGTCTTGGCGGGGCCGGCGTAGTAGACGGGGTAATCTTTGAAGTAGTCGGGGAAGTCACCTTCGGCTTCGAGGATTTCCTTGAGCTTCGCGTGGGCGCTATCGCGGGCGACGATAATGGTGCCGGTGAGAGAAACAGCGGTGGTGACGGGATACTTTGAAAGGGTGGCAAGGGTTTGTTCCATACCTTTGTCGAGATCGATTTCGACTCCCTTAAACTTCCAGTCGCGGAATTTCTCGGGGATGAACTGGCCGGGATTCTCTTCGAGTTTTTCGAGGAAGATGCCGTCTTTGGTAATCTTGGCTTTCGCTTGGCGGTCGGCGGAGCAGGAGACGCCGATCCCCACGGGACAGGAAGCACCATGGCGGGGGAGGCGAACGACGCGGACATCGTGCGCGAAGTGGCGACCACCGAACTGGGCGCCGATGCCGATTTGGCGGGCGGCTTCGAGGAGGTCTTTTTCCAACTCTAGATCGCGGAAGGCTTGGCCGTGTTCGTTACCTTCGGTCGGGAGTCCATCGAGGTAGCGCGCGGAGGCGAGCTTGACGGTCTTGAGACAATTCTCGGCTGAGGTGCCACCGATGACGAAGGCGAGGTGATAGGGAGGGCAGGCGGCAGTGCCGAGAGTGCGCATTTTTTCAATGCAGAACTCACGGAGGCGCTTGGGATTGAGAAGGGCTTTTGTTTCCTGATAGAGGAAAGTCTTGTTGGCGGAACCGCCACCCTTGGTCATGAAGAGGAAGGAATACTCGTCGCTATTGGTGGCGTAGAGATCGATCTGGGCCGGGAGGTTGGTCTTGGTATTGACCTCCTCGAACATGGTGAGGGGTGAGACTTGGGAGTAGCGCAGGTTTTCCTCTTGGTAGGTTTTGTGAATGCCTTGGGAGAGATGCTCGGCGTCATCGGTTCCGGTCCAGACATGTTGACCCTTTTTTCCCATGACGATGGCGGTGCCGGTGTCCTGGCAACCAGGAAGGATTCCGTGGGAAGCGATCTCGGCATTTTTGAGGAGCATGAGAGCGATCATGCGATCGTTCTCGGTGGCCAGGTCGTCATCGAGGATGGCGGCGACTTGTTTGACGTGAGAGGTGCGGAGCTTGAAGGAGATCGCCTTGATCGCTTCGTTCGCGAGAAGGCTGAGGGCCTCGGGGGCTACCTTGAGGATCTCTTGGCCGTCTAACTCAGTGAGAGAAACGTGAGCGCTGGTGAGAAGCTCATACTCGGTCTCGTCGGCGCTGAGAGGGAAAGGGGGCTGATAGTGGAAATCGCTCATGGTTTTCTTTGGGTGAAGTTTAAAGGCTGCGTCCTTCGTCGACTTCAATGTAGTCCATGAAGGTGATGATGTCATCGCGATCGGTTTTGGGATCTTCTTTTTTGCGTTCTGCGAGGCGCTGACTCATGTCATCGCGTAAACCGCGATTGGTGATGTAGGAAGTAAACCAAGCAAGTTCGTAGTCGGGGCGGGTGATGCCATTGTCACGGGCCCAGGCGAAAGCGTCTTCATCGGTCGCGCCTGCAAGGATCTGAGCCTTAAGGTCTTCGTAAGCGACGCCAAGGAATTGGCAAACCCAGAGGTCCATGCCGAGGCCGAGGTTTCCGTGAAAGTCGGGATGAAGGGTGCCGGCGTGTATCAAGCGGACCTTGTCGCAGAGACGTGGGAGATAGATGACTCCACCGATTTCATCACGGGCGGAGCGGGGCAGGGTGGTTGCTTCAGGCATAAGGCAATGAAAGCGAGTGAGGGAGATCCCACCAGTGCAAAAATGATTTTTCAGGCTGATGGAAAATGGGCGAGTCGGGGAAATGGGGACGACAAATACAGTTGCTGCGATTTGATCGTCGAATTAGGATCACGAGCATGGGTCGGTTTGCGGTTTTTGCGTTGTGTTTGATCGGGATTCTTCATGCCGAGATCGTGGAGTGGACCGCGGAGGGTGCGGTGACTCGAGCGGAGGGAACTTTTGGGGAAGGGGGCATTGCGCTCGACGATGAAGTGTCGATGACCTTTTTTTATAATGATGATGCTGGGTTCTTGTTGACTGCGATGAACTTCTTGCAGGAAGACCGAGCCTACTATGAAGAGGTGAATCTCGGAATCAAAGTGGTGATCGGGGAGCGGATCTGGGAGGGGTCGGTTGAGACCGGTGTAGCGGGAATTCCACAAACCCTTTTTGCAAGATTTGGCCAGGTTCCGGAACGGCTGAATCTCGAGCTTAGAGAAGCAGAATCAGCTGAGTTTGTTTCCTTCCCTCTGAGCGATGGTGGAGGAAGCGATATCGTAGGAATGGAGATTCGTGGAAGCAATGCTCTCCTTGGAGATGGGGTCGATGTGGCATCGATCAATCTCGACCAGATCAGTTCAGCGACCGGATCAATTATGACGGGTGGGGTTGAACTGCGCTTCAGTCTCGATCTCGCTTCCATCGCGGTGGGAATTCAAGGAGATGGACCGACGGGACCAGAAGCGCCTGAGTTGGGGATTGAGGCAGTCGATAGTGACGGTGCGCCAATTATTTTAGTATGGCAGTCGTCACTTGGTGTGAAATATCTAGTTGAACAAAGTATTTCGCTTAAAGAAGATGAATGGAGCCCGATTGTGGCAATCGATGGAACCGGCGATGTGATTGACTATCCCCTTACGCAACCACCGGGGTCAAGGTTTTACCGTCTCGTCATTCCTGAAGTGCAGCGATAGATTTGGCCCATGAATGATTCTTCCTTGGTGGAACAGTTGGAGCAGATTCTCGAAGGCCATTTGGATGCCTCGGATGGGAGTCACGATTTGCACCATGCGCGTCGGGTTTTAGAGAATGCCAGGGAGATGGTGAAGCGGGCCGGATCCGGGAACTTGCGTTTTCTCACTGCGGCAGCTTATTTACATGACTTGGTAAATGTGCCCAAGGATTCGCATGAGAGAGATCAGGCGTCGAGGCTTTCCGCGGAGGCGGCTGGGCCTATTCTGAGTGAACTGGGATTTGAGGCCGATGAGATTGAAGCGGTGCATCACATGATCATCGCGCATTCGTTTTCCGCAGGAGTGGAACCGCTGACCTTGGACGCGCAAATCCTGCAAGATGCGGATCGACTGGAAGCATTAGGAGCGCTGGGAATTGCGCGGACGTTTTACACGGCAGGGAAGATGAGTTCGCAGCTTTTTGATGGCGATGATCCTTTCGGGAATGAGCGTGAGTTGAACGATCGGCGTTTTGCGGTGGATCATTTTAAGGTGAAGCTTCTGGGGCTCGCTGAAACGATGAAGACGGAGGTGGGCCGAGAGGTGGCCGGTGAACGGAAGGCATTTATGGAGCGCTTTTTAGAAGAGCTCGCGGGTGAGATTGGAGCCTAGCCCAGAAGGTCTTTGATGATCCGACCATGGACGTCGGTGAGACGATAGTGGCGACCTTGGAATTTATAAGTCAGTCGTTCGTGGTCAATGCCCAAGAGGTGAAGGATGGTGGCGTGGAGGTCGTGGACGCTGACGGGATCCTTGACGATGTTGTATGAGTAGTCGTCGGTTCTTCCGATGGACTGTCCTTGTTTTATGCCGCCTCCGGCGAGCCACATCGAGAAGCAACGTGGGTGGTGATCGCGACCGAAGCTTTTCTCGGTTAGGTTTCCCTGGCTGTAAACCGTGCGGCCGAATTCTCCTCCCCAGATGACAAGGGTGTCGTCGAGAAGTCCGCGTTGTTTGAGGTCCGTCACTAAGGCCGCAGAAGCTTGATCGGTTTCTTTGCAGCGCTGACCGAGTTGTTTGACGAGTCCTCCATGAGTGTCCCAGCCGCGATGGAAGAGTTGGACAAAGCGGACGCCGCGCTCGCTCAGGCGTCGAGCCATGAGTGCGTTGTGGGCGTAGGTTCCGGGCTCTCGCGCATCCTCGCCGTAGAGTTTGAACGTGCTCTCGGGTTCATCGGAAACATCGGTGAGTTCCGGAACTGACATCTGCATGCGGAAGGCCATCTCATATTGTGCGATGCGGGTTTCGATCTCGGGGTCGTAGAATTCCTGATGATGGATTCGGTTGAGTTCGGCGAGATGATCGAGCGTGCTGCGTCGGAGATCCGAGCTGATTCCGTCGGGGTTATTAAGATAGAGAACAGGGTTTTTTCCGGAGCGGAAACGGACGCCTTGATGTTTCGAAGGGAGAAAGCCGGAGCCCCAAAGTCGATCGTAGAGGGCTTGGCCGGAGCGGTTCGAAGTCATGGCGACAAAGGCAGGCAGATTGGCGTTTTCGCTACCGAGTCCGTAGGAAAGCCACGAGCCGATTGAGGGACGGCCGGCGAGTTGAAAGCCGGTTTGGAAAAAGGTGATGGCGGGGTCGTGATTGATGGCCTCGGTGTGCATCGAGCGGATGACGCTGATTTCATCGGCGATTCCCGAGAGGTGGGGAAGAAGGTCGGCGTTGAGCGATTGTCCGCTTTGGCCGGCTTGTTTGAAATTGAAGGTGGAACGGGCAACCGGGAAGGCAGTTTGTCCGGCGGTCATGCCGGTTTTGCGTTGTCCGTTGAAGATCGATTCGGGGACATCCTTGCCATGAAACTTTGCGAGCTGTGGCTTATGGTCGAAGAGGTCGATTTGCGAAGGTCCGCCACTTTGGAAGAGGTAGATGACACGCTTGGCCTTTGGCTTGGGACTTTGAGCTGATTCGCCGAGGGCAGTCTGAGCGAGAAGACTGGCGAGCGCTGCCGACCCCAGTCCGTGGGTGCCTTTTTCGAGGAAATGACGACGGGAAAAGGAATGCTGGTTCATGCTGGATGAGGGGTTTGACGTTTCGTGATCATTCCTTGGTGATCACTTCATCGAGGTTGAGGAGGAGGTTGGCGAGAGTGGTGAAGGCGGCGAGTTGGATGGGGTCGAGATCTTTTGGGACGGGAGATTCGCCGATGGAAGAGAGCGCGGCGGCTGACTTGGGATCGTTTTTAAATGATTCGAGATAGGTGGAGAGAGCAGAGGTCAGGATCTCTTTCTCCTGGGGCTCGGGGGCACGCAGCGTGACGATCTTGAAGGCGTGGGTGATCGGGTCGGTTGGGTTTTCTCGAAGGGTGCGTTCGGCGAGCTTGCGGGCGGATTCGACGAAGGCGGTTTCATTTAAAAGAGTGAGCGCTTGGAGCGGGGTGTTGGTGCGCTTGGTGCCGACCCAGCAGGCTTCGCGGTCGGCGGCATCGAGGAGGGCCATGGAGGGTGGATTGACGGTGCGTTTCCAGATCGTGTAGAGGCTGCGTCGGAAAAGATCAGGGCCTTTCGATTGCTTGTATTTTTGGCCCATCGACATTTCGATCCAGAGGTTCTTGGGCTGATAGGGATTGACCGAAGAGCCTCCGATTTTTTCGACAAGGAGACCGCTGACGGCGAGTGCTTGATCGCGGATGACGTGAGCGGGGAGGCGTTGGCGGGGGCCGCGGGCGAGGAAGCGGTTGTGAGGGTCGGCTTCCAAGAGCTGAGGATTCAGGTTAGATTGTTGACGGTAGGTGGCGCTGGTGACGATGAGGCGTTGGAGGTGTTTGACGTCCCATCCGGAGCGGATGAATTCGGTGGCGAGCCAGTCGAGGAGTTCCGGGTGGGATGGTTTCTCTCCCTGGACGCCGAAGTCTTCGGATGTTTTCACGAGACCGGTGCCGAAGTATTTTTGCCAGTAGCGATTGACTGTGACGCGGGCGGTGAGCGGGTGATCGGGTGAGACGAGCCAGCGGGCGAGGCCGAGTCGGTTGCGCGGAAAGCTCTCGGGGAGAGGTGGGAGAATCTCCGGGACGTTGCGGGAAACTTTTTCGCCATAGTCGTTGTAGAGGCCGCGCTTGCGAATAAAGGTTTTCTTCTCGGTGGCATTCTCCTGCATCACCATGGTGGTGGGGAGGGTGCGGAGGAATTGCTCGCGCTTTTCCTCGGCGGCGAGGAGTTTGGGGTGGGCCTTGCTGCCGGGGCCTTGTTCGAGGAAGGCGGTTTGGAGTTCTGCTTGGGCGTCGCCTGAAAGGGTGAGGATTTCGCGGGTGTTGATGGGGCGGCGATAGACGCGGAGGTCGCGAAGGTCCCCGTGGTAGTAATCGTCCTGATAGCCGCCGAGTCGCAGTGGGGAGCCTTTTTTGGCAGAGCCGGTGTTACTGTTGGTGTTGTGGATGATCTTGAGTGAAGCTTCCTTTCCATTGATGAAAATGTGCTGGTTGGTGGCGCGGAGTTGACCGTGGAAAGTCAAGGTGAGGTGAGTCCATTCGTTGACGGAGATTTTCTCTTTTGTCTCAACCATGGCGACGCCCGCAATCCAGTTGGTGATGATGTTGAAGCGGAGGTGGCCGTCGTTGAGTTGCAAGTTGAACCCGGGAGTAAGCCTCCCGTTTGATTGTCGGGAAACGATGGTGCCAGAGGTGAGATCGTGGGGTTTGATCCAAAGGGAGAGGGAGTAGCGGTCGACAGGTGAGAGGGAATCGAAGCGACCGGGAGCCTTTTTTTTGTCGCTGAGTGGGGTGCCGGGGATGTTGCTTGAGGATTTGCCATCGAAGTGAAGAACTTCGGGTGGGTGTTGATAGCTGAGTTGATGGGTGACGAGGGCTGTCTTTTCAGCGAGTGTAAGTTGTTCCCTCCATCCTGGTTTTTTGAGGGACTTGAGGGTCGCTTTGGCGGCGGCGACTTTAGCGTCGAGGTCAGCGAGTTGGGCCTGTTGCGGTTTGGTGGGGGCGACGATGTAGGGCTCGGAGTTCCCCGCTTTTACGGCGCGGCCAAACTCGGGGATGTTGTTGAAGAAGGCGATCATCTCGTAGTAGTTCTTCTGCGAGAGAGGGTCATATTTGTGATCGTGGCAGCGGGCACAGCCCATGGTGAGGCCGAGCCAAACGGTGCTGGTGGTGTCGACGCGATCAACGGCATTTTCGAGGAGGAATTCTTCGACGACTAATCCGGCCTCCGAGTTGTAGCGATGGTTGCGGTTGAAGCCGGTGGCAATCTTTTGGTCGAGAGTGGCGTTGGGCAGGAGGTCGCCGGCGAGTTGTTCAATGGTGAATTGCTCAAAGGGCTTGTTGGAGTTGTAGGCCTCGATGACCCAGTCGCGCCATCGCCACATGAAGCGGGGACCATCGTATTGGTAGCCATCGGTGTCGGCGAAGCGTGCGGCTTCGAGCCAGGGAAGGGCCATCGTTTCGCCATAGCGGGGAGAGGCGAGGAGCCGAGCGACGGCGCGCTCGTAGGCTTGGGGTTGATCATCGACGAGGAAGTCGGCCACTTCAGCGGGAGTGGGTGGGATGCCATTGAGATCGAGAGCGACGCGGCGGAGAATTTTTTCAGGAGCGGCTTGGGGAGAGGGACTGAGGTTCTCGTGATCGAGGGTTTGGAGAATGAAGTGATCGATCGGGTTTTTGGCCCATAATGGATCAGATGTTTTGGGAAGGGCGGGGGTCGCGGGCTTCACGAAGGCCCAGTGTTTTTCCCACTTGGCTCCTTGGGCGATCCACTTTTGCAGGATTTCCTTTTCAGCCGGGGTGAGCCGACGTCGGAAGTCGGAAGGGGGCATCATTTCCTCCGGATCCTCATGGAGGATTCTGTCGATGAGTTCGCTCTTCTCCGGATGGTGAGGGACAATGGCAGGGAGTCCGTCGCGCGGGGCTTTGGCGTCAGCTTCGAGGTCGAGTCTGAGGTCGGCTTCCCGGGTGGCGGAGTCGGGGCCGTGACAGGCGAAGCAGGTGTCGGAGAGGATGGGCAGGACGTCTCGGTTGAAGCTGAGCTCCTGCCCTATTGTCGGAAGACAAATGAGGAGGAAGAGGAGAGGCCGCGAGATCATTGGGAATGGGAAAATATTCTGCGTGGAGCTTCATTGAGAGCTCCTTGATCAGATCGTTGATGATCAGGGATGAGTTGGATTTTTTTACTCGATTTCGGGAATCGGTGCACCTTTTTCGATGGGCTTCCCTTCCCAGACAACGGCCTTTATTTCGGGGTCGTAGGTGATGATTCGAGCGGCGGAACCGGGAGCGGGAGGACGGTTGTCTTCGGGGAGGAATTTGGCTAAAGAGCTGGCTTTCTTTTTGAAGGCTTCTGTGACGATTGAGGGAGCAAGAAGGTTGTGCCACTCGTGGGGATCTTTGGGGTGGTGGTAGAGTTCTTCGGAGCCATCGGCGTAGCGGATGTAACGCCAATCCTTGGTGCGAACGCCGTGATTATGGGCACCGTGGGTGGTGATGGCGGGTTGCTCTCGGGGAGTGGCAGGATCGTTGATCTGCGGAAGAAGAGAGAGGCCTTGGAGCATATGGCTGGGAGGGTCGAGTTTGAGGAGATCGCAAATGGTGGGGTAAATATCGAGCAACTCGGCGGGTTCAACGACGGTCTGTCCCGTGGGGACCCCGGGTCCGGCGAAGATGAGGGGGACGCGCGTGCCATCGTCCCAGAGGGTGTTCTTTCCGGTGATGTCCTTTTCGCCGATGTGCCAACCGTGGTCGGACCAGAGAATGATGACGGTGTTTTTATCGAGGCCGGTTTCCTTGAGGGTGGCCATGATACGCCCGACCTGGTGGTCGACGAAGGTGGTGCAGGCGAGGTAGGAGCGGGTGAGGTTTTCCCATTCGTTTCTCTCCTGGAGGAATTTGAGGCGGACTTCGGGGAGTTTCCAATGGAGATACCAGGAGAAGCGTGGGGTGTCATCGCGGTCGGTGGGTAGAATTTCAGGAACGCGGGAATTACGATGCATGTCGTACCACTTTGGGGTGACGAAGCAAGGGACGTGGGGGAGGAAGAAGCCGGTCGCGCAGAAGAAAGGTTTGTCGGATTTTTGATCGTTGGCGGCCTGGCGCTTTAAGAAGTCGACCGTCCAGGAGGCGATTTTGTGGTCGCCTTTGTCTTCATCTTTGTGAGGGAAGACGCCCCAGTCGACGAGTTTGTGGGGCTGGGGGGTGTCTTTGACGAGGCGTTCTTTTGGAAAGGGTGCCCCGGTGGCGCGTGGGCCGAGTTCTTGCCACTCAGTGTCTTTTTTTTTGTTTCCGTAGGAGCCGTGGTAGATTTTTCCGGCGGAGGCGGTGTGGTAGCCGTTATTGGCGAGATGTTGCTGGAGAGGGACGTGGTTTTTGAATTCGTCGAGGTTTCGGAACCAGGGGGCGAGGCCGTAGATGCCGGTCGCGTCGGGTCGGAGGCCGAGCATGAGGGAGGCGCGGGAGGGGTTGCAGAGGGGAGATTGGCAGTGCGCGTTGGTGAAGAGAGTGCCGGATTTTGCAAGGGCGTCGATGTGAGGCGTTTTGGAGTCGGGGTGTCCGTCGAGGCAGCCGATCCAGTCGTTCTGATCATCGATAGCGATGAAGAGGATGTTCGGCTTTGGAGCGCTAAGAAGAGCTAAAGTTGAAACGCTAAATACTAAGCTTAGGTAGAAGAGGAGTTTCATGGGTGGTGTAATTGATGAACGAAAAGAGCTGACCAGTGGTTGGTCGGCTCTTGGATATGAAATTTAGCACCTTGGGGGCAAGGCGGGGTTTGTTTTCTGTCCTTCCTCTCTTTGGGGAGAATTGTCCTCTTGCCGTGGGCTAACCCTTGTCGTCGAGGTATTTCCAATCGCCTTTGTAGCGCTTGAAGCGGGAGCGTTCCTGGAGCTGGTGGGGCTCGGTGCCGAGGAAGTATTCGGCGATAAATTCGACTTTGCCGGTTTTGTCTTTGGGGCCGCCTTTTGAGGAGCCGACGACGGTGAGGAAGCGCCAGTTGACGTCGCCGACCATCTCTTCGAGTTCTTGTTTGAGATTAGGATCGCGGGTGTCGGGATGGGTGGTGCGAAAGAGGTAGTCGGTGAGCCGGAAGAAGTAGGCGGTGTAGCGGGAGCGCATGAGTTGCTCGGCGGTCTGCGGTTTCTTTTTCCAGTCAACGAAAGGGAGGCAGCAGTCGGCGTAGGTTTCGCGGCTTTTGCAGGGGCAGAGGGATTCGTCTCTGCTCTTGTAGGGTTCGTCGGGTTCACTCACGGACTGAGGATTGGCAGGTGAGGGAAAGAAGGCAATGCGAGATTAGTCGCTTGCGGGTTGCTTCCTATTGTCGAGGCACCAGATGAGGTAGCGGACGTTGAACGTCCAAGATTGAACTTGCAATGTCGAAGGCTTGGGTTGTGGGCGGAGAGGGATGGGGTTCTTTATTTTTTGGTGAGGTGATTGAGGAGGCCGCGGGTGCCGTCTTCGATGAGGTCGGCGACGAGTTCGAAGCCGCCGTCTCCGCCGTAGTAGGGGTCGGGGACTTCGCGGTGATCGTGTTCGGTACAGTAGTCGGTAAAGCGATGGACGCGGGCTTTTTGTTCCTCGCTTTTGGCAAGGGCGATGATGTTGGCGTAGTTCTCGTCGTCCATGGTGAGGATGAGATCGAAGGCTTCGAAATCGTGGAGGCTGAACTGTCGGGCGTAGCCGGTGACGTCGTAATCGCGTTTCCGGATGGTGCGTGACATACGGGTGTCCGGGTTGTTGCCGGTGTGGTAGCCGAGCGTTCCGGCGGAGTCGCAAATGATTTCCTTGGAAAGGCCTGCTTCTTTGACGAGATGGCGGAAGATATTTTCGCCAGCGGGGGAGCGGCAGATGTTGCCCATGCAGACGAAGAGGACGTGGGTGCTTTTCATGAAGAAGAATTAGAGGTGGGGTGAGATAAGGCGGGCGCCGAGGCGCTGGTGCCAGGGGGCGAGGAGGGAGGTGAGGTTCGCGAGAGTGATTTCGCGGCAGCGTTCGAGATCGCGTTGGAAGACGGCTGTTTGCTCGCGGGCGAAAGAGGAGGAGTCGACGTGGAGATTGACCTCGTCATTGATGAAAAACGAGCGGTCGTCGAGGTTGGCCGAGCCTGTGATGGTGAAGCGGTCGTCGGCGACGAGGAGTTTGGCGTGCATCATGGTGGGATCGAATTGATAGAGGCGGATTCCGGCGCGGAGGAGCTTGGCCCAGTGGTTCTGGGACGCGTGGCGGGTGGGTTTGGAATCGATTTTTTCGGAGGGCACGATGATGTGAATGCGGACTCCTCGTTTTGCAGCGCGGACGAGGGCTTCCCGGAAGATCCGATTGGGGACGAAATAGGATTGCTCCATCACGAGTGATTTCTCGGCAGCATTGATGACAGCGAGCATGCTGTGGGCGATGGGGTGGCGGTGGTTTTCGGGGGAGTCGGTGACGAAATGAGCACGGAAGGGGCCTTTTGAGGAATGGGTGGGAAAGTAGAGGGGACCGTTGAGTGCTTTGCCGTTGAGTTTTTTCCAATTCTCATTGAAGCACTGCTGGAGCTGGGCGACGGCGGGTCCCTCGATGCGGTATTGGGTGTCGCGCCATTCGGATTCGTCTCTTGCGTTGCCGAGCCAGGAATTGGCAAATCCCGCTCCGCCGGTGAAGGCGACGCGGCCATCGGTGATGAGGATCTTACGATGGGTGCGGTTGTTCATCGCCTTGGTATTGAGTGTGAGGTAGGGCTGATAGAAATAGACTTCGATGCCATGGTAGCGCATGGGGTTAAGGTGGGAGGTCCCTAGGTCTGCGGAGCCGATGGCATCGAGAATGACATGAATCTGTATGCCTTCCTGGGCTTTCAAGACCAAGGCGTTGGTGAAATCAGTAGCGACTTGGCCGGGCACGTAGGCGAAGGTTTCGAAGGTGATGCTGTGCTTGGCGTCTTGGATCGCTTGCAGCATTTCTGGATAAAAGGCGTCGCCATTGACGAGAGTTTCGATCTTGTTTCCCTCGGTCCAAGGAGTTTGGGCAGTCTTGGCGATCGAGTCCGAGAATCCGGGGTTGGAGATTGAGATGTCCTTACCGACGGAAGCATCGAGACTGCGATGAAAGCACGAGGGTACTCCCAGAATGAGGGTCGCGGATAGAGCGATCCTAGCGACCGTCTGCAAGACGCTCGGCGAGCATGTCCGGGAGGCCAGCGTTTCTGATTTTCTTCTGTGTGGTCTCAATATCATATTCGACACGACGGAAGGAAACCGTTCCAGCAGCGAGGTCATAGATGACGTAGCAAGCCCGCCAGTCTCCATCACGTGGTTGGCCTACTGAGCCGATATTGACGAAATATTTCTTGCCAGCTTCTAGTGAAATCGTTTTTGCGGGGATTTCGGTGACGCGGTTTTCGCGGACGAAAACTCGCGGCACGTGAGTGTGTCCGTGGAAACAGAGGCTGGTAAATTGGTAGGAGAAGTTCGACATGGCATCGAACTTGGTGGTGACGTAGTTCCACCCCTGGGGCTGATCTAAGGTCGCATGGACCACGGTAAAGTCTTCGATTTGGCGCACCATGCGGAGGTTCCGAAGCCACTCTTTTTGATCGTCGTTTAACTGATCGCGCGTCCAGCTCAGGGCGGCAGCGGCGATCGGGTTCATGTTTTTGAGACTGTCGTCGTTGCTGGCGACGTCATCGTGGTTCCCTTTTACGACCGGCCAATTGGCTTCGCGGATCTTTTCCAGGCAGGCGATCGGGTCGGCATTGTAGCCGACGATGTCTCCCAGGCAGATCCAATCGGAGCAGCCTTGATCGTTAGCATCTGCAAGAACGGCGTCGAATGCTTCGAGATTGGCGTGGATGTCTCCGAAAAGGGCGATACGCATGGCGAAAAAAGCGGGGGAGAAGGAGAGTTGCGAGCAGAGTGCGGGGTGTAAAGGTTAGATTCGCAGGAGCTTGGAAAATAGAGAGGCTTCAGCGATCTGACGATGTGTAACCGGTCCGGGTCACCTGCCCATGGTGATCCGGCCCACGAGAGTAACAAGGAACAAAAGAAGGAGGGCTGTCCCGTTTCCGAAGACGGGAGCGGCGATGCGGGCGTGGATGAAGGACCAATTCAAGAAAAGAAGAGGACAAGGAAGGCCAGGAGCGCGGGGATGGTGAGGCCGAGGGCGACAAAAAAGAAGAATTGAGCCGACTCCTTTCGTCTCCTCGCGGCCTTTTGAAGAGTGCTACTTAAACCAAGCCGGTTGGGCCTTCGTTTAGTCCTGCCACCAGCTCTTGGGAATGCGGCGTTGGCGGGGGCTGAGGAAAAGATTGAATTCGAAGGGGACGTGAAGATCGATGACGAGTTGGTGGAGGTCGGCTCCAATGTTGCCGGCGTAAAAGCCATCGTCGTTGATCCGGTACCAATGGCTATAAAGGTCGCGGTAGGCTCGTTTTTTGCTGCCAAAAAGCTGCACTATGGTGGGTTTTTTGAGGTCGAGCGGGAGCTGGGGATTTTGATAGAGGCTCCAGAGGACGCAGCGGAAAGTGGGGATGGTAAGGTTGCGCGGGTAGACTTCGACGAGTTCGAGGGCGACATCGAGTGCTTCTTTTTCACGGCCTGGGATCTTGGCGAGGGAGAGAAAGTAGTTTCGCTCGTAAATGTGGTTGTTGCTGAGCGCGGCGGCTTTTTCCCAAGCCTCGGCGGCACGGGGAATGTCGGGGCGCTTGAGGGGGTGGCTCCAGAGGCGGCCGATTGCGGCCCAGAGATCGGCATCTTCGGGGAGGTAGCGGAGTCCATCGCGAAGGAAGGCGTCGCCTGCCTCAAGATATTCTTTTTCGATCGAGATGCGTTTTATTTCCGGTTGATCACGCTGGCTGCGGGCCCAGGAGGCGGCATTGTATGCGAGGTGGTGGCTGCCTTGGTCCCAGTAGAACGCGTTGTAGGGGTCGAGGGAGGTTACGACCTTGAAGTCGTTTTTGAGCTCATACCATTCCTGGTCTTCGAAATGTAAGTGGGCTTCGAGGCTCTTGAAGAAAGCGAGGACCGAGCGCAGGCCGCCGAAGGCTCCGGCGAGGCCGTTTTGGCTCATTTGGGTCCAAACTTCGAGTGAGAGGGCGGGAGGGGCGAGTCGTTGTTCGCGCAGTTCTTCGGTGAACTTCTGCTCGAAGGGCATTTTGGTGAGCCCGGCGGCAGCGAGTCCGAGAAGGACGACGATAATTTTTTTTGGACTGGCCACGGCTAAAATTCCTTATCTGAGAAGACGAACCAAGAGAGCACGGTGTAGATGGCCAAGTAGAAAAAGGTGAAACCACCGAGCTGCAGGATCTGCTCCGAGCTGATATCAGCGGCTCGAGTGGCGGCCTCGGCGACGGAGTCGAAGATCTGAAAATCAGGAAAGAGGAGTGAGACGAGGGTGGCGAGAATTTTGGCGATTGGACCGGAGTCTTCGGCGAGTCCTCCTTGCTCGAAGAGTCCTTGGCGGGCGATGTTTTGGGCCGCTCCGATGATCCAAATCATGACTGAGGAGGCGATGGTGAAGAGGGTGGAGGTCGAGAAGGTGGAGATGAGGAGGGCGACGGCTGCGATGACGGAGGCTTTGAAAAAGTAGGCCAGAACCCCGTATTGGAGCGTCATGGTGGGACCATGGGCAGAGATTTCATCGAGCTTCTCGTCAACCAATTCTTGGGGCCAGCCTAGTTTTTGTAAGTAGGGCTCTAAGTCGGCGAGCACGGCACCGGTGCGGAAATGAAGGGTGACGACGAGAATCATGTCCATCACGGCCAGGGCAATGAAGACGACCGCCATGACGCCGAGGAGTTTCCCCACGAGGTAGTCAAGGCGGGGGACGGGTTTGCAGAGAATGGTATAAAGAGTGCGGTCCTCGATATCGCGCGGGATCAGAAGAGCGGTCGAGACGATGGCGAAGAGGGAGCTGAAAAGCATCATCGTGCCCAAGCAGAGGTTCTTGTGCATCTGTAGTTCCTGCTGGGGCTGGGAGGCTTCGGGACCGGCATACCAAGGCGCATCGAAGAACTGGATTCCTACAAAGACGGCGGCGATGGGCGCGAGGAAGTAAAAGACCTTCATGCGCACCAACTGAGTAACGGTGCTTTGCGCGATGATTAAAATGCGCCGAGGCGAAATGAAGGAGGTTTTCTTTCGTTGCCGTTGGGTCTTTTTATTAGAAGAACTCATGCGGGTGATCAGGAATTGGTGCGCTTGCGGCGTTTTTTAGTAACCGTCCGACGGGGTTTCGTTTCCCTTAAGAAGAGATCCTCGAGAGTGGTGCGTGGGTTGCCTTCGGAGATCATATCGACCCCGTAAGTGACATCCACCAGGGTGTGGATTTGGTCGAGGAGCTCCGGGCTGGCATTTTCGAGAACGATCTCGGTGCGGTCTTCGAGGGCGATGAGGTCGTCGAGTTTCCCCTGGCGGACCATTTTTCCGTGGTTGATAATTCCGACACGGTCGCACACTTCCTGAACTTGTTCGAGAAGGTGAGAGCAGAGGAAAACGGTGATGCCACGGTTCTTGAGCTCGAGGATCAGATCGCGGATTTCGCGTGAGCCGGAGGGATCCACTCCTGCGGTGGGCTCATCGAGGATGACAAGCCGAGGGTCCTGCACGAGGGCCTGAGCGAGTCCGATGCGCTGGAGCATGCCTTTTGAGTAACCTTTGAGCGCACGATTACGTGCGTCATCGAGTCCTACAAGGTTAAGCATTTCATCGATTCGATGCTTTAACTTGGCTCCTCGCATGCCACAGAGTTTGCCGTAAAACTTGATCGTTTCCGCTCCGGTGAGGTGTTTGTAGAAATAGGGATTTTCCGGGAGGAAGCCGACATCGTTTCGTGAATCGACCTTGAGGGAATCTTTTCCGAAGATAGAGCAAGTTCCAGCGGTCGGTTTTACGAGGCCGAGGAGGGCCTTCATGGTGGTGGACTTGCCGGATCCGTTGGGCCCGATCATGCCGTAAACTTCGCCGGGCTCGATGCGGAGCGAAACGTTGTCGACGGCACGCAGCTTGGGTCCCCGGAAGGAGGTTTGAAAGTCCTTCACAAGGCCGCTGACCTCGACTGCCGGAATGTCGCTCATGTATAAAAATGTTAGGGGGGGTAACGGTGGCGTGCAAGAAGACAGTTGCGGCGAGAAAGCAACTCTCTTTGATCTAAGCGGCTGCCCACTCCTCTTTTGTGCTGGGTAGTTTATTTTTTAGGGAAAGAGGCCGCGGGTTTGTTTAACCTTGGCGACGGTTTGGATGCCGGTGGCGAGGGCGCCTAGGCGCATGCCGCAATTGTGAATCTCACAGAAGTTGTTGAGGTTGGTGAAAGCCTCGTTGAGTTTGGTCTCGAGCTTGGTGAGGACTTCGTGTTTTGTCCACGAGAAGCGCTGGAGATTCTGAACCCACTCGAAGTAACTGACGGTGACGCCGCCGGCATTGCAGAGGACGTCGGGGATGAGAAAGATATCGCCGCGTTGCTCGATGATGGCGTCGGCCTCGGGGGTGGTGGGACCGTTGGCGGCTTCAGCGAGGATGCGGCATTTGAGTTTGGCGGCATTGTCCTTGGTGATCACGCGCTCGAGGGCGGCGGGGACAAGGGCGTCGCACTCTTGAAGGAGGAGTTCATCGGGGTCGATGGACTCTGCTCCGAGGAATCCTTTGACGCCTTCGTGGGTGGTGAGGTGGTCGTTGAGGGCGTAGTGGTCGATGCCTTTGGCATTCCAGATCGCTCCAGAGATATCGCTGATTCCGGTGACTTTTATGCCGTAGCCAATCATGGTGTCGACGGCGTGGGAGCCGACGTTTCCGTAGCCTTGGACGATGGCGGTGGTTTCTTGGATCTTGATCCCGAGTTTGGCGAGGGCAAGGGTGATCGTGAAGGCGACGCCGTGGCCGGTGGCTTGGGCGCGGCCCTCGGAGCCCTGGAGTTCGACGGGCTTCCCGGTGACGATCTCGGGGACGAAACGGCCTTCCCGGGTGGAGTAGGTGTCGAGAATCCAGGCCATGTGCTGGGCGGTGGTGCCAACGTCGGGGGCCATGATATCGATCTCCGGCCCGATAAAGGGGGCCATTTCCTGGGCGAAGCGCCGGGTCAGGCGTTCCTGCTCCCTCATGCTCATGGTGCGGGGGTCACAGGCGATGCCGCCTTTTCCTCCGCCGTAGGGAAGTCCCATGAGGGCACATTTCCAGTTCATCCACATCGCGAGAGCAGCGACCTCGCCAATGTTGACATTGGGGTGGAAACGAAGGCCCCCCTTCACGGGGCCACGGGAGAGGTGGTGCTGAACGCGGTGGCCGAAGAAGACCTCGGTGCGGCCATTGTCCATGGTGACGGGCAAGGTGACGGTAATGAGGCGCTTGGGCCATTTGCAACGCTCGCGGACTCCGGCATCGAGTTCGAGAAAATCGGCGACGCGATCGAACTGCTCGGCAGCCATGCCGAAGACGGGGTCTTTTAAAAGGGCCTCTTTCATTGAGGAAAAGCTAGCGTGAATTAGAGGGGAGCACATCATTTTTCAGCGGGAACCCGCCTTTCTTGAGTCGCGTCTGGAGCTTCTTCCAAAAAGGAAAGAATCCTGACTTCGCGAGGGGGCGCAGGAGCTGGTCTTCAGGTCGAATGATGAGGTGAAGAGCGACGTTTTCCTGCTACGAAGACGGCCTCGGGTTTGAAGTGGCCGAGAGTGGATGGCTCGGGGTCGATTTTGAAGGTCGCCTGTGTTCGTCAGCTCCTTAGTGAGAGATCATTTATCCTGTTCCTTGCAAGGATGGCACGGAAGGTGTTGGCTCCATCCATGTCTACGATCAATCTTTCTTCCTACGGAATCGAAGCTCCTGTTGTTTTGCGGAACCTCTCTCCCTCACAGCTTTACATCGAGGCCATCCGCTACGAGCCGAGCTCTACGATCTCGGATGCCGGAGCGCTCATCGCTTATTCGGGTGAAAAAACGGGACGTTCTCCGAAGGACAAGCGCATCGTTTCCAATCCTGATTCCAAGGACGATATCTGGTGGGGTGATGTTAATATTGCGATCGATGAGAACACATTTTTGACCAATCGGGAGCGTGCGGTGGACTACCTGAATGTCTGCGAGCGGCTTTATGTTGTCGATGCCTTCGCGGGCTGGGATCCGGAGGAACGGATCAAGGTGCGCGTGATTTGCACCCGCCCATACCACGCGCTCTTCATGCATGCCATGCTCATCCGCCCGACCGATGAGGAACTGGAGAGCTTTGGTGAGCCCGACTTCGTGATCTATAATGCGGGCCGCTTCCCCGCGAATCGCCACACCGAGGGGATGACCTCGAAGACTTCCATTGATGTCTGCTTTGAAGATAAAGAGATGGTCATTCTCGGCACCGAATATGCCGGCGAGATGAAAAAAGGGGTTTTTACCCTGATGCATTATCTCATGCCTAAGAAGGGTCATCTTTCGATGCATTGCTCGGCCACCTCCGATCCAGAGACGAATCGCAGCGCCGTTCTTTTTGGTCTTTCGGGAACCGGGAAAACGACTCTTTCAGCCGATCCCAAGCGCATGCTCATCGGCGATGATGAGCATGTCTGGACTGAAAAAGGGATCTTCAATATTGAGGGTGGTTGTTACGCCAAGGCCATCGACCTCAGTGAGGAAAAGGAGCCCGATATTTTCAATGCGCTCCACTTCGGAGCGGTTCTTGAAAACGTCGTCTACGATGAGAAGCATCGCGTTGACTTCTCCGATGTCTCGATCACACAGAACACGCGTGGGGCTTATCCCATTGAATTCATCAAGAACGCGCAAGTTCCTTGTGTCGCGGGTCAACCAACTGATCTCATTTTTCTCACCTGCGATGCCTTCGGCGTCCTGCCACCTGTTGCCAAGCTCTCGGAGGCGCAGGCGATGTATCACTTTATCTCCGGCTACACCGCGAAGGTTGCCGGGACGGAGATGGGCGTCACCGAACCTGTGGCGACCTTTTCAGCCTGCTTCGGCGCGCCCTTCCTCGTCATGCATCCCTCACGTTACGCCGAGCTCCTTGCGGAAAAGATGAAGCGTCATGAGGTTAATGTCTGGCTCGTGAACACCGGTTGGAGCGGGGGAGGCTACGGTAAGGGGTCACGGATCAGTTTGAAATATTCCCGTGCCATTGTGGAAGCGATCTATGGCGGCGCACTCGCCGAGGTTAAGACCGAGAAGGATTCTCTCTTCGGCTTCGAGACTGTCATCGAATGCCCCGGCGTCCCAAGCGAAGTGATGATTCCGCGCAACTGCTGGGCGGACCCGGCAGCATATGACGCCAGTGCGCAAAAGCTGGCAGCGCTCTTTACTGAGAATTTCAAGAGCTATGCTGAAGGCACAAGTGAAGAAGTTCAGGCTGGAGGTCCGACAACGTAATCTCTCATATCGGGAAGGACTGTCCTACGATCAGTCCTTCCGCTTAAGCTGCGGAAAGAGGACGACGTCGCGGATAGTCGGCGCTCCGGTAAGGAGCATGATGAGTCGGTCGATTCCGATTCCGATTCCGCCTGCGGGTGGCATTCCGTGCTCGAGGGCTTCGACGAAGTCTTCATCGATCGCTTGGGCTTCACCTCCGGACTGCTCATGAAGTCGACGACGTTGGGTGTCGGGGTCATTGAGCTCGGAGTAGCCCGGTGAGATTTCCTGCCCGTTGATGATGAGTTCGTAAACATCGATCACGCTTGGGTTTTTCGGATTCTCTTTGGCGAGAGGAATGAGCTTGGAGTCGACGTGGGTGACGAAGCAGGGGTCAAAAGTATGCTCCTCGATGAGCTTTTCGAAGACTTGCTGGGTTACTTCGTAATCTTCCAAATGATCGTGGATCTCGAGCTTGAATTCGCTCTTCGCTTTGGCGCGGCGTTCGGCGGGTGAGAGGTCGAACCAGTCGTTTCCGGCCGCTTCTTTGATGAGATCCTGGTAAGGAGCACGCTTCCAAGGACGGTTGAGGTTGAGGGTGCGGATGGGCTCGCCGTTTTCATCCTTATGCTCGATCTCGAGGGTGCCGAAGAATTTCTCGGCGAGGTGGCAGACCATTTCTTCGACAAGGTCGGCCATAATCTCGAAGTCGCCGAAGGCCTGGTAGGCTTCGAGCATGGTGAACTCGGGATTGTGGCGGCGGGAGATGCCTTCGTTGCGGAAGTTCCGGTTGAGTTCGAAAATCTTGGTGAGGCCACCGACGAGGAGACGCTTGAGGTGGAGCTCTGGCGCGATGCGCATGGTGAGGTCCATGCTAAGAGCATTGTGATGGGTCTCGAAGGGCTTGGCGGCAGCGCCACCGGCGACATCGTGCAGCATGGGGGTCTCGACTTCGAGGTAGCCGCGTTCGTGTAGGAAGTTGCGGATCTCGGCAACAATCTTGGAGCGCATGATGAAAAGGTCGGCGCTCGATTGGTTCGACATGATGTCGAGGTGGCGCTTGCGATACTTTGTCTCGCGGTCCGAGAGTCCATGCCACTTGTCGGGCATGGGCCGAAGGGCTTTCGAGAGAACGGTGAGAGAGGTGGCTTTTACCGAAGGCTCTCCTTTTCCGGTGGTGAATGTCATGCCGGAGATTCCGATCCAATCGCCGAGGTCGAGGAGCTTGTAAGCGGACCACTCGAGGTCGCTCAGTTCCTTTTTATTGAGGTAGATTTGAATGCGGCCATGAGCATCGCCCAGGGTGGCGAAGACAGATTTTCCCATGTCGCGGATGGCGAGCAGGCGGCCTGCGATGGCGACCGAGCGGTCGTCGGAGTAGTCGGCCTTGAGCTCGCCGGGGGTGGTGGTCGTTTTAAAATGCGCGCCAAAGGGATCAATTCCGAGTTCCTTCAGTTTTCCGAGCTTTTCGCGGCGGACGGCGATGAGTTCTTCTTCAGTGGAGTGTGGGGCTTGGTTGGAATTTTCCTCGCTCATTTCGGCGGGACTTTAGGAGTCTGCAGTAGAATGAGAAGGGAAATAGTCGGCTGAACAAATGAGATTTCAAATAACTCAGAGAATTAGCTTGTTGTAAGATCATATTACTGAGTATGCATGCGGTAGCTTTTCCTATTTGGGGGGGCAGCGGCCCTGACTGGTTTCTTCGGAAATTAGCGGGGCTGCTGTATTTATAGGAGATCACTTAAGGCTATTGCTTCTGAAGCTTGTGCGGGAGACCGTCGGGGACACTGTTGATCTCCTTGAGATAAGGTTCAGTGAGTGCCAACGGTTTTGGCAGTGATTTGAGAATATGGGAGCGTCTTTTCTTCAAGATTGCTATGTCGTCGACCGGGCCAGGTAATCACTTGGTTTGCTAGCTTAATGAGGGATTCGATATTCATCAATATTCGTGTTCTTAGGGAGTGCCAAGGGGCCTAGATTTTGTGAAGCTTCCTTTGTGAGCGGGAGAGATTTAGTTGCGGAACTTCGAGAGGCTATCCATCAGGCACGGGCCAGGGTTTATCAGGTGGGGGAGCCAACACCGCTGGAGCGCATGGATCTTGAAGGCGAGAGGCAGCCGATCTGGGTCAAGCGTGAGGATCTGGGTCCCGTAAAGGCTTACAAATGGCGGGGGGCCTTCAATGGCATGGCGTGCCTGAGTGAAGAGGAGCGGGAGCGAGGGGTAGTCGCGGCTTCGGCGGGAAATCACGCGCAAGGAATTGCGATCGGAGCGCGGGTGCTCGGGTGCGAGGCGACCATTTTTATGCCAAAGCCGACCCCGGCAGTGAAACGCAAGGCGGTGTCGAGCCATGGGGGGCCCCGGGTGGCGATTAAGTTGGTGGGCGATAGTTTTTCGGAGGCACAGGAAGCGGCGATTGCCTATGCGAAAGAAACTGGGGCGACATTTATTCCTCCCTACGATTCGATCGATGTCATGGGTGGGCAGGGAACCTTGGCCGATGAGATTTTCACGTCGGGCGAAGGGCCTTTTGATCGGGTCTATGTGGCGATTGGTGGAGGGGGTCTGGCTTCGGCAGTGGCAACATGGCTTAAGAGTTCCTGGCCGGGAGTGAGGGTGATTGGAGTCGAGGGCGTGGATCAGGCGTCGATGTCGGCGGCTTTTAAAAACGGTGGTCCGACGAGTTTGGATTACGTTGATCTTTTCTGTGATGGCACGGCGGTGACAAAAGTGGGGGAATTGACATACGAGATTTGTCGGAGTCAGCTGGATGAGATCATTACGGTGACGAACCAGGAAGTCTCTAGTGCGATCAAAGCGCATTGGGACGGTATTCGGGTGATTCCGGAGCCGAGTGGGGCGATGAGCTTGGCGGGGTATCTTCAGCAGCGGCGAAATGGGCTGGTTCCTGACGGCGACAAGGTGCTCACGATTCTTTGCGGGGCCAATATGGACTTTGCGAAGGTGGCGGATATTTCGGCGCAAGCGGGGATTAGTTCCGAGAGGAAGCGGGCTTGGCGCTTTGTTATTCGTGAGGAGCGGGGCTCATTGGTGAGCCTATTGACGGACCTTCCGGATGAGGTGTCGATTGTTGACCTTCAGTATGGCCGAAGCGCACAGGAAGCGCAGACTCCGATTCTTAGTCTCGATGTCCCGGAAGAAGATGAGATCGCCTTTGAGGCCTGGCTGGCAAAGAGGAAGGGGGAGGCGACCGATGTGACGGATGAAGTGGAGGCTCGTTATCGGGTGATTCCGTTTTCAAGACCACTTTTTAAGACTCCACTTTTTGTTGAAGTCGAGTTTCCCGAAAGGGCGGGTGCGTTGTTGGGCTTTATGAAAGAGGTGAGTCCGGTGGCCAGTTTGTGCTACTTTAACTATCGCTTTTCCGGGGAGCGGATTGGTCGGGCGCTGGTGGGGCTGGATTTTGAGAGTTGCGAGGCCCGGGAAGCGGGACGAGAGGTCGTTTTTTCTTCCTCAAGAAAGCAGGTGCGCGCAGTCAAAGAAGTCACACTGAGAGAAGCCGAGGCACTTATTTAGCTTTTTCAATGCTCTTGATGTAGACGACGAGACTCCAAATATCAATTAGGGCCGCGGCCGCCGGGCCATCGCCTTTTCCTTCGGGTCCGTGACAGCTGGCGCAAAGTTGCACGAATTTTTCTTTGCCCTTGGCGGCATGGAGCGCGCGATCTTTTTTTCTGTTTATGCCACGCGGGTGACATTGGGAGGCCGATAGCGGTGGCATAGTTTTCGACATCCTTCCATCGGGGGGAGGCCTTGGGCGAAGGACAGGATGCTATTGAGATCCGTATTTGTCATTTTCGTAAAGGCTCTTCGATCACTTCCCGATCTCGTGAAGGGGAAGGTTTTCGTGCTTCTCCGGGATGAAGTGTCTGGAACAACGAGAAAAATCCTAGAGGAGACAGTCCCGGGATTTTCGGTGAAGTGGGCACGAAAAAAACGGCACCGAATTTCTTCGAGGCCGCTTTGTGAGAATGAATGAGAGCGCTTAGTTATCTTCGCTCGCAGGGAGGTTCGTGCGGCCTTCGAGGACTTTGTCGACGAGGCCGAAGGCGACGGATTCTTCCGCAGACATGTAGTTGTCACGGTCCGATGCTTTCTCGAGCTCCTCGGAGGTTTTTCCACAGTGATGGGCTAGGATATCGTTGAGGCGACGCTTGAGGGAATACATGAATTCCACGGTGCGCTCGACGTCGGCTGCTGTTCCCTGTGCTCCGCCGGAGACCTGGTGGATCATCACGTGGGAGTTCGGGAGAGCAAAGCGCTTGCCCTTGGTTCCTGCCGTGAGAAGGACAGATCCCATGGAGGCGCAGATGCCGATGCAGTAGGTGTTCACATCACAGGTGAGGAACTGCATGGTATCGTAGATCGCGAGCCCTGAGGTGACCGAACCACCGGGGGAGTTGATGTAGATGTGAATGTCCTTTTTAGGATCCTGCATCTGGAGGAAAAGCATCTGGGCAATGACCGAGTTGGCCACGCCGTCATCGATTCCCGTTCCGATGAAAATAATCCGGTCCTTGAGGAGCCGAGAGTAGATGTCAAAGGCGCGTTCGCCACGGCCATCGGACTCGATGACGGTGGGGATGTAGTAATTGTTCTGAGGCGTCTCAGAGGAAGAGGTGGGTGTAGTCATGCTTAGCTTTCTTCAGTTGGAGCTTCAACCTCAGTGACGGTCGCGTTGCTTACGAGAAAGTCAACGGCCTTACTGAGAAGCATATTCTGGCGGATGTTGCTGAGCTGTCCGTTCTTTTGGAGCTCTTTCATGTACTTCTTCACGGGCTGCTTGTCCTGCTTGGCCATCATAGTGACCCGCTGGAGGACTTCGCTGCTCTCGACCGTCATTTTTTCGGCCTTGGCGATTTCCTGAAGAAGGAAATTTGACTTCAGGCTATTGACGGCACGGCCTTCGGCGGCGGCAAAGAGTTCCTGTTGGCGGGTTTCGATGTCTCCGTCAGACATGCCAGCCTGCATTCCTTCTTCGACCATGGCATCAGCCTGGCCTTGAGTCTCTGACTTGAGCAGTTCCTCGGGGAGTTCGAAGTTGGTTAATGAAGCCAGCTTGTCAATGACGGCATTGACCGTGATTTCTTGCTTTTGCTTGTTCGCGCGCGCTTCCAAGTCGTCGCGGATGAGGCCTTTGACGTCTTCGAGTGTTTTGTCAGGGGCGATCTTTCCGGCCAACTCGTCGTCGAGTTCTGGGAGGGCTTCGCTTTTGAGCTCCTTCACTTTTACCTGGAAGACGGCTTCCTTTTCGCGAAGTGCTTCGATAGGGAAGTCCTCAGGAAGAGTAACGGTGATCTCTTTTTCATCGCCGGGCTTGGTGCCGATCAGTTCGTCGGTGAAACCAGGGAAGAAGGCTTCATCCTCGATTCGGATCCAGTAACCTTCGTTCGAAGATAGAGGCTTGGCTTGTTCGCCTCCGATTTCTTCGAGAGTTTTTCCGTCGCTGGTGGCGGTGTAGTCGATGATGGCAAGGTCGCCTTTTTCGGCGGTGCGGTCGTCGATGTCTTCGTAGTCAGAAAAACGCTGGCGAAGCTGCTCAAGCTGCTCGTCGACATTTTCGTCGGTGACCTCGATCTTAGGAATTTCGACATCCAGGCCTTTATATTCCGGAAGGTCGAAGGTAGGAGCGAGGACAAGCTCGACATTGAAAGTAAAACTTTCGTCGGCGTGGTGGGTGACATCCTGAGGAGCTTTGACGTTGAGGATATTGAGATCCTCGTTTTGCTTCACTGCTTCCTGGAAGGCATTTTGGAAGAGGCGGGACTCCAGTTCCTGGATGATCGCTGGTCCGTGATGCTTGGTGATCACTGCTTTGGGAGCTTTGCCGGGGCGGAAGCCTGGGATGCGAGACTGACGAGCAAAAGCTTTCACGATTTGATCGCGCTCTTTGTTTACAGTATCAGCGGGCACCTCGGCACTGAGGGTGGCAAGGCAGTTCGGTTGGTTTTCGACGCGAATATTCATTAAAAATCTTACTCGGTAGTAATAGAGGCGAGAAGCTAGGGAGGATCAGACGGGAGGTCAAGGGAGGGGGAACGCGATTTTTTTTGGGATAAATCCTGACAGGGGGCACTTCATTCCGCTTGACGTAAGTGGGGATGGCGGGGCGTAATCCTTCTGGTCTCTTTTCACAAAAGCTTATGTTCCTACGTTTTCTTGTGCAGCGCGCAATTCTATCTCTCAGCATGGGAGTCGTCGTGGTGACGAGTCCGGCTCTAATTCAGCCGGCTTCGGCCCAGAACTTCCTCCTCGAAGCCAATCAATTCGAGGGGAAGAAAGTGACCGAAGTGCAGATTCGCTATCGCGGTCCCAAGACCGTGAATGAAGCCCGGCTTCGTAATCATATGTCGGTCGCTCCGGGAAAGAAATATAGTCAGGCGGTTCTCGATGAAGACATCCGCACTCTCTACAGTAGTGGGCTCGTCGACGATATACAGTTTTATGCCGAGGATCAGGAAGGCGGAGTCAAGGTCATTGCCGAAGTGGTGACTCGTCCGCTTATCAATGGTTTGGGCTTTGATGGAAACACCACCTTCTCAGATAAGAAGCTCGCGAATGAGACCAAGCTTGGTGTCGGGCAGATTCTTAGTGATGAGGATATTCTCACCGCGCGAAGGAACATCGAGAAACTTTACCAGGGCTATGGCTACCCGGATATGGGAGTGTCGCACCGTCTTCAAGCGACGGAGCGCCCCGGCTTTGCAGACCTGATCTTCCTCATTGAAGAGGGATCCAAGAACGAGATTAGCGAGATTCGTTTCCAGGGAAATAATGCCTTGAAGGACGCTGACCTCCGCAAAGAGATGGAGACAAAGGAGAAGGGTTGGTTTTCTTGGTTTACCAAGTCCGGAAGAATCGACAACGTGTCGCTTGATCAGGATTTGGAAAAGATTGCTGATTTTTACCGCAGTCGGGGATACTGGCGGGTCAAAGTTGGGGTTCCCCAGCGGGTAGCGGTTAAAAATGGGCGGGTTGATCTCGTGGTTCCCATTAAGGAAGGTCCAAAATACACCGTGAATTCGGTCAGCTTTCCCGGGATCAAGATTTTCACTCCCGCGGAACTCAATCCTGCTCTGACCCTCGTGCCGGGTATGCCCTTTTCCTCTGGTAAAATGAGCGACGATATTCGCATGATCCGGAGTTATTATGGATCCCGAGGTTATGCTGATGCCTCTCCTGTTCCTGATATTCAAGATGCAGGCGGGAACAAGGTGAACATTTTCTACCGTGTTACTCCAGGTCGTCGCTACAAAGTGGGCGATATTCGTATCCAAGGAAATACCAAGAGTCAGGAGCGGGTGATCCGTCGTGAGATCCCCATGCTTCCGGGGGAGAATTTCAACTCTGTGGATCTTGAGACGACAAAGCGCCGTCTCAAGAACTTGAACTACTTTAATGACGTGCAAGTCAGCAATGGAGGAACGTCCCAAACCGGATACCGCGACGTCAATATTCTTGTGAACGAGAAGCAGACTGGTTCGATCAACTTTGGTCTTGGGCTGAGTTCGATTGATAACATCGTGGGATTTATCAATCTGGAGCAGCAAAATTTCAATATCTTCAATCCTTGGAACTTCACGGGAGGAGGGCAGCGATTCCAGATGAGCCTCCGTGCGGGAGCCGAGCGTAAGGATTTACGGGTCTCGCTCACAGAACCTTGGTTCTTGGGACAGAAGTTGGCTCTCGGAACGGAACTCTTCTATCGGGATCTCCTTTACCTCAGTGATGAATATGACCAGACCAATGTGGGTGGTTCAATCTTCATTCGGAAGCCAGTGGGCCGTAAGGCTTACTTGAAGGCGGAGTATCGTCTTGAGAACGTTGAGGTCGACGCCGACGCCGGAACGAGTGCTGCCTTCAATGCCCTCTCGGGAGATTTCTTTCGAAGTGCTCTTGCCCTCAACTACGTTTTCGATAGTCGCGACAGTAACATCACGCCACGGAAGGGCCACAAGTTTGATGTTGGAGTGACTTTGGCAGGGGGAGTGATCGGCGGTGACGTCGAGACTTACACTTTTACGGCCTCAGGATCGAAGCACTGGAACTTGGCCTGGGATACAATCCTGACGGTGCGTGGTTCGATGAACGTGGTTGATAGTTTTGCCGACAACGACGACGTTCCTATCTTCGAGCGCCAGTTCTTAGGAGGACAGCGCGACCTACGGGGCTTTGAGTTCCGCGATGTTGGACCGCGCGATACGGGAGCGACGGACGAGGTGCTTGGAGGAAACACCAGTGCCTTCGCTTCGGCGGAATACACCTTCCCGATTATCGAGTCAGTGCGTGGTGCGGTATTCTACGACGTAGGATTTGTGAATGAAGATTCCTGGGATTTCGGAGGAAGTAATCTTGCTAGCGATGCTGGCTTTGGATTCCGCTTGAATCTCCCTCTGGGGCCTTTGGCGGTGGACTATGCGATTCCCCTCAATGCCCCAGATACGTTGTCGGAAAAAGGTGGGCAGTTTAACTTCTATCTGAATTACCAATTCTAAAACCTCACTACAGAGGTGGCTCTCTTTTCCTTGGGCTTGGTTCATTTACTTTTTGCCGATCTTAGGACGGGCCATCATCCTTTGGCTTGATGGGAGGAATTTACAAAAAGTAGGGGCTGGAAATCTCTATTACTGAAACGCGAACATAAGCGACGAGCAAGTTCCCTCGAAGGGGCAAGATGCATCGTCGATAGGTTCTGGCAATTCTGCGAGGGGCGCTTGCTAGCGCGCATCGATCAGAGCGGGTTTGGCTTGCTGCGCCAGGCAAGCGCTCTGCTCAACCAAGCCACCTGGATCTCTGACTAGAAAATTAATCACTTTGCCGTCAATCGATCATCCATAAATGTCTTGTTGACAGACGATTGCGGATCTGAAAACTTCATCCTCACAATAAATACTTGTAAATTCTTGTGAAAAAATATCCACCGTCCCCCTTAACCCTCCTTGCCCTCATCTCCTTGTCCGCTAGCTCTGGTCACGCCGCAGATCTGTTAGGCTATTACGACTTCGACGATAATTCCGACCCAGCGGTCGCACCTGCCTCCGGTGGAATCGCGCCAGACGCGGCGATTACGACACCTGCGGCATTCACGGCAGACATGGGCGGGCGCTCCGGGCTCGCGGGCGATTACGCGCTCGATCTCGGAGCGGCAGCCGGCAGTGGTGCTTTCGCACGTGTTCCGGCCGGACCACATTTCGACCTCGCGGTATCAACGAATTCGATGGCGGTGTCTTTCTGGCAGGTCAACGTGGGTGACGGCGGCGGAGGCTTCTTCGCCACGACGGCATTTTGGGTGGATTCCCCGTCTGCCGCTGCTGACGGTCGCGGTTTCCAGGTGCACACCCCGTGGAGCAACGGCACTTTCTACTTTGACCAGTCCGGCTGCTGTGGCGGCACACAGCGCTTGACCTCCGATGGGGTTATCACTGCAGGTATCTGGCAGCACATTGTCGCCCAGCGGGACAGCCTCGGTAATATGGAAATCTGGGTCGATGGAACGATGGCGGCAACTGCCCCAGGGGCAGAGGCGCTGGATCCTTTCTCTGGTATCGTCACGATCGGAGCTAACGGTGGTGGTACTAATAATATCACCGGGCTGGTGGATGAATTTGCAGTCTATTCCGGCACTCTCACCGAGGCGGAGATCGGCCAGTTGGCAGCTGGCACCGCCACCCCGAGCGACATTGCTGCGGCACCTGCGGATGCTGACGGTGATGGTCTGCTGGACTCTTGGGAGGAGTCCTTTGGTCTTTCCCCGAGTGACAACGGTTCGGTTGATCCGAATAACGGTCCGGACGGTGACCCTGATATGGACGGCTTGACGAACATTGAGGAATTCGAGGCGGGTCTTGAGCCGGACAATGATGACTTCGACATGGATAGTCTTTTGGATGGCGTTGAGACGAATACAGGTATTTACGTCGATGCGACTGACACCGGCACTGATCCGAAGAGCGCCGACACTGACGGCGACGGTCTCAATGACGATGTGGAAGTTCCAACCGAGGCCTTCGTCGATGCGAGTCAGCCCGGCACAGACCCGACCAAAGTGGATACCGACGGCGATGGCTTCGGCGACCTTCTTGAAATCGACAATGGGAGCGACCCGACCGACATCGAGAGCAGCCTGGGGACGGACGAGCTCACGCTGCTGGCGTATTTCAATTTTGACGGCCAACTGGAGGATCAAGTTGGCGACACACCTGCCGCCGTTCTCGGCGGATCGGCAGTCCTAACGACCACTGGCATGGGCTCGTCTGGCAGTCCGGGAGATGAGGCAATCGATCTCGGCGATATCGGCGACGGATCCTACGCGCAAACACCTGTTGGCACTCATCTCGACCAGGCATTCATCAACAATTCGATGTCTGTTGCTTTCTGGCAGTTCAATACTGCATTTGGTAATAGCAGTGCCTTCTGGATTCACTCCCCGGATGCGAGCGGGGGCCAGCGCGGATTCCAGGCACACACCCCTTGGAGCAACGGCACCGTTTACTTCGATCAATCAGGTTGTTGTGCTGGGCCAGAGCGCCTGACCACCACTGGGGCATTGACCGATGTCTGGCAACACTTCGTCTTCCAACGCGATGAGTTCGGCGAACGGCAAATCTG
>JAPKCM010000044.1 GCA_028822935.1 Akkermansiaceae bacterium
CGAAGGGTCGAAGGGTCGAAGGGTCGAAGGGTCGAACCAACTTATACCAACGGCAAAGCAAAGAACGAGTCCCGCCCTGGGTCCACCGATCAGCGAAGACCATGGGCAATCCCAGCACTCCAACGCCACGTGAGAAGATCCAAAATCAGAGCAAAATCATCCTTCATCCTTCATCCGATATTCAAACCGTCGCCGCCATTTCCCAAAGTGCCGCCACACTCGGACGGGCGAGGCTCTTTTTCGTCGAGCAAAGCCCCACTTCATAGGGGGCCAGTTTAGGAGCATTCTCAAGAATCTCCACTTCGTCCCGAAAAGGGCTCTTCTCGAGCACCAGCTCCGGCACCACCCCGATCCCGCAACCCAATCGAACCATCGCAATGATGGCTTCGTTTCCAGAGACCTCAGTAGTGACCTGAGTTCGAATCGCTTTCTTTTTCAAATAGGCATCGATCCGCCTCCGCGACAATCCCACGCTAGGCAGCACTAAAGTTGCTTTCGCGAGATCAGGTTTCCCTTTCAACATGGGAACTTTTTCCAATCCCTTGGGCGCAATGAAAACAAGCGCGGTCTCTTTCAAAGGCAGAAACTCCAAGGCCCCTGGCCGACGATCCGGCAGCGCCGCCACCGCCAGATCAATCTCCCCCGTCATCACCTGCGGAACCGCTTCTTCCGCAGATCCCGTCTTCAGCGCCAACTGCACTGCCGGGTAAAGCTCACGATAGCTCTCGAGAAGATCCGGCAACAAATCATAAACCGCAGTGATCGAGGCATAGATCGACAGCCCCCCTCTCAGCTCCCCTCCTCCCGCCATTTCCGATTTCACCAACTCCCAATCCTTCACCGCCCCCATGGCATACTTACGAAATAATCTCCCCGCGCTCGTCAGCGAAACCTCGCGTTGATTCCGATAGAAGAGCGCTTGCCCCGTCTCCTCTTCCAGACGCTGGATCAAGCGCGTAAAGGCCGAACGGCTTAAATGGCTCCTCCGACTCGCCTCCCCAAAGTGCAAGGTTTCCGCAAGTGTCAAAAATGAGCGATGGCTGTCGAAGTTCATCTTAAAGTTTCCGTCGTTGAATCGTCCCCGCTCCCCATCCCCGAAGTAAAGTCCCGCGGATCCCCACCTCATTCCCCATAAAGAGACGGCGGCGCGGACGTGTTGCGTTTCATGCAATATACCCTACCAATCAATTCAACGGATGCAACGGTCTTCTTCGTTTACAAATCCCCATTTCCTGACATGCAGAGCCCGTCTAATCAATCAACCCATCATCACGATGAGCAATAACTACTTCAATACCCTCCCTCTCCGTCGCCAGCTCGATGAGCTCGGCACCTGCCGCTTCATGGATGCTTCCGAGTTCACCAATGGCGTCAATGCTGCCAAAGGACTCAAGATCGTCATCGTCGGTTGCGGCGCTCAAGGTCTCAACCAAGGCCTCAACATGCGCGACTCTGGACTCGATGTTTCCTACACCCTCCGCGATGCCGCCATCGCTGAAAAGCGCCAGTCCTTCCTCAACGCGACCGAGAATGGCTTCGCTGTCGGCACCTACGAGGAGATGCTTCCCACCGCCGACATCGTCATGAACCTCGCTCCTGACAAGCAGCACACCAAGGTTGTCGAAACAGTCATCCCACACATGAAGGAAGGCGCTACTTTCTCCTACGCCCACGGATTTAACATCGTCGAAGAAGGCACCGAGATCCGCAAAGACCTCACCGTCATCATGGTCGCTCCCAAGTCTCCTGGCTCTGAAGTGCGTGAGGAATACAAGCGCGGCTTCGGCGTCCCAACTCTCATTGCCTGCCACGGTGAAAACGATCCTTCCGGTGAAGGCATCGAACTAGCCAAGGCCCTCGCCGTCGCTCAAGGTGGTGACAAGGCTGGCATTCTTGAGTCCTCCTTCGTTGCCGAAGTGAAGTCCGACCTCATGGGCGAGCAGACCATTCTCTGTGGCCTTCTCCAGGCGGGTTCCATCCTCTGCTTCGAAAAGATGAAGGCCGATGGCATCGACACCAAGTGGGCTGTCAAATTCATCCAGAACGGCTGGGAAGTCATCACCGAAGCTCTCAAGCACGGCGGCATCACCAACATGATGGATCGTCTTTCCAACCCCGCTAAGATTGAAGCCTTCGTTCTCTCCGAGGAACTGAAGGACATCATGCGCGACCTTTTCTACAAGCACATGGACGACATCATCTCCGGTGAGTTCTCCAGTACCATGATGGCTGACTGGGCAAACGACGACGTCAACCTCCTCGGCTGGCGCAAAGCAACCGGTGAAACCGAGTTCGAAAAGACCGAAGGCGAAGGAGAGATCACCGAGCAGGAATATTTCGACAAAGGCATCCTCATGATCGCCATGGTCCGCGCTGGAGTGGAACTCGCCTTCGAGGCTATGGTCGAGGCCGGCATCGAGCCTGAGTCCGCTTACTACGAGTCCCTCCACGAGACTCCCCTCATCGCCAACACGATCGCGCGGAAGAAGCTCTTCGAAATGAACAACGTCATTTCCGATACCGCCGAATATGGTTGCTACCTCTTCTCGCACGCCGCCGTGCCTCTTCTCGAAGAGTTCATGTCCAGCGTCGACACCTCCGTCATCGGAAAAGGTCTCGGCGAGTCTGACGCCAGCGTGGACAACAAGTCCCTCGTCGCCGTCAATGCCATCATCCGCGAGCACCACGTCGAGCACATCGGCGAGGAACTCCGCGAAGCAATGGGTGCCATGCAGCCCATCGAAACAGTTTAAGCACTTCGCTTCACAATCTTCAAAAGCCCGGTCCAGCAATGGCCCGGGCTTTTTGATGAAAAGAAAAGGAGTCGCGGATCCCCCGCCGCTTAGCTTCGCAAGCACCCGCCATCTCTCCCGCCATTGCCCGAAGGGTCTAGGAGAAAGCCTTGCGTAGCAGAAAGCCGTTCAGAGTTCGAATCTCACTGTTCACCATTCTCAAATCTCATCCATCATCTCCATCGCCGCATCAAGCTCCTTTATCGCCCCCTGATACGCAGTATAAGACATCCAGGAAAACGCTCCAATCACCACCGTCAACACCACCTTCCAGGCCAAATGAATCCTCGGATGAAGCCAGATCAACGGTAATGCCACCGGCGGAAGAATCAAAAACGTCACCACAATAAACGACGTCCGCAAATAAAGCGGCAACGGATCACCCGTAACCTCCGGCCTCTTCGATCCATCCAGAAACTCACCACAAAAGCGACACTTCACCGCCTCTTCCTGAATCTCCTCCGCACAATAGGGACATTTTTTCAAAGCACTCATCCGATATCTACTCTGCCCCCTTCCCCACCATTTGTCCAGATCCCACCCGTCGCGCCGTAGCTTTGCTTAGGAGGAAGCCATTCAGAGTTCAAATCTCAAAGTTCATCTTCTCTCAAAACCAAGATTCGCCCCATTCGCGAGATTCGCGTTCAAAATCTCAAGCTCACAATCCGCAAGACTCCCGCCACCTGATTCGTAAAGACTAGACCGCATGGCCCTTCACCTCTCCGCGCTCCCCTTCGTCCTCATCGCCCTCGCCCGGGCCGATGAAGCGCTCCCCGCGAACGCAACTCATTTTCTCGAAGACCACTGCACCGATTGCCACGACTCCGCAGAAGCCAAGGGCGATCTCAACATCGAAGACCTCCTCCTTGATCTCAAGGATCCTAAAAACTTCACCACCTGGCAACTCATCCACGACCGCTTACGCGACGGCGAAATGCCTCCCAAAAAGAAGAAGCGCCCCGACCCCACCGTCCTTAAATCATTCCTCGCCGCTCTCGCCCATCCCCTCATCGTCGCCGATCAAGAGCGTATCGAGACAAACGGCCGCACCAGTATGCGCCGCCTCAACCGCTTCGAATACGAGAACACTCTGCGCGCCCTCCTTAAGGCACCCTGGCTGCAAGTCGCCGACCGCCTCCCCGAAGACGGCACCGCCCATCTCTTCCAAAAAACAGGCTCTCGTCTCGACGTCTCCCACGTCCAAATGACGGCCTACCTCGGGACCGCCCAGCACGCCCTCCGCCTCGCGACCCAGGCCGCCGCGCACCCGACAAAAAAAGAGAAATTTTACGCCCGCGACGAGCAGGGCATGCTCAAAAATCTCTCTTACCGCTTCGGGCAACGAGACGCCGCTCGGTCGACTATTCCCCTTCTCGGCCTTACGGCTCAGCCAGAGATCATCCGGGGAAAGCAAGCCATCACCGTGGGACCTTCCGATCCCGAAACACGCGAGAAAGAAGCCTTCGGATTTGTCTGCGGCACCTACACCGCCACCACGACATACGACTTCACCCGCATGGCCGTCCCCACCGACGGCCGCTACCGCCTCCGCATGAAAACCTACACCTTCATGGCCGGCCCCAATGGCGCCAATGGAGGAGACGACCACGGCCTCACCGGAGGCGACCACAAATGGTGGCGCCCTGACCGCAACGTCATCCTACGCGCCCAACGCAGCGAACCGGTGACACTCTACGCGCTTACGAAAAGTGGCGATAGCCGCTTGCTCACGACCTTCGACGCCCACCCTGACCCCGCCATCATCGAGCGCGAGGTCTTCTTGAAAAAGGAGGAAGACATCCGCCCTGACGCGAGCCGCCTCTTCCGCACCCGCCCCGGATGGGATGGCAATCCCAACGCCTCCAAGGAAGGCGTGCCCGGACTGGCGCTCAACTGGCTCGAAGTCGAAGGCCCACTTCATGAAACTTGGCCACCACAAAGCTTCACCACCCTCTTTGGTGACCTCCCCTTTGTCGTAAAAGATGGTCGAATTCATGTCACGCCAACCGACCCCGAGAGTGCCGCGCGCGCGCGTCTCCTTACGCTCTTACAGCAAAGCACTCCTCAAAAAATTACCTACAAAGACGTCACGCCATTTCTGAAAATCTTCCAACAAGCGTCCGAACTCGGAGAAGATTTTACCGACGCGATGATCACCGCATTTTCCGCCATCCTGTGCTCGCCCGACTTTCTCTATCTTGCTCCAGAGAAGGATAAACTCACTTCGGCAGACCTCGCGAATCGCCTTTCCTATTTCCTCTGGAATGGACCCCCTGATACCGAGCTGCGCGCCGCCAAAAACCCGCTCGCTCAAACGCCGCGCCTTCTTAAAGACTCGCGCTCCGAGCAATTCATCAACGCCTTCCTCGATGCATGGCTCGACCTCCGGGAAATCAACACCGACGCCCCGGACGCTGGACTCTACCCGGACTACTACCTCGACGATCACCTCACGGAGTCCTCACTCCTCGAGACACGCCAATTTTTCACCCACCTGATTCAGAACAATCTTCCGGTGCAAAACTTGATCGACTCCGACTTCGCCTTCGTCAACGAGCGACTCGCTAAGCATTACGATCTCCCCCATTCCGAAGGCGTCGCCCCACGGCTCGTCACCCTTCCTGAAGACTCTCCCCGCGGCGGCCTCCTCACCCAAGCCAGCGTCCTCCGCGTCACTGCCAATGGCACCACCACCTCCCCCGTGATTCGCGGCGCATGGATCGTCGAGCGCCTCCTCGGCATTCACATTCCTCCGCCGCCATCCGGCATCGCCGCCGTCGAACCCGACACCCGCGGAGCCACCACCATCCGCGAGCAGCTCGATCTCCACCGCAGCAGCACTTCGTGCAATGCCTGCCACGCCAAATTTGACCCCGCCGGCTTCGCCCTTGAGAGCTTCGATATCGCCGGAGGCTGGCGTGATCGCTACCGGGGAATTGGTAAGAGTTCAGAACATGTCAAGGGCATCGGTCACAATGGCCATTTCTTCCGCTTCCACCTCGGCCAACCCGTCGATCCATCCGGCCAGCTTGCCGATGCCTCAGTCTTCCAAGACATCCAAACCTATAAAGATCTTCTCCTCAAAGACGAACGCCAAATCGCCCGCAACCTCGTCCACCAACTCCTCACCTACGCCACCGGCTCCCCCGGCTCCTTCTCTGAGCGCGCCGAAGTCGAAAAGGTCCTCGATGCGTGCCAGGCCGAACAATTTAGGATACGCTCCCTCATCCAAACCGTCGTCCAAAGCCCCCTCTTCCGCCAAAAGTAGCCATGCATATCGCCCGCGATCCCCTTCCCCGCCGCAGCGTCCTCAAAGCCGCTGGTGCCACCCTCGCCCTTCCCTTCCTCGAAGCGATGGTCCCCCTCTGGGCGCGCAGCTCCGCTACCACCGAAGCTCCACCACAACGCTTCATCGGCATCTGCAACAACCTCGGCGTCCGCCCCGAGAGCTTCTTCCCCACCACCGTCGGACGCGCCTACACCCTCTCGCCCTACCTCCAAGAACTCGCCGCGCATCGTGAAGAGATGACCGTCCTCAGCGGCGTCTCCCACCCCGGCGTCGATGGCTCCCACTCTTCCGATGTCTCCTTCCTCACCGCCGCCCCCCACCCCGGCGGAGGCGGATTCCGAAACTCCATTTCGCTCGATCAAAAGATCGCCATGGTCCTCGGCCACCACACCCGCTTCCCCTCCCTCACCCTAGGCGTCAATGCCAAGGAAGGCCGACGCAGCCTCTCCTGGACCGACTCCGGAGTTCTCATTCCCTGCGAAAACTCCGCCACCCAAGTCTACCGCAAACTCTTCCTCCAAGGCTCCCCTGCCGAAGTCGAACGCCAGATGCGCAAGCTCACCCTCGGCGAAAGCATCATGGATTCGCTCGCCGACCAATCCTCCGCCCTCAACCACAAGCTTGGAAAAAACGACCGCGAACGCCTCGATCAATACACCACCGCCGTTCGCGAAGTGGAACAGCGCATGATCAAAGCGCGCAACTGGGAAAAGTTACCCAAGCCCACGCCTCCCATCCCTCAGCCAGAGGACCCCGGCGAACGCAGCGCCTACATGGAAAAGACCCGCCTCATGTATCAAATGGCCCACCTCGCCATCGCCACCGACTCCACCCGCAGCGTCACCCTTCTCCTCGATAGCAACAACTCCCCCACCATCCAGGTCCCCGGTGCCAAGATCTCCGATGGCTACCACAACCTCTCCCACCACGGAAAAAACGAGGCCAAACTTAAGCAACTCGACGCCATCGATCGCTCCCACATGCGACTCCTCGGCCAACTCATCGGTGATCTCAAAGCCACCCCCGAGGGCGACTGTAATCTCCTCAAACGCACCACCGTCATCTACGGCAGTAACTTCGGCGACGCCAACAAGCACACCACCGACAACATGCCCATCCTCCTCGCCGGCGGCCGCTTCCGTCACGGCCAGCATCTCGCCTTTGACAAAGAGAACAACTACCCCCTCCCCAACCTCTTCGTCAGCATCCTCCAACAAATGGGCCTGAAGACCGACAACTTTGCCACCTCCACCGGCACCCTGAAAGGCCTCGAACTCGGATAAAAAAACTCAATCCAAAGGGCACCTACATTTCGCAGAAATTGTTATTATTCCGCGTAAGCTCGCAAGAAAACATCTGTGAAATCATCTTAAATCTGTTCAAATCTGTGTTCTGAATCCTCCATCTAAATTTCTTCAGGCACCAATTTTTGCTGATGACTTAAGGAGAAATATATATCGCTCCACTTCCCTGACCAAGCACCTCCTTGACTCAGCGATGATTTTGAAATATGGTGACCCATATGAAGACAACCATCGAGCTATCCGACAACCTCCTTCTCCGTGCTAAAAAGCGAGCCAAGGACGAATCGATCACCCTTCGGTCTCTCATCGAAAAGTCTCTCGCCGTCACTCTCGCTAACCCACCAAAGGAACCGAAAATCGAGCCCGTCACCTTCAAAGGAAAAGGCCTCACCCCCGAATTCGAAAACGCCAGCTGGGACAAAATCCGCGACGCCATTTATACCACGTAGAGTATTACTCATGATCGCCGTCGACACCAACATCCTCGTTTACGCCCACCGCGAGGATTCACCCTGGCACCCGGAAGCAGCTCGGCAACTCACTAAACTCGCCACCTCCGGCCAACCCTGGGCCATCACCTGGTCCACCTTCCACGAGTTCATCGCCGTTGTCACCCATCCCCGAATCTACCACCCACCCACCCCGCTCGCCACCGCCCTCAAAGCCATGTCCGCCTGGCAGGCCAGCCCCGGACTCCGCATGATCAACGAAGGCCCCGGCTACCTCGACACCTTTGCCCAACTCGCCAAATCCGGAAAAATTAAAGGCCCAAAAACCCACGACGCCCGCATCGCCGCCACCTGCCTCCACCACAAAGTCAAAACCCTCTGGACCGCCGACCGCGATTTCTCCGCCTTCCCCAAACTGAAGAGCACCAATCCCTTGGTCGGCTGAGCCCACCCCACCCGACAGGATGGGAGCCTCCTCTCGCCCCCCTCCATTTTACATCTCGTGTTCAAACCTCAACCTCCCCTCCCTCTAGCTTCCGCGTATTCAGCGTATTCAGCGTATTCCGTGGTTCAAAATTTTCACCTAATCAACCAAGCCCGTTCAGAATTTGTGCTCAATGTTCATCATCTTCACGGCGCAATCAACTCCACCGCCGGAAAATAACTCCGATACCACTCCACATCCCGCGTCAAAACCGGAATCCCGAAAGCTGCCGCATGGGCCCCAATAAAAAAGTCCGGCAGCGGCGAATTATTGGTCCCTCGACGCTTACGATACAGCCTATATGCTTGGGAGGTGAGAAACAACGCCTGCCGCGACAGCTCATGATAACGAAGGCCCAGCGTAATCATCACGACATCGACATCAGCCGTTTCACCGACCTCATAACAGAGTTCGTTGTAGATCAGTGGATTGATGATCATCCAGTCCGTAAATTGGCTCATTTGCTTCTGTGACCAATCCGCCCAGACCTCATCCTGCTCGATCACATCCAGAAGCACCTTCGTATCGACAAGAACGAGAGAACTTTCAGTCATCGCCTCTCAATTCTTGCATGATCTCATCATGTACTCCGACCACCTGCACGATCCTTCCAAATCCCTCTCACCGCCTGAAGACGCTCTTTCAGCTCTTCCGCATTCTTCGGCGGCCCCAAAGTCTCCGGCTCCTCCACCGCACGCGTCAAAATCGCCCGCGCTTCCGCAGCTTCACCGCCGCATCCAAACTCCGAATCGTCAGCGTCGTGCTCATGCTAGCAACGTAAGCACTGCTGGCAATTTCCCAAAACACGGAGTGGGGACATTCCTTCATCCTTCACCTCTAGTTCCTGCCTTGGAATGAGCTTGGCGACTATTTGATGACTCGTTAAATTTTGGCAGATCTGAAGATGCTTCATCGATCGCTCTCACTTTTTGGGATCTTTGGAGTCAAGTAACTTGAGCAAGCCTCCCAGCGTTTTTAGAGCCAGTTTCACTTTAAGATTTCTTGTCTTCAGGGCCGCCGCATTGACGGCTGCAGCCGCCCCTCTGGGTCCATTAGAGCGTGCCTGCTCGACTACTTTTTCACGAATCTCAGGTGGCACGTGATCTAAAAGCTTTCGGGAAACTCCCTTGATTCCGGCACCAATTCCCGCGAACCACTCCTCCGGGGTCTGCTCAGGGTGGTCGGGGATCCGTTCATCCTCGCTTGAATTACCCGCGCTCCCGGGCGGAGACTTGGCAACCTTTTCAGTGGATTTCTTCTCTGGCATATGAGCGCTATTTTATTGGGATCAAGTTATCTCCCACTCGGCGGAACTCTTCAAGTGTAACTTCGAGAGATACCACAATCTCGGCGGAAATCATCTTGATGACGCGCTGGAGGTCGAAGGGGTTGGAGATCTTGTTCTGGGCCTTGCGGAAGATGATCCCGACGAGGCCGAGCTCTTTGCCAAGGGTCTCGAGAGTGTGGCGGTAGTGGACTTGATGGGAGCCCCCGCACCAACCCTTCGGGCGATCCTTTCGGATCGTCTATGTCGCGCCGCTCCATTCGAGTTCGTCGCCGCTCTTACTGCTGAGCTCGGACCACTGGAAGGCCTCGGGGCTGGGGTTGTCGAAGATTTCGCCGTCTTGGTTCTAGAGGGATTCCTGGTCTCGTGGGGACTCCGGGCTTTCTCGCTAGAAGTCACGGGTGTCGGCGGCGGAGACGTTACCATTGAACTCCGGATAGAGAGCGGGATGTGAGCGTAGAGATAGTTCTTCAGCGGAGCGGGATCCATGACACTCAAAAAGTGCCCCATGACGAAGAATTGTCCTTGGTTTCCACCTTGAACCGGATCCTAGATCGAAGCTGCCCTACTCTCCCAGCTGGTCCCATCGTGGACCAGCTCATGGGTGACGCAGTCGAGGTGATCCTCGGGCTCATGCGTGATGTAGAGAATCTGGGTCAATCCCGTCGACGCGATTCGATCAATCACGTTTAAAACGAGTGCCCGGTTGAGCGGATCGAGTCCCTGACAGGGTTCATCGAGAATCAAAAGAGGAGGTTGCTTCACCAAGGCGCGCGCGATCAGCAAAAGGCGCTGCTGTCCGTAGCTCAGGGAGCGAAAGAGGTGCTTCTCCTGACCGGACATGCCCACTAGGTTGAGCCATTCTTTGGCAACTGCCACATGGGCCGGCTCGGGTTTGCGGTAAATCCCCACACTATCGTAAACGCCGGAAAGGACGACCGAAAGCGCCGGAGATCCCACGCGATATTGCTGATGAAGCCCTGGAGAAACGATCCCGAGATGGCTTTTAATATCCCACACTGATTCGCCATTTCCGCGTCGCATCCCCATGACCGTAACGTCATTGGAATAGCACTGGGGATGATCACCCGAGACCAGATTGACCAAGGTTGATTTCCCACAGCCATTGGGCCCGGAAATCTTCCAATTTTGTCCCGGCTCCACCTGCCAGTCAAAGGATGAGATGATCTCACATCCGCCGTGGATCACGGTGACCTTTTTCATGGAAACGAGAGATCCCTCCCTCTCCATGCGATCTTGCTTCCGGGCCGGAATAGAAACTCGCTCGTCACTCAATTCCATCAGCTGCTTGAAAAGATCATTTCCTTCCACTTCTTCCCGAGGTCCGGATAGGAGAAGCTCCCCGCGATCCACGCAAGCAAGATGGGAGATCAAGCCATCGAGATCACTAAGCCGGTTGGCCACAATGACGAGAGTCACCTTTTTCGAGAGCTCTTCAAAAAGATACCGCAGATGGACCCGAAACTCCTGATCAAGCCCATCGAATGGTTCATCGAGGATCAACAACTCCGGCGACTTGATGAGCGCGCGTGCAAGCACCACTCGACGGCGCTCACCCGTGGAAAGAAGCCGGAATCCACGATCAACGAGGGCGAAAAGACCCAACTCGGTCACGAGTTCATCGATGGACTCGCCCGTCGGACAAACTTCTAGAATCAATTCCGCCACCGTCCTGCCAGGATCAATCCGATCCAAAAAGTCAGTATCGTCTTCGCGAATCTCGCGCTCGAGCAGCGCGTCTTCGACCTCAAAAGAAACGAGCGCCGACCGGGTGAACTGTCCACTTTCCGTCAAGGAAGCCGCGAGAGACGTTTTGCCTCCCCCATTTCGACCGACGACGCCCCAGGATTGCCCCGGAAAAATCATCTCCGGCTTCACGAGAACTTCGTAATGAGGAGCGAGGCATTATGCCCGCCGAATCCGAAGGAATTGCTAAGAGCCGCCTTCACTTCCATCTCGCGAGCGGTGTGCGCACAGTAATCGAGTGGGCAGTTGGGATCTTGGTCCTCAAGATTGATCGTCGGAGGAATGACGCCATCGCGCATCGCCATCAGACAGGCAAGCAGCTCCACCCCGCCGGCGGCACCGAGAAGGTGGCCCGTCATGGACTTGGTGGAGCTAACAACGAGACCGTCATTAGCCCAGGCTCCGAAAGATTTCTGAATGGCCTTGGACTCACACACGTCGCCCTGGGGAGTGGAGGTTCCGTGGGCGTTAACGTATTGCACGTCCTCCGCATTGAGACCGGCGTGCTTGAGCGCCATGTCCATGCAGCGAGCTGCTCCGTCGCCTTCGGGATGAGGCGAGGTCAGATGATAGGCATCGGCACTGAGGCCATATCCGGAAAGTTCAGCCAGGATGTTGGCACCACGCGCTTTCGCGTGCTCAAGTTCCTCGATCACCACGACGCCTGCTCCTTCGCCCATCACAAAACCGTCACGGCCCACATCGAAGGGACGAGAGGCCGCCGTCGGGTCGTCGTTTCGGGTCGAAAGCGCTTTCATGTTCATGAAGCCCGCCAGCCCCATGGGACGGATCGAGGCTTCGGATCCACCCGCAACAAATGCGTCGGCATCGCCAAATTTAATCATGCGCCAAGCCTCGCCAATCGAATGATTCGCGGTAGCACAGGCCGTCACAATCGCCATATTGGGGCCGCCAAAACCATATTCGATCGAGAAAACGCCACTCGCGATGTTGGAAATCATCATCGGGATGGTGAAGGGCGAAACGCGGCTCGGGCTTTTCTGAAGGAGAGCGGTGTGGTTATCTTCTAGGGTGCCGAGACCACCGATGCCACTACCAAGCATGACCCCCACGCGGTTGCGATCGATCTCCGCTTCATTTAAACCGGAATCATCGAGCGCCATTTTAGCGGCCGCAATTCCAAGATGGGCATAGCGATCCATACGCCGTGCATCCTTGGGGTTTTTGAAAAAGGGCTTGGGGTCGAACCCCTTCACTTCTCCCGCGATTTTCACGGTATAATCCGTCGTATCCATCGACTCAATGAGTCCAATGCCACTGCGACCATTTTTCATCCCATCCCAAGTGGAGGAGACATCATTTCCGAGAGGGCTAAGGGCACCAAGGCCAGTGATAACAACGCGACGGTTTTCCATAGTTCGTGAACGTTAAAGAGAGGTAGAATGGAAAGGAGAAAAAGGCAAGCGAAGTCAGGAGACACTTAGCCCAGCCGACGATGCTGCTTTCGGGTATTAAGGGCATCACAATCGGGACAATGGGAGATCTTGAGAGACGAGCTCTCTTGATAATTTTTTCCGCAGAGGTGACATTCCCGGATCTTCCGGCTCTTATTCCACTGGTAAATCCGACCGATAATCCTCTCGAATAGGAAATCGAGAACGACCCAAGCGAAGGCAAGGAGAACGAGCCCTAGAAAAAATTGGGTGATATCAATCGTCATGGGGCACCCCTCTCTACGCAGCTCGCTTCCAGCATCCAGATCCTGAAAGGAGCGTCTTTTTTAGCGAGAGGATAGCGCAGCTCACGAAGCGTCTTGGCAAGCTCTAGAGCGGTAGTTTCTTTTAGATCCTCAAGTGGAAGGCAGGAAACAACGATTCCCCGCCAATCAACGATCAGCTGAAAGGTCCAAGTTTCGCCTGCGCTGAGGGCCGCATTTTCGCCGGCCCAACGGAAGGCCGTCCCCTCCCATTTGGATTTTCCTTCGCGATTACTGACCTCGATCCACCATTCCGGATTAGAAGTCTGAATCGCGGCGATGGTTACCGCCTCCGGAGCAGGAAGGCTGTGGCTCGACACCCCGGGCAGCCCTCGCAACTCAGGAGCCGAAACACTCAAATCAATAACCTGCAGAGTCGGTTGGTAGGGCGAAGGCGCCGACTGCTTCAGGGCGGCGGCGATCTCTTGTTTCAGACGAGAATCATCCCTCACCTCCCAGCGGGAATGAAAAGGTGATTCACGTTCGACCACCTCGGAGAGCCAACGGTTGGAAGGATGCTCGAGATCGACAATTTCGAGGTCGCTCGATCGCTGGGGAAGCGGAAGTGGATCGGGTAAGCGCACTTGAACATAAGCCACCAAGGCACCCCAGAAAAAGGTAGCGACCAATCCACCAATCAGAAGGCGCCCCAACGATCCTTGCGGGAGATGCCAGTGAAAATGAAGACCCGCCTGGCGGTCGCGATGGAGTTTCTTACGGCTCATCGGACTTCCTAGTTTTGACCATCGTCACTCGTTTGTTGAGCAATCTTAAGGCGGTAGCCGAGACGCCGGGTGAGATCGATAATTTCCTGCTGCAGAGAAATCGGGGACGATTGGTCCATTCGAAGAGCCACCAAGGTGGTGCTTCGAGCCTTGGCTTCGCTTTCGATCGCTTCCTCGAGCCGCGATTGCTCCACCGCTTCTTTCGCCACGTAAAAAGTCGGCCCCTTGATCCCCTGCTTCACGTTGACCACCACGGGAGAGTCATCCCCCAAGCGTGAGCCCCGGAATTCAGAGACAGGCAGAGAAATTTCAACATAGTTCTCCTTTGTCACCACGCCCGTGAGAAGGACGAGAGCGAGAAGAAGCCCCACAAAATCGAAGGCCGGAACAAGGTAGACCAGGCCCGGGCTTTCAGGAATGGTCAGAGAAAGCTTCATGACAGACTAGGACGACTTCTTGGGATTCTTAGGCTTCTTAGCCTTCTTCGACGCCTTCGAACCGGATTCCTTCTCAGGCTGGGTGCGTCCTTCCACTTCATCACGGAAAGAAACAATGTGATCCTGACTCCGACCGTCACAGACGATATTGACCGTTTCGATACCCGCGCGCATCAGACGATGCAAAAGGCGACGCGCTTTTCCGTAAAGATAAAGGTAGAGAATATAGGCCGGAATCGCAATCGCCAGCCCCATCGCGGTCGAGGAAAGCGCTTGGAATAACCCTTTCGCGAGAGCGGTCTGGGCCACCGCACCTTCAGCCGAGCTGACATTAAGAAAGACCTCAATCAAGCCCAGCACGGTGCCGAACATCCCCAGAAGGGGCGCGAGAAGCGCAACCGCCAGAATGACCCGGAGATTCTTTTCGATGCGGGGAACCTCAAGCTGCCCCGCTTCTTGTGCAATTTCACGCAGATTGCTACGCTCCAAATGATGCCGTTGCAACACCGCGTGCACGATTCGGGCTTCCGGGCCGCGACGTCGCGAAGAGACATGTAGTGCCTCAGCGTAGGCCTTATTGCGCACATGATTGGTCACCCCAAGGAGCAGATCGGCGAACTTTCCGCGAGTGTGCTGAAAGTAAATCATCCGTTCCACCGTCACCATCAGGGCCACAAATCCGAGGGCAGCCTGTAACCACAGGATGATACCGCCAGATTCTTTCAGAAAGTCCACTAACAAGACCCTAGCAGCTCATTACAAGTGTGAAAAGGTGAGTTTCTCGCTTATCTTTATCTTTTTGAAAATAATCTCAGGCCGACATCGAGACTTTCTTGCGATCTGGATAGAGAAACTCCTGCCACGCAGAATCGCTAGTGTGCTTCTTAAGCCCGTAAAGAGGACGCCACCGAGGGGCCTTGGGTTCATTAAGAAGGCGTAAGTTGGCTTGCACCAAGGTCCGATTGGCCTTGCGCGTATTGCAGGGAACACAGGAGGCCACAATATTGTCCCAGCTGGTTATCCCCCCCAGGTCACGCGGAGTGACATGATCCAGATTGAGCTGATGCTCGGGGAAAATTTCGCGGCAATATTGGCAAGTGTGCTTGTCTCGAAGAAACACGTTTTGCCGGGTGAATTTCACCTCTTTTCGTGGCAGCCGATCGTAAATCCCCAAGACGATAATCTTGGGAACCTGCAGCGCAATCCTCACTGTTCTGATCACCTCACCCGTGAAGGTGTGCGTGGAGTAATCGAGCCAGGATTCAATATCGTGGGTTTGGTAGCGACACTCCCCCTCGGTCTGCACCACTTGGGCTCGACCCAGGCAAAGAAGCTTGAAGGCGCGCCTCACGGAGCAGGTATGGACCGGCTGCCAGAGCCTGTTCAAAACAAGGACGGGGCGTTCGGTCATCACTTCCATAATTTTATAAAGCAGTGGGCATCCTACTCCCTTCCCAGACAGAGGCAATCTTAAACTTAAGCAGTCCAAACTACTCCATCCAGTAAATCGCCCCCTCCAAATCGAGAAGATACAGCTCCCCTTGCTGATCCTGACCAAAGGAAGAATTTAAAGATCACCCGTCAGATCAAGAACCTCGTTCACCTTAGTCCCGCCCTCGGAATCGACCACGAAAATTCTCCCATCCTGCTCTACCACCACTATCGGGGACCCTCCACCCTTCGCCTGTTGCAAATCAACCGGACGCTTAAAAGAGGCCTCAAAAGGAACAAGAGTGACCGGTTCAATCCCGGTCGAAACCGAAATCATACCACCAATCAAAAGAGAAAAGAGAGCATCTTGATTCATCGCCAAGACAGTTACCCCCCCCTTCTACAAAAGGGCAATCGGCGAAGAAGAGATCTATTTCTCCTGAGCAAATCCCGGAAAGATCTCGCCCACCGTCTCGCATACTGCGTGCATCTTCAGCTCGGGAATAAGAATGCTTCGATAGTCCGTCACCACCGGAACGTCTCCCGGCCCAATCAAGGTTCCCGCATCCAGCTTGGGCATCGTTCCCACGAGACCGCGCTCCTTTCCGCCCATCACCATCATGAGCCCGCCACTTCCGTGATCAGTCCCGAAAGAGGAATTTTCCGCGACCCGCCGTCCAAACTCGGTCATCACGACAACCGTGACCTTCCGCATGAGCGGGCCAAGGTCCTGATAAAAAGTCGACAAGCCCTCGGACAAACGCGTTATCATCGGAGCAATCAACGTCTCCTGGGCAAAGTGCGAATCCCAACCATCCAAATCGAGGGAGACCGCCTCCAGCCCGACTCTCGCCCGAACCAATTGCGCGGCCTGACGCAGGCCATTTGAAAAAGAATCATCGCCATACTCCGCACCATGCTCAGGCGAATAACTCGTCTTCGCCAGCTCCGCCACTCGATCGAGCGCTTGTAAGGTATCACGTGCTGCAGGTCCCAGCAACGATGTCTCCGCACCGTAAAGCCCAGCCAGCTCTGCTTTAAACTTTGCCGTCGAAACTCCCTTCTTCCCCAGCGAAAAGGTATCCATCGATTCCATCACGGTTGCTGCCGGAGCACCGCGAAGCACCTCGGGCATCTTTTTTCCTAGTGCCACCGCCGATAGCGCCGTCGGCTGACGCCCTTCCCGGTAACGCAGGAATCTCCCCAACCACCCGCCGGCCACGGGCCCTCCATGCTCCATCAAATCCTGTGCGTAGAAATGCGAGCGCGTCTCATCCTCCGATCCCACCGCCGGAATCACCGAAAGCCCACCGTCTTTAAAGACATCATGCAGCCCCGACATCGCAGGATGCAAACCGCAGTTCGCATCCCCCAGCTTGAGCACCTCATCTTCCGATACCGCGATATTCGAACGCAGGTCATGATAAACCTGATCACCCACCGGTGGCGCAAGCGTCAGCCCATCGGCACCGCCGCGTAAAAATACCACCACAAGCGTCCGTTGCTCGTCGCCTTTTCCTGAAACTATTCCTGTCCCTTTCATCGCCATTGAAATCCTGGTGATGCAAGCAGCAGCGCAAGCGCTTCCCCGCTCCGCGTAATACTTGCTGATTCTTCCTCCGTGGGAACGCGTCCCAATAAACTCGCGCTGAGGCCCGCGACCCCGCCCGCCTTCTCGATGAGATCCGCCTCATCGACCTTAATCTTTTTGTCGATCTCGTTCCGCGCCAGAGCGATGGCAAAGTGCCACCGCCAAAGCAAAGTCCCCGACCACGGCGAGGCCACATCGGGATAGCCATCCGGCGTAGGATACTGAAAAGGCGCGTGCCCCATCCGCACCAGGTAGTCGATCAGAGCCAACTCCGATCGCACCTCCGCCCGCGATCCCCGCAGCGCAGAAATGATAAATTCAAAAGGCCGCTTCAACTTGCTCCCCCGGCTTCCTTCCAGAAAGGCCTTCGTTGAAAAAAGAGCCCGTAAAGTCGTCTTGATATCGCCTCCGCTCTCCGAAAAAGCCTTCGCGGTCGCCTCCACCGCGTCCTGCGACGGATCATCATCGATAAAGCGAACGCACAATTTCTGCGCGAGATATTGAGCTGTCGATGGATGCCCGCAAACAATCTCCAGCACCGCATCGAGATCCGTCTCTCCCCCTCCAGCCGCGATCTCGTGACCGAGCACCACCTTGGCACCATCATCATGCGCCTCGGGATCGAAACTAACCTTCCCCTTCTTAAGCATTCGGTCCAATCCCCGCACGGTCCACCCACTGAGACAGCGGGCCACTTCCATCACGTCTTTCTGACTGTAGCCACCATCGACCCCCAAGGTGTGCAGCTCCAACAACTCACGGGCGTAATTCTCGTTCGGCTTCTCGTCCTCATTCCGCTTCCGATTCTCCCGCCCGTCGAGATACCAAAGCATCGCCGGACTGAGCGCCGATGCCCGCACCATTTCCGAAAAATTCCCCAGCGCATGCTTCCGGATCACCTCGCGATCATCCGCCGCCTTTAGCCAACGACACTCCTCCTTCGAGGCATCGATATTAAAATGGTCGCTCCAAAAATGCACCATCATCTCAAAGAGCTGACGCTTACTCCGCGTCGCCCCCACCAAGGTGGCCCGCGTCATCTGCTCTAGGAGAAACTCCTCCTTATATTCATACATCTCGGCCAGCGGCGCATGGATCGCCTCGAAACGGCGCACTGCTCGCGTCGCCCGCTTGTCATCGATGGAGTCCGGATCCAGCTGCTCATCAACATAAGCCGCAACCGCTTCTTCCTCGCTCGCACCCATCTCCTTCACCCGAGCATACTCACTCGGATCAGGCCCAAAGCTCAACCGGTTCAGCGCGTGCGAAATAAGATCGATCCCTTTACCCGATGGCGGCACCACCGGCCCGGGCTGCGACCCCAGGAGAAACATCTTCTCAATCCGCTCGCACCCCGACATTGAAAAGAGCGCTGCTCCCGCTGAGCTCATGAGGAACTTCCGCCTCGTGACCTCGTCTGACCGTTCCATTTCCATTCGTCTATAGACTTGGAATTTCATCCAAAGAAGGAGGAGCTGGCATCTTGCGCCCATCGCGCCAGCTCAGGACCAGCGCACCCACTCCGGAAATCAAAACGAGCGGCAGCACTATGAACCATCCCAGCAGAGGAAAGATAAAGGTAAGCCCCAAAACGATCCCCCCACGTCGAACCCCCTTCCAGGGAGCCCCTTCATCCGAAGGAGAATTCAGTCCCTCTCCAATCTTCTGGCACAGCCCCGCCGAACCAAAGAGCCCCATCAAGAGAGGCAGGAGAATAAAGCCAAAGCCCAGGATCTTCGGAAAAGTATTCGGAATCGAAAAAAGAAGCATTCCCAGCCCCACAACCGGAACTCCCACCAGGAGCCCAATCAACAAATTACGAATCGGCGACACCTCAAAGCGCCTCCGACTCCCAGCCACCAGCTTCGGAGCCAGCGCAAATGCCACCAGCCAGTAAGCCAGCATAACGGCATAAAACCCTAAAATAATAAAGGTCCACATCAGCAAGTCAGCCATGATCATATCGTCTTCATTCTACACAGTTTCATCTTCACCGGGAGTACGCAATCGATCCCCGAAAGGTTACAGAAAAACGAAAACCCTCCACCCCAAAGAGCGGTAACCGTAACGAAGTGGAACCCGGATGAAATGGAGATAGCCTCCGGCAAATAGCCAACGGCAATCGCCGTATCGACGAACCTTATCTCCATCGAAAAGCCATTCCGATATCCCACTCCATGCCAATGCTGCGCCGTCAAAAGCGGCACTCCCGATCTGAGCGTCATCCCCAGCCCTACCGGTCTCCCCACTAGCAGAAAAAATCCCATCAATCTCATTCATCCGCGGTTTCCTCTCCCCTACTTCTCAGGCACCCACCAAGCATCGAGAACCTTGGTCAACTCATCCACCTTCTTCGGATTTTCCTCCGCAAGATTCCTCTTTTCATGAGGATCCCCCGTCACCTTATAAAGCTCCACCTTCCCTTCAGGATTATTCGGATGGGCCGCTGATTTCCCGGCATAAGGCAGCCCGTAATTTTCTTGATCGTGAAGAAGAAGCTTCCAGCCACCTTTCACCAAATAGCGTGATTCCATATTCGCGGTCCGGTCGTTCACATCAAACATGTCATGGTTTCCATCGAAGCCGAAGACGACGTCGCGCTTCTTCAGAGCCTCCGTGTCACGGAGATCTAGTCCCGTCATCGCAGCAGGAACCTCAACCCCCACCGCCTTAAGAATGGTCGGCGCAATATCGATAGAAGAAACCAAGGTCTCCTTGTCCATCTTGGGAGCAATCTTACCCGGCCACTTGATGATCAGGGGCGTGCGAATCCCCATCTCATAAGGAGCCTGTTTCGAAAGCGGCGCATAGCGGCCCGAGTCTTCCGACTGAATCCAGCCATTATCGGTCACGTAAATGATGATGGTATTCTCCGCAACGCCGCGCTTCTCCAGTTCCTGAAAGAGCTCCCCACAGGTTTGATCGAACCACTCAACCATGGCGTAATAACGAGCGACGAATTTGCTCTCCCCTTTCGCGAGGTATTTCTCGAAAAGCGCCTTCGGCGGATTGTGCGGAGTGTGTGGCAAGAAAGGAGCATGCCAGATAAAGAAGGGCTTCTTTTCCTTTGAAGCTTCATCGAGAAAACTCTGGATCGGCTTAATTCCAGTTCGGGAGATTTTAAGACCGACATCCCCGTGTCGTCCACCCCTCGCCGGGTCGGCATGCGTCATGGCATGAGTGAAACCGTGACGTTGCGGATTCCCTTCCCACCATTTCCCCGTCTGTAAAGTCAGGTATCCCGCCTTCGTCAAAAGTCGCGCCAATCCATCATGCTTCTCAAAGTCCGCATAGATTTTCTCATGCTTTTCCGCTCCTGCTTTTTCCGTGCGATCCCACTTCTTCCTGGACTCACCCTCCTTTCTCAAATCATTCCCCGTGATCCCGTGAACCGGCGTATGGAGCCCGGAAAAAATCGAAGCCAAAGACGGACGACAAAGCGGCGACGTCACATATCCCCTCGTATACGTCAGCGACTCAGCCGCCAGCTGGTCAATGCAAGGTGTCTCAATTACCTCATGCCCCATAAAGGAATAATCCGTCCACGACTGATCATCCGATAAAATAAGCACGACATTCGGCGGAGCCGCGAGAGACGGACTCAAGAGAGAAAAGGCGAGAGCTAACCTGCGAAGAGACTTCATTACGGTAGAATAATCTCGCAGGAAACGAATCTTACAAACTTTCTCTTATTTCGTCTCCAGTTCCTCTCGGCGCAGCGCGCTGTCACGGAAGACCGTTTGATCGAGTTCGAGAACTGCTCTGCGATTTTTGAAAACAATCCAACCGTCGTTGGACTGATCGAACTTCGCCTTTAAGAGCTCTTCGGCCCCTGCGTTCCCGAGCGAGCGTTTGAAGCGAACTTTGACCACTTGGGTCTCCTTGGACTGCCCTTTGATTTTCCCGGTTTCAGTAAAGGCGATTCCAAACACAAGATATTCTTCCTCACCCACCTTAATTACCTTTGCCAGGTTTTTAGTATCAATGAGCGTTCCGGTAAAAACGGCCTCGGAACTGGCGAGCAATCGCTTCGTCACAGCCGCTTTGAAAGGGAATCCCCCGGGGTGAATCGAAAACTCCGAGCCATCGACCTCAATATCAGGGAAGTAGATCTTCTTATTGGTGTAGTCAAGCACCGCACCGGTTTCCGCAAGCAGATCGGAACCAATGATCCCCGCAATCTTGCGAGCAGGTGAATCGAGCTTTTGCGCCGACATCGAAACCACCCGAAGCGGAAGGTTTTTCAAGGTCACCGAACCAAGTTTCATTTCCTTAATATGACCCAGCACCGGCAGCGAAACGCCCTCGGGAAGCTTGGGCATCGCAAGCCCCAGATCTTTGAGGTGCTCCTTCGCAAGAAGTGATTCGGGAGCCGCTATATCGACAAGGAAATGCGCATCAGTTCCATCAATTTTCACCACCATGTCCGCATCAGCCCCATTTTCCCCCAGCTCCATCGCCATGACATCGAGTTCCTCCATCGCATCAGCAAACGAAGTATCGAGCTCAGCATCCTTCCCCGCAAAATAGAATTTCTTCTCCGGGTAGTGGAAAATACACTGAACCGCTTTAAAGACATCGCCGCCCAGTTTCCCGTCGGCGCCCAGATCAGGAACGCCATTCCCATGCTGCGCGGAAGCAGCCAACGAACTCACATTAAACATGAGGGTCCCTCCTAACTTCAATTTCTCAGCCGCCACCTGATACATCGAGGTCGTCTCCCCATTAGGCAGACGGTCATTCCCTGCAGAATCCCCCTTGGTTAGCTTGAATTTCTCCAGGTTCTCCAGGGCAAGAACCGTGCGGGGCGAGCGATTATCGAGAATGAGCATTCCGTCCACCTCATTGACGTTGCAGTCCATGTAAAGACAGCGGGTTTTCTCGTCCGTCTTCAGCTCGATTGCTTTATAATTGTCTTCAAGCACGTCCTTCACATCTGCAAGGAGCGAGGCCGTCGAGAAAATCAGGAAGCAGGAAAAAAGAGGAAGCATCTTCATGACAAGAGCCAAACTGCCCCAATTTTCAGAATTGGTAAAGTCTCAGGAAAGGCCTGAAGATCAATTCACTCTTGCGCAGAACCCAAGCAAGGAGATATTGCCCCCACGATGTCAGACGACGACAAAAAAGGCCCCAAATCTCCCGATCACGAGGAACTCCGCAAGTCCCTCGAAGGCATCTTTGGCAAGATGAGCAAAACCGGCTTCAGCTTCCCCGGTATGACTCCCGCCGGCTCTTCTCAGGAAGAGGAAGATCCCTTCGAAGCCGAAGTAGAAGAAAAAGACGATATTTTCGAGTTCAACTACCTCCCCCGCGACATTAAAGCGCACCTCGATCGCTTCGTCATTAGTCAAGACGATGCTAAGAAGGCCCTCGCGATCGCGGTCTGTGATCACTACAATCACGTGAAGTCGCTCAAAGCGCAGGACGCCGACGCCCAGCCCCTCGAAATCCAGAAACAAAACGTCATGGTCGTCGGTCCCACCGGAGTGGGCAAAACCTACCTAATCAAGCACATCGCGGAACTCGTTGGAGTTCCCTTCGTTAAAGCCGATGCCACAAAGTTCTCCGAAACCGGCTACGTCGGCGGCGATGTCGATGACCTCGTCCGTGAGCTCGTATCGAAGGCCGATGGCGACGTCTCCCTCGCCGAATATGGCATTATCTACATCGACGAGATCGATAAGCTCGCCAGCACCGGTGGAGGCATGGGTCGCGATGTCAGCGGTCGCGGCGTGCAAACCACCCTTCTAAAGCTCATGGAGGAAACCGAAGTTGCCCTTCGGAACCCCAATGACATGCGTGGTCAGATGGCGGCCATGATGGAGATGCAGCAGGGCAAAAAGTCAAAGGAGACGATCAACACCCGCCACATCCTCTTCATCGTCAGCGGTGCCTTTTCCGGATTGGAAAAAATCGTCCGCAAGCGCAGCGCCGCATCGCAGATCGGCTTCACCGCCGAGAGCAAAGTCCCCGAAATGGACAACGAGCTCTTCAAGCACGTCACCTCCCAAGATTACATCGACTTCGGCTTCGAAGCCGAATTCATTGGCCGAATCCCGGTGCGCGTCGTTTGCGAACATCTCCAAGCGCCTGATCTCGAAGCCATCCTGAAATACTCCGAGGGCAGCCTCCTCCGCCAATACGAACGCGAATTCGAAGCCTATGGCATCGACGTTATTTTCAAAGACGAAGGCATCAAGCGCATCTCCGAAATGGCTGCCGAAGAAAAAACGGGGGCTCGAGGACTCATGACCGTCGGCGAGCAAATCCTCCGCGATTTTAAATACGAACTCCCCGGCACCTCCGTCAACGAACTCATCGTCGACGCCGATCTCATCGACAACCGCGAAAGCCATCTCGAAAAATTCCGCGAACTTGGCCAGGAACTTGTCGTTGAGAAAGCCCGCCAGGAAGTCGAAGCCTTCGTCCGTGAATTCAAAGACAAGCACAGCGTCATCGTTACCCTGGAAGACGACGCCGTCGCCCTCATCGTCGAAAAGGCAGGAGCCCAAGCCCGCAGCGTCCTTCAAGTCGCCCGACAACTTTTCCGCGACTACCAGTTCGGCCTCAAGCTCGTCCAAAAGAACACCGGCCAAAAGGAGTTTCACCTCCCCGCCTCCGCCGTCACCGATCCCGACACCTTCCTCAGCGAAATGGTCGTCAAGTCCTACAAAGACCAAGCCGGAGACAAAAAATCTGAATAAGTCGGCGCAAAAAACTCAAGACCTCCTGAGTGAGCCGAAAAGGCTCACCTCCCGAATCCCCAGCGAAAATCCATACACAAGCCCCTCAACCAAGATCCCATTCATCTGCGGTTTCATTCACTCCCGGCCCTCCACCCACCCTTCCTCCTAAAAAGAATTGCAAGGAAGCGCGGAAAAGTCAGGATGCCGCCGACAGAAATTCTGTCATAAAAGCATGAGTCGGAAAATTTGGTTGGACGGAAACATCGTCGAAGAGGCGGATGCCAAGATCTCGGTATTCGACCACGGTCTTTTATATGGTGACGGAATCTTCGAAGGCATTCGCTTTTACGAAAACCGCGTCTTCCGCCTCCGCGAGCACATCGAACGCCTCTTCCTCTCTGCCAAGGCCCTCCTAATCAAAATGCCCTGGTCCATCGACGAGGTCATGGCCTACAGCCTCGACACCATCCGCGCAAACGGACTCACCGAAGGCTACATCCGTCTCGTCGTCACTCGTGGCGTCGGTGACCTCGGCCTCAACCCTTACCTTTGCCCCACCCCGTCGATGTTCATCATCGCCTCGGGTATCAAACTCTACCCTGCTGAGTATTACACTAAAGGCCTCGAAGTCGTCACCTGTGGCACCCGTCGACCCACCCCTGCGAGCTTGAGCCCGCAAGTCAAGTCGCTCAATTACCTCAACAACATCATGGCCAAAATCGAAGCCCTCAAGGCTGGCGCCATGGAAGGTCTCATGCTCAATGAGCAAGGCTACGTTGCCGAGTGCACTGGAGACAACGTCTTCATCGTCAAAAAAGGCCAAGTCATCACTCCTCCCGTCTCCGATGGCTCGCTCGATGGCATCACCCGCCAAGTCATCTTTGACCTCTGTGAAAAAGCTGGCATCACCATCCGTGAAGCCTCCCTCACGCGCTACGATCTCTACACCGCGGAAGAATCCTTCCTCACCGGAACCGCCGCCGAAGTCATCCCGATGGTGAAACTCGACGAACGCGAAATCGGCCACTGTGAAACCGAAGGCCGCCCCGGCCCCATCACCCTCAAGCTCACCAAAGCCTTCCGCGCCCTGGTGAGAAGCGAAGGCGAGCCGATCTAGGCAACGCCCGGAGAGATCTCAGCAGCTCTTCGGAGAACACCATCCACGAACTCGTCCGTTAGTCCTCTCCTTCTCTATATTCTGGAGCGTGCCTGTCATCTCGCCATAAAATGTAGGAATGAGAAGCAACCCCATCGTTCAAACTTCAAATCTCCCTGTTCAGATCTCAAAGTTCATTCCCCCACCTTCCCCGGTCCCCAACGAGGTTCCTCAAGCTCACTCTCCCACTGATCCAGCTTCTTCAGCATCGCTTTAAAGCGTTCTCCCTCTAATCCCGATAAATCGGTCGCTTCTCCAATATCCTTACTGAGATTAAATAAAGTCGCCTTCATTCCCTTCTTGCGATCCTCCACTACCTTCCACTTCCCCTCGCGCATCGCCCGAGGTCCCTTTGAACCTCCTTGCCGCCAGAAGAGAATCCTCTCAGTCGGTTCCTCCGACCCATCAAGCAAGTTCAAGAAGCTCCGTCCGTCGAGCTTCCACTCTTCCTTCACTTCAGCGCCCCCCGCTTCCAGAAATGTCGGCGTGAGATCCAAAGAACTCACCACTCCATTCACCACGCTCCCTTTCTTGATCTTCCCGGGCCAGCGCATCGCCCAAGGCACTCGCACTCCGCCTTCCCAGACCGTCCCTTTTTTTCCCTGAAGTGGGAAATTATTTGCCCCGGATTGCGTCTGCCCGCCATTGTCATTCGTGAAAAGAACAAGGGTGTTTTCCTCAAGTCCCTCCGACTTCAAACAATCGAGTACCTTCCCGACATTGTCATCGAGGCTCACAATCAATCCCGCATAACTCTTCCGCTTCTTCTCCTTAATATGCGCGACTCTCGATAAATCAGACTCCTTCGGCTGCAGCGGACCGTGGGGCGAGGTGAACGAGACAAAGAGATAAAAGGGCTCCTCTTTATTCTCCCTAATAAAGCGACAAGCGGCATCCCCAAAGCGGTCTGTGACATAGCCCTCCTCCGGCGTGTTCTTTCCGTTCTCCTGAATCACCTTATGATCCGAAATCTTCTTCTGCGCCGGGTAAGGACGTGCGCCCTGAAGCAGTCCATAGAACCAATCAAACCCCCGCATATTCGGATGATAAGCTTCCGGATAACCCAAATGCCATTTCCCGATCAGCCCGGTCTTGTAGCCAATCTTCTGCATCCTCTTAGCTCCAAAAGTTTCCTTCAGCTCCAGGCCATTCTTCGTCCCCGGAGGCAGATTATTATCGTAACCAAAGCGCTGCGGATACCGCCCCGTCATCAACCCAGCCCGCGACGGTGAGCACACTGATCCACACATATAAGCATTCGTAAAACGAGCCCCCTCCTTCGCAATCCGATCAATATGTGGCGTGAGCGCCTTCATCTCCTCCCGGCACCCGGGCTGAAAACCAAAATCCGCGTAACCCGCATCATCCGAATACAGGACCACGATATTCGGCCGCGATAAGCCATTCAGAACCAACAGCGCAAAAACGAACCCAAATCGGAAGATCATTCAGAAAACTAGTTCCTCACCCTCCCCCAAGACAACGTCCAAGTAAGACATCCTCTCACACACCCGTAACCATCGATCACCGAGTTAGTCTCGGTGACCACACGACATAGCCCTTCCATCTTCATTCGATCAGGTTAAAAAGGGATCTCTCATGCCCTCAATACGAACAGTCGAGCCAGCTTTTTTCTCAAAGAGCACCTCTTTGGCAACCGTCCTCGTAATTGCCCTTGTCGTTTTCCTCTCCTCGCCCCCAACAAGCGGACACGGCTTACTCCACGAACAAATTGTCGAAGTCAGCGCTCAATTAAAAGCGGCCCCTAACGACAAGGCTCTTCGCCTTCGTCTCGCCGAACTCTTCATCGCCCACAGCCAACCAGAGAAGGCCCGTAAGGAACTATCCAAACTAACCAATTCTCAGCCACCCCACCTCCCCGCTCTCCTCTCCTTTGCGAGTTTTGAAAAAAGGCAAGGAGCCCACAAAAAAGCGCTCTTGCTCATCGACACCTATCTTCAGTTGGGAGGAACAAAAGAGGTCTCCCACAGCGAACGAGCCTACATTCTCTCCGCCCTCGGATCCCATCATGAGGCATCGAAGTCATGGGTCCGTTTTCTGGAACTCTCCAAGTCACCAACAGCACAGCAATTCTCCGACGCCGGAATCTCCTTCCTCTCAGAGGGTGAATTTCAAAAAGGCCAGCGCCTCGTCGAGAAAGGTCTCCTCATTTACCCACGCTCTATTCCCCTCCATCAAACCACTGCCCGCTTGATGCTCTCTCTAAGGGATTTTAAATCAGCCCAACTCCAATTCAAAAAACTGCGGAATCACTATCCTAGTTTATCCCACCGTCTTTATTATGACGAGGGTGTCCTCCTTTCAAAAGAAGGTCTGAAAACCGAAGCCACTAAAGCGTTTAAAAGCGCACTCTCTCAGTTCAATAAACTCCCCGCTCGCAAGCAATCCCTCCCCGCACTGAAAGCGCTTAAAATTGAACTTCAGTCCAAAATTCCCTGATGAAACTCATCTCTCTTATTCCTCGCCATCTCCTCGTTTGCGTTTGGTGAGCTTGTCACCATCCTTCCTGAAAACGCCTCAGGCTGGGCCTATCTCAACTCTCTCGATGAAGAAATGGCTCCTATTTCACCACCTCAGGATCTGCGACCAACCTTCCCGGAGCACCCCCGTCTCAATCAGGCGCGGTCACATTTAAGTCCGGAGAGAGTTCCAGGATCGTGGAATTCATTGCCGATATCAGCGACCTTGCTCCAGCAGATAGAACGTTCACTCTCAACTTAGTCCCACCTCAGGATCAGATCACACCCACCTCTGTTAAAAAGACAACCTCCTTTATTGCGGGGCCTCATTCTGAAAGATTCCCCATGGTAAACACCCCCCTCCATCCAAGCCTTCATCGTTCAAATCTCACTATTCGCTGTTCAGAGTTCATTCCCCAAGCAAGCCCTTGATCTCCCGCAGAAATCCGCTAAAACGCTTTCCCCGCCTCAACCAGCGGGACGATTTCATGGGAAAAACACTCTACCAAAAGGTCTGGGACGCACACACGGTGGGCACCCTCAGCGACGGACGCACCCAACTTTTCATCGGCACGCACCTCATTCACGAAGTGACGAGCCCGCAGGCCTTCGGCATGCTCCGCGAGCTCGGCCTTCCGGTTAAGTATCCCAAGCGCACTTTCGCAACAATTGACCACATCGTCCCTACCATTAATCAGAACCAGCCCGCCGACCCGCTCGCCGCTGAGATGATCGAGGCCATCCGCAAAAACTGCGATGACTTCGACGTCACCTACTTCGACCTTAAATCTGGAAAACAGGGCATCGTCCACGTTGTCGGACCGGAGCAGGGCATCACCCAGCCCGGTTCCACCATCGCTTGTGGTGACTCGCACACCGCGACCCACGGAGCCTTCGGCGCCATCGCCTTCGGCATCGGAACCACGCAGGTGCGCGACGTCCTAGCCACCCAGACCATGGCCATGGAGTCTCTCAAAGTTCGCCGCATCGAGGTGAACGGCAAACTCCGCCCCGGCGTCTACGCCAAAGACGTCACCCTTCACATCATCCGCATGCTCGGAGCAAAAGGCGGCATCGGCTACGCCTACGAGTATGCCGGCGACACCTTCGATCACTTCTCGATGGAAGAGCGCATGACCGTCTGCAACATGGCGATCGAAGGCGGCGCACGCTGCGGCTATGTCAACCCCGACGAAACCACCTTCGAATTCCTCAAAGGACGCCCCTACTCACCCACCGGAGCCGAGTGGGACGAAGCCGTCACCCGCTGGAAATCCTTCGCCTCCGATTCCGACGCGGAGTTCGATGACATCATCACCATCAATGCCGAAGACGTAGAGCCCTCCGTCACCTGGGGAATTTCCCCCGACCACGGCATCACCATTGGCGAAAACATCCCCGATCCCGCCACCACCCCTGACCCGGAAGAAAGAGCCGTCATCGAGGAAGCCCTCGCCTACATGAAGCTCCCCGCCGGAACCCCGATCAAAGGCATCCCCATTGATGTAGCCTTCATCGGCTCCTGCACCAATGGCCGCCTCTCCGACTTCCGCGAAACCGCCAAATACCTCAAGGGCAAAAAGGTCGCCGCGGGTATCACCGCCATCGCCGTTCCCGGATCGCAAATCACCGCCATCCAGTGCGAGCAGGAAGGCCTCGATAAAATCTTCGAAGAAGCCGGATTCGAATGGCGGGCCGCAGGCTGCTCCATGTGCCTCGCGATGAACCCCGATAAACTCATCGGCGATCAGATCTGCGCCTCCTCTTCCAACCGGAACTTCAAAGGCCGTCAGGGCTCCCCCATCGGACGCACCATCCTCATGTCGCCCGTCATGGTCGCCGCCGCCGCAGTCGAAGGCAAGATCGCCGACGCCCGCGAAACCTTCGAAAATCTCGGCACCTCGGCCGTCGCTTAGGTCAACCAACCGAACTCCATGAAACATCTCTTTGCCTTACTCTTCCTTACCTGCTCCATCACGGTCCAAGCCAAGGAAAGGATGCTTTTGGAAACAAGGAACTCTCAGCGAGACTCATGAAAAATCTCCTCGATGATCGGAACATCACCATGACCGACACCATCACTCCTGCCTTCAAGTAACTCTCACAAATTATCGCATCATGGCCATCGCACCCATTACTCAAATCTCCGGAACCGCCGTCCCCATCCCCGGAGCCGATATCGACACCGACCGCATCATCCCCGCACGCTTCATGAAGTGTGTCACCTTTGATGGCCTCGGTGAGTTCGCCTTCTACGACGTTCGCTTTGATCCCGTCACCGGAGAAAAAACCGACCACCCGCTCAATGACGAGCGCTTCAAGGATGCCTCCATCCTCGTTGCCGGCATTAACTTCGGTTGCGGCTCCTCCCGTGAGCACGCCCCCCAGTCGCTTACTAAGTATGGCTTCACCGGCATCGTCGCCGAGTCCTTCGCGGAAATCTTCTACGGGAACTCCACCACCCTCGGCCTTCCCTGCGTGTCTGCGCCCAAGGCTGACATCGACGCGCTCAAAGCTGCCACCGCAGCCGATGCCACCCTCGAGGTGAAAATCGATATCGAAGCCCTGACCGTCACCGCTGGGGACCTCAGCTTCGCCGTCGAGATGCCCGCTCCCGCACGTCACGCCCTCCTCTCCGGAAAGTATGACCCCATCGCAGAACTCATCGGAAACAAAGACAAGATCGAAGCCACCGCCGCCGGTCTAGCCTACATCGAGTAACAAGAACATCGCTCATCCCTCGCCAAAGCTCGCGATCCCGCGGGCTTTTTTGTGCCCTTGGAAGAATCACCTTAAAGAGATATCATCGAAGAGGGTCCTCCAAAGCAGCTCCACATCGCCCTGCTCTTCCTTTACTCATTTTTGCTCTTCGGACTAGCCGTCACCTTAAACCAAACCCTTCGCTGGACCGACCATTGGATGGGATTTATGAATGGAGAAAATGGCAACGCTTTCGCACTCACTGGATTCTTGCGCTATCGATTCTCTTCTTTATTACGATGGTCGTGGGTCTAATCATCAATCCACCGACTCCATCTGCTCGCTTTGAAAAATGGTCAAATGCTAAGCTCCCAGAAAACCTGCGAAATCTATCTTACCACTTCCGCGGCGGAGGGGTCGCCGATCACAGCGACTTCTACTATTTTAAAACAACACCCACCGCAGTCGATCGCCCCAACTTTGGAGGATCCCTCCGCTTCTGGATCATCCCATCAACTCACCATCGCCGTGATCGTAGGTTCAATCATCTTGGGATTCGGGGCCATTCTGGCATTCCGACGGAATCACGCTCAAACAAGCCCGCTCGAGTAAAAGACCGCGCCGTAGTGCAATCACCGATCCAAGCCGCCTAATCCAAGAACTTCCCCGGATTCAGAATCCCTTTCGGATCCAACGCATCCTTCACTGTCAGATGCGTCGCAAAGCCCACCTCGCCCAGCGCGTCCTTGATCCAGCGCTTCTTCGCCAGACCCACTCCGTGCTCGCCCGTGATCACCCCGTCGTTTTCTAAGATCCAGGTAAAGAGGACATCCAGAGCCGCGTCCGCCTTCTCGCGAATCACCGGATCATCGTAGTCCTCCACCATAAGATTGGTGTGAATGTTTCCATCCCCCGCATGCCCGAAGCACGCCACTGGGATCCCGGTCTTCTCCTGCAAGCCCGCCGCGAAATCCGCCAGATCGACCAGCTTCGATCGCGGCACCACGATATCCTCGTTCAACTTCGTCAGCCCCGTAGCGCGCAGCGAATAGGAAAAATCTCTTCTCAACTGCCACACCGCCTCACACGCCTCCGCATCTCCGTGACGCTCGCTCGAAAGTGCGCCCACTTCCTTGAGCAATTCATCCAGCTCCTCCAACTCGCTCGCAATCGCCCGCGAACGACCATCAATCTCCACAATAAGATGCGCATCCCCGTCCGGGAGACAATCCTGCCCCAGGTAATCCCGAGCCGCCCTCAGCGTAAAACGATCCGTGATCTCGAGAGCCGATGGCAAATGCCCCGCATTCAAAATCGCCTGCACCGCCCCTGCCGCATCGGTGAACTCCGAAAAAGTAGCCGTCAACATCGCCCGATCCTGCGGATGCGGAATGATCCGCAGCGTCGCCTCCGTGATCACCCCCAGCATTCCCTCGCTTCCCACAAAAAGATGCAGCAAATCAAAGCCCGTCTTATTCTTGTGACAGCGCCCGCCCACCTTGAGCACCTCGCCACTCGCCAACACCACCTCAAGGCCCAGCACGTAATTCTTCGTCACCCCGTATTTCAAACACCGAGGCCCACCCGCATTCGTCGCGAGATTTCCCCCAATCGAACACTCCTTCAGCGACGCCGGATCAGGCGGATAATACCAGCCCAAGGCACTAACCGCATCCTGCAGATCTTTTAAAATAACACCTGGCTGAGTCACCACCACCCCATCCGCCGGAGCCAACTCCACCACCTGATTCATCCGTGCCACCGAAAGCGCAATCCCGCCCTGCACCGGCACACATCCCCCCACATAACCCACACCCGCTCCCCGGGTCGTCACCGGAATCTCCCGCGCATTCGCAAACTTCATCACCGCCACCACATCATCCCGCGACTCCGCAAAAACAACGACATCCGGCAAGTGGGAGAAATCCCACCGGTCCGTCCCATGCACCTCAAGCACCTCCGCCATGGCAGAAACCTTCCCCTCGCCCAACAACTCACGCAACTCGTCAATCACTCCTTATCTGTAGCGCCGGTCCGTGACCGTCGCAAGCCCAGCCCATCACCAAAAACGATCAAGATCGCCTGGGAAGCATCATTGTGACAAACTATCGTTTCGATAAAAATCAAAGTGATGACCAAAGGACAACAATACTTCTTGTAACCCTTCCTTCTTTGCGCTGCCGCCACCGGCACCGCTTGGCTGATCCACGCGAGGCAGAAGACCCAGCAAGCAAGAGAAGGCATCCAAGCGCTGGAAAACGCCTGCTCGTTTTACGATGACCGATATGACTCGCTCCCTCTCTCGGAAGGCACCGACGGCGACACGACAGTCACCACCGACGATTCAGAAACCGGGAATATCACCGCTGTCCTTTTCCATCCCGACGCCCCAGAAATTAGCCCCTATCTCACTAACTTCCTTGAATTTAGTGAGGCCAAAAATGGCAAAAACGGAATCCTTAAAACCGCTCAAGGCTACTCAATGCTCGATCCATGGGGAAACCCCTACTTCATCCGCTTGGATCACGACTACAACCAGTCCATCACCCACCCCGGCACCGGTGAGATCCACCACAAAAGATTCCTCATCTGGTCCCCCGGCCCCGACGGAAAAACCGGTAACCCGGAAACTAGCAAAGACGACATCAGCTCCTGGAAATAGCAGTAAGCCTCACTCCGCCCCCAACCCTCTGCGTCCTCCGCGTTCTCTGTGGTAATCTTGGCTCCCCCCAACCAAGATTAGCCACATGCGCGTTCTCCCCCCTCAACCAGCCCTTCATTTTTCAACGATCACTGTTCCCTGTTCATCCCAATCGCGCTTCCTCAACCAAGTTTCGTAGCTGCCCCCCATCTTCTCGTATTTCCAGAAAAAAACAGAGGATTTTACACAGATTAAGAAACGGATTGAGGCGGGATTTTCACAGATTTCACCCGACCAGTGAAACCAGATTCCTTGCCACCTTCCTCCCCTACTTTCTGCTCCTTCCGCTTTTTCTGTGGTCAGAAAAACCCTCAATTAAGTTTCGTGGTTACCCCCCCTCAACCACTCGTCCGCCGCAGCCCAAAGGGCGTAGGCAGAAGTCGCTCAAATCTCAATTAGTGATAGCATCCCCGCTTTTTATCCGTAAAAATTGCCCTCATGCGCTTTGCTCTATCTCTTCTTCTCCTCGCTTCACCCCTCGCAGCAAAGAATGTGGCCCAGAGTCCCAAGCTCCACGCCGCAGACTCCCAACGTCTTCACGAACTCTCAGCCGACATCGCCAACCTCGAAACTCTCGAGCTCTTTGTCAACGACCTCGGCAACGAATCACACGACTGGGCCGCTTGGGTCAATCCCACCTTCCACACTAAGGACGGCAAAAAAATCCCTGTCACCAAAAACCACATCACCGACGCCAAACAAGCCTGGCGCGATCTTCAGATCAACAAATCGGTCGGCGGTGGCGCCCTCACCATCGATGGCAAAACCTACGACCACGCCCTCGGCACCCACGCCAAGTCCACCATCCAACTCCGCGTTCCAAAAGGCGCCGTAAAGTTCACCGCCCAAGTCGGCATTGACGATGGTGGCGCAAAGCAAGGGGGCGCGGTCTCCGAAGCCGCAGTCCAATTCAACATCCGCACCCCAAAAGCCCCCAAAGATCCCAATGCCCCCTGGGAGTCCGATCTTGATCCCGCACTCGTTAACCTCGAGTTCTTCAAACTCCCCGAGGACCTCGAAATCTCAGTCTGGGCCACCTCGCCCCACCTCTACAATCCCACCAACGTCGATATCGATCACGCCGGTCGCATGTGGGTCGCTGAAGGAGTGAATTACCGCCGCCACAACGGACGCCGCCCCGGTGGCGACCGCATCGCGGTCCTGCAAGACACTGATGGCGACGGCAAAGCCGACACCTCCCACACCTTCGTGCAGGAAAAAAGTCTTATCGCCCCCCTCGGCGTCGCCGTTTTTGACAACGTTATCTACGTTTCCCAGCCACCCGAACTCCTCGTCTACACCGACGTCGACCGCAATCTCAGGTTCGATCCCGCGATCGACAAACGAGAAGTCCTCCTGACCGGCTTCAACGCCCGCAACCACGACCACTCCCTCCACTCCGTCACCGGCGGACCCGACGGAAAACTCTACTTCAACAACGGAAACTGCGGCGCCGTCTTTAAAGACAACTCCGGCAAGAATTTCTACATGGGCGGCCCATACGGCGGCGGTGGCGGCGACTTCCTCGTCGATCACATCGCCGTCTCCGGTAAGCGCTCGGATGATGGCCACATCTGGACCTCCGGTTTCACCGTCCGCATGAACCCCGACGGCACCGACTGTGAAATCATCGGCCACGGCTACCGCAATTCCTACGAGCAATCGCTCGACTCCTTCGGCAACGCCTTCCAAAACGATAACGACGATCCACCGGCCTGCCGCGTCTCCTACATCCTCGAATACGGCAGCGCGGGATACTTCACCCGCGATGCCAAGCAAGGATATCGCTCCGTCAAACGCCCAGGTCAGGACCATGGACGCGCCCATTGGCGTCAAGACGACCCCGGCACGATGGACGCCGGCCACATCTACGGCGGCGGATCCCCCACCGGCGTCAGCATGTATGAAAACGGAGCCCTTCCCGCGAGCTACAACGGCTCCTTCTTCTCCTGCGAACCCGGAAAAAACACCATCTTCCACTACAAGCCCGAGCCCCAAGGCGCCACCTTCAAACTCGAGCAAGGCAACCTCACCACCACCAACCCCAACAAGGAATACGCCGGCTCCGACTTCGTCGGCGGTGGTGCTGATGCCAACGACACCAAGATCCTCTTCCGCCCCTCCGACATCGTCGTAGGACCAGACGGCGCTCTTTACATCTCCGATTGGTATGACGCCCGCGTCGGTGGCCACGGCGACCGCGATGA
>JAPKCM010000045.1 GCA_028822935.1 Akkermansiaceae bacterium
TAGAAGCATCTGTGGAAGCATCTGTGGAAGCATCTGTGGAAGCATCTGTGGAAGCGGAACGAGCGACGCTTTCAGTTGCCGTCTTCATGGCTGGCTTGGGATTTACTTCTTTGCTGGACTCTTGAGACAAGTATCCAACAGATGCAGGAGAAACAGCGGCACTAGTTCCTCCTCCGACTGACTGAAACGGATTATTCATAACAGCGCTATGTTATCAAGGCAAGTTAACTAAACAAGCTCATCTTCGATAAATTTCGCCGGATGTGAATAAGCTCTACGCTTGAATACCTCGTCAGAACGGGGGACACTCAACGCATGTGGAAGGGCCGATTCTCTCAAGCAACTGCCGATCTTGTGCAACAATATGGCGAGTCTATCTCATATGACTGGCGTCTATTCCCTCACGATATAGCGGGGTCAATTGCGCATGCTCGCGCCCAAATGAAATCTGGATTACTCACTGAGGATGAATTCTCTAAGATCGAATCTGGACTCAAGAAAATCGAGGAGGAAATCGCTGCCGGAAAATTCGAATTCTCGATCGAACTGGAAGATATCCACATGAATATTGAATCTGCCCTGACCCAAAAGATAGGGGCCGCAGGAGGCAAGCTACACACCGCGAGATCGCGAAATGACCAAGTCGCAACTGATACGCGCCTTTATTGCCGCAGTGCCATCGATTCTCTCTTAGAGCTAATTTCAGACCTTCAAGATGCTCTTCTAGGGCGTGCCGACGCCCATGCCGGAACAGTTTTGCCCGGCTACACTCACTTGCAACGCGGACAACCCGTCACCGTTGGTCATCATTTGCTGGCCTACATCGAGATGCTTTCCCGAGACAAGGAGCGACTCATCGATGCCCGGAAGCGCGTCAATATTTCTCCCCTTGGATCAGGAGCCTTAGCAGGCTCCACCATCAATCTCGACCGTGAGGCTATCGCGAAGGAACTCGGCTTCGATGGAGTCACCACGAATTCGATGGATGCCATATCCGATCGCGATTACATCGCCGAGATCCTCTTTGCCCTCGCTCTTTGCGGCGGCCACCTCTCACGTCTCTCCGAAGATTTGATTCTTTGGTGCAGCAGTGAGTTCGGCTTTGCCACTCTTTCAGATGCGCACACGACAGGCTCCTCGCTCATGCCGCAGAAAAAGAATCCCGATGTCTGCGAACTGACTCGAGGTAAAACAGGAAGACTTTATGGAAATCTCATTTCCCTCCTGACTGCCATCAAAGGCCTTCCTCTGACCTACAACCGCGACTTGCAGGAAGATAAGGAACCTCTTTTTGATTCGATCGATACCATCACGCTCGCGCTCAAAGTGAACACCGAAATGATCGCCGCGATGGAAATCAACGTAGAAACGTGTGAAACTGCTGCAAGTGATCCCCTACTCCTTGCCACCGACCTTGCCGACTGGCTTGTCAAAGAAGGCATCCCTTTCCGCTCCGCTCACGAATTGGTCGGAAAAGCAGTCGCCGCGTCAGTGATGCAAAAGATCCCACTCGACAAACTTGACCTCACCCAGGTGGACTCGGCTTTTACCGCCGATGCCTCGTCGGTGTTCTCACTCACAAAGGCTCTCGCGGCCCGCACCAATCCAGGAGCGCCGTCAGTCGAAAACGTGAAAGCCCAGATCGCACGCTGGCGCAAGACTTAGGCCCTTGGATTCAAAGCGGTAAAAAATGAAGTTCTAGTAGCGCTTCCAAAGGCTGCGACTAAAGAGAATCAGGACCGCGGTGTATTCAAGACGGCCCAAGATCATCAAACCGGAGCAGAGGAATTTACTCGGAGCCGATAGATCGAACCAAGCCTCGGTCGGCCCCATTTCACCAAAAGCCGGACCGGTGTTTCCAAGCAGACTGATGATTAAGGAGAGAGTTCCCAATGGGCTGTGCTGGTGCTCTAAAATTCGAAAGAGAATCGATCCGGTAATCCCGAAGAATCCAAAGAGAGAAATCACCAAAAGCAGCTGTGCTAAGGACGAAGCCTCTACCGCCCGGCCATTCAACTTTACCGGAAGAATAGCGCGGGGCCGAAAGCTCTGCTTCAACCCCGTTCGGACGCAGCGAAACCACAGCACAATCCGACTCACTTTTAAACCACCCGCGGTAGACCCTGAACAACCACCAATAATCATGAGCACCAGCATCACTCCGATCCCCATATCACCCCACAACTCGTAATCCGAAGACGCATAACCCGTGCTCGTTGAAACCGAAACCACATTAAAAACAACGTTGATAGTACTCTCTTCAAAATACCCGATATGGGCGAGAATGCTCATGGTCACGCAAACAATGAAGAGCAAACCAAGATACCACCAAACCTCTTCGTAGCGCACACGAATCTCCTTGGTCTGCCTCTTAATCAGGGCCAAATAAATGGGGAAACTTAAGCCTCCGATGATCATGAAAAAAATCATCCAACTCTTCACCAAAGTCGTAAAGTGATCTCCCATGATGCTATCGCTCTGCGTTCCAAATCCACCGGTAGAGATCGTCGTGAGAATATGATTAACCGCTTGAAAAGGAGACAAGCCCATTAAGTAAAGCCCTATTCCCCCGACAACGGTCAAGGAAAAGTAAAGCACCCAGAGCTGGCGCATCGTTTGCCTAATACTCGAGAGGTCCGAATTCGAAAGAGACGACTCAGCCCCAATGAGAGTTTTACCGCTGACTCCCGATCCAGAAAGGACCACCACAAACATCGCAAGGATTCCCATTCCCCCAACCCATTGGGTCACGGAACGCCAAAGCAAAATTGTTTTGGGAAGACCTTCCAGTTCGTCAAAGATGGTCGCTCCCGTCGTGGTCAGCCCGGAAACAGCTTCGAAAATCGCGGAAGAATAATCGAGCCCTAGATTACAAAAAACATAAGGCACCGCCGCAATGAGGCTACAGACTACCCAGCCGATTCCGACCAAGGCCATCGCCTCCCGACGACGCATCGTCGAACTGCCCGTTTTCTTCTTTGCTAGCCACGCTCCACCAAGGCGAAAGCCAACCCCAACTGCGAGAGTAATCGCGAGGGAAATGGCCCAATCAGTCAACACAAGGTCAGGATTATGATTGGCATCAATGGGTACGATTAAGCCAAGCAGAACGCACATAATCATAGCGGCTCCGAGAAGGAGAACCATGGTGCCCAGCGAACGGAATAAGATGGCAAAATTCACGCAGGGAAACTCTAAGAAGAGACCAGCCCCTCCGCGACCTCAAAAAGTGCGATCGTGCGTAAAACGGCTCCCCGATGTTTTTCCGTCACGGTCCGCGCTGCCGCTGTTTGCGCCGATGAATCTCCCAAACAGTCTTGAACAGCTGCAATCAACTGCTCTCGGGACGAGACGACTTGGAGTCCCCCCGCCTTGACCAATTCCGACACGAGGGGCTCAAAATTTGCCATGTGGGGCCCGGAGATCACCGCAATACCGGCCTGAATCGCTTCCCCGAGGTTTTGCCCTCCTTTAGCCAGAAAGCTTTTCCCGATCACGATGACATCGGCATGAGCCGTCCAATCACGCAATTCTCCCGTCGAATCGATGAGGAACACCTCGTCTCCCATTGGTTCAGTAAAATGGGATCTCTTGATCACCTTCCGCCCAGTCAGTGCCTCAATTGCAAGAGCTGCTTGCTCCCGTCGCTCGGCGTGGCGAGGAACAATCACCGGCAAAACATTCTTTCCGCAGTTTAAAAATGCTTCTGCCAACCACTCGTCCTCGCCTGTGAAGGTTGAAACAGCCATCACCACTGGTCGATCTGTCCCAAAGGCGGCGATCATACCCGCAAATTCGGGGCGCTTCCTGGGAGCCGTTGCACCTTCGGAATCGAACTTAAGATTCCCCGTCACCTGGGTGGCTTCCTTCTTGGCACCGATGGCCTGCCAGCGGCAGAGATCTGCCTCTTCAGGCACGCCGATACGATCCAAACTTCCGACAATCGGCGCAACCAAAGAACGAAGCAAGCGAAGCCGCTTTTCAGAGCGTTGAGAAAGGCGGGCATTCACCACTCCGATCGGAATTCCCATGCGGGATGCTTGCAGGATTAGATTAGGCCAGAGCTCTGATTCGACCAAGACGATGGCTCGTGGCGAAAATCGCCGATAGGTCCGTCTCATCAGCCAGGAAAAATCCAGTGGCGCGTAGATCACACGAACAAAATCAGGAGCCTTTTCACGCGCCACTGCCATCCCGGTCGCCGTGGTGGGAACGAGCGTAAAATGATCCCCCGTTTCAGCACGCCACGCCTCGATCAGTTTAAGAGCGAGAAGAACCTCCCCCACGCTGACCGCATGCACGTAGACGCTTCCTTGTTTTTCAAATTCAGCCTCCCTGGAGTGAATGCCAAGCCGTTCAGCCAATCCCGATCCCCAACCGCCCCGACGGCTCATTTTAAAAAGCCAGGCGGGAGCCACCAAAAGGCAAACAACCGGCAGAACCAGCTGATAAAGAAAAAGTGCTATCCGAAACATGGTTGTGAGTTTAGGAGGCCCGTTGATAGATAATAATACGACTCCGCCCATAGTCGCGCTCACGCAGCAATTCCAGACCCACCGCGAGGGGAACCTCTCCGCGAGCCTCCCTTTCAACCGTAAGTAATCCCTCAGGCGCAAGCCACTTTTGCCACCCTTTCATCGATACCAATTCAGCCGCGATATCACCAAAGGCATTTGTATAAGGCGGGTCAGCAAAAATGAGATCATAGCCCCCTGCGCAATTCTTTAGGAAATCTGCCACTTCTCGATGATGAATCGTGCCAGCCGCTAGCTTCGACTTTTCCAGGTTCCCCTTGAGCGTCTTGGCCGCAGCGCGATCCTTTTCGACAAAGTCACAAGATGACGCCCCCCGGCTTAATGCCTCGAGACCCAGAGCACCTGAACCCGCGTATAAATCGAGAACTCGAGCGCCTTCGAGACGTCCCATCAGGGTGCCAAAGACTGATTCCCGCACCCGATCTGTCGTGGGGCGAGAAACGTCGCGGGGCACATTGAGCGAATGTCCTTTTGCCTTTCCTGCGATAATTCTCATGGAACCAAGATCGGGTTTGGTGCTCGTTCGGCATGACTAAATTTTCGTGCCACTTCCACGAAAGAGACTTCTTTTCCTCCTTCCCCAAGGTCCACTGTCAGACCCTGACTTCCCACTTCAAAACGAAGATCCCGATACCAGCGATCCACTGTCACCAAAGGGATTAGCCCCAGAGACCATGATGGATCCGTAGCTGTCACTCTCTTCTCGTAGGTCTCCGCCCGTTGCGGATTGGCAATCACCCGCAGCGTGGCAGCTCCCGTGCCTGTCGCAGTGAGGAAACCATTCCCCAAAAAAGCTTCCTCATCACCGATGAGGCGCACATCGCTCGCAAAAACGCCGGCTTCGGTGACGATCAGATTACTATGACCTCGATCAAAGATTATTCTACTTCCATCCTTGGGATCCTCGATCACACAGGATACGAACTGGGACTGGCTACTCCCGCTCAGAAGAGAAGGATGTAAGAGAAATCCCTGCAATAAATTATCAGATGAAAAGCGGGCAATATTGACGGGAGGAGCGTTCTTTCGCAACGAGGTAAAGTCGATCTGTTGTTCGGGGACCTTCACCTGCACCCCAAATGGAAGGCCACTCGAAAAGCGAAGAACTGCACTAATATTGAATCGCAGCCCCAGAACATGCATCTCCGGCTCGTTCATCTGTAGGACCCCTTCCTTCCAAACAATAGGGATGCTAAGCGATTCCTCTGAACCATCGTTCCCGATACGCAAGCCCACAAAATCCACCTGGCCTTTTCGCTCCTGGCCCCAGAGGGGAATTTCTCCCGAAAAATTTCCAAATCTCAACTCGAACTCAGGCATCGCTTCCGAATAAATCCGTGCCTTGACGTCCTTAAAGACCACAAGACCCTCAAAGTCATCCACGGGCGCAATGGTTACTGATCCCTTATCATTCGGTTGTTGATCGATGGCAGGAGCCTCGAAGGAGGAATCATCACTTTTCGGATCAGCAGGGTCTGAAGCCTTATTCGGGTGCGATCCATCGTCCACCACCTCCAGGTCATCGGGCACCGCTGACACGATCGCTTCCTTCCGTGATTTCATGAGTGATTTTAAGGATTCTAAGGAGATGTCCACCTCCACACCGCCCACCTCCACGCGATCGAATCGCTTCTCGCCTTTGACCAGCGAACGCCAAGATAGATCGATCTCGATGCGGTCGATCTTGAAGACTCGAAATGATGAGCCCTCATCATCAGAGGACGTTATTTCCAAATCATCCACCTGCCCTCCGGCCCAAGGCGACCACGACAAGCCCGCTATCTCGCAAGTCAGATCAAATCGAGCCTCAATTTGCTTCTCCACCAAGCCCGTGCCCCAGGAAGTGGATAAAATGAGATTCCCAATTCCCAGCAAGAGGAGTGGGAGACATACAATCCAGAACATCCAACGCCTGATTCGGCGGAGACGGCCCCAGTCTTCGGCATTGATCACGAATGAACCCTACTTTTTAAGTTCCTTTGCCGCAAATCGAATGAGGACACTCTGATCGTAGAGAGGTCGTCCGTCGACACTGATGTCCTGAAGTCGATAAACCAAAAGGCCGAATCTTTTATCCTCGGTGCGCCCGATCGCGAAATTCTCCTTCGTTTTCCCAAGAGTGGAGACTTCCTCAAACTTCCACTCATGTCCGGTCCAACCTCGTAAAATACTGGATGGATCCGCGCTGATGTCCTCAATCCGCTTCATCTCTCCATTGGGCGATTTAAAGATGTCGGTCGTTTCATCATAACGAAGAAGAGTAATCTTTGTCCCGACTCCGCTCACCCGAATCATCCACTGATCCCCCAAAAGCTCAAGGCGGACTCCCACCGGCTGGATCACTCTAAATTCACGCTGATCCCAAAGCTCAAGATACTGATCATACTCTTCCTTGGTGAGTCCCAATTTTTCATCATAAGGAAGAGGAATTCCCGGCTTTGATTTAGCCGAATATTCAGCAAACCACTCCGGATTCTTGCTCGATCCCTCTTTCACCTTCTCGATATATTTTTGAATTTCATCAGGAGGAACAACCGCAACTACTTCGCCCTTAACTCCTTCATTGGGTGTTAGATAGGCGGCAAGAACCTTGGGAGCCTCTTGAGAAGAAGCAATGAGGAGGGAGCCATTCCAGATAAAAAGACAGGCTATAAATGATATTGTGGTATGGGCTCTCATAATTAATTGATTCAAGGTCTAAGCGGAGTCAACCGCTTGTTTTCATTCAGGTTCGGCAGTGTTCTTCCCAGCGTTTGGAGATGCAATCACATAACTTCGTAGAAGTAAACCGGCTCCGGCGGCAACAATCCTCAAAATAAGAAGCAGATGAAGCATCTTTATATCGACAATAAGACAACGTGGTTGCTGCGGCTATTCTTCACCTGGGTCTTTCGTGTAGGCCCAGCGATCGGAAATGACATCCTCTATCAACACCGAACGAGGTCCCTTCCCGCCTTCGGGAAAACGAAGCCGTAAAATCAGAGGCTTCATGACCCTTGAAAAGTCAATCTCGCTTCCCATCAACTTACGAAAGGAGACAGCAAGATCGCTCTTAGCCGGGAGGTAGCCGAACAAGTACTCCTCGCTATTTCTCGCCGTAAGCTTAAAACAGAGCCACTTCGTTTCATCCTTAAACTCATAGGCGAAATAGTGATCCCTCGTGGCGTAGACGCGAAAGTCCATCGCGTTGGAAGGTCTCGAGTTCACGAGTTCATTGAATGCTATCGGCTGGTAGGCCACCTGCGATTCCCAGTCGATCTTAGGGCCCTCTACCGTCGTCTCCGACATCACTGCGGCCTCACTCCCATCAAAAAATTCGACTGTCATCGCAGTGAAGGGAAGTCGATCAAGCGACAAGACAAGGAATTCTGAAACCGATTCATACTTCCGCGGAAGCAACTTATTCCGCAGATAGTAGTCTGCCATCAGAGGTTTCACCCTCTTGGGATGCCTGACAAACTGTAATTTTTCTTCCCATGATTCAGCCTCAAAGTATGCCCGCAGCATCTCCTCCAACTCTTCATAGGTTGCTTTGGCGACCACCCGCTGACGCGCTTCCGCGACCTTCCCGATAGGTCCCTCACTCGGAGCCCATGCGTCTGAGTCCTCCGAGCTAGACTGGGAAGCAGTTTTTGGATTTTCTGCGACGATGAGCTGGTAGGCACCCCAAACAAGAAGGATGGCCATCCCTCCAATAAGAAGAATGAACCAGCCCATGGGCACATTTGAGGTAGAAGCGGTAACAACTTCATCCTCCGCCAACCAATCAAGGTCCATGGGGGGAAGGAGTTCTTCTCCCACCCGACCGTCGTTCAGCACCGTATTCAGAAATTCACGATCCTCTCGAGCCTTGATCCTCCTCGAAAAATCCCTTGGCTTTATCTCCTCTTCTTCCTCCAAGCGAACCACTTCTTTTTGGTGATTTTCCTCATCAAGCACACGAAGCACAGGTCCCTGCTCTCCATCATCGGGCTCGATATCCGCAACGGGCTTCTTGAAAGCCAAATCACCTTCAACATCAACATCATCGGAATCCACAAACCCCATGAGTTCATCGAACTCCGGTAATTCTTCTATCTCATCTTGATCGTCTGCCATTCTAACTGCCGTTTCAGTGTAGTAAATCTAACGACAAATGGGAATCGACGCAACCCCAGATCCTCGCTACATATCCTGTTCAGGTGGCTAATCCGCGAATTCTTATCCTCACAGCCGGTTTTGGCGATGGTCACAACAGCGCCGCGAAGCATCTCGCAGAAGCGCTCGAGTCCGATGCCGATGCCTGTGTGGCCGACCCTTGTGACCTCGGGAGCCCCAGAATAAACCGCTTTGTAAGCCGCGCCTACCGGGAAATCACGACTTACACCCCGCGCGTTTGGAAATGGATCTACGATTCAACCGACCGACAGGACTTCACCAAACCCCTCCCCTTTCTCAAGAAAACCGAGGATGCCCTTGGGAAACTCCTGAAGGAATTCCGACCGGATCTCGTGGTCTCGACCTACCCGTTCTACCCCTACTTACTTGACCGTCACTTCGAAACCCTTCCCAGGGTCCCCATCATCACGGTCGTCACTGACTCGATGAAAGTGAATGCAGCCTGGACTCGATCCCCGTCCGATCACTTCCTTGTTACCGACCCCCATACCGCATCATCTCTTGAGGAAAATGGAGTTTCGGGTGAAAAAATTATCGTCACCGGCTTTCCCGTAAGCTCGCGCTTCGAAGCTCTCCCGCCCGTCAATCAAAGCACGTCGATCAACCCCTTCCGCGTTCTCTTTTTTCCGACAGCCCGCTCCCCTCACGTAAAGTCGATCATGCGGTCTGTTCTTGAGACTCCCGATTTACCCACCGAAATCACGGTCGTTCTGGGTAGAAATGTCCGCCGCCTCTACCGCCGCGCCCAGGAACTGAAGCAAGAATTCCACGATCGCGTGAAACTCAAAGGATGGACGAAGCGGGTCCCTGAGTTGCTCAGTAGCCACCACCTTGTCATTGGAAAAGCAGGTGGCGCGACGGTTCATGAATCAATCGCCGCCCAATGCCCCATGCTCGTGCACCACATCGTGCCCGGACAAGAGGAAGGAAACATCGACCTCCTCGAAAAACTCGGAATCGGCTCACTTGCCACCGAAGCGAACGAAATAAAATCCGCCATCGCCTGCTTGCTTGCAGATGACGCCGCTCTGTGGCGCGCTCAGAAAGAACGCCTCGCGATTCACGCCCGACCAGCCGCCTCCCAGGACGCAGCCGAATTCATCCTCTCTCTATTACCTAAAAAATGACCTTCCTCTTCGATATCGGTAATGTCCTTCTCAATCTACATTTTGAGAGATTTCACGATGCCGTCCTCCCGGCTCACCTCGATGATTTCCCCGAAGCGATGCTCTCTCTTAAGGATCCTTATGAGACTGGAGTCATCTCCGATGATGAATTCGTTTCCCGTTCCCTGAACTTCTTAAAAAGTGACCTCAGTGCCGAAAAGTTCTCCGCAGCTTGGCAGGATATTTTTTCTCCGAACAAGCCCATGTGGGAAGTCGCAGAAAAACTACATACGGAGGGCCACCGCCTCATTCTCTTCTCAAACACCAATGCCCTGCATGCCGAGAAGTTCCTCGCCGACCACGCGATTTTCGCTCTCTTTCACCATCATCATTTTTCCCAAGATGTCGGTGCCATCAAACCGCATCCGGACTTCTACCAGGTTGCCATCGATGAATATGACCTGAGTCCCAAAGAGACGATCTACCTTGATGACCTTCCCGAGAACATCGCCACCGGCCGCGACTTTGGATTTCAGAGCTTTCAATACGACCTCAATGACCATGAGGCCTGCCTTGAGTGGCTTAAGGAGCATCTGGTTCCTGCGGTCTAAAGCTCTGGTCCCACGCCAATCAACAGACAGCCAAGCCAAGCCAGGCGCCAAAGGTCCTATCTAAGGTAGCTCAGGGTAAAGCGAAGCGACGCCCTGGGAATTATGATTGGCAGCATCATCGGCAAGACAATTAGCGCCTTCCTCCAAGTCGGCCATCCGCAGCAGTCGAGCAGAGTTCAAACTACCGATGCACTTCTTCCCGGCGCTGCTCAAGCGTTCCCTTTGTCACACCCAAACGCTCGATCGCGCCGAGCTGGCTCGCGACATCCCTCGCACTTCTCTCTTTGGCAAAGAAGCGTCGATAGACGTTCACCAGCCGCTGCGCATCTCCCTCGTCTTCTTCAAGAAGCTCCAATCGAAAGCGCTTGAGGCCGAGTTTTTGAAATCCTTCGACACTTCCCACTCCGGTCTGAGCGCGCCCGTTAAAGAGAGTATTTCGACACCCCACGTCAGCCGTTAAGGTGTGGAGCTGGCCCACCCGATCCCGCAGCTGAACGTGATGCGTTTCGCAGGGCTTCCCGCAGTCCTTAATACTCGTTCCACTACTCAAGAAGGTGCAGAAAACACAGTGCTCCATATGAAACATCGGCATGTGCTGGTGGACGGTCAATTCCAGCCAATCCGCGGGCGTCGCTTCCAACATCTCGCCCACTTGCCCTTCATGGAGGTCGTAGGAAATGGTGAGGTTTTCAAAGCCTCCGCTCTCCATCAGAAGTTTCGCAGTCAAGGGATTGGCCACGTTGAGGGAAAAGTCGCCAATCAACCTCAAATTCGAATCTTTAAAGAAGGAAATTGCTCCGAGATTCCGAATGAGAACACCATCAGGCTCGGCCCGTTCGATGATTTTAAAGTAACCCGCCTCGCTCGGTTTTTGAATCCGTGGAGTCGCGAGAAAAATCTCGGCATCCGTCTCGCGAACAAGACCGACCGCATCCTTGTAGAGCCTAAGATCTTCAAAGTCGCAGTAGAGAAATTTCGTCCCGGCAAAAAGAGCCCCTTTCACCTGATCCAAGCTGCGACACAGCACGCGAAGCTCTACTTCTGAGGAAGACTCTTTCGCTTTAGGAAGAAGTCCCTGCAAGACCGGCAGCCCATCACGAACCACCCGCTCTTCCGCAAGGGCCTCGACCAATCGCCGACGACAGCGATTCAGTTCACCCAGAGCAATGATAACCTCACCCTCTAACTCGTTCGTGACCTTCCCGAGAGAAAATCCCGTGCCTCCAAGCCGACTCAGCTGAGCCACCAGAACCTCTTCGCCAAGTGGCCGCTTCTCCGCTTTTTCTAAAAGAGTTTCACTCGCTACCTCCTTACCACGGCAGCGCAGAATCAATGGCGCTCCGGCCTTCCCTGTGACGGTAATATCGAGCGCGTCCCCCTTTTCGGTAAGCCGTCCCCCCTTCCAGGTCTTGCGGACGGCCGCATCAAGTGTCGGGTCACTCGTCTTCCAAAGACCCTGGCCCACTTTCACTCGAGTCCATTCGATCTTTACCCGCCGATCAAAGTGCAAGCGATCGCCCTCGATCTTCCATACCATGCCCCCTTGCTCTTGATTGCGATCTTCCCCGGCATCGATCACGAAGCCATTGCCCGAATCAATCGGCACCGCAGGATCGGAGACTTCCACCCAGCCTTGTCCTGATGCGGTAATCTCGCCCACGTAAGCACCGCGCTTCTTTCCCCATTTCCCATGAGTCAACAAAGGATGATTGGTCCCTCCCAACCAACCGGTCGAAAGCCCGCGGGAAAACATCATCTCTAAAATGTGACGATCCCGTGGAGTGATCTCAACCGCATCAAGCGCCTTGCGATAGACCCGCGTCACCGCTGCGACATATTCCGGACTCTTGAGTCGGCCTTCGATTTTGAAACTCACCACTCCCGCTTCCACGAGATCGGGGATCAAATCAACCGCAGCCAAATCCTGTGGGCTCAAAAGATAGCGAACTTCCCCCATCGGTTTCGTTTCACCATCAACAACCAATTCATATGGCATGCGACACGCTTGGGCGCACTCGCCGCGATTTGCCGAACGCTGCCCGAGGCTCTCGGACGTGAGGCACTGACCTGAATAAGCAACGCAAAGAGCTCCGTGTACGAAGACTTCCAGCGGCACATCATTATTCTTGTTCACTCGGTCAATCTCCTGAACGGAAAGCTCACGCGCGAGCACCGCCCGATCCAGCCCAACCAACTCATCGATGAAGGAAAGTCCCTCCGGCGAGGTGATCGTCATCTGCGTGGACGCGTGAATTTCGATTTCCGGCGCGATCTCTCTCACGAGCTTCGCCGCTCCCAGATCCTGGACAATGACGGCATCCACTCCGGCCCGTGCCATCATCTCGATCTGCGCGACCGCCCCTTCGAGTTCGCTTGGAAACACCAACGTATTGAAAGCGACAAATCCCCTGACGCCGTGCCGATGAAGAAAATTTATCAACTCAGGAAGGTCGGCCTCCGTGAAATTATCAGCCCGCATGCGCGCATTGAAGCGCGGCATCCCGAAGAAGATGGCGTCGGCACCATTGGCAACTGCGGCACGAGCGCAGTCCCAGTTTCCGGCGGGGGCGAGGAGTTCTGTCACGCATGAAGTCTGTCCTTAGGAACCCTGGGAAGCAAGGTCAGCGAACTCAACACGTGCCTGAATCTCTACTTCGATCCTTTTTGAACAATAAGATCGGGATAGCTCCCAAGACTCAAATCATCACCCACTGTTTTCTGAAGAGCCTTCAGCTTCTTGAGAAGATTCCGGCCCTTTTCAAGATGCTTTCCTTGCTCGATGAGGTCATATTTCTCTTGCGGATCAGCATTGAGATCAAAGAGTCGTGCTACCTGACCAATCGGGTAAACGATCAGCTTAAAACCGTCATCAGTGATCTGACGTTGGGACAAGCGGTAACCGGTGTAGATGGCATCACGACCTTCAGAGCGCCCTTTCAGAATAGGGATGAAGCTTTGAAACTGCACGTGCTCAGGAACTTCTGCTCCAGCGGCTTCCAGCGAACTTGGAATCACGTCCTGCAAATAAATAGGAGCCGAAATCCTCTGACCGGCTTCGACTTCAGGGCCGGCAATCGCGAAAGGAACCCGGATACTGTGGTCATACATATTCTGCTTTCCAATCAACCCATGGTGACCCACCGAAAGTCCGTGGTCCGCCGTGAAAACAATGTAGGTGTTATCGCGCTGCCCATTCTCTTCGAGCTTCTGAAGAACTCGTCCAATCTGCGCATCGAGATGACTGATGATGGCATAGTATTCCCGACGGTGCGTCTTCACCGCTTGGTAAGTCCGGGGAAAAGGAGCGAGCGCTTCATCCCGGAGATTTTTTCCGGCCTGCATCGTATTACGATGAGGATAGAGCGGTTGGAAATTTTCCGGCACCTTCATCTGATCGATAGGATACATGTCGAGATACTCCTGCGGCGCCTGACGGGGATCATGGGGCGCATTGAAAGCCAAGTAGACGAAGAAGGGCTTATCGATGGTCTTGGCGTGATCAAGATAACCAATCGCAGTGTCGGCCTCGACCTCGCTCCAGTGCTTGCCCCCTTGCCAAAAGCCGCCTTCATTCTTGTCGGTGGGATCCCAAGGATCCGGCTGGCCCACGAGTGGGCGATTGTAAGCGTTTTTTCGATCCCTTGGCATTCCTGGACGAACATCCCCGACGTGATCGAAGATCGTATCGGCCGGGATCCTCACATGCCACTTCCCCGTCATGTAAGTTTCGTAACCCGCTTTTGAGAGCATCTGTGGCCAGGTCTTCTGGGCCGGCACAAATTCCTTATTGAGAGTCTTCTCCTCGCGATGGGCATACCAGAGCTGACGACCGGTCATGAGCATCGTCCGGCTTGCCACGCAAATCGCGCCATTCCATCCGCCCGGATTGTAAGCATGGGTAAAGGTGGTCCCGCTTTCGAAAAGGCGATCCAGATTGGGCGTCTTGATCTCTTTATTGCCCAGAGTGCCGATGGCCTCATAAGTCATGTCATCGGCGAAGATGAAGAGCAGATTCGGCTTATCCGCCGCTGAGAGATTCAGAGTTAGAAGAAGAGGAAGGAGAAACTTCATAGCGACCAAATGTGTCAGACACCCCGAATTTGAAAATAAATAAAATGCACTACCTCCAGTTCTGGCGGGGATATCTCCCGGCGAGGTCCTTTTTCATCTGCGCGTATCCCCTTTCCCAAAATCCCGGAAGATCGATCGTGGTCTGCCAAGGGCGCTGATTGGGAGCGAGAACCTTGACCACCAGGGGATGGCCGTTCGCGATCAAGGGAGTTTCTTGCACGTCATAGAGACGCTGCACCTTTTCCTCAATCCAGGGCTCACTGCCATCGAGATAGTTCACCCGGGTGGAAATGCCGTTGCTCAGCTTGATCTTTTCGGGCGCATAGGCCTCAAGCGATTGCCCTTGGGGCGTCGAGAGCCACTGATGCAAAACGCGCCAAGGATCGCGATCCCGGACTTCTTTAAAGGTCGTCGCCCCCGCACAAATCTGAGCGATCGCCATCTCACGATCCTCTTCGCTAAATCCCGGCAATTCCAATTCAGGCATCGCTGCGCTTAAAAAACGAAGCCTCGCCAACCACCAGTCCACCTTGTTGTCCCATTTCTTGAGACTCAAATCTCCCGCGATCACCCGCTGCGCGAGAATCTCTCCGGCTAGGTTCGGATCCACATCGCCCCCTTTTTTCTCCTCTAGAACGAGCCCTCGAAACTTCCGTTGTCGCACCGCCATCACGCGACGGGCCACCTCATCAAAAATGGCCCCGTTTTCTTCCACCACTTCTCCGGGAAATAGCTCTTCCAACCAGGCCTCATCGATTGCGACGCAGCGAGAAAGCCCCACCACCCGTTCGCGGCCCTCAACCTCCATGATTTCAGCAGCGAGGAAAACAGGGCTCTGCCGCACCGCACTCTTGGCATGCATCTTCCCACGCCGCTTACCAATGACGTGACACACCGCCGTCCCCGCATCTCTCCGAACGGCAAGCCGGTCCCCAAAAGCCAAAAGCAGCGCTCGGGCACAGTCCTCACCCCGTTGACGAAAGTCCGGGTCCTTCACCCGAATTCCTCGCTTTTCCATGATCTTGACGAATTGCAGGTAGCTCTTCCAGGTCTCACGCGCGCCCCTCGCCAGGACGCCAAGCCCCGTGCACCCTTGGGGAGAAAAATCGACTCGTTGAGCCTCCAGGAGCGCCAACCATTCACCGCCGAAGTCGTTTTTCCACCCCGGCTCTCCCTCTAAATAATCGATCCATTTCGCCCCCCGATCTCCCCGCATGAAGATCCCCTCGCCCGAAACACAAGCCGCCACGAAAAGAACCTCACCCGCGCATCCCAACTCCAGCCCCGCAAGAACGAGCCGGGCCAAACGTGGATGCATCGGAAATCGCGCCATCTCCTCGCCGGCCTTGGTGAGACTCCCGGAAGAGTCGACCGCCCCAAGTCGCTTAAGGAGCTCCTCTGCTTCTTGCTCACGTTCTGGCTCCGGAACATCAAGCCAGCGAAAGTCAGCAATCTTTCGGGTCCCAAGTCGCTTCAGAAAGAGCGCTGCTTCCGCAAGGTCACATCGGCGCACTTCCGGAGTCTCAAAGGGTACACGCGCCCGATGATCCGCTTCGCTCCAAAGCCGAATGCAGCTTCCCGGACCCGTCCGCCCCGCACGTCCAGCCCGCTGTTCAGCCGCCGCCTGGGAAATCTTCATGATCCGCAAGGAATCAAAGCCCCGGTTCGCATCGTAACTCGATTGCCTCGCGAGACCGGAATCGATCACCACTTTGACCCCCTCAATCGTCACCGAGGTTTCCGCGACATTGGTCGAAAGGATGATCCGCCGTGATTGATCCGCACTAATCGCCGCACGTTGCTTGTCAGGAGCGAGCGCCGAATAAAGCGTCGCAATCTCCCAGCCTCGCATCCACCCCGATTGACTCAGAATGCCTTCACAACGCCGGATCTCATACATTCCCGGCAAAAAGACGAGAACACGGTCTCCTGGACCCAAATCATCGACCACCCCGCGCAACGAACGAGCAACACGATCCCAAACCTCACTCCGCTGCTCGGGCCGACGACGCTTCGACACCAGCGCCTCTCCTTGGTGACTTACCTCTACCGGATAAAGCCGACCGCCCGCCTCAACGACATCACAGGGTTCGAGAAAACCCTTCAACCCTCCAATCTCGAGCGTCGCCGACATCACCACCACCCGCAGATCCGGGCGCAGCGATTCCTGGAGATCAAGAACCCGACCAAGCGCCAGATCCGATGCCAAACGCCGTTCATGAAACTCATCGAAAATCACCGCCCCCACCCCCAATAACTCCGGATCATCCAAAAGCATGCGCTGAAGGACGCCATCGGTCATATAAATGATCTCGGTATTTCGATTGAAACGGCTGTCAAAGCGCACCGCGTAGCCCACCCCTTCGCCACAGCGCGTCCCCTCGCATTTTGCGACATACTCCGCGAGCAAGCGCGCCGCCATTCTTCGGGGCTGCACCACTAAAACTCTCCCGTCCACCTCCCCCCGAACCATCGGCGGCACGGTCGTCGATTTCCCGGACCCCGTGGGGGCTTTCAGCAAAAGGCGACCTGACTTCGCCTTCACCGCAGCCCGAATCTCTTTTTCCACCTCGTGCACTGGCAATCTCACGTGAGGAGAAAAGCATCAGGATAAGATTGGAGCGAGGTGAGAATTTCTGAAATGTTGCCAGGAGATCTTCCGTTTCATCCCTTGCAAGCCCGGCTATTCCCCATTAACTTACAAACATGACCTTTCCTATCGCCTTCCTCGGCTCACTCGGAACCCAAGAGATGGTTCTCATCTTCTTGATTCTTCTCCTTCTCTTCGGTGCCAAGAAACTCCCTCAACTCGCGCGCGGTGTGGGTAAGAGTGTCGGTGAATTCCGGAAAGCCCGTGAAGAATTCGAGGACGAAATCCGCAAGGGTTCTGAGGATCTCGACAAAGAGGAGGCCGCTAAAAAGGCCAACGACATCGACGTCAAAGACGCCAAAGGAAAAGAACCCCGCGACAGCTGATGCTCTCTTCACTGAAATCGACTTTCAAAAGCGCTCCGTTGATTCTCCTCGGGGCGTTTTTCTTGTGCACTTCGTGTAAAAAAATCGAGCCCACTTCCCTCGAAGTCTCCGAGTCCAAGGTTGAACCCAAGATCACGACAACCACTACCAAAGAAAAAGCTCCCTCGAAGCCTCAGAAAGCGGTAGCAGACGAACCTGCTCCCGAAACCCCGGGCATTCGCTTTCTCAGCTACAACCTGAAGAACTACCTCACCATGTCCCGCTATTTAAAAGGCGGAAAAAAAGAGGACCGCAGCAAGCCTGAAGAAGAAATCAACGCTCTTATCAAAATCATCGTTTCTGAAAAACCCGACATTTTAGGTGTCTGCGAAATCGGAACCATCGATGACCTTCGCAACCTCCAGTCTCGCCTCAAGAAGGCTGGGCTCGACCTCCCCCATCTCGAGCATGCCGGCGGAAAAGACCCAACTCGCCGACTCGGAATCCTTTCCGACCTTCCTATTATCGCTCGCAACTCGCAAGAGACTCTTCCATATACCCTTGATGGAAATGAAATGTTCATGAGCCGAGGAATCCTTGATGCCACCATCGAACTCCCCAGAGGCCCCACTCACTTCATCGGCGTCCATCTGAAGTCGAAGCGTGAAGTTCCGGACGCCGACCAAGCTCTCATGCGTCTCAATGAAGCCCAACTCCTCAAAAAGCATTGCAATGCCATCATCGCCAAAAATGCCGATGCCCGCATCATCGTTTACGGCGATATGAATGAGACCAAGGGAGAAGCTCCCATCAAATCCATCCGGGGACAAAGAAGCACAAAGAGCTACTTCGACGACGTCTGGGCCAAGGACTCCCGCGCTGAGTTCTGGACCCACTACTGGAAGTATCAGGATCAGTATGCCCGCTTCGACTACGTCTTCTTCTCACCGGCCATGAAGCCCGAGATGGATTTCAAAGGCTGCTACATCGTGGACCCCGTCGATTTCTACGACGCCTCGGACCACCGGGCCATCATGGTGAAGATCGTCCGCTAGAATGCTGTAACCTTTTCATCGTCCCCGGCGTACTCCCGGTGATTATGAAGACTCTTTTCCTGCTCTCCTGCCTCGCCGCGCCTCTCCTCCAAGGGGGCCAATTCGACTCGGCCCGCGTCCCCGAAAGCGCCGAATGGTATCTCCATTTCGACCTCGAAGAAATCCGCGAAAGCAAATTCGGCAAGGTCATCATCAGCGAAGTCACCAAAGAGCACGGCGAGGCAATCGCCAACATCGAGAGCATCTTCAATCTCAACCCCTTGGAGGATCTCCACGACGTCACTTTGTTTGGAAACGGAAAACCCGACCATTCCGCCGTCCTCATCAAAGGAAAAATGAATCGTGGCCACCTTGAGAAAAACATTACTCAGGCCGATGACTACCGCGTCCGGGCCTATCGCGATGTCGTTGTTCACACTTGGATGGATGACAGCGGATCGAAGCGTCAATACGCAGCGTTCCATCTCGACGACCTTCTCGTCTTCAGTGACCGCATGGATCTCCTGAAACTCACACTCGATACCTTGGCAAAAAAGAAGCCCTCGGTCACCCCCGACGAAAATATCTTCGCGGGAGAAATGGTCCACGCCTACGCCAACATCCAAAAAATCGAACTCAATGACGACGATGGTTCACGCCTCCTTAGAAAGGTAGAGAAAGTCACCATCACGCTCCAAGAAGAGGGAGACAAACTCATGACCCAACTACTACTCATCCCCAAGGAAGAGCGAAACACCCTACGTCTCATGAAGATCCTCGATGGCCTTATCGCCTTCGGCATGATGTCAGACAATGACCTCGATCAGCTTGATCTGAGAACCCAGCTTATAAACAATGAGGCAAAAAAAGTCACCATGCTTATAACCCTCCCCGTCGATCAAGCGCTCGACCTCCTGGGGAAGTTGGCCAATAAATAGCTCCCCTCCTCGCCTCCCATCTGGGAAGCTCCTCAACAATCGATGACTCAAGAATTAACAGATCGTGAACTCGTCCTCGCAGCTCGCGAGGGCGACTCATCGGCTTTTGGCGAACTCATCCATCGATATCACGAAACCATCTACGCCTTTCTCATGCAGCTCACCGGCCGACGCGAAGACGCCGAAGACCTCACCCAGGACACCTTTCTCCACGCTCTTCAAAAACTCGGCACCTTCAAATTGGATCGTGAGTTCCGCCCTTGGCTCTTTACTATTTCCCGCCGGCTCACCATCGCCCAATGGCGACGTCACAAACCCACTTATTTCCTCCTCGATTCGGACCATCCTGCCACGTGTCCTGACAAGCCCCACGACTCCATCGCGCTCTGGAAGATCGCCAAACAGTCCCTCAAGAATGACGAATACCTGGCGATCTGGCTCCACTATCAAGAAGATCTCCCCATCAAGGAAATCGCCCGCGTCCTTCGCAAAACGGTGACACACAGCAAAGTAATTCTCCACCGCTCTCGCAAAAAGCTCCGTAAAAAACTCGAAGCCACCTCAGACAACTGGCTCACGGAACATTCACTTCAACTCTCAAACCAGCCAAACCCATGAACAACGAGATCCTGGAACAACGCCTCCGCCAACCTCTTGAAAAAGCGACTCCACGTCCCGGCTTCGAGACCCGCCTTCAAGCGATGGCCCACCATGAACTCAAGCCGTCCCGGAGTGACCGCGTCCGCTCCCGCCTCTGGCTTACTCTTCCCGCCTTCGCCCTCCTCTTTTTCCTCGCCATCATCGCAGCTCCAGAAAAGGACCAAATCCCGCCAGTCGCCAAGGCCCCCGCTCCAACTGTAGAAGTGCAGCCCGCATTCACCCTCATCAAACCTTCGGCCCTCAAAGACGAAGCACGTGGAATCGAAAACGACGCCCGCCGCACGGCCGAATTCCTCTTCAAGGCCATGCCCTCCATCTCGTTCACCAAGAAGGAGCGCTAGCAACAAAGCTCCTCAAAAAGGAGTCATGAGGAGGCGCTGATACAGAGATACCCGAAATACCTCAATCACAATTCATTTCGAACCAGGATGAAAATTCAAACCAGGTTACGGGTTGGGCAAGTGCCGAGAAGGACTTTACGAAGCTACCCTGCGGAGCCGCTATTTTGCAGAATCGAAGTTCAACCAGGCGAAGAGGTCCGCCATGGCCTGAAGATCGAGGGCAGCTTCGAAGCCAACGGGCATGAGGGAGGTGCCCGTTTTTGTGAGAGAGCGGATCTCTGAACGGAGGATGGGGTGGTCGATCCCGCCGGGGAGTCGGAAGGTGAGATTATTGGCGGTTTCGGAAGCAATGATCCCAATCAAAGATTCCCCTTTCTTCGTCGTGACGGTGTGGGCGGCGTAGCGGGCCTCGATCGCGGCGGCGGGATCGAGGATGGCACCGAGGAGCCAATCGGAAGGTTTTCCACGCACCAATTCGAGATCGGGACCGAGTTGCTTTCCCTCACCCTGATAGCGGTGACAAATGGCGCAATTGCTTTGGAAGTGGGCTTGGCCACGTTTGGAATCGCCCTTCGTTTTTGTAATGTCTGCATACCGCGCGATGACTTTGGCGCGGTCGGCCGTGCTTGGTTTGCTAAGGAATTTCGGTGTCGGGATCTTCAGTTGTTCGGATTTGTTCAAGATGGCGAATAAGTCGCTTTCGGGTCGGAGCGACGACATCACGGCGGCGCGGATCCAATCGTCTTTGGCGTCGCGGGTGACAATCCGAGACAAGATCGGGGTGTTTTTTTCTGAGGGCCATGCGCCGAGAGTGAAAGCGGCTTGGAGTCGGACGCGTGGGTCGCCGTCGTGTGCGAGGCCGGAAACCGCGGCGAAAAGTTCTTCGTGGCCGGCTTTCGCGAAAAGTTCGCTTTGCCGGAGGGCTTCGATGCGAATGCCGGGATGAGGATCTGCCAGCGAATTCAGCAACGAGGACGATTTTAGTTTTCCTAACATGCCCAAGGTGGCGAGCGCCTGGACGCGGACGACGGGGCGATGGCGGAGAGCTAAGAAGGATTCAAGTTGGGAGATTTGCTCTTCGGCGAGATCCCTTCCTAACAAGAGGCGTTGGGCGGTATCCCGCTGCCAGCCGCTCGAGCTATCGAGGGAGTCAATAAGCTCCCGGGTGGTCATTTTAGAGAGATCGGGAACGGGGCGGCGGGGATTTCCGTTTTTTTTCTTTCGGCTGATGCGGTAGATGCGCCCTTTGTCCGAGCCAGCACGGATGTCGAGGCGGGCCTGGGTCTCGGGGGAAATCCATTCGGGATGTTCGATGACGAAGCGGTAAAAATCAGCGAAGTAGAGCGCACCATCGGGTCCGGTGCGGATGGTCGTGGGGCGGAACCAAGGGTCGGTGGAAGCGAGGAATTCGGTCTGCTCTTCGCCCACCGCCCGGTCGCTTTTGAAGCCTGAGCCATGGGGTTCCAACACTTCCCGGTGGATACAGTTGTGGACGGGTTCGGAGATGAAGACGCTGGTGGTGAAGTCCGCGCCGAAGAGGTCATCGCGGTAGGGCGACGGGCTGCAGGCGCTCGTGACGTGGTTGAGTGACCAAGGTTGATTGGGGCGCTGGGCAGGGGCGCTGGCAGGGAAAACACGGGTGGAGTTTTCGGAGTTGGCGAGGACGCGCTTCGTGCTTTTGACGGCGAGCTTGGGATTGCGGCGAAGGTAGCGTTCGGGAAGACCGATATGCCAAAGCCAGGTAGGGTTGTTGTTGCCGAACCAGTTGCCAAAATCATCCCGGCGGCGGTTGAACTGGGATTGGGAGGAGACCGTTTCGATCTCACCGGTGTCCGGTCGAATGCGGACGTCGCGCCCAGAGATATCGACAACCGTCCCGGTTTTTTGGGATTTGACGAGACCGCCGCTATCGCCATTGGCAACATGGATCCAGCCGTCCAATCCCCATTCGAAACCATTGACGCGATGCTGCTGGTTTCCGGGCGAAAATCCCGTGAATAGGACCTCCTTTTTGTCGGCGCGACCATCGCCATCGGTGTCTTCGGCGTAAAGAATATCGGGAGCGGTGGAGATGAGGACGCCGTTTCGCCAGGGCATGACACCGGTGGGAAAGGGGATGCCATCAAGGAAGACGGTGGCGGTTTCGTAGCGGCCGTCGGCATCATGATCCTCTAGTAATTTCACCACGCCGCCGGGCTTCTCTTGGCCATCGATGCCAGACGGATAGTCACGCATCTCGACGACCCAAAGTCGGCCATCGCCACCCCATTGGAAAGAGGCGGGATCGACGATCTGAGGCTCGGCGGCAGCGAGTTCGATCTCAAAGCCCTCGGGTAGACGGAACGTCCCGAGCGCGTCGGTCGGTGACAGAGGTGGTGCCGTTTCAAAGGCAAGGAGGCTTGTGAGCGAGATGCGGGATTGCTCCTCGTTGGACGCGGTGACGAACAGACCATCCTCTTTGATCCGAAGATCTGCACCGCGCAGGGATGGCGGTTCACCTGCCGAGCCGGTTCTTTTACCGGAGCGGACGGGCTGCGACCATCCCTTCGTCCAACCAAGATCCGGTCTGACTTTGGTCGACCAGAGCGCGATCTGAAATTGAGTTTCGTCCGAGAAAAGGAGGTCTTCGAAGCCGTCGCCATTGAGATCGAGAAAGTGGAGGGAGCCGGCATCGATGGCGGAAAAGGGGATGCCCGCCGGGAGTTGAAAATCGGAGTCTTTCCAGGTTTTTGATTTCCTGTCGAAAGACTCGATGACAGCTTTACCCTCGCGTTGCACAAAGCGTTCTTCGGTGCCGTCGTGATCGAAGTCGCTCGCTGCAGCCGATACCGAGAACAGCGTAAAGATGAGTGCGGATCTCACTTTGGTTGGGAGAGTTTCTTAATGATGTTTTTGGTCATTCGTTCGACCACAGGATCTCCGCCTCTGAGGCCGTGCGCCCAATCGGTGGTCCCGGTGGTGACGACGGTGCCGCCGCGTTCGTAGGTGCCAAGGACGGCGTTGCCCTCGCGGCCGTTCTCCCATTTGTCATACCATTGGCAATCGTCTGGGTGCCAGCGTGCGGGGGCGGTCGCGAGGATTTGGAAGTTCTTAGGGGTTCCATCACGGTGGGTCGGGAAAGGGAGTTTGTCGCGCCATTCGATTTCGCAGCCGTCGCATTCGTAGCCGACGACGGTGTGCTTTCCTCCGATGGCGTCGTTGGGTTTGATCCCAGTCCCCTCGAAGATCCAATGGTCGGCGCGGTGGGCCGTGAAGGCGCCGGACCCATCCATGTATTGGCCGTGGCTTTTGTGGTAACCGCCCCACAGGAAGCCGACTCCGGTGAGGGTGTTCTCGGGGCGCCCGATAAGAGAGTGGCTCCAGAGCGACGAGAGCAGTGCGTATTCTTTCCGGGCGCCGTAAACCGGATCCGAATGGTAGTTTTGTTTCCAACAGGTGAGGGCGCTGCCGTCGCCTTCACTGCGGACTTGCCAGCAGCAGGTGTTTCCGCTGAGGAAGGCCACGTTGCCACCTTCGCCGATGAAGGCTTCGAGGTTGTCGCGCATCGGAGCAGACCAATATTCGTCGTGGCCCACGCTAATGACGAGTTGGCGACTTTTGAGGACGTCGGGGTGGAATTCGAGATCACTGTTGGCGGCGTAAGCGAGCGGGATCCCGTTGTTCTCGGCCCAGGTCACGAACACCTGTTCCCACTTACTGAAAAAGCTGGAGGGCGGGCGGTGGAAGGAGACGCGGTGTCCCTGGTTTTTGCCGAGGCCGTTGTAGGCGTAGAGGCTGAAGCCGCCCCAATTATTGTAGGCGTTGTAGCTGTTGGTGGCGAGTTCGAGCAGGATGGGAGCGGGATCGAGCGTGTCCGGAGATTCCCGGAGGACGAAGTAGCACGAGCTTTTCGACTCACCCGCGCTGAGGGTGACGTGGTAGTAGCCGGAATTCCAATCGGCGGGAATGGGAACCTTGAGGGAGGCGGGCCATCCGCAGCCGTAGGAGGAGGCATTTTCAGGAGTTGGGTGTTTGGCACCGGGGATCGCATCCTTTTTGAGAACGGATTCGGATTTGGCGCCGAGGCGGGCAATTTCGAAAGAAAATGTCGAGGCGGCGGTGGAGACGTGCAGGGTTAATTCTTCACCGGGAGCATAACTGACCCTTCCGGTATAGCCTTCGACGGAATTCGCGCGGAGAGACGTGGGCAAGGTGATAACGGCGAGGAAGATAGGCAAATACTTCCTGGCGAACCCCTCTATAGTTCCTCGACTCCCTCGATGTATCTGAGGCCGGGTAAGACGGGGAGGAAGAGCGCAAATTTGGGACATTGATCTGAGTGGATCGGAGATGATAGGCCTCTTCAAGATTAAAGTTAACCTGGGAGCATCAAGGTCCCTACGCTAGGGAATTTTGAACCACAACCGGAACGAAGTGGAGATAGCCAACGGCAAATGAACAAGATGCACCCAAGGGCATACAGACGCTGATTGAGAAGAAGTTACTCGCCCGTTCCGCCAGTCCAGTTCTTGGTTTGGAATGGAGAGGCCGGGAGCCCTTCGGTGTTGACGAGGTTTGGATTCGCTGAGCGGTGCCATCCGAAGCGAACTTGCTTGGGAGACTTGACGCCCTCTGCTGAGACTAGCACGGAGTTATCCGAGATGACGGCAGTTGCCGGGACGAAATTACCGTCTGCTCCGGCGACCTGGAATTCACTAAGCGGCTTTTTGTCACTGGATTTCAGGCCTTTGGCTGTGTGGGCAAAATCGAGGCGGATTTTGCTGCCTTCGGCCTTCATCTCTTTGTAAAGCGGGCCTGAAACGATGACGTCCTTTTTGCCATAGTCTCTGGCGAGAGACCAACGAGCGAGGCGGGCGCCGACATCGTGTTTGTTACGGGGATGGATATCTCCGATGTTGTCGACGAGGTCTGTCGTTACCACCATGCCGGTGTTTGGAATTTTGAGGGTGGCGCACTGGGCTTCCCAGAGTGCGGGAAGTTCACCATCGGCGTATCGGGTGTTCCCCCACGGCGCGATTTGGACGAAGTAAAAGGGCATGTCCTTGTTCTCGAAAACTCTCCGCCAACCTTCGATGAGGTCTTTCATTTTTCCGGTGTAGGAAAGGCCATTCTTATTAATGACATTGGTTTCGCCCTGATACCAGATTGTGCCACGAACGCCGAACTGAGTGATCGGGGCAATCATGCCATTATACATTTCTCCGGATGATTTTTCGCCGACGATCCAGGGCTCGATGGGAGAGCCTCCCCAAGAGCTGTTGATGAGACCGATGGGAATCTCGCTCTCTTCATGAAGACGTCGCCCGAACTGGTAAAGAACAGCCGAAAAATTCGGAACGTTTGCGGAGTTACAGGTCTTCCAGGTGGCCTTCACATCGGTGGTTGGGGCGTTTGCTTTCACCTTGGGGATGTGGAATAAGCGAATCTTATCGTGGTTGGCCTTCGCGATGAATTCATTGGCTTGTGCCGATCCTTTAAGAGACCATTCCATATTGGATTGCCCGGAGCCGATCCAGACATCGCCAATCAGGATATCCTCAATGACGATTTCATTCGTACCAGAGATTTTTAGCTGATGGGGTTTTCCTCCGTCATCCTTCATGGCGGGGATTTCGACGGCCCATTGACCCTCGCCGTCGGCAGTCGTTTTGGAGGTCGATCCTCCGATAGAAACTACCACTTTTTCTCCGGGATCGGCAGAACCCCAGACCTTGAGGGGAGAGTCTCTCTGGAGAACCATGTGGTTATTGAAAACAGCGGGCATTTTAACTTCGCAACTTGCGAGTGTGGGGAAGGTCGCAGCAGCGATCAGGGTGAATTTTCTGGTGAGGTTCATTTGCTATTTGTTTTGGGTTTCAAATATCATGGCCAGTTCGCCCTCAGTAATAAAGGCGTTTGTTCCACACGGGGGACTCAATGAGCTTGATCAATCGGGTGCGAGCGCTGGCGGGTCTCTTAAAATCAGCCATCTCCTCAGACATTGACTTCAAGAATCTCATCATGCCGTCCCGGTCATGGGGATCTTTTGTGATTTCCTGCAAGGGTTTGATAATTCTAGAGATTCAAGCGTTCTGAATTGACGCCAGCTGCTCTGCCACTGAGTTTCGATAGATGAGATTCAAATTCCTGCTGAGTGCCTTTCTTGCTCCACTTGGCTGTTTGGCGCAGTCGCTTGCTGCAGGAGAGCACGCTCCGCTGGTGGTCGCCCACCGTGGTGCCTCGCATGCTGCCCCGGAAAACACCCTGGCGGCATTCAAGCTGGCATGGAAGGAGGGTGCCGATGCGATCGAGGGTGACTTTTTCCTAACGAAGGATCAAAAAATTGTCTGCACTCATGACCGGACCACCCAACGATTGAATAAGGAGAAGTTGAACCTCGACGTGGCGAAGTCGACCTTGGAAGAATTGCGTATCCTAGATGTCGGTTCGTGGAAAAATGAAAAATGGAAGGGCGAACGGATGCCCACCTTGGCAGAGGTGATGGCAACGGTTCCAGACGGGAAAAAAATCTACGTCGAGGTGAAATGTGGAGCCGAGATCATTCCATTTTTGAAGACCGCAATCGAGGAAAGCGAATTGGAGCCGGAGCAGATCGTGATCATCAGTTTTCAGAAGGCGGTGATCCTGAATGCGAAGATTGCCATGCCGAAGCTAAAGGCCTACTGGTTATGCTCCTTCAAGCCGGAAAAAAATACGGGCGAGATTAAGCCAACCGAAGCAGAGGTGATGAAATCTCTGAATTCGGTAAGAGCGGATGGTTTAAATTGCGCTGACCACAGCTCGCTCACGGCAGGATTTCTCAACCGCGTGCGGGCGGCAGGATACGAGACGCACTGCTGGACAGTGGACAATCCCAAGCGGGCGGAGGAGCTGGCCAAATTGGGCATGCACTCGATCACGACAAATCGGCCAGCGTTGATTCAGGAAGGGCTGAGCACGACCGAGACTCCGTAGTCAGAAGCCACCCCCTTCCTTCCAGCCAGACAATAGCTTCCAGGAGAACATCCAAAACCGCCCCAACACCAGCAGGCGTTGCACATCAGACTTTGACTAAATCTTCCACTTGTCACGGTAGGAACGGCCAAGCCATTCAAGCGGATGTTTTGAGCCCTTCGTAAAAGTGTTCTTGATGGGATCCCACGTAATATCCGCGTGATGTTGGTAGGCCAGATTCATGAGATGGGCGACATTGATGGACCGGGACCCGATGATAGCGCTCGTAATAGGCTGCTTGCGTGACTTGATGCAGTCGAGAAAGTCTCTCACATGACCCGGTGAGCGATAGAGCTTCACCTTGGAATCCTTCAAGTAAGCCTCTTCAGCTTTGTCGAGTTCGGCTCCCAGTTCCCCTCCTTTTTTGAGGTAAGAGGACACATCCTTACCATCCACTTTTAAAGCAAACCGCCCCCGCGTGACCTGGATCTCGCCGTCAGCTCCAACAAGATGAACCCCGATCCCCTGTCCGTGGGTGATGGTAATATCGTCGTAGACAACCGCCGCCCCTTTTTCATCACCCTGCTCCGCGGGAGGCTTGGCCGCGGTCGGTCCTGACTCGTCCTTCCCAAGAGCCCACTGGACGATATCGAGATGATGAGCGCCCCAATCCGTAATCATTCCTCCGCCATACTCGGTATACATCCGCCACATCGGGTAGTGTGAATGAAGACCCCGCGGGGCCAGAATTGAATTGTAAGCGCGCTCCGGAGCCGGCCCCAACCAGAGATCCCAATCAAGTCCCGGCTCCGCTTTCTCTTCCGGGAGATCGCACGGTTTTCCCGGACCTCCGAAGTTTACAAAGCCATGATCGATCTTTCCAATCACGCCATTGCGAGCCAGTTCGCAAGCCACCCGAAATTCACGAGACGATCGTTGTTGGGATCCCGTCTGCACAATCCGACCGCTCTTCTGAACCGCCTCCATCAGAAGCACTGATTCACGAATGTTGTGGGTGAGAGGCTTCTCCGCATAGACATCCTTCCCATTCTCGATCGCCGAGAGAATTTGAATCGTATGCCAATGGTCCGGAGTCACCACAACCACCACATCAATGGCCGGATCAGTGGTGATTTTCCGGAAGTCAGTATGAGCCGCACAATCGTTGGTCTTATAGTGGGCATCGACTTTCTTTTTGGCGTCTTCACGGCGATTGGTATCGACGTCACAAACCGCCACGATCTTCACCTCCGGTTGTCTGAGAAACTCTCGAATCAACCCCTGGGCACGCTTCCCCATTCCAATGAAGCCCACATTTACTTTTCCGTTTGCCTCTGCACCCCAGACATTTGAAGGCAAAACGAATGGGGCTCCAAAGAGCGCGGATTTTTTCAAGAGACTTCGACGATTCATAACGTAATACAAAGTACCCCATCACAAATCCCTCTCTTTCGATATTTCCAAAGGAAAACTCTTATCCTGCTCGCCGCCATCGGCCTCAAGCCCTTCAAATGGTCGCAAGTGCTCCCCTTCTCCGGCATGATCCGCCGCTGGCTCGCGATGATCAAAAAATGAGGGTTCCATTAAGAGTCATAGTGCAGTAACATTAATGAGATCGGATGAAAATAAACACCAGTCTTTTTCTCGTCGCGGCTGCTTTTTTTGCGGTCGGAATGGCGGTGGATCGCATCATCTTTTCACCCGGCGTGGAGAGTGTCCCGGCCAAGGACGGAGCGACTCGTCCGCGATCCGTCGATTCGTCAAGGAATCGCCCGATGGCCTCCCAGTCCGGCCGCAGCGACTCGGAGCAAGGGGCTGAGGAATCACGTGACGAGGGAAATGATGGCTCTCCAGGTTCGGTAAGGCAGACTCTGGAGTCACTGGAGCGGGGTGGTCGCATGGATGCTGGGATCGCGAAACGTCTTTTGGAGCTGGCTCCGGCTGGCCGGGAGCGGCGGCGCACCCTTGAACATCTCGCCCACCTCTGGGGAAGGCGTGATGGCGAGGCTGCCGCCGAGTGGGCCAACAGTTTGGAAGGAGTTGACCGTCGGCGAGCTTTGGATAGCGCCCTGCATGGTTGGTCGGAAGAAGACCCCGCAGCCGCCGCCCAATACGTCGGTCAACTGCCAATCTCCGAGCAAAACCTGCACCTCGTGCACGCCATGGCTCACCGGTGGGCGGAACGCGATCTGAATGCGGCGATGGAGTGGGGGGCGGCGCAGACCGATCCGGCCAAACGCGAGCGGGCGATGGGCGGAGTAGTCAGTTCCTGGTCCGACTCTGATCCCGCCGCGGCAGCAAACTTTGCGTCATCGATCGAAAACAATTTTGAACGGAACCGGGTCCTGGAGGTGGCGGCCCGGCGCTGGGCCAACCAGGACACCGCTGCAGCGATGGAGTGGGCCCAAGAATTACCAAGTGCAGATCGTCAGCGCGCCACCGAATCGATCCTGCGTGAGGTGGCGGAATACGATCCGGGGCGAGCCGCCACGATGTACGAAGAACTTACCGCGGCCCTCCCACTGGAATCGCAGACAGCCCACGAATACCGGCGCATGGCCGAGAAAATTGCCTCGGTCTGGTCATCGACGAGGCCGCAGGAGGCCGCCAACTGGGCGATGGGACTACCGGAATCGGGGGAGGTGCGGCGCGCCGCAGTCGGAAACGTCGCCGAACATTGGCTGCGGATCGATAGCATGGCAGCCGGCGAGTGGATCCTAGATCTTCCCCAGGGCAACGTTCGAGACGCAGCGGCCGAGCGCGTGGTTCATTCCACCGTCCAGAGTGACCCCGCCACCGCCTTCGAATGGGCGAACAGTCTTAGCGACGAGGGGCACAGCACCGGTCTGATGCGGGAAGTCCTTCACCAGTGGAACTCCACCGACCCGGCCTCGGCGCGCGCCGCCCTCGACACCGCGAGTGTCTCGTCCGAGCAACGTCGCGAACTCGATGAAATGTTTGGGAGAGAGGCGGACCCGTCTCCCGCGGAACCGAACGGCCAGGAATCCGAGTAGGGGAAGAAACACTTTCTCCCTCTTCGCTCCCTTCAACGACGCCCTCAAGCGATCAACCCCAAAAGTAATTTCCTAGCAGGCAATTTCCTAGCAGGAATCGAAGACCATTTTTTTCGATGGAAGAAGATCTTATTTTTGCTCGTTTCCAAATCAGTCGAACACGCCTAGTCTCGGCCAGTCATTTCCATAGTCGCTGCATGAAACCTCTTTATATTGCCCTCTTTAGTATTTCTACTGCCTGCTCCGACATCATTGCCGAGTGGAATCCCAACAAATCCCAGATTGAGAATCAAACTCTCAAAGCCAGCGAAACACCCGAATTCGATACCAACGGCAACCTCATTTTTTCCAACAACCAGCACCTCATTCTACCCGAGGACTCTGCCAAGAAACTCCCCTTAAATAAGTTCGCCGTCGAAGCTCGCGTCCGTATCGACCAACCGCAACGATGGGGTGGAATTGTAAGCTACAGCCAAGACAATGGTCAATACGAGAGAGGCTGGATCCTCGGGTTCAACGGAGATCATTTCTCTTTCCGGCTTTCAACCGGAGGCCTCCTGCTCGAAGCCGCCGCCCCCCAATCATTCGAACCCGGCCACTGGGCACACCTCCTCGGGACATACGATGGCAAAAAAATTCAACTTTATGTCAACGGAGTCCTCGCTTCCTCCCGCCCAGCCTCCGGACCGATCGTCTTTCCGGACATCCCAACCCCATTCGTCATCGGAGCTTATAAGGACAAGGACGAATTCTACCCCATCAATGGCCGGATCTCTTCGGTGCGCATCCTCGACTCCCTCCCCTCTCAAAAGGAACTCGCTGACATCGCCAAAAAATCCGCAGGTGTTTCCTTCTCCGTCCGCCCTGCGGTCCGATTCCTCTCTCCTGGCAAAGCCCTCCTCAATTGGGAAGCGAGCCACCCAGGCAAAGCCATCGTCGCCTACGGCCCAACTCGTAAACTCGGTGCCGTCATCGAATCCACTTCGGAAAACCTCCGTCACGAACTCATTCTCGAGAATCTTCAGCCACACACCCGCTATTCCTATCGCATCAGTTCTGAGACCGACGACGGACCCAGATTCAGCCCCATTTACGAATTCGACACCGGCATGAACTACATGCCCAAGAGTCTCGTTGCCGAAAACAATCACCCGGCCGCCACCTCCTACCTTGCCGACCTCCCTGCTCAACCTGGCTTCGCCGTCGTTGTCGGCCTCTCGGACGGCTCCCTCACCAAAGCCCTCGCCGCACAGAGCCTCCTCAATATCACCGCCTTTGATGACGACCTCGAGCGCGTTAACGCACTTCGCAAAAAACTCTACACCGAAGGACTCCACGGAACACGCATCACTCTCATTTATCTTCCTGACCTTAAGACAATTCCACTTACCTCCTGCGTTGGCAATCTCGTCTGCACCGAACGCACCACACTCCCATGCCCACCCTCCGAACTGGCACGTCTCACCCGGCCCAACGGCGGACGCACCGTACTCCCCGACGGCACCGTAACTTCACGTGACCCCATCCCCGGTTCGGGAGAATGGACCCATCAATACGGCCCCCCTTCCAACACCGCATACACCGGTGAGCGACTTGGAGGCAGCCAGGCTTCCGGAGACCTCGAGCTTCAATGGATCGGCCGACCCGGAGCCAACTTTGGAATCGACCGACAACCTCGAATGTCCGCCCCACTTGCCTCCAACGGCAGACTCTTCCACCAAGGGCTCAACCGAATCATGACACTCGATGCCTTCAATGGCCAAATTCTTTGGGGCATGGAAATCCCTGACCTCCGCCGCGTCAATATTCCTCACGACTGCGCCAACTGGTGCGCCGATGACAACTATCTTTACGTTGCGATCAAAGACCTCCTTTGGGTGCTCGACGGCTCCACGGGAAAACGCATCACGACCTTAAAACTTACAGCCGATCATCGTGACAGTCACGAATGGGGATACATCGCCCAGGAAGGAGAGGTCGTCATCGGCTCCTCCGTTCGTCTGGGTGCCGAATTCAAAAAATACTTCGGCGATGCTTGGTATGACAAAGTCGGCCGCGACTCAGACACCGCCAACGTCCTCAGCGATAATATTTCTGGCTACTCTAAATCCGATTGGAAAGGTCGCTGGTCTTATGGTCGGGGACTCATCATCAATCCCACTATTTCCCTTTCCGATGGAAAGCTTTGCTTTCTCGAATGCCGTAACCCGGATTTGAAAAATGACACCTCCGGACGCGAAGCCACCAAAAATCTTTGGAAGGATATTTATACCGTCTGCCTCGATGCCAACACCGGAAAAATCATCTGGGAAAAACCCTTTCCAAAGACCCTCCTGAGGACGGATGAAAAAGGCTTCATCCAGGTTTCCTATGGCGCCATGACCAGCCAAGGGTTTCTGGTCACTCTTTCCGAGGGCGACACCAACGAAGAAGGAAAGCCGACCGGAAAAGGAATCTTCAGCTATCACTACTTCGACCTCGCTGACGGAGGTTTAAACTTCCAATCCCAAACCAATTGGCGAGCCAATCACCACGGGGCCCACATCTCTCATCCAGTTGTTTATGAAGACAAAGTCTACACCGACCCCACTGGAATCTCCCTCCCCGATGGCAAACCTCTGGATCACAAATTTGGTCCACGGGAGGGCTGTTCCGCTGTCGTAGGAACCAGCTACGGCCTCCTCTTGAGAGGAATCGATCGCTGTCTCACCTTCTGGTCCCATGACCAGAAGAAACCGACGCACTGGCCTCGCCTCCGCCCATCATGTTGGCTCAGCTTTCTCCCTTCTCAAGGCCTGTTCCTCGTTCCGGAAGGCGGTGGCGGATGTTCCTGCGGTGGCTGGATGGAAACCTCCCTCGCCTTCATTCCGAGAAACGATTCCGGCATCCCGGTCTCTAAGAAATCAGAAGAATCTAAAAAATAAATACCGTGATGCACTCGACTCTTATTCTTCTCGTCCTTTGCGCCGTGGCCTCCGCCACCCCTTGGCCAACCTACCGGCATGACAATCGCCGAAGCGGAGTCTCTTCTGACACTCTCGCCCTCCCTCTCGCCGAAGCCTGGACCCACGATGGCGGCGCGCCCCAACAAGCATGGACCGGGCCCGCAAAGTGGGATGCCTACTCCTCAAACGAAGGCCTGCAATCAATGCGTAACTTCGACCCCTGCCACTTCACCACGGCCAATCACGGACTCATCTATTTCGGCTCTTCTGCTGACAATGCCGTCCACTGTTTGGATGCCAAAACAGGAGAAGAAAAGTGGCTTCACTTCACCAATTCCTCCGTCCGCTTTCCGCCCACCCTCGAGGGAGATAAAGCCTGGTTTGGATCTGACGATGGCTTCGTCTACTGCGCCAACGCCCATACCGGGAAACCTCTTTGGAAAAAGCGTGCCGCTCCCAGCGACCGACTCATTCCCAGCAACGGAAAACTCATTTCCCCTTGGCCCGTCCGCACCGGCGTCACCGTCGAAAACGGGCGCGCGTGGTTCGCCGCATCTCTCGTCCCGTGGAAAACCTCCTACCTCTGGTGCATCGACTCGCACTCCTCCGAAGTAGCTTACGTAACCGAACATAAGGAGGTCACCTTGCAAGGTGCGATGTTGGCTGGAGGAGATCGCCTCTACATCCCTCAAGGACGTGCCGCGCCGATCGCACTCGACCAGGAAAACGGCAAGCTCACCGGCCAGATTGGACAAGCAGGGGGCGTCTTCTGCCTTCTCACCGAAGACAACCAGCTCATTGCCGGGCCACCTTCTCAGAAAGAACGTGATGAACAAATCCGCATCGCTGATACCACATCAGGAAAGCGCCTCACTACCTTCAACAACACCAACCGTGTCGTTGTCACAAAAGGAAAAGCCTTTCTGCACTCCAACGACAAACTCCAATGCCTCGATCTCGTCCGTAAAGGAAAACTCGAAGCCACCATTGCCTCCGAGCAGGCAGCCCTTAAAAAGCTCGATCCAAAAATCGAAGCCCAGCTTCCCGAGATCGAGAAACTTAAAAAATCCATCAGCCAGTCACGTGCGGACCTCGATGGCTGCCTTCTTTGGCAAATCGATCACGCCACTCCCGTCGAACTCATCATCGCCGGAGATCAACTCATTGCAGGCCTGAACAACGAAGTGATTATTTTCGAAGCCTCCACTGGAAAGCAACTTTGGAAAGCTCCCGTCAAAGGGAAAGCCTACGGACTCACTCCCGCCGAAGGCCGCCTCATTGTCTCCACCGACCTCGGACACATCCACACTTTTGCCCCCAAGCCGTGAAACGACTCCTCACGAGGGGAGACGATTAGCAATTCCGCCCCCCATTGTGATCACCCGCTCCCAATTTTACATGTCGGTATACGGCATCCTAATACCAAGTAGCAGAACAGAAGAGACAAATGCCAGAGTGATGGGGAGTTTTGGATGCCGGTGACGACCGGGCTCTTGTTCTTACCAGTTCTTCTTGTGTCTTTGTTCATGCTCTATCACGTGCTGCCGCCCACCGAAGATGATATTGCAAGTCGGACGAAAAGAGCACCGATGGATAAGGCCGAGCGGCGAAAATTCATCCGTAGCTATTTTCCGGGAGTCCTTCTGCTCATGCTCGGGTATCTCTGCTTGATGACCTATCGTGATTTGCGGGATAGCTTCATGGACAAGATTTTGACCGATCTGAATTACACCGTGGATTC
>JAPKCM010000148.1 GCA_028822935.1 Akkermansiaceae bacterium
GTGAAGTGGTAACGCCAGACCAGTTCGTGTAATAGAAAGTAATCCTATCTTAGCCCGGAAACCGTGCTAGAAGGCGCTCTTACCAGCTCTTCTTGGTGGGGACTCCTCGTTTTATTTCAGCCCCTTCCGGCTGGCACGATCCTGTCGCCTCCTCCGAGCTCTAGATTGAGGAGTCACGATGTCGAAAAAAAAACAATCCCAGGCACCGTCGATTTTCTTCGACGAATTTGCGGTCACCCCACCCGTCACCAAGGCAGCCAAGCCTTACTTGCCGCCCAAAAAGGCTCCCTTGGAAACTGCCATCGTCTATTGCGAGGACAACTTCGGAGGGATTGATGGAAAGACCGCCAACGGGCTCGTTCGTCATTCGGAGAAATATAAAATCCTCTCCATCATCGACAGCGAAAAGTCCGGGCAGGATGCCGGACAAGTCCTCGACGGAAAACCGAACGGAATTCCAATCTTCGAAAACCTTAAGGAGGCCCTCGCGGACGCTGGTCGCCTCCCGAAAAATTTCATTTTCGGAATCAGCCCGGCCAGTGGGATGCTTTCATCCATCGAGAGACGACTTTTGCTGGAAGCAATCAAGCAGGGCATGAACATTATCAACGGACTCCACGAGTTCCTAAACGATGACCCTGAATTTGCCGCCGCTAGCGCTCGTTCCCAAGTGATCATTCGTGACGTGCGAAAACCCCGAGCCAAAAAAGATCTCAGAGTTTTCAGCGGTCGCATTGAAGACGTCACCTGCCCACGCATTGCCGTGCTTGGCACTGACTGCGCCATCGGCAAACGCACCACCGCCACCGTCATGGCCGCCGCACTCAAGGAACGCGGAATCAATGCTGTCATAATTGGCACCGGCCAAACAGGATTGATCCAAGGGGCTCGCTATGGGCTCCCTCTCGATGCGATTCCTTCTAAGTTTTGTGCAGGAGAGCTAGAGGCCACCATCATCGAAGCCTTCGAAAACGAAGATCCCGATGTTATCCTGATCGAGGGACAAAGTGCCTTGAGCCATCCCGCTTATTCCAGTTCCAGCTTCATCCTTCGTGGAAGTTGTCCTCAAGGCGTCGTGCTCCAGCACGCTCCGGGACGAAAGCATCGCTGCCACTTCGAAAGCATGCCAATGCCCACTCCTGCCTTCGAAATCAACCTCATCGAGACCTTTGCCGAAACGAAAGTCATCGGTCTCACCCTCAACCACGAGAACATGACGGACGACGAAGTTTCAGCGGCCATCACAGGCTACGAGGAGGAATTTGGAATTCCTTCCACCGATTCGCTCTCCCGCTCTCCGGAACGTTTGGTCGAAATGGTGCTCTCCGCCTTCCCTCAGGTCGGGGCGTAGCATCATCAATCGAAAGCCCAAGAAGGTCATGCCCTAACCTCCAGACCCATGACCAAATTCCCCCACAAAATCCTCGCTCTCATTTTTGGAGCAATCCTCTCGCTGGCCTCCGCCGCGGAGCGCCCCAATATCATCCTCATCATGACCGATGACCAAGGCTGGGGAGAAACCAGTTACAACGGTCACTCCGTCCTCAAAACTCCGCACCTCGATGCCATGGCCGCCAATGGCCTGCGCTTCGACCGCTTCTACGCCGGCGCTCCCGTCTGCTCGCCCACCCGCGCTTCCGTCCTCACCGGTCGCGCCAATGACCGCTGCGGCGTCCCCAGCCACGGCCACGCCCTCCGGCTCCCAGAAAAGACTCTCGCATCCGCCCTTAAAAAGGCGGGCTATGCCACCGGCCACTTCGGCAAATGGCACCTCAATGCCCTCCGGGGCCCCGGCGTCCCTGTCCTGGCCGACGACCCCTACGGCCCCTCCGCCTTTGGCTTCGATACCTGGCTCACCGTCACAAACTTTTTCGACCTCGATCCCGTCCTTGGGGCTCAGGATGGCATCCACTCCTTCAAGGGTGACTCCTCCGCTGTCATCGTCGACGAAGCGGTAAAATTCATCACCACCCAGAAGGAAAAGAACTCTCCCTTCCTCGCCGTCATCTGGGATGGCTCCCCCCACAGTCCCTTCCGCGCAAGCCCCGCTGACATCGCCCCTTTCAAGGACCTCGATCAAACAAGCCAACACCACTACGGCGAGCTCGTGGCCTTCGACCGCGCCGTCGGCAAACTACGAAATTCTCTCCGCGACCTCAAAATCGCCGACAACACCCTCCTCTGGTTTTGCAGCGACAACGGAGGCTTAAACAAAATTACGCCCGAAACCGTAGGCGGACTTCGGGGCCACAAATCAGACCTCTGGGAAGGCGGCATCCGCGTCCCCGCCATCATCGAGTGGCCCGCTAAAATCAAGCCACGCCTCACGAGGTATCCCGCGTCCACCATGGACATCTTCCCCACCTTGGCGGACCTCCTTGCCCTCCCAGACGACGCCCTCCTCAAACCCGTCGACGGCCAAAGCTTGAAGCCCCTCATCAAAGAAGAACTCACCGAACGAGCCTCTGCCATCCCCTTTCACTTCATCGGAAAAGGCGCTCTCATCGACAATGATTTCAAACTCATTTCCACCAATCTTAAAAAGGAGGCCTTCGCCCTTTATCATCTAAAAAAGGACCCCACGGAGACCACCGATATCTCCACCCAGCATCCCGCGCGCTTCGCAAAAATGAAACGCCAATACCTTCAGTGGCACACCTCCGTCCAAGCGAGCATCGAAGGGAAAGACTACCCCGATAATTTTGATCCCACCTCAACACCCAAGTCCGGATGGTGGATCAACTCCCCCCGCTACCAGCCCTTCCTCAAAAAGTGGAAAC
>JAPKCM010000046.1 GCA_028822935.1 Akkermansiaceae bacterium
AAGGAAGGCGACGAGCTTTCCCTCAACGGATTCGTTGGAAACGTTTACAAAGGCGGCATCAAGTCTTCTCCTTCGCAGGTCATCCAGGGCCTCATCGAGAACAAGCCTGCTGCTAAGCGCTCCGCGACTTACAAGAAGTTCATGGAACTCATGAGCTGGACTGACAAGCTTCGTAGGCTTGGCATCCGCACCAACTCCGATACTCCGGAGCAGGTTCGCCAAGCGATCAAGTTCGGTGCTGAAGGTATCGGCCTCACCCGAGCAGAGCACATGTTCTTCGAAGGCAACCGCATCGACGCCGTCCGTGAGATGATCCTCGCTGACGACGACGCAGGTCGCGCCAAAGCACTTAAGAAAATCAAGGTTTTCATGAAGAAAGACTTCATCGGTATCTTCGCAGCACTCGACGGTCGCCCCGCGACCATCCGTCTCCTTGATCCACCTCTTCACGAGTTCATCGGCACCATGGATGCCTCTCAGAAGAAGGATCTCTCCAAGAAGATCGGCATGAGCGCAGCAGCAATCACCAAGCGTATTCACTCTCTTCACGAAGAGAATCCCATGCTTGGTCACCGTGGTTGCCGTCTCGGTATCAGCTACCCAGCCGTCACCGCAACCCAGGTCGAAGCGATCCTCGAAGCTGCCGCAGAGGTTCAGGCCAAGGGCACCAAGGTTCTCCCAGAGATCATGGTCCCACTCGTGGCCTACGCTCGTGAGCTTGAGCTCCAAAAGCAGGTGATCGACGATACCGCCGCTGAAGTCCGTAAGAAGCTTGGTCTCAAGAAGAACCAACTTAAGTATACCGTTGGAACCATGATGGAGATCCCGCGCGCCTGCCTCACCGCTGCTGAAGTGGCGAAGCACGCTGAGTTCTTCTCCTTCGGAACCAACGACCTCACGCAGACAGGCCTCGGTCTCTCCCGTGATGACTCGTCCAGCTTCCTCCCAACCTACCAGGATGCGGAAGTTCTCAACAACAACCCGTTCTCTGCTCTCGACCAAGAGGGTGTCGGCCAACTTGTTGAAATGGGTGTCAAAGGTGGTCGCGAGACCAAGCCCAAGCTCAAAATCGGTATCTGCGGCGAGCATGGCGGAGATCCTGATTCGGTGAAATTCTTCCACCGCGCCGGACTCAACTACGTGTCCTGTTCACCATTCCGTATCCCGGTTGCCCGTCTTGCCGCTGCGCAAGCCGCTCTCGAGGAAAAGGGAATGGCCCGCAGTGAGATGAGCTAAAGCTCCGCTAACAAAACTTCAAAGCCCCGTTCGCGAAAGCGAGCGGGGCTTTTTTTTGTTGTCGAAAGCTTTGCCGGCTGACGTTTTTGGACAGCCTCCAAAGCCTTCGGCTACTGGCTTTCCTCTAGTAAGGTTTTTTGTTTGGCCTCTTCGAGTTGCTGTTTTATGAGCGCTGCTCCTTGGCGCTCTTGTTCCTTGATGGTAACAATTCCTGCTCTACGTGATGCCGAGATGTCGCGATACATGAGGGTCAATCTGACTTCATTCTTGAAGACGCGGTTAATGGTGATCTCTCTGACTTCGATGGCGTATTCGTCGGAGAGTTGTTTCCTCAAGTAGTCGTGATCGAGCATCTTCTCTTTTTCCGAGATGCGGTAATCGACTTCGATTTTCTGGAAATTATCCCGCCAGACCGAAGGTTTGTCGGCGAGGTAGGCGGTGAGAAGGATGAGGATGGCCGAAGGGATGTCGACGTAGGTCGGCAACATGGTGTTGACGAAGGTGAGTGAAATGGCACCGAGGAGATAGGCGATCTCTGCTTTGTCGAAAGCCTCACTTCGCAGTCGAACGAGTGCAAGGAGGGCGAAGATGGTGAAACCAAAGCCAGCAGTCACCAATGAGCTGGAAAGGAAGATGGGGAATAGGAAGAGGTTGAAGGCAAGAAGGAGGAACAGCATCTTGTGATCATGATGCCTGCGGTAGTAGATCACGTAGGCATAGATGAAGATCGAGAGAAGGTTGAAGATCGTCTTGTAAACGAGAGTCCAGCCCGTCTCTGTGAGCTTGGTATCCCTCTTGGTTTGATTGACCCAATGATGGAAGAAGCCTTTTTCGGTAGGAGGCCTTACCGGATCGAGAACTTTGCCTCGGGAATCGAACATGATGTCCTGTTTTTTGGCACCTTTCTGGAACTCGACGTCGTAAAATATGCCATGAGTGTGGCTATCGACGCCCTCGATGCCCTGGATGTCGTTGACATTGTATTTGAGAACGATTGCGGAGCGGACTTCGCTGGGAAGTTGTTCAAAGGTGGTGTTGTGCTCAGTTTCGACCCAATTTCCTTCGGCATCGAAGTCGGCGCGGTATTTGATACCTCCTGTTTCAAAGCGAGCCTCCCATGAGCCTCCGGACTCAGCCTCCCATTTTGGGGGTTCGATGTTGGGGTATTTTTCAGAGAACGCCTTTGCGATAATCTCGGGTGCTGCGGGTGCTGCAGATGCGAAAGCGCAGCAGAAAAAAAGAAGGGCTAATTGGGAAAAGATGAACCTCATGAACTTGTTTTTTACGATCGGACCTAGAATGAAAGAGCTGGGCTTAGGAGTTTATGACATGGGGATTTCGTTCTGAGAAGGTCGAACGTCGGCAAATTGACGAATGAAGGCCCTGTTAAAAAACGAGTTCCGATTCTTCCCGGTAGGAGTAGTAAGGCTGCGCGCCATTCACTGGCTTGCCGATGATGAGGTGGTCGATGAAGCGGATTTGAAAGAGGTCGGCAGCTTTGATGAGGGAATTGGTAAAGCGATCATCGGATCTGCTGGGGAGAGGTTGGCCCGAGGGATGGTTGTGGGCGACGATGAAAGCATCGGCGCTATCAATGATGACAGGCTGAAGAATGTCGCGAGGGTGGGCGAGGGTCTGATTGGTGGTGCCTCGGGAGATTTCGACCATGCGTTTAAGTTGCAGTCGGTTGTCGAGGGTGAGGACGTAGAGGGTTTCGGTTCTCTGAGTTCCGAGGATGGGGGCGAGATGTTGGTAGATTTCCTGGGGGCTGCTCAGGGCGACTTTGTAAATCGTTTCGCGAACGGCGCGGGCGCCGAGTTCGAAAGCGGCCATGAGTTGGCAGGATTTCGCGAGTCCGAGGCCGTGTTCCTTGCTGAGTTGTTCGACATCGAGTGATCCCAGGGCCGCGAGGTTTCCGTATTTTTGAATGAGTTGACGGCCAATTTCGATGGCGCTGGCTCCTTTGGTTCCGGTGCGTAAGAAGATGGCGAGAAGTTCATCTCCAGAAAGCGCGGCGGGTCCATGCCGTAGCATTTTTTCCCGGGGCCGTTCGTCGGTGGGGAGATCATTGATGCGGATGTTGGTGCTCATCGGAGGGTTACTCTCGATTTTTGAGAGATCTGTGGCAAGGTGGGAATCGTGAAGAAGCAAAATGAGACCTTGGTATTTTTCGATGGAGACTGTGGTCTCTGTGACAGATCGATGCATTTCGTTCGGCGTTTCGATACCCATGATCGGCTCACTTTTCGAACTCTGGCGAGTGAGGAGGCTCAGCCCTACGACTTCGAAGAGGGGACGGTTGCGGTGGTGCGGAATGGAGAGGTTTATCTTCGAAGTGAAGCAGCGCGCGTCATGCTGCAGGATGCGGGAGGAATCGCCTTGCTTGGAGCGCTCTTTCTAAAAGTCACTCCGTGGTGCATTCGCGACCGCGTTTACCGCTGGGTCGCGAAGAATCGCTACCGCTGGTTTGGAAAAGCCAGCGGGGTGAAGGAGGAGGATACCTGAGGGTGTTAATCTTTTGATGCCTTCGGGTCGAGGGCATCGCGTAGACCGTCTCCAAGGAAGTTGAAGGCGAAGAGGGTGAGCGAGAAGAGGACGGCTGGAATGAGAAGAACGGTAGTCTCGGTTTCGAGGTAGTTGGCGCCTTCTTTGATGAGAGTTCCCCAAGATGAGTTCGGTGGTTCGATCCCGAGTCCGATGAATGAAAGGGTGGCTTCGTAGAGGATGAAGCTGGGAATGGTGAGGGTGGCGTAGATGATGACGGGTCCGAGCATGTTCGGCAGGATGTGCCGGAAGAGGATGCGGGCATGGCTGAGGCCGAGGGAGCGGGCGGCTTCGACAAATTCCTGTTTTGTGAGAGAAGCGGCGGCGGTGCGGACGATGCGTCCCATTGTGAGCCAACCGAATCCGGCGATGGCGAAGGTCAGGGGAACGAGGTTTGAGTAGCGAAGGACGAGGTCGGTGCTCCAGCCCCAGGAGTCGATGAGGAAGCGTGCCATTTCATCGACATGTCCTGAGATGAGTTCACGGAAGAGAATGACGATGATGAGGAAGGGCATGGCGAGGAGTCCATCGACAATCCGCATCATGACGTTTCCAAGTCGGCCGCCGACGTAGCCGGCAATACCGCCGTAGATGATCCCGATCGTGACGGTCATGACGGTGGCCATGATGGCGACGAGGAGGGAGATTTGTCCGCCCTCGAGAACGCGCATGAGGAGGTCGCGGCCAAGTTGGTCTGTACCGAAGAGGCCATTGCCAGAGAGGGGGTCAGCAAAGCGATTGGTGAGATCCTGTTCGGTGGCGCTGAAGCCGAGCCAGCCGAGGACGGGGCCGAGGATGAAGCAGGCGAAGAGGATGGTGATGACGATGATCCCGCCGAGCATGGAGAGCCTGTTCTTTTTGAGTCGGACGAAGGCATCAGCCCAGAGGCTGGTTCCTTTTTCGATAACCTTTTCCCCGTTTTGCGGCGATTGCACTGAAGTGTTCATGGAGAATTAGGAGGTGCGAAGTTTGGGGTCCATAAAGATTAGAACGAGGTCCGAGAGGAGATTGGCGATGCCCATGAGGATTCCGTAGAAGAGGACGAGGCCGAGGACGAGATTGTAGTCCTTCGAGGTGACCCCGAGGACGAAGTGCTGGCCCATTCCGGGAACGAGAAAGATATTCTCAACAACGAAAGAACCGGTGATAATGGCAGCAAAGGCGGGTCCGAGGAAGGTGACGGCGGGCATGAGCGCGGGACGTAAGGCGTGCCGAGTAATGATTTTCAAGGGCGGGACGCCTTTGGCGCGAGCTGAGCGGATGTAGTCTTGGGAGAGGACATCGAGCATGCCTCCACGAGTAAGGCGGGCGAGGTAGGCGGCGACTCCAAAGCAGAGGGTGATGGCGGGAAGGATGATGTCCGCCGGGCGGTCCCAACCGGCGACATTGAGCGAGGTCAGGGGTTTGGCGATATTGATCTGGAAGATGGGGCCGAGAACGAAGGCGACGACACAGATGCCGGCCATTGCGATGATCATGGCGAGGTAGTCGAGCATCTGATTGTGGTAGAGCGCAGCTATAATTCCTAAGGGGATGCCAAGGCTTATGCCCATGACGAGGGAGAGCAGACCGAGCTTGAGAGAAACGGGGAAGGACTCGGAGATGAGGGTGGAAACCTTTCGGCCTTTCATGGCAATGGAATCGCCAAAATCGTTGTTAGTGATCACGTTTTTCCACCAATTGAAATATTGGACGGGCAGTGGTTTATCGAGGCCGTAGTATGCTTCAAGGGCTGCTTTTTCCTCTGGAGAGGTGGCTTTTGCATCCGCGAAGGGATCTCCGGGCATGGCGTGAATTGCGAAGAAGGTGAAGGTGACGAGGAGGAAAACCACTACGACAGTTTGGAGAAGGCGGGAGAGGATGGTGCGAAGCATCAGATATGAGAGTTAGTCCTTTTCGATTTTAACGAACTTGAAGGGGTGGTTGTTCAAAAGGAGCGGGTGCCAATTTTTGACCTCGGGGCGGATGAGGTAGGTGGTGGTGTACCAGTAAATCGGGAGGACGGGAGTGTCGTTGAGGATGGTCTCTTCGGCTTTTGCAAGAGTGGCCATGCGCTGGGGGACATCGGCGGTGTTCTCTGCTTCATGGAGATATTTCTCGAAGGTTTCCGACCCCCATCCAGTGTTGTTATTTCCGCCATCGGTAATCCACATTTCCAAGAAAGTAGTGGGGTCCAAATAGTCGCCAATCCAGCCGCCGGCGCAGAGGTCGTAGTCGGCGTCATATTGTTTCTGAAGATAAGTGGTCCACTCGCGCTGGATGATGCGCACATTGATGCCGAGATGCTCTTTCCACATCGCCTGGAGGGCTTCGGCCTCGCGGCGTCCGGTTTCGGAATCGGTGGTCAGGATGGTGATGTCAGGGAATGCAGAGGTGGATTCGTAGCCTGACTCGGCGAGGAGTTCTTTGGCTTTGACGGGATCGAACTGGATGATCGCGGGTGGTTTATACTCGCCGAAGGGTGGAACGATTCCGGAAGCTGGCTTTTGGCCGCCTTGGAGAATTTTGTCACAAATGGCCTGTTGATCGATGGCGAGGGCGAAGGCGCGGCGGACCTTAGGGTTGGTGAAGGGCTCGCGGAGGGTGTTGACACGGAGGAAGCGGACGCCGACGTAGTTTTCTTGGCGGAGTTGACTGCCGTAGTTTTCTTTGGCGAAGGGGATGAGCTCGGAGGGGACGGTGTAGGTGAGGTGGAGCTGCTCGTCACCATACATACGGGTCTCGGTGTAGTAGTTTTTTACAGGAAGGTAACGGATGCCGTTGAGTGAGACGGTTTCGGCATCCCAGTAGTGGGGGTTCCGTTCGACTTCGATCTTGTGGTTGGTGGTCCAGGTTTTGAGTTGGAAGGGGCCATTAGAAACAAGATTGCCGGGGCGGGTCCACTGGGAGGAAAAGGCGGTATTGATTTTACCGTGCTTCAGAACGATGTGCTCGGGGACAGGATACCAGGTGTAATGTTTGGTGAGCTCCGGGAGGTAGGGGATGGGGCCCCGGAGGGTGAGAAGGAGGGTGTGTTTATCCACTGCTTTAGCGCCGACTTGGGCGAAGTCGGTAATTTTGCCCTTGTTATATTCCTGTGCGTTTTTGAGGAAGTAGAGCATTTCGCTGTATTGAGCCGGCCAGTTGGGGTCGGGAGAAAGCATGCGCTTGTAAGAGAAAACGAAATCGTGAGCTGTGACGTCTTTGCCGTCGGACCACTTTGCGTCGGGGTTGAGGTCGAAGGTCCATTCGGTGAACTCCTTGTTGGGCGTCCATTTCATAGCAACGCCCGGGAGTGCCTTGCCGTCGATGGCTGGATCCTCAACGCAGAGTCCTTCAAAGAGGGCGCGGATGATATTGGATTCGAGGACGCCTGAGACGAGATGAGGGTCGAGGCCTTTTGGTTCGTTGCTATTTCCGATGATGAGGATGCCTGCGTCATTGGCCTCCTCGATATTGGATTGGCGACGACAAGAGGTCAGCAGGAAGCTGAGGCCGAGGACGATGAAACCAATAATACGCACGACCGAAATGTGGCCCATCTTTTACGAGAGGGGAATGAGTTTTTTTAGCGAGATCACTGATATTGAATGAGCCACTCGCGAAGGAAGAGGGTTACTGAATTTGTAGGAGCTCCCTTCTTTACGGAGGCTTCCCCGTTTTACGTGCGCATTGAGGGTTTTTAGCACGGTGGAAGTGCGGTGTGGCGGATCTCTTGGAGGAAACTCATAGAGGTGGGGCTTCCTCCGCCGTGATGGTCAACTCGTAGGCAGCAGCGCTTCAGGAGAGAGGTGCGATTTTCCGAAATAAGCTGACAAGTGGCTAATTTTCAGGTGGTGAGTTGTGGATTTAGAGAGCTTTCGCTTTTGCCAAGCACGGGGTCATTCGTTATCTCCCGCTCGTGAAGATTTGTGTCGTTGGAAAAGGTGGTCGTGAACATGCGCTGATTCGTTCTCTTAAGGAGTCTCCGGGTTCCCCTGAGGTTTCTTGTTTCCCTGGAAGTGAAGCGATTCATGAGATCGAGGGAGCGGGAAAGGTTGATGCCCATGATTTGGATACTCTGATCGCGTGGATGACTGCCCATGCTATCGATCTCTGTATCGCTGGCGAGGAAAGCTATCTTGTGACGGGTGAAGGATTGGCAAACCGTTGCGCTGAGATCGGGATTCCCTGCTGGGGACCTCCCTTTGCTGCTGCGCAAATGGAAGCTTCCAAGGAGTTCGCTAAAGAATTCATGCAGCGTCATGAGATCCCAACTGGAGCTGCGGCAGGTTGTGCGACTGCCGATGAAGCTCGCGCGGCGATCGATGGGAAGTATCCCACGGTTCTGAAATTCGATGGACTTGCCGCAGGAAAAGGAGTGGCGGTTTGCCTTGATGAAGCGTCCGCCGAAGAATTTCTTAAGGAAGTGATGGAGGAACGTCGTTTTGGTGCAGGTCGACTTTTGGTAGAGGAATGCCTCGTGGGGCCTGAAATTTCTATCTTTGCTGCAGTCAGTGGGCCCGATTACTTCATTTTAACTCCTGCCCGTGACTACAAGCGGATCGGGGAAGGGGACGAAGGCCCGAACACCGGAGGGATGGGTGCTGTTGCGAGCCGTCAGTTGGCAGATCCTGAGTTGATGAAACGAATCGAAGACGAGATCGTTGCTCCCACCGTCGCGGGCTTGGAAAAAGACGGACTCAACTACAGAGGCTTCCTCTACTTTGGTCTCATGCTCACGGCTGAGGGACCGAAGATCATCGAATACAACTGCCGCTTCGGTGATCCGGAGTGCCAGGCTGTGATGCCTCTGCTTTCAGGTGATCTAGCCACTTTCTGTCTCGAAGGAGCGAAGGGGAATCTCCAACCCGACCTCATCAGCTTCGATGAAGGCTGGAGTGTCTGCTGCATTCTTGCTTCGGCGGGCTATCCGGAATCCTCGCGCTCCGGGGATGTCCTAAGCGGTCTTGATGAGGTCTCGGATGCGCGTCTCTATCACGCAGGGACCAAAAAGGTCGGTGATTCCTGGGCAACCAATGGCGGGCGTGTTCTTGCTGTCGTCGCCGGTGGGGCCACTCGCGAAGAAGCAGTAGAAAAGGCTCACGCTGAAGCAGCAAAGGTCACCTTTGATGGCGCACAGCGCCGTGCCGATATTGGGCGCTTGCATTTTTGAGCTAATCGAAACAGGCTATGACTACCGAAGCGAATGAGTATTGCCCTAGACCAATCGGCGATCTCGACGGCCCTCAGCCGTCTTGCGGATCAGCTATTTCTTGACGCTGGCACTGACACCATTGATTTGGTGGGAATCCGCAGTCGTGGTGACGAAGTCTCCGAACGGGTCGCTGCGCTTCTGAAGGAAAAAGGCGCGAATGTTCGCCTCGGCGTTCTTGATATTTCGCTCTACCGCGATGACTTCGAGCACCTGCATGAAAACCCGCTACTCCAGGGCAGCGAGATCGATTTTCCGATCGATGGATCACGCGTGATTCTTGTCGATGACGTGATCTTCACCGGGCGCACTATCCGAGCGGCGCTCGATGCTATTTTCGACTACGGCCGCCCGGCGGCTGTCGAACTCGCGGTCCTCATCGACCGTGGCCACCGAGAACTTCCTATCGAGCCACGCTATGTTGGTGTGACTCTTGAGACCGACCGACTTGACCACGTCCGGGTCGGTTTAATGAAAACCGATGGTGAGGACGTGGTCGAACTTACACAGAAATAAGCAAGCAAATGGCCCGTAAAGATTTCCTCGATATTGTCTCGCTCGACCGTGAGGAAATCATTCAGCTCCTCGATCAAGCGGAGCCCTTTAAAGACCTCTTCACCCGCTCGGTGAAAAAGGTCCCTGCGCTGAAGGGAAAGACGGTCCTCATGCTTTTCTACGAGCCCTCCACCCGGACGCTCTCTTCTTTTGAGGTGGCAGCGAAGCGTCTCTCGGCCGATGTCACAACGTTCGATGTTCCTTCTTCTTCAGTCACGAAAGGGGAGTCCGTTCGTGACACCATCGATACTCTCCAGGCAATGCGGGCGGATTACATCGTGGTGCGGCATGGCCTTTCCGGGCAACCCGCGGCGATCGCACGACAGACCGGAGCGTCGGTGATCAATGCCGGTGACGGTGCTCATGCGCATCCAACCCAAGCCTTACTCGATGCCTTTACCCTTCGTGAAAAATTTCCAGAGATGGAGGGAAAGCGTGTCCTCATCACCGGTGATATTCTCCATAGTCGGGTCGCACGATCCACGAGCACTATTTTGAGAAAACTCGGCGTGAAAGTTGCCTTCCTCGGACCGGGGAGTCTCGTTCCGAAAACCGCCTCGCCTGAGATCCCGCGCTTTACGAACTACGATCAAGCGATTCGCGAATTTGGTCCGGACGCAGTTTATCTTCTTCGGATTCAAAAAGAGCGCATGGCCGCGCCCTTCTTCCCGAGCGATCGCGAGTATCATAATCTCTATGGCATCACCGATGAACGCCTCCGGCAGCTTGCGGGCCAGGGGACTTATATCATGCATCCCGGGCCGATCAACCGCGGGGTCGAACTCTGCGATGCGGTGCTCGACTACGACCGCTGCCTCATTTCCCAACAAGTCGAGAACGGCATTGCCGCTCGCATGTCCGTCCTCTACGGACTCAAGCCTCAAACATCATGAATCTCTTTCTCAAAGGTGGTGAAGTCGCCAGTGAAAATACCGCTCCCGCGCGTGCCGACGTCTGGATCGAAAATGGCAGAATCAAAGCCGTCGGAGCGGACCTTGCTGAGCCCGAAGGCGCGCGCGTGGTCGACGTTTCCGGAAAAATTGTGATGCCGGGGATGTTCGACGCCCACGTTCATTTTCGTGAGCCCGGTGGGGAACATAAAGAAACGATTCTCGATGGCAGCGAAGCGGCAATCAATGGTGGTATCACCGGCGTCGTTATGATGCCGAACACTTCTCCCTCGATTGATTCGGCGACGGTGGTGAAACGTGTTCTCGACGCGGCGAAAGAGTGTCGCATTCCCGTGCTCACTTCGGGCTGCATTACAGTAGGTCGCAAAGGTCATGAAATGGCGGGGATCGATGGGATGAAAAAAGCAGGCGTGCTCATGCTCACTGACGATGGCGATGCTGTGCCTGATGCCGCTTTGTTAAAACGCGCCATGGAATACGGTAGCGAGTTTGGCATGTTTTTCGCGAGCCATTGCGAAGAGCCACAACTCGCTGGACCTCGTGCACTCAACGAAGGCGCCGTGAGCTATCGCCTCGGTATCGAAGGAACCCCTGCCTTGGCTGAGGAGATTTCCATGTCCCGTGATCTCGCGCTCGCGCACGCCACTGGTGCGACTTTACACATTCAACACGTGAGCACCGCGATCGGCATGGAGCAGATCAAATGGTGGCGCGATGAGCGCGGTGCAAAGGTCTCTGGCGAAGTTTCTCCACATCACCTCATGTTCACCGATGAGGACATCGGCGACTACGATACGCACTACAAAATGAATCCTCCGCTGCGGACAGCCGAGGCCAATGTCGCACTTCTTGAGGGGCTCAAAAATGGTGCGTTTAGAATTATCGCGACCGACCATGCTCCGCACACCGAGTTTGAAAAATCACGAGCCTTCGAAGATGCGCCCAATGGGATCAGCGGACTCGATACCGCCTTGGTGTCACTCTTCGACCGCTTTATTGATAAAGGGGAATTCGGCTGGGATCTCATCGTTAAACGCTACTCTGCCGAGCCACGTCGCATGATGGAGCTCGAAGTTGCGGAAGTCGCCGAAGGAAAAATCGTCGACCTGATCGTCTTTGATCCCAATGGAGAAACGACCTTCACGAAAGAGTTCATGAAATCCAAGAGCTCCAACACGCCATTCCTAAACAAGACACTCAAAGGTTCTGTCGAGATGGTCGTGCTCGGCGATGAGGTTCTGCTTGAGCGCTAACTTGTGGAGATATGAATGCGAAGATGAGTCCCGTTGTTTTACGGAAGTTGCTTGGCATTCTCGCGACTAGTCTGGGAGTGTGGTTTCTAAGCTTCATGGTTCCGGTGGCCTTTTCTCTGGGTTGGCCCGTAGATAGCTGGTTGGAAGTCCTGGGCTGATCGTTCTGGTGTGGGGTTCAGCTGATCCGATCATTGAATCTTTCTTCGCTCAAATGGTTGGTTGGGATGCTTGCGGTTTTCGGATGGTCCGCAATTGGGAGGGCGCTTTTGGAGCTCTACTCTGGTGAATTGATGGACTCGCTTGTTAATTTGGGGCTGCTACTGGTGATGATCATTTTTTATGCAAAGGGTCTTTCGGTGCTTCTTCCTTGGCTGGGATTTGAGAGAGTTTCAGCGGCAGGTCTTATCAGCAAGGTGGCAATTACGGTGCTCTCCTTTCAGCTGTGGATGGTCCTATCTGAATTTTTTAGAGAGTATAGCCCCATGTAGGAGGGATACAGCCACGTGCCTGAATTCCCGTGGGTCATCATGGGCCTGTTAATTCCCATATTGGTTGCTGGGATATTCCATTCCATCGCGTCATCGAAATTGGCGCTGAGAAATGAACCGGAGCCTGGAGATTTAGAGGTCCACGCCAAATAGACTTCCGACGGCGGCCGTGACGACCATCGCGAGCGTGCCCCAGAGGCACACTCGGGTCGCGCCTCGAATGACGGAGGCGCCTCCGGCTTTGGCGGCTGCTCCTCCGAGGAGGCCGAGAAGCACGATGGCTACGATCGGGATGAGCCAGAGAAGGGTAGAGAGAGGGGCGAAGACCGAAATAAGGACTGGAATGGCAGCACCAAACGCGAACATGCCGGCGGATGCGAAGGCGGCTTGGAGGGGCTGGGCGCTGAGTGCAGTGGAGATTCCGATTTCATCACGGGCGTGCGCTTCCAGAGCATTGTGTTCGGTCATTTGGCGGGCCACTTCTTGTGCTAGTGTTTCGTTTAGACCGCGGTCTTGGTAAATTTGGGTGAGCTCGGCGAGTTCTTCAGCGGGATGGTTTTTTAATTCGCGAGCCTCCATTGCGAGGTCTGCTTCTTCGGTGTCGGATTGCGATTTGACCGAAACGTATTCTCCTGCTGCCATCGACAGGGCACCGGCCGTGAGTCCAGCGACTCCGGCGAGGACGATATTTTCTCGACTCGCCTCAGCCGCGGCCACCCCGACGATGAGACTGGCGGTTGAGACGATGCCATCGTTTGCCCCGAGAACCGCAGCACGGAGCCAGCCGGAGCGATTGATGCGATGAGCTTCTTTATGATGCATTGATTGGCTGGAGGATATCGAGAGAGCTTCAGATCTCAAGAATTCTAAACCGTAAGGGTTGCAGTGGCTTCAGGTATCTCTTGCAAAAAGTCCGATCAGCTGCCTAAGGCCGCACCTCTCCGGTTTGTAAGACAGCTGGATTTTTTCAGCTCCTCATAAAACGATGATCTTCAATTTATTTAAAAAGCAGAACGGTAATTGGAAGGATGACACTCTTTCCGGACTCACAGTGGCGCTGGCCTTGGTTCCTGAGGCGATCGCGTTTTCCTTTATTGCCGGAGTTGGGCCACTGGTCGGTCTCTGGGCCGCTGTCTTCATGGGCTTGATTACCTCCGCCTTTGGTGGCCGCCCCGGGATGATTTCCGGATCGACAGGTGCGATTGCAATCGTAGTCGCAATTGTTGTCCGGGTTGGAAACGAGCATGGTAAAGAAATAGGAGTCACTGATCTGGGGATTCAGTATCTCTTCGCAGTCATTATGATTGCCGGAATTATTCAGATTCTCTTTGGCTTGGCTCGTCTAGGACGTTTCATCCGCTTGGTCCCCCATCCGGTGATGATGGGATTCGTAAATGGTCTCGCGATCGTTATTTTGATTGGTCAGTTCGGTTTCTTTAAAGAGCCCTTGATGGAGGGTGGCGTCGCAGTTCTTGAGAATGGCCAGAAAGTGATGACTTGGATGGGCACCAACGATATGATAAAAATGGGTGGATTGGCATTGATCACGATGACGATCATCCATTTTCTTCCGAAGCTCACCAATGCAGTACCTTCGATTTTGGTCGCGATTCTAGTGGTGGGCGGGATCAGTTATTCCGGCCTGATCGATACAAAAACAATCTCTGATGTCCTTTTCGAAGGTTGGGGCTCTCGCGAACTCTCAGCCAGCTTGCCTGAACTCTCTTTACCCACTGATATTCCGTGGAAAAGGGAAGGGGTGGCTCTCTTGATCATTGGAACGGCCTTTTCCGCGGCAATGGTGGGAATCATTGAGTCGCTCATGACTCTTCAGCTGATCGATGATTTGACCGAGACTCGTGGCTCCGGAAATCGTGAATCTCTCGCACAAGGTGCCGCAAATTTCCTCTCGGGCCTCTTCGGTGGCATGGGTGGTTGCGCCATGATCGGGCAGTCTTTGATTAATATTAAGTCCGGTGGTCGCGGCCGTTGGTCTGGTATTGTCGCAGCGCTAACTTTGGCCGTTTTCATTCTGATTGGTGGTCCACTTATCGTTAATATCCCCGTTGCCGCTTTAGTTGGAGTGATGTTCATGGTGGTGATCGGAACCTTTGAGTGGTCGACATTGAAGACCTTCGGGCGAGTTCCACTTTCTGAAATTTTTGTGATCGTGGCTGTTACTCTAATTACGGTATTCATGCACAATCTCGCTCTAGCCGTTCTGACCGGAGTGATTCTCTCGGCATTGGTCTTCGCTTGGGAAAGCGCAAAGCATGTCCGCCTACGTCGCGATGACAGCCAGGAGGGAGTTCGAATCTACAATCTCCAGGGCGTCCTCTACTTTGGGTCTGTTCGTGAATTTGGAGAACGTCTGAATCCTGCCGCCGACCCGGATGAAGTCATTATTGATTTTAAGGAAGCCCGCGTGGCCGACTTCTCAAGCCTTGAGGCGCTCAATGCTATCACCGAACGTTATAAGACCGCGGGTAAGAGAATTCGCCTGCGTCATCTTAGCCATGCTTGTGCGAAGATGATTAACAGTGCGGATGAGTTGGTGACCGTGGAGGTGGCCGATGATGATCCGCATTACGAGCCAGCGAACATCTAGTTCGGAGGAACTAGTGGGTGAGAGCCGCTCTTGCTTCTGCAAGCTCAGGGCGGTTCCAGTGGCTTTTGACCACGCGTCAACTTGATTAAGAGCGCAGCCGCGACAGGGGGCGACTGGTGGGATTTCTTGTGCCATGGCTGAAACCGAGACAAGAGCTAGGAACAGAAAATGGCGGAGATGTTTTATTTAACAGGACCTTCCCGCCTCGGTGTCGGCTGCTGGACCTTGAGCTTCAGCTTCGATCACTCCTTTGATTTTCTTCCAAACGGCGGTGGCCTCCACGATCATCCAGATTTCCAGTAGCAGGGTGGCGAAGCCGATTCCGAAAAGGAGCCAGTTATTCTCACCAGCGTAGCTGCGGAGATTGAGCGACATCGCGATCGCAGGAAGGGCCAGCATGAGGATTGCAGGAATGAGGGTGATGATGATCGGGAGACCACGTCTGCGCAGCCAGAAGGTGATGACAAGGAAGGAGAGTCCTGCGAGAAGCTGATTGATAGCGCCGAAGAGAGGCCAGAGGATGGTGCCGCCTTTTCCAGGGGTGCCATCAGCTCCAGGGAGCTGCGCGATGAAGTAGGCCACCGTGATCGCAAAAAGGGTCGCGGCATAGCGATTGGTGAGCCATTTGAGTGGATTCCAAGCACCGGTATTCTCGCGATTGGCCAAGGTGCCAGCGAGTTCTTGCACTACGTAGCGCTGGAGGCGGCAGGCTGTATCGAGAGTGGTGGCGGCAAAGGAAGCGACGAAGACGCCCATCAGCGCGACGGCGAAAGCGGCAGGGATACCGAGCGCTTTGAGGAAGTTCGCACTGCCTTCAACAAAGGCTCCAATTTTTTGCACGAGTCCTTTAGCGTCTGACCAAGACGAGTAGCGGGATTGAAAAGCTTCCTCTCCAAAAAGGATGCCATCAGCGGAGTTCGTGCCCAGTCCCAGTCCCGCGACGCAGGCCAAAATAACAAGCACCGCCAGGAAGCCTTCGGTGAGCATCGCGCCGTAGCCGATGAATTGCGCATCGGTCTCACACTTCAGCTGTTTGGAAGAAGTTCCAGAGGAAACTAGGCAGTGAAAGCCCGATATCGCTCCGCAAGCAATGGTGATGAAAAGAAATGGAAACATTGAGGGTGCTCCTTTGGGTGAGGCGACGAAGGCGGGAGCGACGATCTCCAGAGCGACGCGTGGATCCTCAGGCGAGGGCGCTGCTCCGCCGATCACGGCAGCGACGATCAGGCCGATGACCACGAGGCCCAGAGCGAAGAGGAGCTGCAGGCTGTTGATATAATCACGTGGCTGCAAGAGCGTCCATACGGGTAGGACCGAGGCGAAGAAGCAGTAGACCAGAAGAATGGCGCACCAATTCAGGATCGAGATCCCAGCCATGTAGGTGTTGAACTCAGCAAGGAGGCCGACGTTTCCGAAGGCCACCGAGAGCATCATGAGAGTGAGTGCGACGAGTGAGGGGATCAAAATATTTGAGCCCTTACGATGCAGCGTCAGACCGATCAGTACCGCGAGAGGGATCTGAACGAGACAGGGGAAGATGGACTGGGGATACTGCTTAAAGACGGCCGCGATCACGAGGCCGAAGATCGCGAGCACGATGGTGAGCGCGAGGAAGAGGATGGTGAGGAAAAGAACCCGCGTCCGCTTGGTGATGACTCGACCGGCAATGTCTCCGATGGTTTGTCCTTTGTTACGGAGAGAGATAACAAGTGCGCCCATGTCGTGAACGGCACCAATGAGGATGGAGCCGAAAACAACCCAGATGAGGGCCGGAACCCAGCCCCAGATGACAGCGAGCGCGGGGCCAACGATGGGTCCTGTGCCGGCGATGGAGGTGAAGTGGTGCCCGAAGATGATCTTTCGCTCGCTCGGGACGAAGTCGACACCGTCTTCAAGTTCAATGGATGGAACGACGGCGGCGGGGTCTAGTTTGAAGAGCTTGCGAGCGAGCCACTTGCCGTAAGTATGGTAAGCCACGAGGTAGAGCACAAAAGCTCCAGTAGCGATGAGGAGAGTGCTCATTGGGTGTGAATATTGCGTTTTTCCAGGGCCGTAAAGACCGGCGGGGGGACATAGCGTCTCACTGTCTTTTTCCATCCATCGGGGCCGGTGAGTCCTTTAATCATGCTTGATGAAAGCTCTGCAATATCCCTAGGGGGCATGAGAAAGATGGTCTGAATCTCCGGAGCCATATCGGCATTGATATGGCGCATCATCCGCTCGTATTCGTAATCCTGAGGAGATCGGATCCCTCGCAGGATAAACTGTGCATCGACCTCATTGGCATAATCGACGAGGTAACGGTTATCGAATTTTGTGATGGTCAGTCGCTCGCAGGACGGGATGGACTGACGAAGGAGTTCCAGCCGTTCATCGGTGGAAAAGGTATAGTTTTTCCCTGGATTACTGCCGATCGCGACAACCAGCCTGTCGAAAAGCTCCAGTCCTTTCCTGATCATCCAGAGATGACCGTTCGTTGGTGGGTCGAAGCTCCCGGCATAGACGGCTGTTTGCATGAATCTATTTGATGAATTTTTTTACCGGAACACGGTCGCGAAGCTTCTTCATCCATGCTTTGAATTTTGCATTCTTCTTCTTGTTATTGACACGGATTTTCATCTTGTTCATTGCCTCACTGAAAGACTCCGCAGGACCCAGTTTCCGGTTGATGACCTCGAAAATAGTGAAGCCGCGTTGGTCTTCGAAAGGTCCCATCACTTCGCTTCCCTTGGTTTCAAAAACAAGAAACCCAAACTCTCGGTTCAAGTCGGTCCGAGGGACATTCTCCCAAAGGCCACCTTCTTCACTTTTCGAATCCTTCGAATATTCCTTCGCGGTAGCAGAGAAATCTGACCCAGCCTTGAGCTTCTCGACGAGGCCTTCAGCCAAGGCGAGTTGATTCTCTGGAGTTACGCTGATGTCGTTAGGATCGCCCTTAGAAATGTAGATTTTACGATAGGTGCCGACATCTTTTGTGCGGTCTCGATTCGCAATGGCCCAGTCGCTATATTCGGAACGGAGTTCGGTATTCGTTGGTGGAGCGGGATCTCCAAACTGCTGGCCTTTGATGACGCTCACGAGGATCTCTTTCCGTTGCTGCTCTTTATACTGCTCGTAGGTGAGAGTAGCCGCCTTTAGGTAATCGCGGAATTCCTTGCGGTTTCCGGTGTAAACGTTGCGGATGATTTTCTCAATCTCCTCCTCTACAACATGGTCAGGAATCGCTTTGATACGATCCTTGTATTCGGAAAAAATGATGGCTCGGTCGATGAGTTCGTCGAGGATCTGATTTCGAAGCTTACCGAGGGTTTGCTCGTAAGCGGGTCCACGCCGAGGGGATTCTGCCATGAGGACGGATTGCATGGGAGCCAGTTTGATCATGACCTCATTCATCGTGACGAGTTCGCCATTGGCAGTGGCGGCAATGCCATTGACCTTGGTGGTAGCGGAGGAGAAGCCCGTGACTGCTGCCGCGACGAGAGAAAGGGTTGCTATAAATCGCATTTTTTTGAGTTAGAGAGTTTTTATGAGGTGAACAGCTTCGTTGAGCTTAGCCGTCAATTTAGCGGAACTCAAGCGGGGAAACTTGCCGTCTGCGGGGAGTAAATAGTCCCCATTCCGAATCAACATGAGACGGTCATTTTTGATTTCGACCGATTGCACGCCCTTGGAGGAAGCGACGATGCGGATGCGATTGACCTCTAAAATCGCCTGAACCGGTGCGGGGGAGCGGCCAAAGCGGTCGCGCCAGTCTTTGGCGAGCTGATCGAGCTCTTTTTCGGTCTGAGTAGAAGCGAGTTGGCGATAGGCCGCTACACGCATTTCGGGGTCGGGCCCGTAGGTTCTCGGGAAAAAGGCGGGGAGTCTGGTTCCTTTCTCAAGGTGAGCTGTTTCGGAAAATTCGAGGAAATCGATTTTGACCACTGCATCGGCCCGCAAATTCTTCGTTTTCCCCTGAAGCTGATCAATCGATTGATGGAGGAGCTGGCAATAGAGTTCGAAGCCCACCGCGGTGATGTGTCCGGATTGTTTCGTGCCGAGGAGGCTTCCCGCGCCACGGATTTCGAGGTCGCGCATCGCGATTTTGAAGCCCGAACCAAGCTCGGTGTATTGCTTGATCGCGCTGAGCCGTTTTTTAGCATCTCCGCCAGCGATAAGATCGCTGGGCAAAAGGAGAAGGGCATAGGCGCGCCGACCTGCTCGGCCTACTCGACCGCGAAGCTGATAGAGGTCGGCGAGGCCGAAGCGGTCGGCCCGGTCGATGAGAATGGTGTTGGCATTCGGGATGTCGATGCCGCTTTCGATAATCGTGGTCGCGAGGAGAACATCGGCATTACCCGCGACAAAGGTGTGCATCACTTGTTCGAGGTTCTCTTTGTCCATCTGGCCGTGGCCAATGACAACCCTGGCTTCGGGGACGAGGTCCTCGATCTTTTCCTTCATATACTCGATTGTGCCGACACGGTTGTGGAGGAAAAAGACCTGACCGCCGCGCGTGAGCTCTCGGCGGATGGCATTTCGAATCAGGCGCTCGTCGTAGGCAACGATCGAGGTTTGTACGGGGAGGCGATTGGGTGGAGGAGTGTCGATGGTGGACATGTCGCGCGCGCCCATTAGGGAAAGATAAAGCGTGCGGGGAATGGGGGTCGCCGAAAGAGTGAGGACGTCGATGAGGCGGAAGCGTTCTTTGAGCAGTTCCTTGTGACGGACGCCGAAGCGCTGCTCTTCATCGACCACGAGCAGGCCGATTTTTTTGTAGGTGATGCCGCTTGAGAGCAGTCGGTGCGTGCCGATGACAATGTCGACTTTTCCATTTTCCAGTCCTTCCAGGGTCTCGCGAATCTCGGCTGGTGATTGGAGTCGACTCATTACGTCGATGCGGACCGGGTAGTCGCTCATACGCTCGCGGAAGGTGCGGGCGTGCTGCTCTGCCAGAACGGTAGTCGGCACTAAGATAGCAACCTGTGAACCCCCGGTGACGGCTTTGAAGGCGGCCCGGATGGCGACTTCGGTTTTGCCAAAGCCAACATCGCCACAGATTAAGCGATCCATCGGGCGAGAAGATTCCATGTCGATCTTTGCGGCTTGGATCGCTTTGTCTTGATCAGGTGTTTCGATGTAGGGGAAGGCGCTTTCGAACTCCTGCATCCATTGGCCATCGGCTGGGTGGGCGCGTCCCGTTTTTGAGTCCCGTTCCGCCTGAAGGCGGAGGAGTTGAGCGGCGTAGTCGAGCACGGCAGCCTCTGCTACTTTGCGCGCCTTTTTCCACCTCTTGTCCCCGAGTTTGTTGAGCTTCGGTGTTCCTCCGCCGATGCCGACGTAACGAGAGACGAGGTGGCTTTGGTCGATTGGGACATGCAGCGTTGCGCCATTGTGATACTCGATTCCGAGTTCTTCGCGGCCGCCTTCTCCATCGATGAGGCCGATGAATTCGCCGATGCCATAGTCGGCGTGGACGACAAGAGTGCCTTCGTCGAGTTCATGGACTCCAGCAAGAGCGGCCGAGTTGCGTTGCTGGGCTAGCTTTTCTTTTTGGCGCGCGCCGGGGAGGTGCTGTCGCCCAAAGATCTCAAGAGTTGAGAGAAGAACGAGCTTGAGATGAGGAGCGACGAAGCCTTTCGCAAGACGGCCTTCGATACAGACGAATTCACTTTTTTTCCGGTCGATGACTTCTAAGAAGCGATGTTGCTCGGCCTTACTGGGAGCGATCAGTCCGATGGTCCACTGGTCGCTTTTCCAGTCGTTAAGTTGTGAGAGGAAAAGGTTCCGGCTTGAATCTGCGAGGACGAAATCTCCCGCCTCAAAGCCCGCTGCGGGTGAGGGAAAGAGGTCGGCGTTCCAGGTGTCGTCTGGCGCCTCCGTGACCAAGACGTGCGCGACCGCGTTATCGTCCTCGTCGACAGAGATGATGAGGTCATTGGGTTGAGCCCAGGATGAAAGTGGCTCATCCAAGATGGGAGCCTTCGAGCCCACGTCAACACGCTCGAGTTTTCGTGTGGTGGTCTGGGTTTCGACACTGAATTCGCGGATGGATTCGATTTCATCGCCAAAGAACTCGATCCGAAGAGGACGCGTCTTTTGGGGAGGATAAAAGTCGAGAATGCCGCCTCGTTTTGCGAATTGGAGGCGCTGGAAAATTTGTGGCTCTTCTTCGAAGTCTCGTTCTTCAAGCCAAGCGACCAGCTCTTCGGGAGAAATTTCCTGACCCACCTCCAAAGTGAGCTCACTTTTCGCCAAATCATCGCGAATGGGAGCTGGGGCTTGCCAAGATGCCCGAGAAAGTAGAACCGGCGCGAGAGGAGATGCGGCGATGCGATGAAAAGTTGAAGTGCGCTCGGCTTCACGGTCGGGATCGACGATCTCATTTTCCACCACCACGGTGGGATCGGCAAGGCTGAGGGCAGGGCTTTTCCAGAAGGAGAATTCATCCGCAAGTTGGTCGCGTCGGCGTGCGTGGGGACAAAGAATCCAGATCCGACCTTTGGGTTTACTGCCCAACAAAGAGGCGATGAGGTATCCCTGACTTGCCGGGTCGCAGGTCCCCAACACAAGGGGCAACTCGCCGGATTTCTTGATTCGTGGGCACAGTCCTTCCCACGTGGGTAAGCTCAACCCACGCCAAAGGTCCTTAGGAGAACCGCCGCTCATCGGGAAGATTTATAGCATCTCGGAGTCCCGACGCAAGCTGGGTAGCAAGAGATTGAGACTTATCTTTTCTAGAGTATTCCGTCATTGGAGAGCATATTCAGGGCGGCGTATTTTTAATGAGTCGACAAATACATGCTGCCGCCATCGTAGGTGAATCAGCTTTCGACTGCTTTTTTTAGATGAAACGAATCCTTTTTACCTGCTTTGGACTGTCCTTGTTAAGCCACGCTGCGGAGTGGGGACTTCAGCCTTTGAAATACAACCAGGAAGGACTCATCGTCGATCTGGGAGTGGGGTTGTGGGCTTGGCCAATGCCGATGGACTACGATGGGGACGGTGATTTTGATTTGGTGGTGTCGTGTCCCGATAAGCCGACCAATGGATTCTATTATTTCGAGAATACCACTCAAGATGCGAAGGTGAAGATGCCGGTGTTTCGAGCAGGAGTGCATCTTGGGAAGACCGGGCACAACGTCCAGGTGAGCTATGTCGATGGAGCACCGAGAGTGCTTCGTGAGAACTACGAATATCTCGATTTTTTGAAGAAAGGTTTTACGCAGCGAGAAAAGATCTATCCCGAGCGCAATTTCCACGAGAGCCGGGGGGCGACGCGGGCGCACATGTGGCGCTATCTCGATTGGGAGGGGGACGGGGATCAGGACTTGATCGTCGGGCTGGGAGATTGGTCCGACTACGAATGGGATCACGCTTATGACGCGCAGGGGCGGTGGCGGAATGGAGATCTTCATGGCTGGGTCTACCTCATTGAGAATGAGAATGGGACCTACTCGGATCATCCCGTGAAGGTGGAAGCAGGGGGAGCTCCGGTCGATGTCTATGGCTGGCCGAGTCCGAATTTTGGCGACTTCGATGACGATGGTGATCTCGATCTTCTCTGTGGTGAGTTCCTCGATGGTTTCACCTATTTTGAAAATATCGGAACGCGTGGTGAACCGAAATATTCGGCGGGTGTTCGTCTGCTCGATGGGAAAGGTGAACGTCTCGCGATGCACGTTCAGATGATTACGCCGACGGCCTTTGATTGGGATCGCGATGGCGATTTGGATCTCATCGTAGGTGACGAAGATGGACGGGTTGCTTTTATGGAAAACGTGTCAGTTGAGGGAACGGAAGTCCCTCAATTTCTCCAGCCGGTTTATTTTCAGCAGGAAGCGGATGAGTTGAAATTTGGAGCGCTGGCGACGCCTTTCGCACACGATTGGGACGGCGATGGCGATGAGGATATTCTGTCCGGGAACACGGCTGGAAATATCGGCTTCTTCGAAAATGTGGATGGCAAAGGCACGAAGTGGGCCGCTCCAAAGTTGCTGGAGGTTGATGGTGGGGAGTTTCGGATCATGGCGGGTGAGAATGGCTCGATCCAAGGGCCGGCTGAGGCGAAGTGGGGTTACACCACTCTGGCGATCGCTGACTGGGACGACGATGGTCGGGATGATATTTTAGTGAATTCGATTTGGTCCAAGCTGCAACTCTTGCGTCGGACGAAAGAGGGTGGCTTAAGTGAAGGTGCTTTGCCATTTTGGTCGCGGGAGGCGCCTCCGTCTTTTTATTGGTGGCAAGGGCTTGCTGAGAATTTGCAGACGCAGTGGCGGACCACGCCGATCGCGACAGACTTTGATGATGATGGTCTGCTGGATTTGGTGATTCTGGATCAGGAAGGATATCTTACTTGTCAGAGCCGAAAGTGGGAGGAGACGCGCGTCTTTCTTGATGAAAATTTGCGCCCGATTCGACTGAATCAACGGAGTGGAGGAGCGTCAGGACGGGTGAAGCTCGCTGTGGTTGATTGGGATGGAGACGGCCGGCTCGATATTCTGATGAACTCAGAAAACGCAACGTGGTGGCGGAATTGTCGTGATGCCGGAGAAGGCAAGGTAGTCTTGAAAAAAATAGGGAACTTGGCGAAGCGCAACGTGGCGGGACACACGAGTAGTCCGGCAGTTTGTGATTTCGATGGGAATGGGAAACCTGATCTTTTGGTGGGGTCGGAAAATGGGAAAATCTATTTTATCCGGCATGAGGATTGCGTGACCTTTGATTCTTCTGATCTTGAAGCGCGCGCGCCGGTGAATGTCAAAAATAGATTTTCTGGTCTCGTGCAGGAGGGCTTCATTTTCACCAAGGCGACGCATAAAAGTTGTCATGCTTCCACGATTGTGGAGACCAGTCGGGGCTTAGTGGCGGCTTGGTTTGGAGGAAGTGAGGAAGGGGCGAAGGATGTTGGGATTTGGTCGAGCTATCACGATGGATTGAGCTGGTCGAAGCCGCGACTGTGGGCCGACGGAGTTCAGCATGAGGCACTCAGATATCCGTGTTGGAATCCGGTGCTTTTTCAAGAGTCTGAAGATGCCCCGATAAGGTTGTTTTTTAAAGTGGGCCCAAATCCACGGGAGTGGTGGGGGGAGGTGATGGAAAGCGTTGATCGGGGGCGCTCATTTCAACTTTCAAGGCGTTTGCCTGAGGGGATTCTGGGGCCTGTTCGGTCCAAGCCGCTATTGCAGAATGATGGGTCGCTGTTGTGCCCGACGTCGACAGAAGTCGGAGGCGATTGGAGATTTCACTTCGAGATCCTCGATAATGGGCGGTGGAATCGAGTGGAGCCTAAAGAGCAAGATCGTCAGGTGATTCAACCGACGTTATTGAAACATCCGAGTGGAAAAGTTCAGGCGCTTTATCGCTCCAAGCACGGTCTCATTTTTCAAAACGAATCGGGCGATGGGGGAATTTCTTGGAGTCCACTCGAGACGGCAGGGCTCCCAAACAACAACGCAGGAATCGAGGCGCTCACGCTGTTCGATGGGCGGCACCTTCTACTCTACAGTCATCTTAAAAAAGGCCGGCATGCGCTGCATTTGGCAGTGAGTCAGGATGGCAAGCAGTGGCGTGCTGCGGCGGTGATAGAACAATCAAAAAATAGCGAGTTCTCCTATCCTGCGATGATCCAACGGAAGGACGGTCGTGTGGAGCTGACTTATACCTGGAATCGAACTCGCATTCGGCATCTCACGATTGATCCTGATCGGCTCCAATTAGGAGCGATTTTGACTGAAGAGGACTGGCCTGACTGAAGATCTTCAATGAAGATGGATACTTTTGACGTCATTAAGGATGTTTTATGATCTGAGCAGGCTAAACTGTCGGATTTCTGGTGAAATAGGGCGTGAAATTAGGTATTCTGGGGCCTTTCTTCGGTGCCCTAGATATGCTATTTTCTCCGCCTAATGAGAAATCGTTCTCTAATTTTTCCCTGTGCTGCACTGATCGCGGTGGGTATTTTTGCCGCTTGTGCTCCAGATCCACCCTTGGTGAGTTCCGCGGATGCCTACGTTCCTTATGGGGCTACGCGAGTGCCCAATCTCGCAGCGAAGGGATCCGGGCAGACTGCAGCGGCCGCCTTTTATTCACAGTTTTCTGGGCCTTCGACGGCTTCCTTGTCGAAGAATAACTATCCGTCTCCTCCTTCGGTGGTCACAAAGCCGAGCAAGAGTCCTTCATCGCTTTACCGTGAGGTGGGAGTCAAAAAGAATTACCTTTCCTACCGAGCACGTGGTCGGTCTCGCAAGGCAATGGATCCAAAATACATCACGATTCACAGCACTCAGAATTGGAGTCGTGGAGCAGATGCCAATCGGCATGCGCTGGCGTTGAAACGCGGTGCTCTCGGACATCTCTCTTGGCACTACACCACGGATGAAGATCGGGCCGTGCAACATCTCCCTACTAATGAGCAAGGGAATCATGCGGACTACGATGGTCCGGGGAACCGCTACAGCATCGGGATTGAGATGTGCGAGAATCTCGGGAACAACCGGGCTGAGACGCTTGATCGGACCGCGAAGTTGGCTGCGTGGCTCATGTATCGTTACAATCTGCCGGTATCTCGCGTGGTGCCACATTACAAGTGGCCCCGGAAAGGGAAGTCTCCCGAGAACAAGAATTGTCCGCATTTCCTCCTAGATAACGGACGACCTGGTGCCAAGTGGCGGGCGTTCCAAGCGAAAGTCGAAGGGTATCATCGAACGATCAGCTCGCGCTAGGGGAGTAATGTCAGAGAAAACGGATGTCTGGTATCAGTGCCAGCGGTGTACAAACTGCTGCAAGTGGGAAGGGGATGTCGTCATCACCGATGATGAAACCAACCAGATTGCCGAATTCCTCGGGATGGAGGTCTACGACTTTGTTTGTGACTATACCCGACTGCGAGCGAACCGACTGGGACTATCGCTCATCGACAAGGAGGGGACCACGGAGTGCATCATGCTCGATGGCGCGAATTGTCGCCTGCAGGACGTGAAGCCTGATCAATGCAAGGGTTTCCCGAATCGCTGGAACTTCCCCAACTGGAGGGAAGCCTGTGAAGCCATTCCTGGCCCGAGACCAGAAGGAGAGTAGAACCTATTTTTCAAGGTTTAGCTTATCCAGCTTGGGATTGATGACTGCGCGGCAGTAGGGGTTCGACTTATTTTGGAAGTAGAAGTTTTGGTGATCTTCCTGAGCTTTGTAGAATTCCTCTTTCTTCCTGATCACGGTTGCGATGGGCTTGTCGAAAGCTTCCTGGGCGATTTTTTTGGAACCCTCGGAGATTTCCTTTTGCTCGTCAGAGTGATAGAAGATGGCGGTGGCATACTGGGGACCACGGTCAGCACCCTGGCCACCCGCGTCGGTAGGGTCGTGTGCTTTCCAGAACCATTTCAAGATGGTTTTGGTAGAGACGACGTCAGGATTGTAGACCACTTGAATCACTTCGACATGCCCGGAGGTCTTACTGCAGACTTGTTCGTAGGTCGGATTGGGAATGTGGCCTCCCATGAATCCCGAGGTGACAGAGGCGACTCCCTCGAGCTGTTGGAAAACGGCTTCGGTGCACCAGTAGCAGCCTCCGCCGAGAGTGATGGTTTCGCTTTTTTTAGGCATGATTTCTTGGTCGGCTTTGATTTGACCTTCCTTCGGGCCGCTATCGCAGGAGGTCAAGGCGAGGGTGGCGAGGATGAGTGAGGAAAACATTTTCATGGATTTAAATAGCTTAGCGATTTTGTTCTTCAAGTTGGCGTTTCGCACGACGCACGACGCTTTCTGGGACATCGTTGTTTTCGATGTAGTTCATTGCTCCAGCGGTGTCTTCGCGCATCCAAGTGCTGAGGACCCGATGGAAAATCCCCTCTTTTTTACGGGTGTCGGTTACTTTCATAATCCAACTTGCGGCGAGTTCGGGCTCTCTTTTAATGGCGTTGAAAGCAAAGGATTGGATGGTGTCATCAAAGGCGGGATTTCCTTCGTGCTGCGTGAGCCATGTCGCCGCCTCGCTTGGAGCGAGGGCATTGATGAGGCCGCGTCCCGCTGCCGCTTGGATCGCATCGGGCTGACTGTTGACCCAAGCTTGCGCCAGTTTGGGAGAATCGGATGCCCAACCATCGATGATATCAGAAGAGGCTCTGAGGAGAGACGCCTCGCTCACCGAGCCGGCCCACGAAAGTGCAGCGGCGGGGTCATCTTTGGCCAATCTCGATGCAAGTCTCGCTGCGGCGCCATCACGCAATTGCTCATCGCTGAGTCCATTGATCCAATTTTTCGCGGTATCGGGTCCTTGGGCGATGAGTTCATTCAAAACACTCCTGAGTGCTTCTCCGCGACCTTCTGAGTAGGGGAGTTCTTCGAGGAGTTGGCTTGCCCTGGAGAGATCCTGTGAGGCCATTCCCTTGATGATGCCGACGAGCCATGGATTGGCGTTGCGATAATTCTTGATGTCGTCGAAATTTTCCTTGGCCCAGACGATGGCGGCTTCTGGTTGCGTCTCTACCCAACTCGCAAGAATGGTTTCTCGCGCGAAAGAGGTGCCGGTGTTTGCCTTGGCGTAGTCGAGAGCAGAGACCGGGTCGACTTTGGCCCAAGCGGTGAGCAGGATGGCGTACTCGCCCATACGTTCCCTTGTCATTCCCAAGGCGCGAAAGGCGGCGACAACATCTTTATATTCTCCCGGCTCAAGGTTTTCGACCAGCGCGAGCATTCCTTGGGCTCGGGCGATAGGATCGGTGAGCTTAGCCAATTCAACGACTTCAGCGATCACATCAGAACCGATATTTCGGGAGGTAGACGATGGACGAGCGCTATTTTTACGCTCTCCGGGATTCGAGGCATTGGCACTATCGGCTCGAGAGCTAACGCGGCTCGTTTTTTCCTGGTCCAGTTGCTGAGCGAGATCTTCCTCCGTAGATCCAGAAAATGAGCTTCCTAGATAGAATGCGGCAGCAAAGGAGGCGGCCCAGCCGGCTGAGAGGAGTCCAAGGCGCTTGGTCATGTATAAGGAACGTAGCAGAAAATATATTTTGTGCATTCGCGATTTTCTTGATTCGGCGATTGCGCAGTTTGAAGGGCGAGAGTAAGTGAAGTCCATGCAAATGCTTGAAGATGATTCGGCCGTAATGGCCAAGACCCGTGAACTCTGTGCTGCCATCGTGGAAGACTCCGAATATCAGGAGCTTCTTGGGAAGGTGGAGACCTTTCTAGGTAATGACGAAGCTCGCTTGAGCTACCAGTCAGTGCACGAGCGCGGACAAGAACTGAATCAGAAACAAAGCTCTGGTCTCGAGCTTTCCGAAGGTGAAATTGGAGAATTTGAAACCGCGCGTGAATCGCTTCTCGCAAACCCAGTGGCGTCCGAGTTCTTAGAGGCGCAACAGACGCTCGAAACTCTCAATAGCGCGGTGAACAAGCACGTGGGAATGACTTTGGAACTCGGTCGGGTTCCTACTGCCGAAGATTTTGCCCAAAGCGAGGGTGGTGGCTGCTGCGGTGGCGGTGGCGGTGAAAAAAGTGGTGATGGTGGCGGTGGATGAGGTTGTTAGAACCTTGTGAGCAGTCTGCTCACTCACTAAATTCACTACATGTCGCGCTGTTTCTTCGGCACGATCGAATTGTAGACTTTCTCTGAGATCGATTCTGAGTTTTCCTGTGCCCAGGAAATGGCGGCTTCTTGGTTGCTCTTTTTCCAAGTGCCTAAGACGTGTCGATAATACTTATCTTGGTCGGCGGGTCGGGAAAGCGTGTGGATGTTTTCTAGAGTTACTTCCGGGGAGTCATTCATCGATTCACGGATGAATTGGATGCGTGCGCCATCGAGATCGGGATCGTTTCCGAGTTGTTGGAGCCAGCGTGCGGCTTCTGTGGGATCACGTCGTGCCAAATACTTCGCCACTCCTTCTGCTGCCTCCGTTAAGGTATCTTGTGGGAGGGTCTGCGTCCAAGTCATTGCGGCGTCGAGATCTTGAGAGGCATAGATTTCTGAAACGACCTCGGAGGCATCGCGGCGGGAATCCACCGTTTTGATCTGGCTGACCCAGTCTGATGCGGCTTCGGGATCACGTTTGGCAAGTGCTCCACCGAGGCGTCGGGCGGTATCGCTTTGAAGTTTCGGGTCGTCGATCATCTCGATCCATTCTCCCGCGAATTCGGTGCCTCTGGAAACCACTTCTGGAAGCATCTCGCGAATGGCGGTCTTCTGTGTGTCATCCTTGGGCATTTGTTGGACCGCAAGGAGAGCTGCTTGGGGGTCAGAGCGGGCCATGCCTTGGATGAGGCCAACGATCCAGTCGTTCACTTTTCCGCCGTCCTCGAGTCCCTTGATGGCATTGGCGGCCGCTTCGGGGTTTTCAGCGGCCCACGCGGAGATGGCAACCTTGCGCGACCAGCCGTCTTGCTCGTTCTGCTTGAGGTATTCGATTGCCACAAGTGGATCTTGGGACATCCAGCTTGAGAGGAGAAAGGAGAATTCACCTCGGTTGAAGTCGACCCAGCCAGCCTCTGAGAAGCCCGAAATGACGCTTTCGAAGTCGGAGGGGGAGAGTTGATCGATAAATGCGAGGAGCTGTCGGGTGCGCTCGACCCGATCGCTTACGTTCAGGATATCCGCCAATTGGGAGCACGCCTGTTCTCGGCGTTTTTCGGCGCTACCGTGTAGCGTGAAGGTGTTTGATCCACGATAAGTCCTTTCTGTTGAGTTCTTTCTGGTTAGGATTGACGCCGATCGGTGACTGGCAGCCACTGCTAAGGAAGAGGGAGCAGGAAGCGATGCTTGCTTATCGGTAGTCTGGTTCCCGATAAAAACCCCAATTCCAAGTGGGAGTAGCCAGAGAGCCCCAAGTAGCACTTTGCGAGGGAAGGTATTCATGACACGTAAAACCTAGAGAACGGGGCGTGATATTTAGTTCTTTCACCGATCTTAAGGACTGGGATGTTAGAGAAGACAAATTCATTGAGGCTTTTCGTTGCGCGAAATCAATAACGTGTATTAGAATGAAGCCCGCGACGTTGCCCCTCTTGATATCGAGAGGTTCGTCGTTATTTATTCTACGATTTATCAAATCATGGCGAATAGCATGTCAGCACTGAACCCGGACCGGGCCACCCTCAATTTTTTAAATAGTTTCCCTGAGCCAGTGCGTAAGCGTGGTGAGGAGTTACAAGAGGAGGGGGCAGTCACCCAGATCTTTGGTAATCACCTGTTTATTCAGGGACGCGTCGAGGACAAGAGCGGTATTCACCGGACAACTTTACGCCTTCAGGGGAACCGTTGGTTTGGAGGTTGTTCTACTGAAGCCGAAGATATTGCCGGCGCAGTGATGTTTGCTGCGATGCTGGAGCGCCTTCACAGAGGTGAAGATCTTCCTGAGTCGCCCAACGAATTTGATGACACGCCAGTTGTCGATCTGATTGAGGAAAAACTCGATCGCGAGCTTGATGACAAAGAAGCCGAATTTGTGACCAAGGTGGAGAAACGTTACCGCCGTTACGTGATTGAAGGAGAGATCCACGATCACGATATGGTCCGTTTAAATCCTCGTTGGGAGATTGCGAGCTACGAGCCACTTGAGCTTTGGCCAGTTCCTCCAGGGGACATTCTCGAGTTCTGGAACTACATTGCCTACGCCCTCTACAAGAAGAAGCTTCCATACGCTGAGTTCATGGATGCCGTGACCGATCTTGAGGCTGTACAGCGTCGGATGCATGACTGGGAGCAAGAGCGTGATGTCGCTGCTTGGTATGATCGCATTGAGAGTGTCAACGAACGGCCTCCTCAAGAGATTCCTCACAAGATCGAATTCCGGCTGGTTTCGACGATTAACGAGGCTCGAGTGGAAGCCCGGGAAGAGTTTCAGGATTGGGTTTCGCTTCGAGAAAAAGGTGAGATCGAGCGTATTGTGAAGCTTTTTGATGCCTCTGCTCTACGCATGGATGCCGCTTCCCAAATTCTCTTTGAGCACTTTCTGCGCTACGCCGAGAAAACTGGGGAAGCTTATCTTGATTTGGAAAATGAGGATGCTTGCCGCTTCATGAACCTTCTTTTCCATCAGAAGGAATTGAAAGGTTACATGGTGAATCTCGACGAAAATGCCTTCCGGGTCGTTGATGAACCTTTAAAATGGCTTTGTGAGGATGACCCTGCAGATCCAAACTCTTTTGGTCTTCAATTGGTGACAATTTCAGGTGAAAACGTCTCTCACTCGGTTCGACTTCTTCCTGGTCGCACCGAACTTTACCAGTCAGATGAGACGGTATTCCCTGGGCCGTCGCGTTGGCTTGAAGATACCGAGATCATGCCTCGGTATAGCATTCCCAAGTCGGTAATCGATTCTTTGGAAGGGGTTGAATTCCTTCGCAAGATTGGTTCCAGCCTTCCGCTCTCGATGAAGAGGCGGGTTACAGATCTCGATCTCTTCCCGAACTTCAAGATGTGGGTTGAACAAGGACTCACCGCAGCAGAGACAGAGCACTTGGTGATCGATGTGAAAGCCTTCGAAGCGAAAGGACGTCGGGTCGAAAAACTGATCAAAGCAGGGTGGGATCTCGTCGAACAACAACCTGTGAAAGGCAAAGCGTTGCTCCGCTTTGCTCGTGAAAAGCTGTATCCTGTTCCTGAGATTCTTCTCGAAATGGGCCTGACCTACGACGAAAAATTGGAGGCCTTTAAGACACGGATTACAAAGCAATTTCCGGAGAAGTTCGCCGAGTGGATTGGCAAAATGCCTAAGTCACTGGAACTCGATATTGAAGAAAAGCTCAAAACGATTCTTGCAGACCCTGTTTCGGCAGCGATTCGATTTGAGGTCGTTAATCAGGAGATTGACTGGTTCGACCTTCGGGTGGTGATCGATGTGGATGGTGTGAATCTTTCCAAAATTCAGATTCGCCAGTTGGTGGCAGCCCGTGGTGGCTATGTCCGGATGGACGATGGTTCCTGGATGCGTCTTGAGATCAAGTTGGATCCTGATCAGCGCGATGCGGTGACTCGGCTGGGTCTTGATCCATTCGATCTCTCCGGAGAAACCCACCGGATGCACGCGATGCAGCTTGCTGATCCCAAGGCGGCTGAAGTCTTCGATCCCAAAGCGTGGAAGCGCATTAAGGATCGCGCACGCGACATCAAGATCGATGTGACGCCCCCTGTCCCGGAAGAGTTGAACGCGATTCTTCGGCCTTATCAGGTTGAAGGATACCAGTTTCTAGCCTACCTCGCGACCAATGGTTTCGGCGGCATTCTTGCCGATGACATGGGTCTTGGTAAGACGATTCAGAGTATTACTTATCTTCTCTGGTTGCGTGAATACGCTCCCAAGAATACCAAGAGAAAACTGGGGCCAGCGCTCGTGGTCTGTCCGAAATCTGTTTTGGATGTTTGGGCGACGGAAGTAGGTAAATTTGCACCTCAACTAAAATTAAAGGTTCTCCGCACGCGCGATGATCTGGACATTGACGAGGTAAATAACGTGCTTGATATTCTTGTATTGAACTACGCTCAGCTTCGAGTTTGTGGTGATGAATTGAATAAAATTCGCTGGTTGACGGTGATCCTCGACGAGGGACAGCAGATTAAGAACCCTGACTCTAAAGCAGCAAAATGCGCTCGTGAATTGGATGCCGAGAATCGATTGGTCCTTACCGGAACACCGATTGAGAACCGACTGATGGACATGTGGTCTCTCATGGCCTTTGCCATGCCGGGGGTTCTCGGAACTCGCGCTTATTTCAAGCGACGTTTTGATAAGAGAAAGGATCCTTCAAGCCAGGCCCGCCTTGCCGCACGTCTGCGCCCATTCCTTCTCCGTCGGACCAAGCTGCAGGTTGCCAAGGATCTCCCGCCAAGAACGGAAGAAGAAGTATTCGCCGGAATGGAGGGAATCCAAGAGGAACTCTACAAGGCCGAGCTCAAGAGAATTCAGAAGGCACTTCTGGGTCTCGATTCCGACGAGGCAGTAAAGAAGAATTCCTTTGCGATTCTTCAAGGTCTCATGCGCTTGCGTCAGATCTGTTGTCATCCAGGTCTCATCGATCCGAAATGGCTTAAGGAAGAGAGTGCGAAGATGAGTGCGCTCTTTTATCTCCTCGATCAGCTGCGTGAGGAAAACCACAAGGTCCTCGTGTTTTCCCAGTTCGTTTCGATGCTTGATATCATCAAGACGCGTCTGGAGGTTGAGAGTCGTCCGTTCAACTACCTCACTGGTCAGACCAAGGACCGGAAAGGGGAGATTGAGAAGTTCCAGACCACGAAGGATCCTTCGGTGTTCCTGCTTTCCCTGAAAGCGGGTGGAGCGGGTCTGAACTTGACTTCGGCATCTTACGTCATCCTTTACGATCCATGGTGGAACCCTGCTGTGGAGAACCAGGCGATCGACCGGACGCACCGGATTGGTCAGAAGAACAAGGTCATTGCCTACCGACTTCTTACCCGCGATACCGTGGAAGAGAAAATTCGGATCTTGCAGCATCAGAAGACCGCTCTGGTTACCAATATCTTGGGAGATGAGGGCTTTGCCTCGAATCTCGGAATGGAGGATCTCCAGTTTATCCTCAGTCATGGAGGAAGTGAAGAAGATGACATGGGGACTCCGCCACCACCACCGATGAAGGAGGCTAAGGTGTTGGAAGAACCGATGACCAAGAAGAGGGTCGCGGCCGCTACTAAAATTGCCCGAAAGGCAGCCAAGAAGGAGCCGAAGAAATAACGCCTTGATACCCTTTCAGACCCTCACTTCGAATAGGAAGTGGGGATCTTTTTTATCGGAGAATCTCAGCCAGAGAATTTCGTCTTCCGTCGGTATCGTTGCCCGGGAAGTTGGATGAGGAGTGCATTGAGTTCCATTTTCATCACAGCGATGGAAATAGTGGAAGCGGGAAGTCTGGTTTGAGCTACAAGCTCATCGACAGTTTTTTCATCGGAGCCAATCGCTTCGATGATGACAGCCTCTTCTGAAGAGAGATTTTTTGAGAGGGCAGGAGAAGATTCCGTTTCAGTGGGATCAAAGGAGAGAAACTGGAAGTCCTCCAAAATCTGCGATCCATCGGTGATAAGAGTCGCTCCGTCGCGGATGAGGTCGTGGCATCCGGCTGAGGTCGGTCGATCAATAGGCCCGGGGACGGCGTAAACTTGTCGGCCTGCTTCATTTGCAAGATTTGCGGTGATGAGGGAACCAGATCGGGAAGGACATTCTACGACGAGGGTGCCTTCTGTCCAGTAAGCGACGATTCGATTTCGTTGAGGGAAGGTTTTCTTGTCGGGAGGCATTCGGAGCGGGAATTCCGAGACGACTGCGCCATGGCCTGAGGCGATTTTTTCGGCCAAGCCGAGATTTTCGGGAGGGTAGAGCTGCATTAAGCCTGAGCCGATGACAGCGATCGTCCGTCCTTTTGCAGCGAGGGCACCTTCGTGCGCGCAGGTGTCGATTCCCCGAGCGAGTCCTGAGGTGATGGTGATTCCCGCTTGAGCGAGCTGGAAGGAGAGTTTTCGAGCTGATTCCTTACCGTAGTGGGTGGCACGGCGCGAGCCTACGATCGCGATTCCATGGTCGTCCCGGCTTTGCAGGTCGCCCCAAACGTAAAGAATGACGGGGGCATCGTGGGATTCCAGCAGCTTTCGAGGGTAGCGATCATCCTCTCGGGTGAGAATGGCAATTTCCCGTTCCTTCGCGAGGCGGATTTCTTCCGAGGGATCGGAATGAGATTCCCAGTCAATGATGATTCCCGCTGACTCGGGGCCGATGCCATTGACTTGTTCCAGCTGTTGCAGGGGGCTGGTGAGTGCCTTCGTTGCTGAGCCGAAGGCGGTGACCAAGCGGTTTGTTTTCACCGGTCCGATTCGAGGGAGCTGATTGAGGGCGATGAGTGCTTCGGCTTCAGTCATTGATTAAAGAAATACTAGAGAGATGGGATTGTGGGAAGCTTGAGAAAAAATCTCTCGTTTTAGGTTCTTTTTCCCTTGTCATCTGGTGAGTAACGATTCATTTTCCCGCCGCCTCACTAGAGGCGATATTTGAGAAATTCCTGCGTAGCTCAGCGGTAGAGCGGGTGACTGTTAATCACTAGGTCCTTGGTTCGACC
>JAPKCM010000149.1 GCA_028822935.1 Akkermansiaceae bacterium
CGCCCCGCACAAGCTGATGGAGGAGGTTACCGAAGCCAGTCAGCTGCATCGCCTGCCTCTCGCCGACAACTGGAAATTGCCCAAACAGGAGACTGCCCAACGCTACAGTTTTCAGTTCGCGGTGGAGGATTTCGATCGAGACGGATACCTCGACATCGCGATCGCATCGGTGCGCGGACCGACGGCGCTGCTCAAGTCGCTCGGGGGCAAGCGCTTCGCAGTCGCGAACCAGGCCTTCGGGCTTCCGATGATGGCGACCGCGGCGGAGCGCGCGCTAGCCTGTTGGTTGGACTTCGATAACGACGGTTTCCCTGACTTGATTCTTGGCGATCGGGTCTATCGGAACGTCGGAGGGAAAAAGTTCGTAGAGATCACTGCCGAATCGGGCCTCGAGTTCCCGCGATCGCCGATGGGCTGTAGCATTGCGGACTACGATGGCGACGGTCTGTGCGACCTCTACGTGCTCTACCAGGGTGCTGGTGCCGGGGATGAGCCGCTGCCTTGGGTCGGCGATGACATTTCTGGCGCGCCGAATGTACTGTGGAAGAACCTTGGTGGTGGGCGATTCAAGAATGTCACTGCGGAGAGCAAGGTCAGCGCGGGAATGCGTAATTCCTTCGCCGCGACCTGGCTCTTCGCCGATGACGACGCCTTGCCCGATATTTACGTGGCCAACGACTTCGGTGCCAACAACCTGCTTCGCAACAAGGGCGACGGCACCTTCGAGGAGATCGCCAAGGCGAACGGTGTTGCTGACTTTGCGACCAGTATGGGCGTTGCCAGCGGCGATTTGGATAATGATGGTTCGCCTGAGATCTATGTCGCCAACATGTATTCGAAAATGGGGCGGCGCATTATCGGGCAGGTATCCGAGGACGATTACGGTCCGGGGGTGCACAAGCAGATCAAGGGCGCTTGCGCGGGCAACCGTCTCTACAAACGCGGTCCTGGCGGTGGCCGCTATACGGAATGGAGCGAGTCCTGGGGCATTAACGACATCGGATGGGCTTACGCGCCCGCGATCGCAGATCTCGATAACGATGGCTTGCTCGACCTCCATGCGACCACGGGCTTCCTTAGCTTCGATCGTGGCAAACCAGACGGATGAACTTGCTTATGGAGGGCTGTCGTGTCACAGCCCCATGATCGGCTCAGCCAGCTTGATGCGATCGGTGAGATCGATGAGGAAGCCGGTGAGTTCTGGGTCAAGAATCCCTTCGAGATGCCAAACGCACGGGAAAACCTGAGTGCCTTCGAGCGCAATCGGACTTTCCTCAACCTTGACGGCAACTCCTTCATCGATGTCTCCTTCGCCTCGGGAGCGGATATTGATTCCGATTCCCGCAGCGTTGTCGCGGCAGATTTTAACCTCGATGGAGCCACCGACCTGCTTGTCGGCTCGGTCGGAGGTGGCTCGTTGCGGCTGTTCCTCAACCGCTTCCCGAAGGCCAACTACTCCCGCATCCGTCTCGAAGGTTCCGAGAGCAACCGTGCAGGTATCGGTGCGCGGCTCACGGCCACGGTGGGAGCGCGCAAACTGGTCCGCGACCTCTTTGCGCACAATGGTTTCATGGGGCAGGGGCCGGCAGAAATCATTTTCGGACTCGGGGACGCCACCGCGATCGACCGCCTCGAGGTCCGTTGGCCGTCAGGAAAAACACAGGTTTATCACAATCTTGCCGCGAACCGTTATTTCTTGCTCAAAGAGGAACCGAAATAGCGCGGCGGCGAGATCGCCCGAAGATCGCAGGGCGCGATTAAGATTTTTTTGAAAGATCCAATCTTCTTTCTGGTGTCTGATATTTTTTTATATAATATGTAATGTTAATTACTCTTCCGATGCTGGCACTTGCATCGGTGTTTAATTCCAGATTGTGAGCGATTCCTCGTCTTTAGTTCGAGTTATACGCGCACGAACACACGCATTAAAATATATGAAGCCTCTAATAGATCCTTATTCTAAATCTCTCGCTTCGGGCCTCGCTGTCTTTTCGGCGATGGCGCTCACGGCCTTCGGGCAGAAGCTCCCCGAACCTCTCGTTTACTTCGCTCTCGACGAGGCCGAAGGTGCGACCGTCGCCGTCGACAGCACTGGCAACGGTCACGATGGCACCGTCGTCAACTCCGTTACCTTCGGTGAAGGTGGTGCCCCGGGGGGCGCTTCTTCCTCGGGTGCCGCGCGATTCACCGACGGCATCCTTAATGTGCCCACTTTCGATGTCCCGGCGCTCTTGGGCAACCGGGACGGCGCGGGAGGGGTCGATACAGCGAGCTACACCATGGCGGCCTGGATCAAGCCTGACGCCGCTTCGTTAGCCGGTGACCGCTTCTTTTTTGGGCAGGGAGATCAGGGAATTCACAACGGTTTGCGTGATAACGGACGCCTCCACCAAGCGCACTGGGGCAATGACCACTACGGCAACACAATTCTGAACGAGACCGACTGGGTGCACGCGACTTTCGTCTATGACGGAGCCGCCGACCTGGGCACGGTCTACTTGAACGGCACCGCCGACAGCGATCCCACGGGAAAGGCGAGCCCGAACGGCACCGGCAACCTCATCATCGGCGGCCGCGGAGGCGACCAAAATAATGGCGGCGGCGAAAAATGGTATAACGGTCTGATCGACGATATTGCCGTCTGGGACTCGATCCTTACCGATACCCAGATTCAGGCACTCGCCGATGGCGTGAATCCATTCTCTTTGGACACTGGCGAGGACGATGATGGCGATGGCATGGACGACGGTTGGGAGGCGGCGA
>JAPKCM010000098.1 GCA_028822935.1 Akkermansiaceae bacterium
TCCGATCCCCTCAACGGCGACCTCAAGCTCCTCACCTCAAAAGCAAATTCCTAGCAGTCAGTCCTCCAACTTGAATTCTAACACTTCTTAAATCCACTTGAAAAAACAACTCAAAAGAACACACTGTTCACATAAACACTTTAAAGAAACTCGAAATCCTCGCAGACGCCGCTAAATACGACGCCTCTTGCGCCAGCTCAGGCGCTGCCCGAAAAGACTCCTCCTCCGGAAAAGGCGTCGGCTCCACCGGCGGAGCCGGCATCTGCCACTCCTACACCCCCGATGGCCGCTGCGTCTCTCTCCTGAAAGTCCTCCTCACCAACGTCTGCCTCTACGACTGCCACTACTGCATCAACCGTCGCTCCAGCAACGTCCGCCGTGCTCGCTTCACCCCCGAAGAAGTCATCACTCTCACCCTCGATTTCTACAAACGGAACTACATCGAAGGGCTCTTCCTCAGCTCCGGCATCGTCCGCAGCGCTGACTTCACCATGGAGCAAGTCATCCAAGTCGCCAAAACCCTCCGCGAAGTCCACCACTTCCGCGGCTACATCCATCTCAAAACCATCCCCGAGGCATCCGACGACCTCATCGCGGAAGCCGGGAAATACGCCGACCGCATCTCCATCAACATCGAGCTCCCCCAACAAAAATCCCTCGACCATCTTGCCCCCGAAAAAAACGTCACTCGCACCCGCGAAGCCATGCAGAACATCGGCATCAAAATCGCAGAATCCAAAGCCGAGAGGAGCCGCAACAAACCAAAATTCGCTAACAGCCAATCCACCCAAATGATCGTCGGCGTCGACCCCTCAGACGACTCCCACTTCCTCCGCCGCGCCGGCGACCTCTACTCAAACTTCAAGCTCCGCCGCGTTTACTACTCCGCCTTCAGCCCCATCCCCGACTCCTCCGCCCGTCTCCCCCTCCAAGCCCCGCCGCTCGTCCGCGAGCATCGCCTCTACCAAGCCGACTGGCTCATGCGCTTCTACGGTTACGACGTCCACGAGATCACTACCAAGGACAATCCAAACCTCGATCTCGACATCGACCCCAAGCTCTCCTGGGCCCTCCGCAACCGCGGCACCTTCCCCCTCGACATCAATCGCGCTCCCCTAGAACTCCTCGTCCGCATTCCCGGTCTAGGAGTCAGGAATGCCCAGCGCATCATCTCCATCCGCCGCCACAGCGCCATCCGCCTCACCGACCTCATCAAAATGCGTGTAAACCTCAAAAAAAGCCTCCCCTTCATCATCACCAGCGACCACCAACCCGCCAACCTAGAAATCGACTCCAAAAAAATAAGAGCCCTCCACGCCCCACCCCCAGAGCAACTCGAACTCAACCTCCCCATCCTAGTCCCAAAAACCGAAGTTCTAGCCGGCGAATTCTAACCAAAATTTGGAGCGTGGGTGTCTCGCCCTTCGTCCCCAACCAAGGATCCGCGATGCCTCGCCACTTAACTTTGCAAACACACCGACGAAACAGTTCAACTTTAAGTGTTAGATATTAAATGTTTGGTGTTTACCCCGCAAAACCAAGCTCCCTATTCCATTAATCCCATCCATCCGTGGTTTAACACCTCCACCAAGCCCGCCCCCCATGTTCACCCTCCAAAACCCCACCTCCTTCCAAACCTGGCGCTCCCTGACCCGCCTGCTCCTCCAATCCAAAGTCCTTCCGTCAGAAATCCTATGGCAATCCCCAGACCAATCATCCCTCTTCACAGAGCAACCCACCTTCCCAAAAACAACTACCCAAATCCCCCACGTCCCAAAACACTTCCTCGACCTCGCCAGCACCGCCGCCGCCCACCGCACCGGCAACCAATGGCCCCACCTCTACAACCTCCTCTGGCGACTCACCCACGGCGAAACACATCTCCTCTCACTCCCCACCGACCCCGATGTCTTCGCCCTCCGCGCCATGGCGAAACACATCAGCCGCGACATCCATAAAATGCACGCCTTCGTCCGCTTCCGAAAGGTCAGCGACCCCTCGGACGACCGCGAACAATTCGTCGCTTGGTTCGAGCCCGATCACCTCATCGTCCCTCTCGCCACCCCGTTCTTCAAGAAGCGCTTCGCCGGCATGGACTGGTCTATCCTCACCCCCGACCAATCCGTCCACTGGGATGGAAAAAAAATCCACTTCACCGAAGGCGCCGATCAATCCCAAGCCCCGGACTCTGACGCCCAAGACGAACTCTGGCGCACCTACTACCGCAGCATCTTCAACCCCGCCCGCCTCAAGGTCAAAGCGATGCAAGCCGAGATGCCCAAGAAATACTGGAAGAACCTCCCTGAAGCCCAAGTCATCGAAGAACTCATCGCCACCAGCTCTGCCCGCACCTCAGGAATGTTAGAAACAAAACCCTCCCCCGAAAAACCCGCCCCAAAAAACGCCTACCTCGAAAAACTCCAGAAGCTCCCAAAGAATTCCTGAGACAAATTCTATTCCCGCGTCATCGTCTCAGATGACGATTCACGAAGCAGCTCACCACGGCTCTCTCCTAGCCGACGCCTTCGCAATGCCCGTCCACTGGTACTACAATCGAGATGCCCTCGACCGCGACTACCCAGACCTGACCACTTTCCTCGCCCCTCTCCCGCATCACCCCGACAGCATCCTCTGGCGCTCTCAATACGACCCCGTCAACGAGCAAGCCGACATCCTCCACGACCAAGCCCGCTTCTGGGGCCAGCGAGATATCCACTACCACCAAAACCTCCTCGCCGGAGAAAATACCGTCAACTTCCAGCTCGCCCGCGCCCTCCACGAGCAAGTAAAATCCCACGGCTCATACGACCCCACCCGCTGGGCCGAACTTTATGTCCAGCTCATGCGCACGCCCGACTGGCACCGCGACACCTACGTCGAAGAATATCATCGCGCCTTCTTCAACCGCTATGCCTCCGGAAAAAAGATCCTAAAATGCGGTATCTCCGATGAGCATATCGGAGGCCTCGCCACCGTCACCTCCCTACTCGCCGCACTCCCCGAGGGCGACCACCGCCAGACCGCAAAAGACCACGTCACACTCACCCACCGACATTCGAACGTCCTCCGCGCTGCCGACTGCCTCACCCGCCTCCTCCAAACCATCGCCGACGGCACCCCACTCCTCGACGCACTCATGTCCTGCGCCGGCGACTGGTTCTCCACCCGAAAAGCTACCGACTGGTCACGCCAGCCAGATCGAATCATTATCGGCCAGCGCCTCAGCCCTGCCTGCTACATCGACCAATCCTTCCCCGCCTCTCTCTACCTCGCCTGGAAATATCACGACAACTTCGAAGCCGCCGTCATCGCCAACGCAAAAGTCGGAGGCGATAGCTGCCACCGCGGAGCCGTCGTAGGCTCCCTAGTCGCCGCCGAGACCCACCGCAGCACGAACACCTTCGCCCCCGAATCCTACTTCCAACAACAACCTCAAAGCCCCTCATAATTTATTCTTCATAACTCACAACTCCAAATGCAACCCGTCCTCATCATCGGCGCCGGTCTTTCGGGCCTCTCCTGCGCCCTCTACCTTCACAAAAAAGGAATCCCCGTCCAAATCCTCGAAGCCTCCGATGGCATCGGCGGCCGCGTCCGCACCGATGAACTCGACGGCTTCCTCCTCGACCGAGGCTTCCAAGTCTACCTCGATGCCTACCCCGAAGCCGGAAAACTCCTCGACCTCCCCGCCCTCCATCTTAAACCCTTCGAGCCTGGTGCCCTCATCTTCGATGGCGAAAAACTCCACCCCGTCATGGACGTCTTCCGCCGCCCCGCCTCTGTTCTACGCAGCGCCCTCGCTCCCATCGGCACCCTCGCCGACAAACTTCGCGTCGCCCTCCTCCGCTTCAAGATCCTGCACAGCACCTCTAAATCCCCAGACCAAACCACCGAAAGCTTCCTCAAAAACTTCGGCTTCTCCCCCCGAATCATCGACACCTTCTTCCGCTCCTTCTATGGCGGCATCTTCCTCGAAAACGACCTCCGAACCTCCAGTCGCATGTTCGAGTTCACCTTCCGCATGTTTACCCAAGGCAGCGCCACCCTCCCCGCCGCCGGCATGCAAGGTATCCCCCAGCAACTAGTCGACCAACTCCCCGCCGACACCATCCGCCTCAACTCACCCGTCACTTCGATCGACGGAAAACAAGTCACACTCAACACCGGAGAAACCCTCACCACCAGCCACCTCATCCTCGCCACCGACGCCCACCAGACCGCAAAACTTCTCCCCGCCTTCCAAGCCCAATCCCCCACCTGGCGCGCCGTCACCAACCTCTACTTCACCGCCGAAAAAGCCCCCTTCCCCGACCCCATCATCGCCCTCAACGGCACTGGCAAAGGCCTCATTAATAACATCGCCATCCTCTCAAACGTCGCACCTAGCTACGCGCCCACCGGACAAGCCCTCCTCTCCGTCTCAGTCCTAGGACTCCACCAAAATGAAAACCTAGCCGCCCTCGTCATAGCCGAACTCCAGACCTGGTTCGGCCCAGCTGCCAAAAACTACCGCCACCTCCGCACCGACCACATCCGCCACGCCCTCCCCGAGCAAAAACCCGGCCACAAATCCCCCGGTTCCCTTAAGCTCGATAACACTTGGATCTGCGGCGACCACAACACCACCGCCTCCATCGAAGGCGCCATTATCTCCGGCAAACAAACCGCCGAATCCCTCCTCGCCTCACTCTAACAACTCACTCTCTTTCCACCCCTTCTTCAAGTCATCCCGGCTCTGCCGAAAGAGCGCCTGGTGCTTCGTCACCCTCCCACTCACCCGCTTCCGCCAGCACCGAAAGCTCGACGCCTTCAGACTGCCCCGCATCACCTTGATGACCTCCGCCTCCCGGAGCCCTGTCTTCTTCTCGATCTCATCAAAGGTCGTCCGATCCTCCCAAGCCATCCGGATGATCAACCCCCTTTCACCCCTCTCCGATCCCCTCAACGGCGACCTCAAGCTCCTCACCTCAAAAGCAAATTCCTAGTAACACGCTATGTTACTTCAATTATCTTAGCGTTGCTGAGAATTCACTCGGAAAATCGACACTGTTGAACTCATTCAGAAAATAGATTCGAGCGTTAACATCTCCAAACCTACCGTTTTCATAAATCGCCGCCGTGATATAATAGTCGCGATCAGGATTCGCTTTTGATTTATCTCCCAGTTCAAATCTAAACCTCTTCAAACCAGGCCCAATGGGAATTCCTTCTATTATCTGCTCAGCAAATAGCTCCGCCGCCTTATCTGCGATCCGAGAATCATATTCCCACAACCTAACCCTGGCGCTGCCCTTCTTACCTCCAAATTGAGGAGCTCCCATAAAGCTCAACTCACCAAAGACCGCACTCCCTCGCCTCACTGCGTTACCCGTCTTGAGTAAGCGGTAAAAACCGTTTCCTCCCCGCTGCATCGGGAAAGTCCATACATGTTCTTCTCCATTCCCCTCGCCAACCCCAATGGCATCCCAATCCTGCATGTTTCTCGAATTATAAATAGTATAACCAACCCCAGATTGACTGAAAACAGAAAGTTCCATTTGATTGCCCTCCTTGCGGCGAATTTCGAGATCTTTTCTAGCCGGTTCAGTGACAGTATCGTCTTTGATGAAATTAGCAGTAATCATTTTAATATCTAGAGTATAGATCATCCTCGGGTCCCAAGTGTGAACGTAGAGGCTCTCCGTATGTTCTCCTCGCGGATAAAGACTCCATGAATCAAAAAGGTAACCGGGTGCGGGGATTGCCTGATAATGCTCCACTATTGCGTCTTCCGCCCTTGAAACGATCGATGAATTGACTGTCCCCCCCTCCGCTGGAAAGGTCTGAGGCCAATAAAACAAACCTTGGGCAAGTGACGCGGCCAGACTCAACATGAACGCGGCAACACATATGGTCTTGGATCTTATCATATTCTCCTTATTTAAATAAAATTAGCTTAGTTTCGTTAGAAAAAATCCCATCCCAACACAAGGGAAATTTTCATCATCTCCCCTAGCCCTTATAAACTTCTCCTCGGATTGTAATGTCTCGCGGCTGTTCACTTCGGCGTCATCACATACAAATATGAAAGTATCCCTCAGCGCCCAGCTCCGGTCCAAATGCGACATTAAGGCACTCCCGCCAAAAGCAAATTTCTAGCAGTGACGCAGTCCTTACAGGGGGCTTCGGCGGGGGTTTCGGGCGTCGCGCAACAGCCGCAGGACTGTTCGGCGGCGTGATCCGGATTGGTGCCCATTGGGTGAGAGGGTATGGGGGAAGGGAAATTCCCGGTGATTCGGAGTGTGGAGGTGGGGCTCCGCTCAAGAGCGAGGGCCAGCTTTCTCCCAATCAGTGCTAAGACGAGCTGTCGCTTCCAGCACGTGCCTTATTTGCTTGGAATGCCTCCAGAGCGCGAGCGCGTCCGAAGGTATGTTCGATGACAGGGCGTGGGTAGTTTTGTCCCAGTTTGACGCCACAGCTGGCGAGGTCCAGATCGCCAAGAGCCCATGGTCGATGGATGAACTTGGTGGGCACCTTATCCAATTCAGGTAGGAAGGTTTTCACGTAGGTTCCGTCCGGGTCGAACCGCTCTCCTTGGAGGATAGGATTGAAAATGCGGAAGTAAGGTGCCGCATCGGCACCGCAACCTGCGATCCATTGCCAGCCGAAGGTGTTGTTGGCGAGGTCGGCGTCGACAAGGGTGTCCCAGAACCAACGGGCCCCTTCGAGCCAGTGTCCGAGAAGATGTTTGACGAGGAGTGAGCCGACGATCATGCGAACCCGGTTGTGCATCCAACCGGTTTGCCAGAGTTGACGCATACCGGCATCAACGATTGGGTAGCCGGTCTCTCCTTGTTGCCACAAGCGCAGGTGTTCGGGATCTTCCCGCCAAGGAAACTGGAGGAACTCGTTGCGGAGTGGGCGATGTGTTGTTTGGGGGAAATGGACCAAGAGATGATGGGAAAACTCGCGCCAGATGAGTTGCCGCATCAGGCCAGACTCGACCGCGGGATTGGATTGATCGAGTCGCTTCCAAGCTTCGCGCGGTCCGATTTGACCCCAGTGCAGAGCAGGGGAGAGGAGAGTGGTGCCGTCCTTGGCCGGATCATCCCGGTTGGTGAGATAGGCGGCGGCGCGGGTCGGAATGAACTCGTCGAATCGGGTCAGCAGACGAGTGCGGGTGGGATTTCCAAACCTGGCCGCTAGTCCGCCATCCCAGCGGGTGGATGGCAAGAATGTGTGAGCGTCGAGAGGGTTTCGTTGGGGCCATGTTTTGGGGGTCTGCAAGGCCTCGAGGTCGACGCAAACGGGGGCAGGAATAGTTCGGGTTCGGTAGTGGTTCCAAAGGGGAGTGAAGACACGGAACGGACGCCCGGATTTGTTCTTGATGTCCGGGGGCTCAAGAAGCATGGCGCTATTAGAGCTCTCGGTCCGAATGCCCTCTCTAGACAACTGTTTGGAGACCTGCTCGTCCCGGGCGATGGCAGCCGGTTCGTACCGACGGTTCCAATAGACACGATCGGCTCCGCTTTGCCGTGCGAGAAAGAGGAGCGTGTCGAGGCTAGATCCAGTTCCCGCATCCTCGATCAGGAGTCGTGATCCTTCTCGGCGGAGAAGTGCCTGCAGGTCTTGAAGGGCATGGTGGAGCCACCATTGGGAGGCTGCCCCCGGGGACCACCCCCCCTCTTCCGCAGGGGCCCAAATGAATACAGGGAGCACTGGTTTCCCCCGTTTGATGGCCGCGGCGAGGGCGGGGTTGTCTTGCAATCGGAGGTCTTGCCGAAACCAAACTATGGAAGCTCTCATGGTTCCCTGGGGATTATTTCTTGATACGCACCAAGACCTCATTTCGCCGCATGGAGGGCAGAGTGAAGGGCGGGTCGTAGTTGGCTTTTTCCATGGGCGACGTTGGGGTGAGCTTTTGTTCCTTCGTCCATTTGACGAGTTCTTGGCGTGCTTGCGTATTTAGGGCTTTGGTCCAGCGGCCGCTGTAACGGTAGACTGCGAAGCGTCCCGCAGGGCGCTTGGTGATGGTGATGTTGTCAGCTTTGGGAGCCCCGGATTCGGCAATGTCCTTGGGAACCACGAAGCTCATTCCTTGTTGCTCTCCTTCCGTGACTGCAAAAACGGGCGTGGTCATTGCGATCTTCTGTTCTGCCTCATTCTTTCCGGAGATGTAGCGGAACAGGGTCATGAAGGCTGAGTTTTGGGCGCTATCCTTCTTTGGCATGGAGACGGTTGCAACGACCAATTCGGGGTAGTCTCTAATCTCGAAGGCACCGTCAGCTTTGACTGTGGTATAAGGGGCGGACTCATAGCCTCCTCTTCCGAAGGGGCCGGCACAGGAGGAGATCGCGGTGGACAGGAGGGATAGTCCAATGGCGGATGCGATGGTGAAATTTTTTTTCATTGTTCTTGGATTGTTCTTGGTCTGATCCCCACTGCGGAAGCCTAGTCTCTGTGGGTCATCTAGATTTGTCCTATTGTCAAATATTTGTCTATGTTTCGGGGTCTTTTTTTGGGGAATATTGTAAATTGTCTAGGATCCGTCTATACGAAGCAAATGTCTGGTGGCTGTTATCCAATGAAATTGGTGTCTCAACGCACGGGCCTGAGTCCACATGTGCTGAGGGTTTGGGAACGGCGATATGGGGCCGTGAGTCCGGACCGTTCAGATTCGAACCGTCGGCTTTATGGGGACGATGAGCTCAAACGGCTTGAAATACTGGCCGCTTTGACGCGGGGAGGGCATTCCATTGGGCAAATTGCATCTTTGCCTGTCGAGGAGTTGGAATCTTTGGCGACTAGCCTAGCGACGGTGCCCAAGGTCGTGGCGCCTCGCCGAGCTTCGGTGGCCGGAGAGGAGTTCTTCGAGGATGCTTGGGAATGTGTGAGGGAGTTGGACGTAGAGAAGCTTCGTGGAGTTTTGGAGAGCGCCATCGTGTCTATGGGCATCTCGGTGATGACGGAGCAATTGATTGTGCCGCTCATCGAACGGGTTGGGGTTGGTTGGGAGCTTGGGGAGATCTCGGTAGCTGAGGAGCATGCCGCAAGTGCGGTCATCAAAGAGATCCTGTTCATGGCGAGTCGTCCCTATGCTCCGACGATGGGGGCGCCTGGTTTGGTCGTTACGACGCCCAGCGGGCAACTGCACGAACTTGGAGGAGTATTGGTTGCTTGTGCTGCTCGTCGGCAAGGGTGGGAGGTGTCGTATTTGGGAGCATCATTGCCTGCGGAGGAGATCGCCCGGGTGGCGATACGGCGGAAGGCACGTGCAGTCGGGTTGAGCATTGTTTACCCGGCCGATGATCCCGAGCTGCCCGGCGAGCTTCTTCGGTTGGGCCGGTTGTTGCCGGACGATGTTGCGCTGTTGATCGGTGGGCGGGCTGCAGCAGGCTATCAGAAGGCGATCGACAAGATCGGGGCGCGTGTGATCAGTGATCTGGCAGGTGTCCGACTGGCCCTTGATGAACTTCGAGCGCGGCTAGGGGGTTCTTGGCGGGGAAGACTGCTCTGAAGGATCATTCTGTGACGATGAAATTTCTTTCTTGTTACAAAGTAATCCACGCAGCTGCAGGGCCATAGGCTTGGAGTTTTCAATCCAAGCGCTTTTTGAATTCTCACAAGGCGGCCGCCGAGTTTTCCTTGGGGTGCCGTGAGCGGGCCATTAAGCCTTTGCGGTAGGTGTCGAAGCGGTTTCGGCGGTGGCAGAACTACAGCCTCCACAAGCACGGTTGGCGAGATCTCCGGCGAGGCGTTTGGAAGTGGAAGATGACTTCGGCGAGCGGGATGATGTGGGCGTAGCCGCCGAGGGCCATGTTTGCGCAGGAAAGGGCGTTGGTGGCGGCAAGATCTTCCATGGGGCATCTGCGTATAATAAAGACTCCTGGGATTTCTACTTCAAACCTTCCGGCTCGAAAAAGCACCACACCAAACACGATGCCAGTTTACCAAAATCGGCATGGGTTCCCTGGACCTCTTGATTGCGGTGACGAGGACATGTTTGATGGCAAGGTCGCCAGTTGGATCGTCTCCGAATTGGCGAAGCCGTTTTTCCTGGCCTAGCAACCCCCTCTCTCCCCTCCGCTCCGGTCCAAGGGCGGCTTCAAGGCCCTCCCGCCAAAAGAAAATTCCTAGCAGT
>JAPKCM010000099.1 GCA_028822935.1 Akkermansiaceae bacterium
GCACGACTGGCGGAAAAGTCGCCATCACCGATTGTAATACTGCAGCCACGGGCGAACTTGTCTTTCCGGACACCATTGAAGGGAATCCTGTCACCAGCATCGGGCGAGAAGCCTTCAGCAGATGCATCAGCCTGACGAGCATCTCGATCCCAGACAGCGTCACCAGCATCGGGGACAGCGCCTTCATAGGCTGCAGAAGCCTGACGACGATTGAAGTCGACGCTGGAAACTTGACTTACACGGATACGAATGGGGTTCTGTTTAATAAAGAGGAAACGCGTCTGTATATTTATCCTATAGGAAAAACAGATGCCATTTACACGGTCCCTGATGGCGTCACCAGCATCGGGGACAGCGCCTTCGCTAGCTGTAGCAGCCTGCCGAGTATCACGATTCCTGACAGCGTCACCAGCATCGGGAGTGACGCCTTCGATCGCTGCACCAGCCTGACGAGCATCACGATCCCTGATAGTGTCACCAGCATCGGGGAGGGCCTCTTCTACGGATGCACCAGCCTGACGAGCATCACGATTCCTGATGGCGTTACCAGCATCGGGAATTATGCCTTCTCCGACTGCACCAGCCTGACGAGCATCACGATTGCTGATGGGGGCACCAGCATCGGGGTTCAGGCCTTCGATTCTTGCACCAGCCTGACGAGTATCGCGATTGGTAATGGCGTCACCAACATCGGGGCTTACGCCTTCTACAACTGCAGCACCCTAACGAGCATCACGATTCCCAATAGCGTCACCAGTATCGGGGATAACGCCTTCGAAGACTGCACCAGCCTGACGAGCATTACATTTCAAGGCGCTGCTCCAACCGTGGGCACTGCCGCATTTTCAGGTGTGGCGGACGGGGCTGCTGCTTTAGTGGTTGTGTCTACCTCTTTTGGTGAGAGTGGCGACGACTGGAAGGGCCTCACCGTGGACCCGATCCTGACATGGACCACGACTGACGGAAAAGTCACCATCACCGAGTGTAATACTGCAGCCTCTGGCCTGCTAGTCATTCCGGACACCATTGAAGGCAATCCTGTCACCAGCCTCGGGGATCGTGCCTTCTACAACTGCACCAGCCTGACCAGCATCACCATTCCTGATGGCGTCACCAGCATCGGGGTAGCTGCCTTCCGTTACTGCACCAGACCGACGAGCATCACGATTCCTGATAGTGTCACCAGCATCGGGATTGAGGCCTTCGGTAACTGCGACAGCGTCACGAACATCACGATTGGTAATGGCGTCACCAGCATCGGGGAAGGCGCCTTCTCGTTCTGCACCAGCCTGACCGCTGTAGGCTTCCTTGGGGATGCTCCTAGGGTTTCAAATGACGCTTTTAAAGAGTCTTCACCAACCATCTACCGCGCAGCTGACGCTAAGGGTTGGGGTGACACGCTCGCAGGCAGGCCTGTAAAGGCTAAGCACTGAGAAGCCTTAAGGGAAGGAGAGGTTACTCCTCGTCGAGACGGTTGACACACAAGAACTGTATGATGCGACAGTAACATTCAGTCAGGGGATTACGGGTGTTAGTGGTTCATTATTCGATCCTGCATTTACAGCTCTGCATAGTGACTCCTCTCTAGCGAATACAGAAATAATCTGGACCGCGACTTACTTGGATGGTTCACAGTCAATGGCGAGGGAAGGAATCGGAAGGTGAGCGCAACGCCTTCGCGACATCGGACGGAGGCAAGTCGTGGACCTTGCTCCAGGGTGACGATGGTTTTTCCGTCTTTTCTTTTCGATCCTGTGTTCGCCATGTCCAGGATTCAAAGCGAGTTATTGTCGTGGGCCCGGAAGGTTACAATGTCTCTCGTGACGAAGGCAAGACCTGGGCTTCTTTCGGGAATCAGGGATTCCATACCTTCAGTGTGGGAGGGGGCTTGGAGGCGACTTGGGCGGCGGAAAGCGATGGTCGGCTCAAGTGATCAAGATGATGGCCAGCTTGTCTTTGGGGAGCCGGAAATCGTGGTCGGGAAGACCATGATAGGAGGTGATTTCTGCCCCAATAATCTCCACTTCACGCCATCATGAAACCATTGCTGTCACAGGGATAGCGGGGATTTTTCCTCGGAGTAAGCTTGGCAGATTAATCGTCTCTTAGTGAGAGGATTCTCCTGCTGAGCTCCAGAAAGGCCTTGCTGCTGAGGTGGCCGTTGTTATCGGTCCAGGCCCATGCGTTGAAGTTCTTCTCATTGGTTCCGAGGTCGAGGTCAAGTAGGTGAGCGTTGGGATCTTTCTTGGTGACTTCGACCTGCGCATCGAGGATGGGCACGAAGCTTTTGTCGCCGTGTTGGAAGAGATGCTTTCTGACAAAGATGGGCAGGTCCGCGATCCCGCTGTCTTCCCTGAACGCGGCGAAAACCGCCCGGAGGTTCTTCCCGTAGTCGTTCGCCTTCGGCCGATCCGATTCGCCCTGGTCCCAGTAGAGTCCGATGACCCGGACTTTTTGGTAGCGCTTTTTCAGGTCGGCCATGGCGCCGTCGAGTTGGCCTTTGAAGTTCTTGTAGTCCGGACCGCCTCCCGCCTTCCACTGGGTGTGCAAGTTGTGCCCGCCGGGGCCGTGCTTGATGAAGAACTTATCTACCTCCGGATACTTTTTCTCGAGCAGCATCGCCATGGGAAGTTCGATGCCGTGGCGATTGGGGTCGTGATATCCGCCCTTCAGGTTCTTGCCGGGCGTCAGGCGCTCGAAACCGTTTCTCCAGATGTAGCTTCGCGGGTAGGCGTTCGAGGTTGTCGGGATCCCCACCTCCTTGGCGGTCGAACCGGGGATCGTTGGGTGCTTTTTCGCCATGCCGGACTTAACGTTGCTCTCGGGCGAGAAGGCCGCCACGCCGCCGGCGTTGGATTGGCCGGCGATGAGGAAAATTAGCGCTTCCTTCGATGGAGCATGCGCGTTCTCAGCGGGCGCTGGCTTGAGCTCTCCCTTCTTCCTGTGAATCTGCTCGATCCATGCAATGGCCGCCGGGGCCACCAGTTCGTGCCCACCGTCAAAAATAGTGATCGTTGCGTTACCCGATTCACGGCGGAAGAGGGGCTTGTGCGTGCCATAGCTCGGGTCCGCGATTTTCGACTTTAGAGCGGGAGGGACTGCCGCTTTTTTAACGAAGAATCGAATGTCTTCTGCCGATAAGAGATCCTTCGGCTCCGCGACTTCATTGAATGCAAGTAGCGAGTGACTGATGGGAACGCTGCCCATGTGGCCGTCACGAATTCCGGCATTGAGGTGCAGCGTCAGGCCCTTCGCGTTTTTCAAGTGGGTCAGGGGCGACCGCCTGGCGTATTCCTGATCAACCGCGGGAGAGAGCCCAGGAGGTCCACCGCAGGACGTTGCGATGTCCCGGGAATACTTTCGTCCCGCTTTCTTGCATTGGTGGTACCAGGCCGTTAGGTCGGATATGGGAACCCACGCGGAAACTCCGGCCCAGAGGTCGGGATGGTGTCCCGCCATGAGCAAGGCCGTGTAGCCTCCGCCGGATGTGCCGACGAGATAGACTGCGGAGTTGTCGATCCGGGTGGCCTTCTTGGCGTACTCCACGGCGCTGACGATATCGGCTACGACCAGGTTCGATCCGGTCGCCTGGGGGCGGTTGTTAGGCCCCCTGAAATTTGGATGGATGTAAGCCCAGCCGTTCTTCACGCACCAGGCCTCGAGCGCTTTGTGCTGGTCCTGCTTGTAATTCGCGGACCACGAGTGGAGCGCCACGATGAGAGGCACAGGGCCCACGGATGGAGGTGCATAAAACATGGCCGGCTGTTCGGAATGATCGGCAGAGCTGGGATACCGGACTTCGTTCACCTCTTCGGTTTTCGTGGGGACGTTTGCAGCACCGTTCGCAGGACTGCCAGTGGCCTGAACCTTGGCATCGGTCTTCCGCTCGGATAGCCACCGGGAAGAGCTATTGAGTTCATCGTCGCTGAGGGCTCGGTTGTAGAGAAGGATGCCGGCAATGTCGCCCTTGAAGTAGCGCGCTTCGCTGCCGGGTTGGCGTCCGATGAGCAAGGGGCGATCATGGGTGAAGGCTGTCAGCTCGCCTTCCGCATTTTGGTAGCTGTAGGATGCTGGCAGACCATCGACGCTGATCGTGATTTTCTCGAGCCCCGGGGCCTTCGGTTCGAAGCGGGCCGCGATGATCGCGAGGCGGTTAAGCACGTTCATCTTCGCCTGACGGTTCACCTGCTGTTTGGCGCTGGCGCCGCGCACCACCGCACTGACCTTGCCATCCCGCTCGATCTGCATGCGGTAGTTCATCATCGAGTTGGTCTCGTCGACCTTGCCAAGGATGACCCCGGGGCCGCCCCTGGCGCGGGCAAGTGTGATCATCGTCCAGGCTTGCAGGTCCAAGGTGTCGTTGTCGGCGATGCTCAAAAAGTCGTCGACTCCATCGAAGCTTAGGATGGGCACGTCCCTCTCCCGGACCAGCTTCGGTCGCTGCTTCGCGTCGGTACGATCGGAAAGCTTGCCCAGCGCTTCGCCGACGAGCTTCAGCACCAATCCGTCGGTGACCAGTTTGGGTTTTTCGTTTCCGAACGGGGGGGCTTTGGGCGGCGAGAGTGGGTTTAGTTTACTCCGCGGCGTCATCGCGAAGGCGAACTGTTCGAGCTTCACCGCGCCGGGCGTGTCGCTCTTGAAATCCAGTCGGCGGATAAAGCGCTTCTCGAATGCCGCGACCGTGATCAAGGCCTGTTCGCCGGGTGAGATGATGGCGACATTCTCCGTTGTCTCCCGGTCGTCCCAACTGTCGTGCAAGGTGGTGGTGATGGTGACCGTAGCGGGCTTGGCTCCGTGATTTTTCAACAGCAGTCCCGCTTGGTTCAGGACGTCCTTGAAGCCGCCGTATCGGGCAGTGCTCGGCTCCCGATGTTTGCCGGAGAATTTGCGTCGGTAAGCGCCGTTGAAGAGTTTGACCTCTTCGAGAGTCGGTATCTTGTTGATGAAATCAGAGGCGAACAGTTCGAGGGAATCGACGGGTAAGCCAGTGGCGGCAAAGCCCCCTTCGCGTCGGGAAAGGAACAGCGTTCGCTCGCCGGTCTCGCCGTAGGACAAAGCCACGCTGGCGGCGGGTTTTCCTAAGTCGGTGCAGTCCCAGATCCCGCCGCGATGTTCAGCCAAAGCGGCTGTCATCTTTGCCCGCCAGGAATCCGCAGGCACCTCTCCTAGAGCTGCCAGATCGCAGCCGGCGGTGATCGATGTGGGGCGTGCCGCTTGTCCTTCCAGCTTGGCGAGGCGCTTTTGGACTTCCAGAGCGACTAACATCCAGACATCTCCCGAGGGAGCGGTCACGGACTCGATTTCGTAGTAGTCATCCTGGCTGGTGAGCTTCGGCAGAGGCGAAGCATCATCGAGAAAGAGATCGACGGCCAGACGCCCGAAGTAATCGGCGCGGTGCAGATAGGCGGCGTTGTCGGTCAGTTCGTGAGCGGCCAGCATCAACTCCATGGCATTGGCGAGATTGACGCCCCAGACGCTCCATTGCACCTCGGGATTGATGCTCATATAAATCTCGGCGGTATCCAGCACGGCACGGCGGTAGTGCTTTTGTAGTTCCGGCGAGTCGTTACGCTTCATGCGCTCGTGCAGTTTCACCGCAAAGCCAGCGTAGTCCTTACGATCCTGCCAGGGGCCACCGATGATGTCCAATCGGTCAGGATTGTAGCCGCCTGTTTCACGCAAGTAGCTTCCTACCAATCCGACATGCTTCACGTTGAGAAGTCCTTCCGCAACCTTGAGGAATGCCACATCGTTCTTGCGTCCGTAGTCACGCATCTTCTCCGCCAGTTCCGGCTCCTTGTTCTGAATTTGTATCGCAAAATCATCCAGGCGATTCGCGGCAATGATATATCCCGAATACCAGGCCCACTCGCCGTAGCTGCTGCACGGCGCGAGATGATTGTTCTCATCGCGCAAGCTTTCCCAGCGTTTGAGGACGGTGCTGATGGCTCGGACATACTCTGCATCAGGCTTGTCCAGATAGGCTTCGACCCAGGTCGCGATCATCGCCGAGCCCGGCCAAGGAAACTCCATTCCGCTGCCGGGACCGTGTCGGTGTGAGTGCGCGTGGCGATTGAAATCGCCGGTCTCCTTGTCGTGGATGTAGTGATCCCAGAGCCCCATGGCATACTTCTGCAAAGCTTCCGGATTCAAGTTCCAGTAGGGCCAGACATGATTATATTCGAAGGTCCCGCTGCCGCCGTCGCTATCGACGTTCCAGTGCGTGTGCGTGCCCCAGGGATAGAGCCCGATTGGCGACTGGGCGTTCGTCATCCACCACGCCGCCGCCGTGTCGGCCTCTGCGGCGTACCGTTTGTCGCCGGTGACTTCGCTCAGACGATGTATCAGTTTCAGGAGCGTCAGCTGGTCAAGCGGATCGGCCTGGCCGTAATTTCGGTCCGATCCACGAAGCTCGCGATCCCGCTCCCAGCCGGGCATGAAAGGCTTGCGTTTTACATGGGCAAAGGGCGGGGAGATCTTCTTGCCCGTGTGCCGATCCATTCCGGTCACGAAGAGCGGAGTGTGTTTTGCTCCGTAGTCGTCGCGCCCGTGCACGATCATGTAGTCGGCATACGCCCGGGCGATGCCGATGTAGTCGTAGCTGGCTTTCGTGACGCGCCAGGCTTCGAGTTCGGGGCCAGCCAAGGGGGCTGCGGTCACAGTGCCGGCGAGTAGAAACGTGAATAGGAGGTGTTTTATCATGGGTATGTGACTAGGGAATTGGGAGCCACGAATGGCCACTCATCAAGAAAAATTCGTGTCTATTCGTCCTGCCAGGAATTTACTTTTGGGGTGGGGCCTTGAGGGGATCGGAAAGGAGGGTGTTCGAGGACGACAAGGATCGAGACTCCTTCATCTCGACATTGGAGGAGGCGGCCACGCGCCTGATCTGCGCCAGCGATCAACTTTCCACAGCTCCGATCCAGAGCGAAGCAAGGAATGGGGCGATGGAGGACGGTCGGGATTTGTGGGACACTCTACTCCAGCTCGGCAAGACTCAAGATCCGGTAGAAGATTTTGGTGACGCCGGTGGTATTGCCGGTCGGATTCGCGAACCCGTCGACGGTAATCGCAGACGATTCGCCGACTGCGATCTCTACGTCAGTCAGCTCCTCCCACGAGGTAAGGTCGAAGCTGAACTCGACGGAGTATTCACCCGGTGGGGACAACCCCCTTTCTCCCCCATGTATTCCGCCCAACCCTGGTTTCCGCGACCTTCCCGCCAAAAGCAAATTCCTAGCAGTAAAAGTCTTTCTAAACATCGCTTGGAGTTAGGGTTCCTAGTTTTCAATCAGATTTCAGCGTCTTCGTTATTTCACCTCGTCTCGACGCTGCCGTTCGGAAGCGACTTACGTAATTTGGCAAATCCTTCCCTGGCAATGTTTGTTTCGTGCAGAAGAGTGAATCTCGACTTCTTGAAGTTTTCCAAATTATGGAATGGGTTGGCCAAACGCGATCCTGCCACGCAAGGTGTGCGGTGACTCGGCGGAGTCACTCCGGCAGCAGCATCGAGTATCATCATACGCAGTCTCACGAGTACCTCGCGCCCCACGGTCCCACAATCCCGCCGAGCCACAGTCCCACAGTCCCACAGTCCCACACTCCATGCCCATTCACATCATTCCCGTCACGCGTCGCCGGTTCCTCCGCGTTGCGGCAAGCGGCGCCGTCGCCACGATCGGCGTGCCGTCGGTGGGAGCGACTCCGAGTAAAACAGCTGCAGTCGACCCGCACCGCTTCGCATTTCTCTCGGACACGCACATCATGGAGGATCCGAGCGCCGAGGCGCGCGGCATCAACATGGCAGATCACTTGCGCCAGGTTGTCGCCGAGATCGCCGCTCGAACCGTCCGTCCGGCAGGCGTCGTCGTCAACGGCGACCTGGCAACAGACGGATCCCCGCCGACAGCGGGCGCGTACCGACATCTGGCCCAGCTTCTCGACCCGCTCGGCGAGCGAGGAATGCCGATCCATCTCACGATGGGCAACTGCGATAGGCGCGGTCTGTTCGCGGAGACGCTGACCGCGATGCTCCCTGCAGCGCCGCCAGTCGCCGGCCGCCTGGTCGACGTGCTGCAGACAGAACGGGCAAATTTCTTCCTGCTCGATTCGCTGTTCAACACCGAGCGGACCGTCACAGAGGGAGACTTGGGGACGAAGCAGATCGAGTGGCTTGCGCGGGCCCTCGACCAGCACGCCGAAAAGCCGGCCATCGTTGTCAGCCATCACAACGTCAACCAACCAGACGCCAAGTCGGATACGGCGCGGGAGGGAGGTCTGCGGGACGGAACGGCGCTGGTCGAGGTCTTGCGTCCGCGCAAGCACGTCAAGGCGTTTGTTTTCGGTCATACGCACGAGTGGCGTCGTTGGGAGCTCGATGGGATTCATTTTATTAACCTCCCGACCACCGCTTACATTTTTGATCCCGACGAGCCAAGGGGCTGGGTCGACGTACGGCTCGAGAAACGTGGGATGAGCCTAATGCTCGAGTCCCTTGATAAGACACACCCCAAGCACAGGAAGAAGCTCGTTCTCCGCTGGCGAAAAGAATAAACGTTTAACTTGAATGGATGGATTTGGAACGTGACAAAAAACCGGCGCTTGGGCTGTAACCATACCGTTAAAAGATGAAGCTTCCCGAATCGATTTATTCAGCAATCACGGACGAGTGGTCAACGGGTACAAACAACCCCCTTTCTCCCCTATGTATTCCGCCAAACCCGGGTTTCCGCGGCCTTCCCGCCAAAAGCAAATTTCTAGCAGTTCAAGTAGCTTGTAAAGGCAAAGCATCAGGCAGGTGGCCTTCTTCAAGCGCTTATTATCAATTGACTGTTGCACCTGAGTCACTACATCGCTTGAGTTGAATTGGGTCATGAATAAGCGATTACTACTGCTCATTTTTCTTTTGCCGGTTTCGGTAATGGCGGTGGATATGCGGAGCTACAACGATCTTGTGATGCCGTTTTTGGACAAACATTGCACGAACTGTCACGATGCCGATGATCCGAAGGCCAACCTAGACTTGTATGCGGTCAAGGCAGAGTTCGATAAGATTGAAATGGTGCGGGTCTGGCAGAGAATCTACGAGCAGGTCCAATATGATGAAATGCCGCCTGCAAAAAAGAAGCGCCCTGATGCCGCGGAGCTGCAAAAAGTGATCCAATGGATCTCCTCTGAACTCAACAAATCAGGACATGGTACCGGTCTGGAGGAGAAGCTACTGCTGCCTGAATACGCCAACTACATGAGCCACGAATTGCTTTTCAATGGCAGTATTACGACAAAAGCGTATACCCCGGCTCGCTTGTGGCGCACCCGCCCGTTTATTTACGAAGCGAACTTTGCCGAGCGGTATGGGAAGAAGCCCAGGCAGGGATTTCAGATCGGAGGGAAAGGCCGAGATATCGTTAAGGAAGGGGATCATGCGGGAAAGACTCTCGCGCGTGGACGATCCTACCAACACCTTCGTTATGCCAATCCCTTTTTTCAATTCGTGCACCATGCTTCGGGGATTACCGACTATAGCTCGATTGTAGCTGATCAGACTTCTCTTGAAACACTGCTGGTCAATGCGGAAAAGATGGCTGAGATTTTGACGGTCGGCCGAGCGATTCCTGTCAGCGTGACGGTTAAAAATGATGGTAGCAAGTTCGCCAATAATCCGGGTGGCTTTGCCGGGGGGGCAGTCACCAGTTTCGTGAAGAATGTCGGCTTGATCAAACCGGCTTTTATTGAAGTGCTCAACTCTAAGAGAACTCCAAGCGACGCGGATATCAACATGGCGGTGCAGACCTGCTTTAAGGTCCTCTTGCATCGTGACGGGAACCCCGAAGAAGTGCGCCGCTACGTCGACGATCTGTTTAAAAAGAACTTACCTCAGGGTAATCTAATGGCACTGCAAAGCGTCCTAATCGCCA
>JAPKCM010000150.1 GCA_028822935.1 Akkermansiaceae bacterium
TCAACGCCCTGTCTTCCCCATGAGAGCCCTTCCAAACACCCTGCCCAAAAAGCAAATTCCTAGCAGTCTGACTCCTGCCTCCGGTGCCTGCCCGATCGTCCCGCCCTCGATAAAATCCACCTTGGTGAAGGTTTGTCTCAGATCCTTCTTGCCTTGGCTCACGTTATTCGCCCAACGAACCACGCGGCGCAGCACTGGGCGGTAGTCCCAGTGGAGGTGAGCGACCTATGGCTGACACCAGTCAAAATCCGGATCGCTATAACACCCCCCTTTCTCCCCCATGTATTCCGCCAAACCCCGGTTTCCGCGACCTTCCCGCCAAAAGCAAATTCCTAGCAGTACTACCTCACACCAATCCGCCAAAAAACAGAATCTCCGGCAACCGGAGGGGTCGCGATAGTCAGGCGGGTGTCGCTTACGGCGCTCCCTGCGGAAACATCGACCCAGTCAGTCAAATTGGTCGTTACTTGGAGTGTATAGTGATGACCGGCTACGACATCAAAAGCGACCAAAACGTCTCCATTCGGCAGTTCCCTAATGACTTTAAAATTTACCCCGCTCAGCCCTTCGATTTCGGGCGAGGCCCAGGCGGTGGCGACGTCATAGCCAAGATCCCGCAAGGCAGCGGCGTCCAGTTTCGTGAGGTACTTGCGATTCCCGCGGGTGCTCGATGGATCGAGGGTCGTCTCGGAGATGATCCCGGCTGAGTCCCAGACTTCCGATTGGGTGTCGAAATCGAAGTGCCCACCAGATAGCGGCACCGGCCCTCCGTATTCGGCGACGAGATGGGCACCGATCGCATCTCCGGATCCGTCAGTTCCAATGTAGGACTTGAAATTTTGCTTGGTGAGCCCAAGGGCATGGAGAAGCTCGTGGATCGTCACCCCGTAGAGATCGGTGGTGGATACGGCTGCGGGATCGACTGAGCGGAGATGGAATCCACGCCAGACCCTCTTCCTCTCGGTCATGTGCCAGTCCCAGTTGTCGCTGGAGATGTCTGAGCTTGGGCTCTTGTCCGGATCCTGGATGCCGTAGTCGTCGGTGGGATCGGCTCCGGGATTCTGCCCGCTGTACCAAGTTCGGGAAGCGGAGATATCGAAGTAGATTTTGCCTCCCCAAGTGTTGAATTCAGTTCCCGCAGACCCAGCTGCATTTCTTCGATCATTGCTGACCCAACCTCCCCACGCGTGGGCTGAGCTACTGGAATCGAACGGGAAGGCGCCGACGTAGATGATGTACTGGTTGGCTGCGACGCCCGAGCGGTTGGTGGTCGGGATGTCGTATTCATAGCCTATATCCCTCTCTGGAGTACCAATAATCGGGTTCCCATCGAGATCGTTGATCACGCCCGCGGCGAGGGTCCTGATAGAAAACGATTCGTCGAGCGAGGGCAGCACAGCCCAGTCGTCGTTCTCGATGATGGCCGAGAGGAAGGCCGCTGCAGACTCGGCCGAGGTCCGACGCGCCGCGCCCTCAGGCGAGCTGGGATTGAACCAGTTGTGGTTCTGCTCATCTAGGGTGAAATCGAGGACGATTTCGATGCTGGTCGCAAACGGCGCACAGAGCAGGAAGCCGGCGATCGCCAGTGATTTGATCGAGCGTTGATTCACGACTGCTAGGAATTTGCTTTTGGCGGGAGGGCCTTGAAGCCGCCCTTGGACCGGAGCTGCGGGGGGAGAAAGGGGGTTACCCCAATTCGGTGACTTTAGCACGAATCTCATGCGCACGGAGTGTAGATTCCCCTCCCGCGTTGCCAAGTTCTTTTTTGGCAGCGGTTACTGCTAGGAATTTGCTTTTGGAGGAAGTCTAAGCACACTCTGGTATCGCGGCAGTGACTCGCGTCATCACTATTTCAGCCATCTATGGAAGGTAACTACCAACTACCGAGTTAAACGTTCAGACTTAATTCTAAACAAAGAAGATGAGTTTGAATTTGAGACGAAGGATAACGAATTAGTAGCGCATTTCGCTAACCCTAGACTCACCGCAGCCCTTTCTGGGAGTGGTGAATGAAAGGCTGACAGAACGCATTATAAAGCTGTTAAGGGTCCTTCCCGAAGGGTGCGTTGTTCAGTGTGCTGCCCTCACGCCATTTTACTAGCTAAAAGGTTTTTGGAAATGCCTCTATATTTTGGCTAGTGCCAATTTGACAACGTGACGATGTTGTATGGAATTTTTCGTCGATATTGTCTCGGAGTCTCAAGCGTTGCGTCAGCTCAACTTGCCAAGCACGCCACGCTGGCGCAACTGGCTGAGAACTAAATTGCCCAGCAAGGAAATGGGCGTTGGCAAGGTTTACGACAGCAGCGCAGTGGACGCTCTTTCCCCGGAAGTTGGTGACTTTGCAAAGGACACCGCACCTGTTGACGAACTGAAGAATTTGCCAGTGCCAACCAGTCGTGAACTGGACGAAATCCTAAAGCTGAACGACAGGCGCGGGCCAAGTGCTTAAACCCAAAAACTCAACGTGAAAAGGGTCAGACGACGCGCACCTGCGGATTGACCGCAGGCAGTGATCAATTACCATATTAAAGTCACAACGCACTCAATGAAACTGGAGTGCGGATAAAGGATTCGGGGATCACTCTATCCTGAAGCGGAAGAAGAAGTTCTCAGCATCTGATGGGGG
>JAPKCM010000100.1 GCA_028822935.1 Akkermansiaceae bacterium
TTGAAGTGGTCCCGTTATTGTAGCCAGTAAATTCTGGAGTTTGTTGATGATCCGGCTGATCTGCGGGGCAAGGTTTTATGCTGCGGTTTTTTAAGGTTACCAAGCTTCTTGCCTGTCAGCTGTCGTCGAGAATCACGGCGTAGCCATCGCCGAAAGTGAGAATGACACGCCCCTTTTTGAATACATTTTAGGGAAGCTGGATTTTTGATTTTGATTTTTTTTGCAATCCCAACAGCAGGACAGGCCCACCCCATTCCCACACGCTCCGAGGAGATCATATCCGGGATCGCTGGTGAGCTTATGCTCCAGCATTTGACGGACTCTGAGATTCGAGCGACGATAGCCCTAATATAATACCGCAATGACCTTCCTGCGTCTTTGGGATGCATACCCCCCGATCCATTCCCAAATCGTGAATCGCTGGTGAGAATCATGAAAGCAAAGGGTGCCAGGTGATGGGGCAGGCTCAAAGATCATCGAGACGGGGTAGCACAATCCCACTCATCCTACCGGGGCACTCCGGAAAGTGGACAGAACTGTCTGAGTTGCTCATCCTAGCCGGTGTCCTCATGAGGGGAACCTGTTCAAGAGCATCGAGTTTGTGCCCAACCTTGAGGGTAAAGATGGCCTCATCCTGCCATCGTGTGACAATTCTCTGGAAAGCATTGAGGACTGAGACACTCATTGAAGAAGACGAACTAACCCGAATCATGCCGCACAGTGTGCCAGTATGTGTGCCAGAAGCCATCTTCCATGAACCCAAAAGCCCTGTAATCACTTGGACTACAGGGCTTTATGAGAGTGGCGGACCCTGAGGGATTCGAACCCTCGATACCCGCAAAGGTATACTCCCTTAGCAGGGGAGCGCTTTCGACCACTCAGCCAAAGGTCCAGTGGTTCGTCGAACTGCGCGGATATGAGCAGGTGCGCGGGTTTTCGTCAATGGGAGTTTCACGAAGAATTGAAGAATTGTTGCTTTTTGGTTTTGGTGCCATCGTTCTGCCGTGACTTGGAGGATTTTGGCAGCAGGGAAACCGGCGCTCGTTTATGCGAAGAAGGGAATTGAGGAGTATCTCAAGCGGCTGACTCGAGGCGCGAAGGTGGAGCTCGTTTATGTGAAAGCGGGATCGGCAGAAGCTGTTTCGGCGGATTTACTTTCGCGATCGGAAGGGACATATCGCGTGGCGCTGGATGAGCGGGGGAAGGCTTGGACGACGGGGGAGTTTGTGAAAAAGGTGAATGCTTGGGAGATGGACCCGGGGGTTAAGACGATCTCTCTGCTCATCGGAGCTTCGGATGGGCACACCGAGGAGTTGAGGGAGAAATGTCACCAGACTTGGGCGCTCTCGCCGCTGACGCTTCAGCATGAGTTGGCGTTGGTTGTTTTGTTGGAGCAGCTTTACCGGGCTTATTCGATTAAGCGAGGGGAGCCGTATCACCGGTAAGGGGCGGCGGCGTGGGAGGGGAATGAGATTTGAGATTTGAACACGAACCGCGAGATTTGAACGGGCTTTGGAGGTGGGCGCTGCGGGTGGCTGATGAGGCAGGGCGAGGTGCTGGGCTTGCTCTTGATTCTCAGCGCATTTGGAAACCTAGGGCATTGCCCCAGGCTTGTGTTTAGCACCGTTGGTGCGGGAGAACGGGAGCTAGCTTTGGATTTTTCGGGGCAGGATGCCCCGGTTCCTTTGTCCTTTAGGCTCCGGGGGAGTCTTTGGGGAGGGCGGCGGCTTCCGTTCCTTCGTTTCCTTCCTCTTCTGGTTCGAGGATGACGACGGGGGCTCCTTGGGGAGCGGAGGGGAGGCGGGAGGTGGAAAGGAGCCAGCCTTCGGTGATGTTATCGCGCACGATAAGATTTACGGAATCGCTCCAAACGGGCTCGATGCGGGTGCGGGCGATGGTGAGTTCTACGGGCTCGATGAGGACGATTTCGTTGGGCCGGAGGAGGGTGTCGCGAGGAACGATGAAGACGTTCTCGATGGTGTTGCCTTTGATTTCAGCGCGAATGGGCTGACCGATTCGAAGAGGGGGAGTGGCAGCATTTTCCTTTTTGAGGGCGAAGGGATCATCGACGCGGGCGATGACGAAGAGTTTGCGGGATTTTTCGTCGAGTGAGCCTTCGGTGCGGACGATCATTCCTCGCCAGGTGGTGGGATTTTCGGTGGCTAGGGCATCGGTGAGGGTGACGGGGACGGCGAGGTCGTCCGGGTTGTCCGGGAGGTCGACGTGGACGAGGTCGCGAGTAGAAAGGGAGAGGCGGACTTCGGCGAAGTTGGTGGAGAAGATTTCTCCGATGGTGGTTCCGGGGCTGACGGACTGGCCAAGGCCGACGCTACGTTCACGGACGCGACCGTCATAGGGGGCAAGGACTTGGGCGCGTTTGAGGTCGTTTTGTGCGCTCAGGAGTTCTGCTTCCGAGGCTTTGACGTTGGCTTCGGCTTCTTTGAGTTGGGGCTTGCGAAGGACGAGTTCGGTGGGGGGCTCGGTGTATCCGAGGTCTTCCCAGTCGAGGAGGGCCTGTTTAGCGCGGGCATCTTCTTGGGCGAAGGCGGCTTCGGAGCGGGCCAGGCGGGCTTCGGCGGCGGATAAGGCGGCGAGAAAGTCGGAGGGGTCGAGTTCGAGAAGAATGTCGCCTTTTTCAAAGAAGGATCCGCTCTCGAACTTGGGTGAAATTTTAATCACGCGACCACTCACGCGAGGGGTGAGGGCGGTTTCATTGTGGGGGCGGACGATTCCCTGGGTCGAGAGAGTGACGCGGAAGTCGCGGCGCTCCATGACTTGAACCTCGGTCTCGATAATTTTGGGGGCAGGGCGGGTGCGGACTTCCAGTTCTTCTTTTTCAGCGAGGATCCCAAAGCCGAAATAGCCTACCGCAAGAATGAGGAGGGGAATGATGATACGGAGGAGCTTGGCCATAGGCTGGGGAAGGATAGACCTATTTTACGCAAATGGCGAGGCGGGTCTAACACTCGGATGGAACATTGATGGAACTAATGTTCTTTTTGAGGGAATCGATTTTCCGGATCGGGTAATTGGCTTTAGCGTTCTGGGATGAAACGACTGCGCATGTTGATTCCCCCGCTTCCGGTTGATCGAGCCCGGCACTGTCCGGGGGCAGGGGATCGAGTGGTGCTTCTTCACGGGTTGTGGCGGAGTGTCTGGGCGATGGAGAATCTTGCGGAGTTGCTGCAAGAGAAGGGGTTCGAGACTCTCAATGTTCCTTATGCCTCGTTTCGGAAGCCGATGGATGAAATTGTCGCCGATGTGGCCGAGATCGTGTCCTCGTATGATGATGGGAAGCCGGTGCACTTTGTCACTCATTCTATGGGAGGGATTGTGCTGCGCCATCTGGCACATCGCTTTCCTGAGCTGGTCAATGATCGGGCGGTCTTGCTTGCTCCGCCAAATCAGGGGAGCGAGATTATCGATTGGCTGGAGAGTTTTCCGCTGAGTCGGTGGCTGCTGGGCCCGGGGGGGATGAGTCTTTCGACGGCGGCGGTAAGGCGTGAGGTGCCGGGATTTTCAGGGGAAGTTGAGGTGACGGTGGTGATGGGACGGTCCCGGGCGCTTCCTTTTTTTCAAGGGTTATTGGATTCCGATAATGATGGCATCGTTTCGGTGGAAGGAGGACAGGTTTCGGGAATGCGTGCGCTTAAAGTGCTCGATGGGGATCATACTTTTTTGATGGGGGAGCGGGAGGTGGGCGAGGAGGTGCTTAGTTTTCTCAATGGAGGTGAATCGTGAGTTGATTCGTGCATTGAGCGGGTCAGAGTCGCAGCATGGATCTTGAGATTTCCACTCCAGCGCTTCTCTTTCCGGCGGTGAGCCTATTGTTTCTATCCTACACCAACCGCTTTCTGCATCTCGCGGCGCTGGTGAGAAAGCTTCACGGCCACTGGTTGCAGGATCACGAACAAGGCGTGCAAGAGCAGATCAGCAATCTTCGAACTCGGCTGATTCTCATCAGGTGGATGCAACTTCTGGGAGCTGTCAGCCTCTTGCTTTGCGTGTTCTCGATGCTTTCGATTATGACGGGCTATCAGCCTTTTGCGAAGGGCACCTTTTTCTTTGCGGTGGTGATCATGAGCTTCTCGCTTGCGTCCTTGGTGATCGAGGTTGTCATTTCAGGAGGGGCGCTGCGGATTCTGCTGAAGCAAATGGAGGAGCCAAGATAAAAAGTGCACTCCGGATGACCGGAAGCGCGCTTCGAGAAAGGGTCGTTTGAGGAACCGGGGAACCGGGAGAGGGGAAATGAGACCACTACTCACTACTGGCTCGGTTGGCTGACATAATTCTATCGTTATCATTTCTCGACGCGCTAGGGGCGAGCATGTTGACTCTTCGGCGTGAGGATTTATCGCACATCTGGAGGAAACCTGATCGAGGATGAAGCGGGCTGTCATGCGGTCAGCGCCGATCTTTTGGAGCGCCTTTTTCAATCGGGGAAAGGTGAAGTGACCGCGATTCTAGCCGCCGAAGAACGCGGTGAAATAATTTACGGGTCGGCAGATCTCCTGGCTCCGGTTCCACAGGATACTGAAATCTGGGCTGCGGGTGTGACTTACCTTCGGTCGAAATCCGCGCGCATGGAAGAATCCGAGGAAGCGGGCGGCGATGTTTTTTATGATCTCGTTTACGAGGCAGATCGGCCGGAACTCTTCTTTAAGTCGATGGGCTACCGAGCAGTGGGGACCGGGGGCGCGATTCGGGTGCGAAAAGATTCTTCCTGGGATGTCCCCGAGCCAGAATTGACGCTCGCGATCAATGCCGGTGGCGAAATCTTCGGCTTTGCGGTTGGAAATGACGTTAGCTCGCGGTCCATCGAAGGCGAAAATCCGCTCTATCTTCCGCAGGCCAAAGTTTACACGGGCAGTTGCGCGGTGGGACCTCATCTGACGATCGGTCGTGAAGCGCTTGCAGATGACGCAAAAATTTCTCTCGAGATCACCCGCGCGGGGGATCTAGCCTTTTCTGGATCCACCGACCTTACCCAACTCAAGCGCAGTATCGATGAGTTGGTAGAAGCGCTCTATCGCGAGTTGGATTTCCCCAAAGGTGCCATGCTCATGACGGGCACGGGAGTCGTTCCCGGAACTGACTTCACCCTAACCGCAGGTGATGTGGTCAAGATCGAGATTGAAGGTCTCGGGACACTCGAAAATAAAGTTGCTTAATTTCAAGATGCCATTTCAAACGACCAATCCCATCACGGGCGAAGCGCTTCCTGGGAACTTCTGCCTAACGCGCTTCTTCCTCTCGCCTTGCAAGAAAGTAACCCTCTGGGAATCGCCCGCCGTATCGATGGCACCATCACCCTGTGAATGATATTCTAGAATCCGGGGAGGAGGGGATCGACGAAGTCGTGACCCGTGCCGATGGCCCCGACGGTGAACTCCCGATCTCGGGGGATGATCTCGCGAAGGGGACGAGCGGCGACCTTTTCGGCTGGATGCAGAATGTTGGGATGGGCTGGAAGACTTCCTCCTGGGGAAAAAAAGAAGTTCTCGTACTTTCGACCCAGGGTGGAATTCGTCAGCCCGATGGCACCCCGACGGCGCTCGGTTACCACTCAGGTCACTGGGAGGTCGGGCTTTTGATGGAAGCAGTCGCGAACGAAATCGCGCGGCTTGAAGGCGTTCCCTTTGCGGCTTTCTGCAGTGATCCCTGCGATGGACGCACGCAAGGGACGAGCGGGATGATGGACTCGCTTCCTTTTCGAAATGATGCCGCGATGGTGCTGCGTCGGCTGATTCGCTCGCTTCCAACGGCGAAAGGCGTCGTGGGCGTCGCGACCTGTGATAAGGGGCTCCCGGCCATGATGATGGCGCTGGCGGGCTGTGGCCACTTGCCGGGTGTTCTCGTACCGGGGGGTGTCAGTCTCCTTAGTGAAGACACGGAAGATTTGGGAAAGGTGCAGTCGCTGGGCGCACGCTATGCCCATGGTGAGATCAGCCTTGGAGAAGCGGCGGCGACCGCGTGCCGTGCCTGTGCGAGTCCAGGAGGAGGCTGCCAATTTCTCGGCACTGCCGCTTCCAGCCAAGTCATGGGTGAGGCGCTCGGGATGAGTCTGCCTCACAGTGCGCTAAGCCCGAGTGGCTCGCAGATTTGGAAAGATCTCGCAACCCGCAGTGGTCGGGCGGCGATGCGTCTGGAGTATTCGATGAGCGAGATCATCACTGAGGCTTCTTTTCGCAATGCCATGATTCTTCATGCGGCCTTCGGTGGATCCACTAATCTCATTCTCCACCTTCCCGCGATCGCCCATGCCGCCGGACTTCCTCGGCCTACCGTGAACGAGTGGCAGGAAGCGAACCGGCTCGTGCCCCGCATCGTTGATGCCCTTCCGAATGGTCCGCAAGGCTACGCCACGGTGCAGGTCTTCCTCGCTGGAGGAGTCCCCGAAACGATGCTCAAGATCCGCGAGCATCTTGATCTGAGTGTGCGCACTGTCAGCGGACTCACCTTGGAGGAAAACCTCGAGTGGTGGGAGAAGTCCGAGCGACGAAAGCGCTGCCGCGATCGGCTTTTCGAAATCGATGGTATCGATCCCGATGATGTCATTCGCTCGCTCGATCGCAGCCTTTCCAGTAGCGTCACCTTTCCGCAAGGAAATCTCGCGCCTGAAGGCAGTGTCGTCAAAAGCACCGCCATCGATCCCTCGATGATCGATGAAGAGGGGATCTTTTTCCTGGAGGGACGCGCGCGCGTGTTCGGAAGCGAAGCGGCGGCGATCACGGCCGTGAAATCCCAGGGCGCCGACCGCATCCGCGCCCATGATATCATGATTCTTGCTGGCATCGGCCCGATGGGAGCCGGCATGCCTGAGACCTACCAAGTGACCTCTGCTTTGAAATACTGCGAGGTCGGCAAGCAAGTCGCGCTTGTCACCGATGGTCGTTTTTCCGGTGTCTCCACGGGTGCCTGCATCGGTCACGTCAGCCCCGAAGCTCTCGCCGGAGGTCCGCTCGGAAAGCTCCGTGACGGCGACCCCGTCAGCGTTCGCATCGACACCGTGAACCTTACGGGAAACATCGACTACCTCGGTGATCTCGAAGAGCTCATGGCTCGTGACCTCCATCCCAAGATCAGCGTCCACCCCGACCTTCCTGACGACACCCGCCTCTGGGCCGCCCTTCAGAATGCCAGCGGCGGAAGCTGGGGTGGCTGCGTTTATGATGCTGAAGCGGTTGCCCTGAAGCTTGGTAATCGCACCCCCTAATCTCTGAATGATGTGAGAAGAAATCATTTGATCGCCGCTCCAAAACAGGACCTTTCTCTTTCTTGACATCCTCCCCCCAGCCATTAATTACTTAATAATGAATAATTTTCGAGGAGCCTTGATGGGATTAGGACCCATCCTCTCTTTACTTATTATTTTGAGTAGTAAGGTTTCCGCTCTCCAAGCTCCGGAAATCTCTCCGGCAAGTGGTCCGGTGATAGTGCCTAAACTATTGTCGATCAGCAACCCAAACCCATTAGGCGCTATTTTCTACACCACTGACGGAACAGATCCGCGCACCCTCTGCGGATCTGTTCGCTCATCAGCCCGGATACACCCTATCCCTCTCGAAGACGGCTGTTTCGGCGGGCCTTCATCAGTGAACCGATCAATGGTGATTCACGCTAGGGTGAAATCTGGGGATGAATGGAGTGAACTGCGTATTGCCACTTTCAAAGCCGATCAGGACTTCTCAAATCTCCTCATTACCGAGGTTATGTATCAGCCCACCGATACAATATTCGAACCGGAGGAGTTCATCGAGTTTAAGAACATCGGAGACATTCCCTTGAATATTTCGGGGCTTGGCATTGTTGATCTAGCAATAACCGGACCCGACGCCCAACTCTCCGACACCTTTCCCGAAGACTCCTTCGTCCCTCCGGGCGGGTTCTTGCTCATTGTAGCTAGCCCCAAAAAATTTGAATCTCTCTATCCTGATATCCCGTTTCAAGGAACTCTGACCGCGGAATTAAGTAATTCACGGGCTCGAATCGCCCTCACGAATTCCGACGGAAGCATTGCGACTCAAATGCGTTTTGACAGCCACTATCCCTGGGCCGTTGCTCCGGATAATCACGGCTATTTCGAAGATTTGTCTCAAGAGGTTGGCTTTTCTCTCACTCGAACGAATTTGGATCCGAAAGCTGACCCGAACCATTTCTCGACATGGCGTGCGAGTGCTCAGCGGCTTGGATCACCGGGTGCAGACGACCCTGAACCAAATATCCCTCCTCTTTTGATCAATGAACTCCGATCACGGTCAGTTGGAGAGCTTCGGGACAGCGTTGAAATTTTCAATCCTACCCTAAATGACGTCAATATTGGAGGGTGGTGGCTCAGCGACCACCGAAACAAGCCATACCAATACAAGTTCGCATCGGATATGATCATCCCTAGCAGAGGATATCTCGTCGTTGATGAATCAGATTTTGTGGCAGGAGGAAGCGATCTATCCTTCAGTTCAATCGAAGGTCGCTGCTACTTGTTTTCCGGGGATCATGAGGGCGAACTGACCGGCTACACCCACGGAGTCAGATTTTCGGGGAGTGCCAAAAATGCCTCCCTTGGGCGCCATCACACGTCCGAGGGAATCGACTACTTCCTTGCCGAAAAAACTCCAAGCTTTGGCCTGGAAAATTCCGGACCGCCACCCCCCTCCCTGATTGTTTCAGAAATCATGTACCATCCTGATGTCGAGGGATTTCCATACATCGAATTACACAATACAACCCAAGAAACGCTCTCTCTTTGGGAAATCGAAAAACCGACTAGAACATGGGAAATCAGCAATAACCTCTGCGCTCGATTTAGCTTTCCAGAAAATACATCCGTGCCTCCCGGTGGCTTTATTCTTTGCGTTCCTGAGTCCTCCAGCCCCGTTGATACTCCTGACGAAGCACAGATTTTCAAACTTCCAGACTCAATTTTTTCCAACGCTCGTGGTCAAATACGCCTCCATTGTCCATCAGGACTAAAAGGACGAGAGGTCCGCTTCATCATCATTGATGAAGCGATTTTTCAAAATCACCACCCGTGGGATATTGGGGCAGCCGGTGGCGGACAGGGACTCGAACGAGTAGGGATTACTTCCCGCGGAGAAGACTCCAATAGTTGGTGTGCAGGGCCAACAGGAGGAACTCCAGGAGTGGCTTGGGAAGGAACATGCACAACCCATCCCATTCGCGACACTGCCGTCTCGATCACCGGAGAAGAGTTCAAGCTCACTTTTGCAACAGGAGGAGACTCCCATTATTCATTCGAAGAAAGTTGCGACTTGGCAATTTGGCGACCTTTGCCTGACGCCCACCACGCTGCTGATGGACTGGAAGCCATATTCACTCGCAGCCAAGACGATATGAATGGCCCTATTTACCGACGTGTCATCATTGATGACAAACCATGATCCTCATCAGGAAGCAGGCCGTGCGCAGGCATTCGTGAATGATGCTTGGGTTACGGGCACCACCACTGAGGATCAACGCTGCCATTTCGAGAAAGCGCCCGGCTCTTGATTCCAACGCGCAGCGCTCTTTCCTAACTATTTAAAAACATCATTCGTCTCTTTTGAAATGCGGAGTGAGGTGCGGAATGTGTGTTGGAGAAGGAGGCCTTCCGGCGGATGATGTGGAGGATGGCGAAGAAAAACTGATGGCTCATTTGGCGACAGTTTATTCATGATCCCAGTCCTTGCCTTAAAACCACTTCCGAAACCCAGTTGATGCACTTCTGAAGAGGGCATCTAAGATATCCTAATTAAAAAGAGAACTTTTGCAGAAAAAAT
>JAPKCM010000101.1 GCA_028822935.1 Akkermansiaceae bacterium
AGCAGCGGGTGCCTCTACTTTCTTAGCAACCTTTTTGGCAACCTTTTTGGCTGCTTTTTTGGCTGCTTTCTTAGCTGCTTTCTTCGCAGGAGCCTTTGCGGGCTTCGGGGAAGACTTTTTGACAGCTGCGCTAGCGCGCGCCTGCTCCTTTTTCCGCTTGAGGTAATCCTTACGGCGGCGACGCTTTGTGTTGGTTCTTAATTGCTGGCCCATAGCTTTGGTTCGGAGGACTTAGGCCCGGATCGGCACTTGTTCAAGTGAAAAGGGTTCTCATGCTTGATCTTAGCGCTCCACTGCTCTTGTCTCACCCCATGGCAGGCATTATTATCAAACCAAGATCGAGGATATTTCACGGCCATGATTGGGTTTACGCCTCGGAAATTCAGAAAACCTTCGGAAACCCGGAACCCGGGGATCTCATTTCACTCAAGGACTTCAAGGACCGGCCTCTCGGCTGTGCCATTTACAATCCAAATTCACAGATTGTCGCCCGTCGCATCTCCCGGAGGACTCAAAATCTCGACGAGGAGTTCTTTGCCCGCAGAATCGGCCAAGCAATCGACTACCGCGCATCGCTTGATCTGAATAACCAACTCTGTCGCCTCGTGTGGAGCGAGTCTGACGGCCTTCCCGGTCTTATCGTCGATCGCTACGGCGATCACTTAGTGATGCAGACCACCACGATTGCGATGGAGCAACGACAGGATATCATCGCCAAGACTCTCCTAGAGTTCCTCTCACCAGCCTCGATCACCCTTCGTAATGATTCCTCCATGCGAAAAGCCGAAGGTCTTGAAGAGGAGATCAAAATGATCCACGGCGCCCAACCCGAGCCTTTTACGGTGGAGCATAATGGTTCAATTTTCGAAATTGACCCAGCTAACGGGCAAAAGACCGGCCTCTACCTCGACATTATGGACAGTTACGCCCGAGTCGCGAAGCATGCTGAAGGAAAGAAAGTACTCGATGTCTTCTGCAATCAAGGCGGCTTCGGGCTCGCTTGCGCCAAAGCAGGAGCGGATTCGATCCTCGCCGTCGACATTTCCGAAAGCGCAACCGCAGCCACCACACGCAATGCCGAGCTGACTGGAGTCGAAATCGAAACAGTGACCTCCAACGCCTTCGATTTCCTCCGTCGGCACGAAGGGACTTACGATTTGATCATCCTTGATCCCCCCTCCTTCACTCGAAATAAGAAGTCGGTCAATGATGCCATGAGAGGTTACAAGGAAATCCACCTCAGAGCTCTTGCGAAACTTAACCCCAGCGGAATTTTAGCGACGTTTTGTTGCTCCCATCACGCGACTCGCGAGATTTTCCTGAACAGTGTGCAACGAGCCGCGGTAGACGGACGACGCACCTTGCGCATGATCGATTCCCATACCCAGCGCCTGGATCACCCCGTCATTACAACCCTGCCGGAAACGGAGTATCTTAAAGGTTTCACCTTCCAACTTGCACCCAATCGCTAAGATGTCTCGACGCTTTTCCCTGATCATCGGTCTTCTCATCATCGTCATCGCAAGTGCATTCTTTTGGTGGAGAAGCCAATCAGAGCAGCAAATAAATCGTCAAGTCGAACTATTCATCGAGTCCATTGAATATCGAAAGCTCTCACTCGACAACAAAGAGGACCGCCATGTTTCCTATCGGGAGCTCTTTGCCCCGATCGTTGAAGTCAGCACCCCTGACCCTGGGCCTATAGGCAAGTTCTCACTCATTGAATTGATCGAACAGATAGATCAGCTTCAATCCTTCATCAGCTACCTGGAGATCAGCGAAGAATCCCGCAGGATCATCCTCGATGGTGACTCAGCGCAGGTTCATATTACCGGGAATTTCGCCGCCGCATCAGGACCTAATGCTCGATTCGACCTCAACGGCACCATGATCATGATCTTGGTTCGAGATGACGATTGGCGCATCGAGGCGATTACTTTGGAAGAGGGATAGTAGCAGCGAGGCAAGACAAACCCGAGGTGATGAAATCGCACGATCTTTTAACTTCCACACTGTATTTGAGAATCTACTATCGCACGATGAAAACCCTCTTCATGCCTCTCATCCTTGCTCTTCCGATGGTTGTTCTAGGGAGAGATTTTAACGCACTAGAAATATTCTCTACCCTGAGAACAGTTGCTGGGACGGGACTTTCCGAGGACGACAACTTTTGGGCCTCCGGATTCGAGGGCGCGGATCCCAAACAAGTGGAACTTTCCAATCCTCACAACTGCGGAACCGATGCCTGGGGCCGAGTCTATATCGTCGATAAGGAATCGCATAGCGTCCTTCGGGTGAGCGCCGACGGATCCACCATCACCACGGTCGCAGGCACCCACAATGGTGGGGACGGCCCTGATTCTCCAACCCCAGCGACTCAAGTTGATCTATCCAACCCCAACGGACTTCATGTCCTTGGCGATGGGACATTTTACATTCTTGATACTGACAACAAAAAGATCCGTAAAGTCACTCCATCGGGAATGTGCTCCACCATTCTCAAGCATGCCCCGGGCTTCTTCGCTGGGCGGGGTTTGTGGGTCAGCGACGATGAGCAAGTGATCTACTTTTGTGGAGGAATCATGCCCTCCGGTCTTCAAGCAGTGATGAAGCTCTCAGCTATTGGTGAACTCACTGACTACGCCTACGTCCCTCCTGGAAACCGCGGATTGGGAAACATTGATGTCGCCCCGGATAGGAGCTTGGGCGTAACAAGCGTCGGTGCCCACCGGGTTTATCGCATCACCCGTGCCGGAGCCACTCCCCTCATCATCGCGGGGAACGGCTCGGAAGGGAATGGCGGTCCCAGTGGAGTTCCCGCCACGAGTATTGCTTTGGAGCGTGTCAGAGGAATCAGCTTTCTTCCCGATGGCTCCTATTTTCTAGCAACTCAAAAGGGCGGCGACGTGTGGTGGGTGGACCTTGAGGGAAACATCCACCTCTTTGTCAGTGGTTCAGGAAGTGGCAATGTGAACGCTGGAGATGGCCTCGCCCACGACTCTGCAGGTGACAAAATCTCTGAACCTCGGGCCATTCACTGGGCCTCGAATGGCGATCTCCTCATCGTCTCGAACGACACCGGGGTTGTCCGGGCCGTTAAAACAACATGCGGCGCCCAAGCACCACCGTTAGCGATCACAAAAGGCCCCTTCAACTTTACCCTGAGTTTCCCCGCGAGAACAAAAGGCCGCTACCTCCTTGAATCATCAACAACTCTTGGACCCCCGAGATGGATCCCCGAAGCTGGGCTCTCAAGCGAAAGTGACATGATCTTCAACCACTCCGTATCAGAAAGCGGAGAGGCTAAATTTTGGAGAATCAACGTCCCGACCCAAGCCGGAGGTCATTAAGCCTGAGTCCAGTCCCCAAACCTACGGAACTTTTCGTAGCGTTGATTAAGAAGGTCTGCGCTTGGCAATGCTTTGAGTTCATCAAGCCGCCTCACCAATTCGCTGCGAAAAGCCAGTGCCGCAGCGTCTAAATCATGATGTGCACCTCCGGGAACCTCCGGAATCACCCCATCAATGAGACCTAGCTTTGCAAGATCCGGCGCGGCAATTCTCATCGCTTCTGCCGCCTCGGGGGCGAACTTGCGATGTTTCCAGAGAATGGCGGCACAACCTTCAGGGCTAATCACCGAATAATAAGCATTTTCCATCATGAGCACCCGGTCGGCTACTCCGATTCCGAGCGCTCCACCTGAGCCACCCTCACCTAAAACAACGGCGATGATGGGCACGCGAAGAAGCATCATTTCGCGAAGATTTCGGGCAATCGCTTCGGCGATGTTACGCTCTTCGGCTCCAATCCCAGGATAGGCTCCTGGCGTATCAATCAACGTCACAATCGGCAGTGAAAATTTCTCCGCCATCCGCATCAGTCGGAGAGACTTGCGATAGCCCTCGGGATGCGCGGACCCAAAGTTCCTCTTGAGGTTTTCTTTCAGGTCCCTTCCTTTTTGATGCCCTAGAACGACGCATCGTTGGCCTGCAATGGTCCCGAAGCCTCCAGGCATCGAGTGATCGTCTCCCAAAATCCGATCGCCATGAAGCTCAGTAAAGTGATCAAAAGCTTTGGCGATATAATCCAGCATAAAAGGACGTTTCGTATGGCGAGCGATCTGAACACGCTGCCAAGGTGAGAGATTATCGTAGATATCACGCCGGGCTTCCACCAGTTTTGCCTCAATTGAGGAAATTTCCCCACTGAGATCAATTTTCTGAGAAACAGACTTCTCCCTGAGAAGTTTCAATTCTTCTTCTAATTCTGCGATTGGTTTTTCGAATTCAAGCCATTCCATATCGTTTTTCGTTCTAAAATCTATCACTTGGCAGGCTTGATTTCCACTTCATTTCCAACGCGAATGAGCATTGCTAGCTCTTCCATGGAAGAAACACTGAGGAAAATGCCGTCTCCCTGGTCGACATCATCAATCTTGGGCAAGGGCCGAAGCTGAATGTTTCGTCGGGCCGCTTTCACACCAAGAACTTTCGTTCCATTGCGGTAATTTGAACGGATCGGCTGGTAAGATCTCCCATTCACCTCACCCACTTTGGAGTTGATCTTGGTATGAATTGAATGGGAGCCAAGATTTGGAAGGCTGAATTTTAAAATAGGATACCCCTTCGCAAAGACATGCTCCTTCCTGTCCAGATCCCGATGAAAGAGCGCGACACGCATTCCGGAAAGATCCACCACCAGCTTGTAATCAAGAGACATGACAATCATTTCGTCACCTGGATGGAGTTGTTTTGCATCAAGCAGTCCGTTAAGAAACATAATGCAATCCAGCGTGGTGCGATGCTGCTGCGCGATTTTAATATACGATTCGCCAGGCCTAACGGTATGAATCTTTTTATTTGCCATGTTTTCAACCGAGAGCAACTCATCGAGGTTGATTTCGCCCAGAATTCGCCGTGCTTCAGGCCCAAATTCTGAATCTGCGTGAAGATTTTGAATAAACAGGAGTTTCTCTCGCGCATCATCGAGACGCTCCATTGCGATCAACTCTACCGCTCGGTTGAACTCGCGTTCTCCACGTTTGAAAGTCGTCTCCTTGCTCTTCTCTATTAAATTCCCCAATCGTTCCTTGCGATCCTCCATCGGCTTGGCGAAATCTTTCTGAAAATTCCTCAGGAATAGAATTAAAGCTCCAAGAATCCCCAAAACCGTGAGCACGGCAAAGATCTTGATGACAGTAATGATCCCCTTCATTTCACCGCCTTACAGAAGGCCTCTCCGTTTGAAGTCGAAGCGATTAATTTCGGAGGATTTCATGATCATATCGATGGTGAATTTCATCACCCCTACTTCCCAACTATCATCGATCGTCTCAATCACAGCCAGAGAGGGATTCCCCGTCCTTCTAACGTTCTCAAGCGCTTTCTCCTTTACCGATTCCATGTGATCGTGGACAATTTCTTCCGCAACTTCGCTTCTCTTGAACTGAAATCCGTAACGTAAGAAACTCAGATCGACTCCGTTCTGCTTCAAATGCTCAATCACCTCGAGCATCTGAGGATTGAACCCTTCCAGCTCAATATCTGAGAACCCTTCCGGCTTAATCAGCTGAGGTTTCTGCGCTTGCACTTCTCCTTTCCGGACTCTCACCGAGCCCACTGAATCCATGGGCTCGCTAAGAACCTCAAACTCGAAGCGAGTGGAACCAAAGGTATCGATCCGACGAGCTGGTTCATGGAGGACCTTACTGGCCTCCATTGCATATTGAAAATCATCAGGACTAGGCATCTCAGCGTTGGAAGGAGTTTCGCTTAGATTGGTCTATCTGACCAATGAAAAAGGCAGGTTCATCAAGGAACCTGCCAATTTCGAAAAGGTGCTAAGAAGCGTCCTACGCGGTAGCCTTCTCCACGTGTGCGGTGATATCGCCCACGGAAGCCAGTTTTTCCGCATCTTCGTCGGCAACTTCGATGCCGAACTCTTCCTCAACAGCCATCACTAACTCGACTGCGTCGAGAGAATCAGCTCCGAGGTCCTCGATCAATTTCGCCTCAGGCTTAACCTGATCTGCGCTCACTCCGAGCTGCTCCACGATGATCTCTGTGACTTTTTCTTGAATGTTATCTGCCATGTCGTTTTTAAAGAACTTATAGGGAATTAATGCCCCTCAAGGTATTTAGCAACTCTTAAAAACCAGCCAAACAAGGTTTACTCGCTACCCATTGAGCTTTGACACGCCTAATTTGAGGAGTCTTCCTTGGAATGTCCCTCCTCATCAGATGCTTCGGAGGGGATATCAGCTTCTTCCTCTTCATCTTCGTCGACCACAAGCTCGACCAATTCTCCTTCGAAGTTTACCAAGATATACTGAAAGAGAGCTTCTGCAGGTGCGCCATTCTCTTCCTTAAACTGCCCATAAACCATTCCATCGACTTTTACCTTCGACGATATCCCGTTCTCGTCGGAATAAGTAATGGTCGCAAGTCCTTTAGTTTCCCACTTTCTCTTATCGATCTGGGTCATCTTGTCAAATGGAACCTTGGCACCATCAGGCGAATAGAACGCCTCGTCGTCAACCTTCATTGAGCGACCCTTCGTTCGAACGAAGAAAAAGAGAGTAAGGCCCGTAAGAAGAAAACAAACGCCCGAAGCATAAAGCTGCTGATCAATCTTATATTTGGACATAAAGTCCTCTTGCGGGTCGACTTGTTGCGACCAGCCCTTTTCTCCACTAAAGGTCTTCCAAAGTCCTTCGTCATCACCTCCTTCCATTCCTTCCTTATCGAAGAGAATCTCGGGCCACTTGGCTTCGAAATCAGTGTCTGGCGGATAAAGAGAGTGATCCTCCTCAAAGGGAATCTGCTGCTGCTTGGCAAATTCTTCCCAATTTCCTCGATTTCCGGCCCATGCGTCCCCCGCTGCACTGAATGCTTTATAGTGAGCAATGATAAAGTTCTTCTTGGGATAACCGAACTTCCAATCATAGAGAAAATACGAGCCAAAGCCGCCGAACATAACCAGCATGAGAATAGCCCGCCAAATGAACCATTTAGTCGCTTTGCATTCTAAAGGTATTGTAGAACTCATCGTATTTTGAATGCAGTAAACCGCTTACTTCCAAAAAGGCAAGCATTCCTAAGTAATAACTAAGCGATGCCTTTTTCCCGGGCCTTAACCGCCAGACGAAATACAACTTGGGTAGGATACCGCATCACGGAGAACTTCAAACAGCGACGACGTCCAGACGAGGGAGACCAAGTCGTCTGCCAGAATCGAATACTCGGCACCATCGGTCAACACCGTAACTTGTGAGCCCCCCACCGCTCCGGAACGATTTCTTGAAGAGCGAGTGCAAATCCTCGCCTTTTCACCTTCCTTAATCTTTTTTAAGAGTAGGTCCCGCCATTCCTTGCCCGCAAGAAAGACATTCTGATGACTTCCGTATACGCGATCACCGAAATACTTTGCACAACTTCACATCCCGGCGTTGCAGGTGCATCTGCCAGCCACGCGTGCCCGCACCAGGAAGGTCGATACGAGCAAGGGAGTAGCTGTCGTTTGGCGCACTCACAGTCCCCAATCTGAAAATGAAGCCAGCTAGTGTGAATGCCTGAAGTGGAACTTAACGACCGGGACCACCATGACTCCCCCACTCTCAACCCTACTCAGGAAGGTCCTTTCTTCTTACGATCACTCACCTCGGCTCATAAGACGCTCTTTCATACGATCACTCATCGAATCCGAGCTTTGAATATACTCCTTTGCGGGCACTGGATCTTCATTCACCCAACGAAAAGCAGCCATTCCAACGGCTCGGTCTCTCGAGCCATCGTCACTGATAGTCTCGGCAAGAACTAGACTCTCTTGCGGAGAGCCCGTGCGATTATTGAAAACATAAGATTGCACCGCGGCATCGCGAACTCCGCCCTCGGATTGTTCATTGATCCAACCAAGTGCAGCCCCTTTATCTTGCGTAACCCAAGCCTGCATGACATCTCCAACAGACTCCTTTTGAGCGTCTTCGTTGCCGTTGTCCATCACCCAGCTCATTGCGCCGGAAGCATCAGTTTTCGCCATTTCACCGGAAACCTCTTCCATAGCATTGGTGCGGGCGTCCCCTTCAGGAATCGCGAGAGTCTTTTGCGCAGCAAGCGTGGGGTCCGTGGCCGCCAGCGATTTGATTGCGCTGCCGAGAGCCCCATCTTGCTGATCGGCAGGAAGCCCTGAGATCCACGACTCAGTCGCGCCCCAGTCCTGCTTAGCCCACTCACCTGCAATCGAAGCATAGGCCTGAGTACGACCGCCTTCCTCGACTTCTGAAACCATGGATGCCGCCTTGGCAGGATCGCTTTTGGCAAGTTCGGAAAGGACTCCAGAAGTTGCACGGGCCCCGTCCTTCCCTTCCAACGATTTGGCCCATGTAAGCGCTCCATCGGAATCCTGCTTAGCCCACTCTCCGGCAATGACAGATGCTCCCGAGTCGCCACCGCGTCCACCGCGTCCACGTCCCATCATTCCCATCATCGCGAATTCGCCCTTGTTCGACTCGTAATAAGAGGCTGATGCACTCGGGTCGGTAGCGGCCCAGCTTTGCAAAACAGTGGGTTTTACAAAATTTCCAGCAAAGCCCATTTTGCTATTCGCGTGATCCATCGCGTCAATAGGAGAAACTTCAGCCCAAGCAGCGAAAAGTAAGTAGGCCGCAAGGATGCGCTCTGAAAAAGGAAGCGCATCAAGCTTATCAGCCTCATTAGCGTATTCTCCCGGGCTTAGATTTGAGTAGAGATCGACAAGGCCTTGAATACGATTCATCTGGCCCGGTTCTGCCGCAATTGCTTCATAGCTCTTTGCTGAAGCATCATCTCCAGAACCACCGCCAGTCGAACGGCGATCCCGATCAGAGAGTCGAGTGGTCGGACTTTCGGTTAAAGCTAATGGCTCGGCCTCACTTCCCGCTCCGAGAAAATACCCGAGAGCTCCTCCTCCTAGCAGGCAAACTATTGCAATTATAACAGTATTTTTCATGAATTGTATTTAGATTAATCCCCCGTAATAAACAAACCCGCAACAAGAAAGTTTCGCATTGCGGGTAGATTTATTAAAATAATGAGCCAATTCGACCTAATTGAAGCCGAAGGCATCCTGTCCCGGGATTTGATAGCCCGATGTTTTACGTTCAATCTGAGACTGACATTCAACCGTGAGGCGCGCAAATGGAATTGCTTCGAGACGCGCTTGGGGAATTTTGGCACCCGAGGACTCACAAATTCCGTAAGTTCCCAACTCGAGACGCTGGAGGGCCTCCTTAATTTCATCGAGGGCATTCGCCTCTTTCGAGAGAACATTCAGCGCAAAATCGCGATCATAGGAATCAGTCCCCGCATCCGCCTGATGCATTCCACTCCCATTGGCCTCTGAGCCTTCGGCCAGATTCTTGATCGTGTCCTGCTGCATGCCATACATCATGTCCATGATCTGATCACTCAGATCCATGAGCTTTTTCTGCTGCTTTTTTTGAAAAATAGTCAATTTCGCCAATGTCTCCGGAGGAACATAAGCGCGCTTCACCACGGGAGGCGCGATCACTTCTTCCGCAACTTTTTTGCGCGCCGCGGCTTTACGGACTGCCTTTTTGGCGGGAGCTTTCTTGGCTGCTGCTTTCTTCACTGGTTTCGCTTTTTTCGAAGCGGCCTTCTTCGGGGGAGCTGGTTTCGCTTTTTTCGAAGCGGCCTTCTTCGGGGGAGCTGGTTTCGCTTTTTT
>JAPKCM010000151.1 GCA_028822935.1 Akkermansiaceae bacterium
ACCGGGGCCAAACACTTTCCGCCCCATATGATGCTAGCCCTGCTGATCTACAGCTTTCGTGGGTTCAGTCTGCGCGGCAAAGAGAAGGTCAGCGGCGAATGGACGCTGGTTTGCCTGGCCTACAACCTCAAACGCCTCCACGGGATGGTGGGAAGTGTGACGAACGGAGCGGGCGGCTCGAAATCGGCTACCATGGCCAGAAAACCCTCTGGAATCTCACTGGTAAGCGACTAGCTTGGTAAAATTATCCATATCATCTTCCCGCAGTCACTTCGCTTGCTCGCCGAGTTCTCCGCGGAACGTACGCTAACTCCGACAGGCTCCTAGGAAATTGCTTTTGGCGGTAGGGCTCTGAAGCCGCACTTGGACCGGAGCGGAGGGGGGAGAAAGGGGGTTGATTTTCTTTTGGCGGGAGGACCTTGAAGCAGGCTTTGGGATGGAGCGGAGGGGGGAGAAAGGGGGGGGGCAAGACGACACTACCGCGGGTGCGAACAAAACAAAGTTTCTGGCAATTAGCGCAAGGAAACTTGCAGTCCTAGGCAACGGAGGCGGCATCAATCTGCTGATTCGGCTGTTTACTCGATCCGGTACAGATGCTTCGCTGTTCGAATGTAGAAGGCGTCGTCATCCATGGCCGGACTGGCCATCAATTGCTCCCCATCCTCGAGGATATTGGTTGCCAAGATCTTAAACTCACTTGCAGATCTGATCACCGTACAAGCGCCCTCCTCATTGAAGAAATAGATGCAGTCGTTAGCATAGACTGGCGAGGCGGAAAACCTCCCCTTGAGGCGTTGCTGCCAGATCTCTTCGCCGCTGCTTGCCTCGAGGCAGGATAGGTAGCCGTTTCGATCCATCACGAAGAGCAACTTTCCAACTAGCAGTGGCGAGGCCCGCTGAGGCATCCGGCGCTTCTTCTTCCAGACGACATGAGTGTCGCTCACATCACCGGAGCCGTCGGGTCGAATGGCCCAGAGTTCGGGCCGATCACGATCGATAGTGGCAAAGACCAGCCCGTTCCCATATACGGGCCTCGGGAAAATCGACCATCCGCGGTGGTGCACTTTCCACAATTCCTCGCCGTTGCTCGGGTCGTAGGAGTAGAGACCTTTAGCGCCAACGCTGATCATCTGTTGCTTATCTCCGCGCGGAACGAGAGCGGGCATGCCGTAGGCTTTTCGCTGGTGTGCTGGGACCTTGTCAAAGTTGGCTGAGCGCTGCGTCTTCCAGGCGTTCTTGCCGGTCGCCGCTTGGAGGGCTATGATATATTGAACATCGCGACCGTCGACGTGGAACACGAGGATATCGCCAACCAAAACCGGAGAACTTGCCGGCCCGGCCCCAAATTCGTGATCACAATTGAGATCGCGTCTCGACCACAGAATATCTCCTGACTGGGTGTCCAGACAGGCGGTCCCATAGGTCCCATAGTGAACGTAGACTCGGCCTTCCTCAATTACCGGGGTGGGTGTCGCATAGGTGTTGTCAAGAGTTATCGCCATCGGCGATTCCACTTCAAATATAAGAAGGTCGTGAACGACCTTACCGGTCTTTCTGTCCACGCACACCGCAAACAATTTGTGGCCCTCTTTTGTGGCGGTGGTCATCCAGACTTGATCGTTCCAGATCACGGGGGAAGACCAACCGCGATCGTGGATCGGAGTCTTCCACACAATACTTCTATCGTCCCACTCGAGAGGCAGCGCGGTCGACCGGCTATGACCGTTCCCGCCGGGGCCGCGAAACTGCGACCACTGATCCTTGGCAAAGGTGGAGGCGATTGGCAGCAGGCAGGCGATAGCCGCGAGTAGTTTCACAATCTTCATTGGGTTTATTGCTAGGAATTTGATTGCTAGGAATTTGCTTTTGGCGGGGCCTTGAAGCCGCCCTTGGACCGGAGCTGCGGGGGGAGAAGGGGGTCGCGGGGGAAAGAGGGGCTGAGATGGTGGTTTGGTTTGGCTGTTGTGGGGATTTCGGCAGGAAAAGTCCCCGGTCCACGCCCTATTTTGCTGAAACCGGGCAGCTTAGGGGCGACTTTTATTGCCTGAGACCATAGACTCCCATCCCGCATTGCCAAGATCATTTTTGGCAGCGGTTTTTTCGTTGGTTTCTGAGGCACCTGCCTGTCAGCTGTCGTCGAGAATCACGGCGTAGCCATCGCCGAGGGTGAGAATCACACGCCCCTTTTTGAATACATTTTAGGGAAGCTGGATTTTTGATTTTGATTTTTTTTGCAATCCCAACAGCAGGACAGGCCCACCCCATTCCCACACGCTCCGAGGAGATCATATCCGGGATCGCTGGTGAGCTTATGCTCCAGTATTTGACGGACTCTGAGATTCGAGCGACGATAGCCCTAATATAATACCGCAATGACCTTCCTGCGTCTTTGGGATGCATACCCCCCGATCCATTCCCAAATCGTGAATCGCTGGTGAGAATCATGAAAGCAAAGGGTGCCAGGTGATGGGGCAGGCTCAAAGACTATCGAGATGTGGTAGCGCAATCCCACTCATCCTACCGGGGCACTCCCTACACTGAACTCCGCATGGGTGATTCCTGTATCACCGATACAAGTTACGGGTTACAGGTTACGGGAATCA
>JAPKCM010000152.1 GCA_028822935.1 Akkermansiaceae bacterium
TCCTCCTGTTGTGAGAGCAATTTTTGAGGGTCGGCTTCTCTGTCCGGTTTCGGTTCTGCCACCAGCTGTTCGTGGACCCGGCGGCGAGACCCCGCCTGGCGAAGAAAGTCGATTCCCTGTCGGCGGGCGATCGTAAATAGCCAAGGGGGAAACTGGTTCCCAGGTCGAAAGCGGGAGAGGCTGCCATGCACCTGGAGAAAGGTCCGTTGGGTGACGTCCCGGGCATCTTCAAGGTTTCCAATTTGCCTTTCGACGAAGCGAAGAACTCGAGGTTGATAGCGATGGAGGAGAGCTTCAAAGGCGCGGGTAGATCCTTCCTGGCATTTGGCCAGAAGCTCTTCGTCTGATTCATCAATCGCATCCATGATGGGTTTCAATTTCCCTGCGTGGATGAATCCGGGGCGTTGACAAAAAGTGGTTCGAGGGTTTTCAAAAATACCGCCGCCTTTTCCGGCGAAGCGGCAATCTTCAAGGTCATCCAATTGCCGTGGGTCTTGATTTCGATGGCTCCAGCCAACTCCAACCAAGTCGCCGGGGGATCCGGTTGGGCCAGTAAGAGAGCGGTGAGCAGGTTCAGATGTTTCTGAAGAAAGAGTAAACCTTCGCCATCAGTGCTATGGATCATGACCGTCGCTTCAATGAGGTCATCGCGGGATCCGATTAGGAACCAGGCTTGGCGAATCGCCCGGGTAAAGTCGGCCTCGAATTGGAGTTCCGCATTTAGTTTCTTCATATCGAGCGAGAGCATTGCCGCCGCCGATTTTAGTTCGTTCGCCGCGTCTGCGGGGAGAGTCACTGAGTTCCTGGATTCTTTGCGACCGGCCAATAGATCTAATGAATCTTTTGCTGCCTGGAGAGAAGTGCCCACGATCCACGCCTTTTCCGATGCTCTCGCTACCATCAGCGAAGATTCCTGCCAATCAGGTCCCTGTCTGAGTTTGACTCCGTGATGGAGGGGGAGATTTTTCGCGATTGGGAGACTGGTGAGGTCAATTTTTTCCATGTCCCCGCGTAAAATGATTGCCGTTTCACTCAATCTGTTACCGGCCCCGAAAAGGGTCACTCCTCCAACTGATTCCCAATCAATCGCATGCTTCTCCTTGAGGACTTTTTGAAGCTGCAGAACACGATCGAACCCGGCGACCTGCGGCAGGAAGCCATCGAGGGGCGGATCACTTAGCTTCGTGAAATCAAGATGGGCGGCCCACGGAGAAGTCGAGCTGATATCTTGATGTCGAACGGGCTCTGCGATGCAGGGAACAAGGCTCAAAAATATCAGCAAAAAAGTGATTGCAGTGCCTTTGGTGTTCATGGGGATGAGGGTAAAAGGCTCGGGAAAGCAAGCGAGCTTTCCCGGGCCGGAAGTGATCAACGATTTCCGTCTATTCGCCGGAGCCACCGAGTTTTATAATATTACCCACGCGGCTTTCTAACTGGCTGCGGTAGAGCTCAAGTTGTCCAGCGCTCAAGATCGGTCGGAGTTGCTCTATCTGCTTCGCGATGGATTCGTTGGCGGCACTTTCGGCCATCTCCATGATCGACTCGCGGTCCATGCTTTGCCCGGAGGCCAGTCCAGCAAGACCTTCGTTTGCGATTTGCGAAATCACCCCTTGAAGGGAAGGGTCGAGGCTCATTCCCGATTGGGAAGCGAAGGTCTCAATCATTGAGCTGATACCAGAGTCATCCTGCACTGAAGCAACCGAATTTTCGTAAAGAACACCGTAGACGTCATTCCTTTGTTCCGGGGTCAACATGAGATCTTCCTGAAGACTTGCAAGCTGCCGGAGAGTTCTCCCTTCGGCCCGGCTTTGGTTCTGTCGTGAACTGAACTCCTGGTGTTTTTCCTGTTGCCCGGGGGTAAGGAGTTCTCCCATCGAGTCCTCCAAAGCCCGGCCGCTCAAAATCGCCATGGCGCGCTTTGCTGACTCGGAAATGGCAGCGGGATCGCCACTTTCCGAGGCGCTGACGGTAATTTGCTCAAGTTCGGAAAGTTGCTGGTCGGCAATCTCTACCATCTTCTTCTGTTGTTCTTCATCAAGCCCCAGCGCAGCACTCCATTGGGCCATCTTGTTGGTTAAACGTTCCATTTGCCGCTCCTTCATCGAATCAGCGAATTCTTCGCGTCGATTCTTGAGTTCATCGAGATCTAGCTCGGGATTCTCCTCGGCCAATTGCCCCAGGATCGATTTTGTTCGTGCGACACGTTCAGGTTTGCCGTTCTCCTGATCTTGGCCTGTCGCCACTTGGGAAACCTTGAGGTCACCGGAAGCTTCTTGATCAGTGACATTGTCGTTCCCTGAAGGAAAGGCCTTCATTAGAAGAACGGCTGCGACGGCTCCAAAGGCGCTACCGCCTCCGATGTAGAGAATTTGTTTTGTCTTCATGAGTCTCTTAAGGATATCCCCGATCAATAATCGGGTGTTCATAAAAGAGTTCGAACCTCGTTCTTAATTGGTTACAAATCCGCTCATTTTTTTGCGAGAGCGAATCTGATTTGAATTCCAGC
>JAPKCM010000102.1 GCA_028822935.1 Akkermansiaceae bacterium
AAATCGTGCAGCCATGGCTTGAGACTATCAAATTCTCAGGCCGATTCAAAGTCCGACAGACTCCTGGCAGCTCCAAATCCCCTGATCACTCCCTCACCTTTCGCTGATATAACAAAATGATCTTTTTTATTGCTAAGCTCTTGAAATTCGTCGAAAACCCACCAGTTATGAAAATTCTAATTCCCCTTGTAGCTTTGGCGGTAATTCCGGTTACCCATGCCGCAACCGTAAATCTAGGCACCGTAGGTTTCGATATCCCCGGAAATAATTGGCCTGGTGGTGAACCTCCGTCCAAAGCAATTGACGGTTTGGCCGGAAAATATCTCAACTTTGGACAAGAAAATACCGGTATAGTTGTGACACCAGCAGCCGGACAAGCTCCAACCAGCATTACCGCCTGGGCGGCCAACGATTCCCCGGAGCGCGACCCCGCCAGCTTTTGGTTGGGCGGAACCAACGGCGACTCTCTTACTGGTGCTTATACTTTCATTGCCGGTGGACTTCTTGCGCTCCCTGACACTCGTAGTGGCGGTGGCGCTGATGAGCTCCTAGAGAGCAATTCAGCTACGGCCAGCTTTACGAATAGCGCCACTTTCACAAACTATTTGGTGGTCTTCCCAACCTTGAAGAATAGCGGAGCAGCAAATAGCATGCAGGTTGCTGACGTTCAGCTCTTCGACGCAGCCAACAATGGCATCTTCGCCCCTACGGACACCATTTTTGGAGTGCAGGTGGAAGGCGCACTGGTGCCTGAGCCATCCACTGGTCTTCTCGCATTGATTGGTCTCGCCGGTCTTTTGCGTCGCCGCCGCTAGGATAGCCAAGCTCGATTTTCAAAAAGCCCGCCTCACGAGGCGGGCTTTTTTTGCGCCCTTGGCAGATCGTCTTTCCAAGGAAGATAATCACAAAGGACCGTATGCTGACGAAATCGTAAATGGCGGCGATATCATTCCGCGTTCAACCCCCTTTCAACCCCCTCCGCTCCGGCCCAAGGGCGGCTTCAAAGCCCTCCCGCCAAAAGCACACTCCTAGGAGTCAATTCTTATTGACGAGAGCCGTTTTTTTGAGAATGAATCATCCCGATAAACACACTATCACATTTTATGAAGATTTCATTTCTTATTTCGGGCATTTGCGTAGGCGCTGTTTCGGCGGCAACTGTGAACATAAATACTCTGGCTGATCTCGGGGAGCCTTCCGAGACTGTCAATACGATCGGGCAGAGCGCGACGTATCAAAATCGGACTGTTGGTGGAGTTGAGGCGGTTACTACAAAGGACGCTACCTTTTCGGTCTCGATTGATTTCAACGCAGGTGAGAGTGCAAATAACGGAGTCATCTGGGAGAGCGGTGGAGCAACAATTGGATCGACATTGAGTTACAATCAAGCTGCAGCTACTTTGAGCGTGCACCACTCAACTAATAGTGGAATTGCCTTGGGAGTGGCAACTCATCAACTTACAGATGCGCAAGTTTCAGGGGGAGAGGTCGAAGTTGTGTGGGCATACGATGCCAGCGAAATCGACTTTAAGCTTTTTGTTGATGGAGCCTATAGTGGAACCACTGTCGATACGACTGCAGTTGCCAGAACTGAGAATAACTGGAGTGGAGGGAACGCGGCTGGGTTTGGTATATTCGGAGGAAACTTTGCTGCAGGAAATGGTGATAATACGAACCTCGCAGCGATTGCTAACCTTGGAGACACCGCAACGATCAACCTAGACACAGGGCTCCGTTTTTGGGCAGGAACAGATGCTCAGTTCGCCGTGGCAGTTCCGGAGCCTTCTAGCATCGCTCTTCTTGGGTTAGCTTCTTTGTTCGCGATGAGACGCCAACGCCGCTAACGCGATTCCAAGTTTTTTTTACAAACCTCACCGCTTTCAGCAGTGAGGTTTTCTTTTTATAGGACGGAGAGGGTGTTTATGGCATCTTGAAGTGGCCCCAGGAAACGGAGCCAGTGGTTTATTGACGAATTGAGCTGGTTTTTGAGTTCACGAGTTCCTTGAAGCGTTTGGCGTCAGCCATCTCCATGCGGCCATATTTGCGCCTCCACCGATAAAAGGTCTGGTCCGAGTCAGCTTTGCGAATAATGCGAATGATTTCCTCTGTCTTATGTCTCTTCTTTTTCATGTCTTAGTTTAGGTTCTACGAACCCAAACCTAACATCTCAAATGGTCCAGTTTTTGGAGGTCAGATCAGCCCCTCCCGAATGAACTTATCGTAGAACCCACCTTGCTCTCACAAATCTCTTCGGGTTCGCATTCATTTCCACGCGATATTCCACAGAGGCAGTTCCATTTCCAAGATTCGTTTCACCAACATAGATTCCATCGTTCGACCAGTTCACAAGGTCGAGGGAACTCTCCACAATCAGATCAAATTCATCGGCCGCACGAAGATTCCGTTGAATCTCCACTTCAAAAAAGCCATCCACGACTTGCCCCGTCAGTTCACCCTCAGATCCGCTCACCTGAAAATCGGAGCCGCTGGCAAACTCACCGAGATTACTTAAGCCATCGCCATCAGGGTCTCCGAAATCATCCGTGATTCCGTTGGCAGATTTCCACACCGCGTAGCTAATAGCATCCGTCCCACCTGGGCTCCCATGAATGTCAACACTCGATCTCCAATTCAGCGGGTCATTGTGATCTGGATTTGTCACCGGCGCGATCAGCACCAGCGAGTATCCCGCACCGTCTCCAGCACTTGGCCAGGGAGCAACATCCTCGTAGGTGAATTCTCGAATCACGCCCGACGTAACACTCGACAAGACGACTTGCTCACTCCCGTTGCTCAGATTACCCGAGGAAAAGATCCCGCCTATTTCTACGGCGGAATATCTCTCCGAGAAAGCCGCAGCATTGGAGACTAAGACCACGCGCTTTCCAATTCCGAGCAGCGAATTTTCTGCGAACGAAAAACTGATCCCATTCGCAAACCCCACACCCGAGAGATCAATCGTCTTACTCCCTATATTCAATAACTCGATAAATTCGTAGTCATCGCGGTCTGTCGACACCGCCACTTCATTGGCAGCAGAGGGCTCGGCCGGACGATAGCTAAACTCCGAGATGACAAGATTGGTGGCATCGGCGGGCTCAGTTTCGACATTGTAGTGAGCAACGTTCAAAGCACTCCATTCACCGGTTCCCGGATTGTATGACCGCGAATACAACCAACCCGATTCAGTCAACGCCAGAGGAGAAGAGCTGTGCATTCCCCCGCCGCCCGCTGGTTGTCCGCGTAATTCCAAATCAAAACTAATGTCGGAACTGCTTCCGCTCAGCTGATGAATCTCCACCGCGATGACATTATCCCCCGCCACAAAAAAAGAGGAATCCAAAACCACCGATCCCGCTTCATTCTCATCGCTCTGCAGAGTGGAGTATTGATCAAAGGGCGCGTCGTCTTCTAGGTGGATCCGTTCGACCTCACCTCCATTCACGTAAATCGCAACGCCATCATCGAAGACATAATCGAGCTTGAATTCTCCATACTGCGAAGGATCTGCAATGCTCACCGTCTTTCTAAAATAAGTGGTGGCATTTTTCTGCATCCCCACCGTTCCGGGATCGGCATCGACAAACCCAACTACTTGTGTTTCGTCACCATCGCCATACCCCAACGGCGAGGCCCCCTCACTCCATGCCCCGTCCGCAAAGCCAGTCCCTCGCCATGCCATTCCCTGGTCCGAACCATCGTCGAGATACCGCCATTGGTCTCCGCTCGAAATAAACTGCATCGCGGCCCCACCACCTCCTCCACCCAGGGTGATCAAGGTCGCCTCTGGTGAGATCCCTCCCCCAACTAATCTCGGATCAAGAGGATGTTGATAATCCCTTTCGTCAGGATCTTCCGCGCCAAATGTGTAATAGATTTGCGGAATGGTAATAGGAATACTCAGCGCCGGACCACCGCCAAGCGGAACATCACCACCATGCTGGCTAAAAATCGGCGCATCCAAATCCGGGTAGAGATTCGCACTGCGTAAAATCCCCAGCAACTCCGGCGAGCGATCCGACAACCAATCCGATTGAATCCGATTATAGGCCGACTCCCACTGTCCGATTGTCCGCTGCGTTCCATGTTGATCACCCCAGCGTGCCAATTCCGGAATCAAAATACTCCGGTGATCTTTCGTAATGTCAGCGTAACGCGCCCTCGATTCATCCGCCGCGAGCGCCCCGCCATTGAGCAAGCCCCGATGCGCCCGGTCCCCCATTCGCACCTGAAATTCCTTGCTCCCTCGAAGATTGCCATACGGGACATTCACTCCGCTCGTTGCCCCGGTGTGATTGGTATTCGAATTCAAAAACATCGCGGTCTCGACATCCCACATGAAAAAATGAGTCCCCGTGCTCGTCCGCGATCCTCGCCATGCAACAGGATCGAGAAGATCTCTCTCCCGACCCGTGTAATAGTTACGATGCGGCCAATCGGCATTTCCGGTGTACCAATTCACGAGCAAATAATCGCACATGTTGTCCACGTTCAAAAAGTCCGCCAGGCTCGCATTATTGGAACCGTCCGGATTGAGACCCTGCACCTTCATGTAGGCTGCCGTCCGCGCCGTTTCACTTCCGGCACTCCCCACATCGGCGGAGAGACTTTCCAAGGTATTCCACGAATCCTTCAAGCTGTCATTGATCGGAGTCCCGAAATTAATGGCATCCCATTCTTCTTTCTTCGCCCCAAAGTGTGTTTTCCCAAAAGAGACATCAGGCCGCTCCACGACATTATACACCCCCCAATAAACTCCATTCAGGTAGATGTGGAAATAGCGTCCACGTGAAGACGGAATGCCGATATCAAAAGCCGAGCGCCTCCCGAATTGATCACGGGCATATTGCACATCTATCCGATTTCCCCACTGGTAGCCATCATTCGATTCCATGCGGAAAATCAAAGTGTCGAACTCATCAGTCGTCAGATCGCCGAACAAAGGATAGCGCAATTTGCTATCTCCATAGATTCCTTTAAAAAGAAGTCGAAACGATTTCTTCTTCGTCAAATCAAACCGGCGAAAAGCACCACCTTGAATCCGCATCCCGCAATCGATCTGAAAGTCCATACTCCCATCGGGATTGGCCGGATCGATCAACTCCAGGGAAGTGGCTCGCTCCCAGGAAGTGCCACTACTCAGCGGATTGGCATAAATTCCATTCGAGCCAAAAAGGTCCTCATCCGGCATCGAAAGCGACAAGCTGGGCACCGTCTTTAAGTCATCCTTGATCGTCGCAGCGTGGAGCGAGGCGACACTGGCATTCATCCCGTAATCCGGCACCTCTCCCGACCAGTCGGAGGGAAGTCCCCAGACACTTTGGGAAGTCGCGGCAGACTGCGCAATCACGTCATCGACAAAGATGTAGGTTTGCGTGTCGACATTGGTCGATCTCAGCCCGTCCAGATACGCGATGGCCCGGAACGGCATCGTCCGATCCACCGTGACGGGACCGGAATAGAGAGTCCCCACCGATGGGCTCGGGGTTGAACCGTCAGTGGTGTAACGAATGGATGCCCCGGCGGTATTCGAAGTGATCTCCAGCGAAAAGGGATCGGTGAAGTGTCCTCGATTCACACTGAACATGGTGTCCTTCACATAGCCTAGAAAGCCACTCGAATTTTCCGCACCCGGAGTCGCCGCTGAAAAATAACCCTGCTCCTGAAGCTCTCCAAATCCACCAAAGGAGACGCCCGCATCCTGATCAGGGAAATCCGTTCCCCCCACCCCATATCCCGAAACAATGGTGACTCCGTCAGGCTTCACCAAAGCCAAATGCTCTCCGCCAGCCCTAAGGCTAAAGTTCGTATGCAGCTCCCCTCCTGACACCGCACGATCTTTTCCGGAAGCCCACACGAGCAGATAATCATCGACTCCCAAACTCTCCGCCGGAAAGGCCCACTTGGTCAAATCACTTGCATCATCAGTGAGAAAAAAACCCTCCAGATCCGCCACCGATCCACTGGGATTATAAATCTCAATCCAGTCCGAATCATCCCCATCTTCATCGCTCACCAACGCTCCATCATTGCTCGCCATGAATTCACTGATCACCGCAACTCCCGGCTCCACTACCGTCACCGACACGTTCGTTGCCGAAGTGCCATTTGCATTCGTGGCCGTGAGGGTAAAGGTCTGCGAAGTCGTGAGCAGCTTCACCAAAGATGTCCCCGTCACCGTGACGCCATCTATTGCCAGGCTCTCAGCATTAAAAACCTCCCAACTCAAAGTCGTGTCCTCTCCCGGTCCGACAACCGTAGGCGCGGCAACGAACTCATGGATCACAGGAAGATCGGTCACCGTGACCACAACCTGCTCGGTAGTATCTCCATTGGCATGATTCGCCGTGATCTCATAAACGGTCGTCACACTTGGACCCGGATTGAGCGTCATCGAACCCACGCCATTCGTCGTGATTCCAATGACCGAACCGATCCCTTGATCAATCGAAGCTCCGGTCGAATTGGGATCGATCTCCCACGAAAGAGTCGCCGGCAGTCCCGCTGAGATCAAGGGACGGTCCACCGTTAATGATCCGATCTGCGGAGCGGCACTCAAATCAAGAATTGGCGTGTAAGTGTGCCGGGCGATCGGCGTTGGATAGTCCGTATCGACCCGCTCATCGACGAGTTCCCAATCGGTTTCATCGTCACTCCCTTCCAAAATCCACCGCACCGGATCTCTCTCCGTGGCATCGTTCGCGGTGGACCAACGATAGCCATTCATTGTCGTCGCACTTCCGAAATCAAAAACCAAGGCCCCTTGATTAAAGTCGAGCCACTTCGTCGTCAGCGATCCATCTATCGCCAAGTCCGGAGTTTCTCCACCCGGATTATCTCCACCCGGATTCCAGGCCGATGGATTACCCACTTTGACTCCATCCAATAGAAACTCAAATTCCGCCAGCTGAACGCAACAGTCATTGCTAACCCTCAACTGCGTCGGAGTGAAGCGATAATAACGATACTCAACCTCGCCAGCCTGCAAACCGGTCCAGCCAAAAAGTAGCGACCACAAAACCCAAGCACGAAAAACCCTTAACATCGCCTCGCAGACTACGGAGTCGAAATTCACGTGTCGATACAAGTATTCCCACCGATATCATGGTTTTGCAGCAAGTTTTTCAGCTTTCCTGACATCAGCTCCATGCAGATAAATAATCAGCTTCACCTCAAGCCCGAACTGGCCCCACCTCGCTTCAGCTGGAGACATTTTCTTGATACCTGAATCATCGAACTCAATCTCGAATTCAATTACGGCTTTTCCCAATCGAGTCACCATTTTCTTCCCCGTTACCAGCGGGAAGGTTTTCCAATATTGAGAATCACCCATACTCAACAATTCCTCTTTCAAGTATCATCTTGGATCTCCTCATCTGAAGCTGCGGCCATTTCGCTCCGCTTAAATGCCTTCTGCATGATTTTGGGGTATCCGAACATCCATTTAGCCAAGCAGACAAACACCGCAAAAGTAACAACCCGCCCCAATGCCGAAGAGATAGAGGCAGAGTTCAGCGTCGACGTGATAGCCCCATTCTCTCCTCCTGAATTTGATCCACTCATCAACCCCTTTTCTCCCCGAATCCCGCACCCCTGATTCCCGCATCCTTTTCCCTGCAGCCCCTACACTGAACCCCGTATGGGTGATTCCTGTATCACCGATACAGGTTACGGGAATCACAGCAGACTGGAACGAGCAAAATCCTCGACACCTTAGTGCCGAACCACAACGCATGCGGCATACGCCCTTTTAACTGGCTCCTAACGCTCCTTTTGCTTGTCGGATGCAAGGACTCAACACAGCCGCACAACGCCTCTCAGAAGCCGTCTGAGGCCCCTACAGAGGCTCCTGCTGCACGCCTCAAAGAGAACCACGTCGCAGCCGATTTCGCCAACTTCTTGGCACCGCTCATTGGTCCCGAAAAGCTCGACACGCTCAAAGGTAAACGAGCTGCCACACCACGATTACGCAAGGCCTGTTACTGGCTCCAGATGGCTCATACAAGCGGCTTTGGAGATTTCGACTCAGGCTCTTCTGTTTCCCGCCGTGAGCTTGCTGTTTTTGTCCTATACCAACCGATTCCTCCACCTGGCGGCCCTGGTGCGCAAGCTCCACGGCGATTGGCAGCGGGATCATGAGGATTCCGCCCGGATTCAGATCGGCAATCTCCGAAAACGGCTCTTTTTGATTCGCTGGATGCAGCTTCTGGGAGCGGCAAGTCTCTTGCTCTGTGTTATTTCCATGATTGCGATTCTCTCGGGACATCATGGGTTGGCCAACGGCGCGTTCTTTGCCGCAGTGGTGATGATGAGCTTCTCGCTGACCTCGTTGATCATCGAGGTGGTGATTTCCGGCGGGGCGCTCAGGGTTTTGCTGCGGCAGATGGAAATGGAAGACGGGCAAAAAGAAACCCCGACCTGAATCAGGGCGGGGCTGGTATGAGGCCAGGAAGAATTAATGAGCCTTTTTAGTGACGGCGTCGGGTCAGTGCGAATCCCAAGCCGATCAGAGAAAGGAGTGCCGTTCCGGGTTCTGGAATCACAGCGTGAGTGTCAGCCCAGAAACGAACTCCCGTGCCTGTGTTGATTGTTCCATCGGCAAAGTCCACTATGCTTGGGAGTGGGCCGTTGCTTCCATTTGCGGCAACGTTACCTGCGCTCGCGCCGAATCCTCCAGGATCTCCTCCGGACCAGTCGGCTTGGGAGGAGCTGTTTGAATCAGTTCCAGCAGACACGCTGTCCACATAAAGCTCAATTTGGGGGCCGCCTCCTGCTCCTCCATCGGTGTCGAAAGTCCAGATGATCTCAAGATCACCCTCGGACAGATGGAAGGCTGAAAGGACTTGGTCCACTTGAAGGACGATCGATCCGCTACTACTAGCCTGACGCAGAGAGACGGTCGACGAAGCGGGACTGTAAACAAGGGACATTCCGATTGTTCCCGCTCCGGTTTCCCAGAGGAGGTGGTTGTCGGTCGAGACTGAAGCCGGGTCGTTGAAATCTACAAGCAGAGCAAAGGTGGCGTCTTTCGTATCGACATTGGCGACGCTATTGACTGTTCGATTGTTGAATGTACCAAAGGCTCCAATAGCTGTAACAGTTTCATCTGGTGTTCCCAGTTCGGACAAATCGCTAATGTTCACAGTAGCGGCTAGTCCAACCGAAGGTGCGAGGGTGATGAAAAGCAGGGAGGAGAGATTTTTCATAAAGCGTTCAGAGTCAAACGGAAGAATCCAAGAAGGGCAAGCTTGAATGTGTTGCTAGGAGTCTGTCGGACTTTG
>JAPKCM010000047.1 GCA_028822935.1 Akkermansiaceae bacterium
GCGGCGGCGGTGGCGGAGGAATGAGTGGACTCGGCGGGCTCATGGGCGGCGGAAAAGGAACGCCCGATATGGACGGCCTCGAAGATCTTCTCGGCGGAGGAAAAGGCGGCAAGGGCGGCCCCAAGCTCCCATTCTAAGACCACTACCCTTTCTAGATTTCTTGGGATCCCAACGTTCTTCAAAAATTTGGACTCGCGACTTTTTTAAGAAGGCATTACTTTCGTGCAAATGGAACAGATCACGGCTCAGCTTAAGGACTTTTTGCAATACATCGCACTTCAGTTCATCAAGGAACCCAAGCTCGCTGAGCTCAGAATCGGCCACTCCGGAGAAAATAAGGTGAATTTTCGCCTCATTTTGACCCAGCCTGATGTCGCTATTCTCATTGGCCGACAGGGCTTCACCGCCTCGACGATCCGTAGCGTGATCAAGGCTGCCGCTGAGCGCGAGGGTGTCACCGTCAACCTGCGCATTCATTCTCACGATGAAGAACGTCAATACACGGCGGCGCTCGAAGCAAAGGAGACAGAGTAGTCTATCGACAGGAAGGGCGTCAAAAACACCTCTACAAGGAGTAGCAGCCACGGCGGTTCCTTTTGGTATGGATCCCCAAGATTATTTGAAACAGGTTAGATTTACCTTTGCTGAACTAACCCATTCTCATCGTAATCTCACTTTCCTTAATCAATTGTAGTTTTCCGACCAAAAACGTCAGGTAACTCCTTTTCGTAAAATGCGACAAAATGGCCTCCTTCCCTTCTTCTCCCTCGCGGGACTAATCATCGGATCTGCCGTAGGCCAAGTCCGCATCAACGAAATCATGGCCTCCAACACGAGGACCTATGCCGAGATTACCGATTTTGAGGACTATCCCGATTGGCTTGAGCTTCATAACCCAGGTGTTACGGAGGCGCCACTCGATGGTTTCTTCCTCAGCGACAACCCTACAAGGCCTTTTAAATGGAAAATCCCTGAGAGCGCCACGATCCCTCCTGGAGGCTATCTTCTCATCATGGCGGATGGATACAATGCCGATGTAGGCGAAACCCACCAGCGGGATTACTGGCCCTTTGAAGACTTCGACACTGAAAAATATCATAGCAACTTCTCGCTTTCCTCGGCGGGAGAATCTGTCGTCCTGACGAGCACAAGCGGACTCACTAACGAGGGACTCATCGCACTGGGAAGCACCTGGAAATATCTTGACGATGGCTCCGCTCAAACGACTCAGTGGCGAGGACGCCTCTATGATGATGGCACCTGGCAATCCGGGGCTGCTCCCCTGGGATATGGTGATGAGGAATTCACCGAAATTTCCTACGGTGGAGACGACGACAACCGATTCATCACCTCCTACTTCCGCCACTCATTTGACGTCGTCGATCCTGCATCATTGGCCTCCTTGGTTCTCACCTTACAAGTGGATGACTCAGCAGTCATCTACCTGAATGGAAATGAGATTATTCGCAGGAACCTGCCAAGTGGGGAACTCATCGTAACAACACAGGCTCTTGTCCCTACGGGCCCACCCGAGGAGGCCGATTTCAACAGCTATAATCTAACGACTGATTTCCTCATTCCTGGAACCAATGTCCTCGCCGTGGAAGTCCATCAGATCAGCCGGACCTCGTCGGACATGCGACTGGATCTTAGTCTAAGTGGAACAAGTTATACGGGAGTAACATCGGTGGATTCCATCACCTACTCTCAGCAAATCACCGACGTTCCTTTGGCTCGTTCCCCATCCGACTCTTCTGTGTGGGTGTCGCTTGATCGTGGCACACCAGGAGAAGAAAATGCGGGAAACGAAGTGATTAATCTCCGATCGACGAGTGGTAATGTTGAGATCACCCCTGAAGGTGGCCCTTATGCCGCCAGCCAGAACATCACTCTTTCTGCTGCTGCCGGTGAGATCCGCTACACGCTCGATGGCACGGAGCCAGAGTCAGACGATCTTCTTTATGATGGCCCTTTTGAGGTTGCTGAACCTGCCGCCATACGTGCGCGTGTTTTTGAATCAGGAAAAGTGCCAGGGCAAATTGTCACGCAAACTTACTTGATCGGCGAAGAGTTCAATGGCCTCCCGATCTTGTCCATCACAGCCGAGCCGGAAACTCTTTTCGGCGACGAGATCGGCATCTATTTAAATAAGCACGAGCCCGACAGGGGGGTCGGACCGGCGATCTACAAAGGCAAGGATGCTCCGGGTCATCTCGAGTTTTTTCCACACGATGGAAGCGAGGGATTCGCCGTAAATGGTGGACTTAGAATGGGGGGAGAAAATAACTGGTCGACTCACCTTCAACGGGCCTTCAATTTTGCGACACGAGGCAAGTATGGCGATGACGAGCTTAAGTATGATCTTTTCCCAGGGTCTAAGGTCCCGATTTTCACGGCGCTAACGATTCGAGAAGGCGGAGATGATTATGCCAACGCCCGTTTATCCGATGCCATCTTTGATGAAATCACTCAGGGCCGCATGGAGGTCGAATCAAATCAGCTGCGAGCCGCTACCGTATTCATCAATGGAGAATATTGGGGCCACTACAACATCCGCGACCGCTGGGATGACAACTGGTTCTTCCAACACTACGGGGTGAATTCGGGAGAGTATGACCATATCCGATTTCAAGGCACCTCTCGGGGGACCCCCCCTCGAATTGAAAACGGTTCCAATCAAGAGTGGAACGAACTCTTTGCCTTTATTAGAGGAAACGATCTCACCAACCCAGCTGTATGGGCTTTCGTGAAATCCAGGATCGATCTGGAGAGTTTCATCGATTTCGTCATTGCTGAGAGCTGGGGAAACAACTCGAGCTGGACGGGAAACCGCGAAGCCTGGAAAGCGCACGCTCCAGGCAGCAAATGGCGCTGGTTCATCCCCGACATGGACCGGACATTCAGAAATGCCGATGGCAACACATTAAGCGACATGCTTAGTCGTGATCAGATCCTTCGTTATTTGAAGGACAATTCTGAATTTCGAGGAATGCTTGCGCAGCGGTTCGCCGCTCACATAGCATCAACACTAGAACCTGATCGGGTCAATAGGATCGTCGACCAACTCGGTGCAGCAGCGGCCCCGGAGATTCAAAGAACAAGCGAACGGTGGGGAGGAGCCCCCTCTCTCGAAGAATACGAGGATTCTCTCCAGGACATGAAGGATTACGTCGACGACAGAGCAGACAACATGCTGGCTCAAGTGGAAGACGAACTCGATCTCGATCCTCTGGTCGATCTTACCCTCGCGACCACGGGAGAAGGAACTTTCTTGATTCAAGGGGTCGAAGTCTCATCTAGAACACTTCCCGTTTTCTCCAATATCCCGACTCCTATCCTCGCCCTTCCCGCTCCGGGCTATCGCTTTGAAGGCTGGATAGGAATCGACGACGAGGAGTCAACGGTCATCAATCTAATGAGCGATAGTCTCGTCATTGCCCAATTTGTCCCATCTGATGCGCCGGACCTAGGAGGTCAGCTCACCGAAGACACCACCCTTTCTTCCCTGACCCCTTACGCTGTCGGCGAAGACCTCATTATCCCAAACGGAATCACCCTAACGATCAACTCCGGCGTGACTCTGGAAATGGCATCGGGACGCAATATCAGGGTAGTTGGAACTCTTATCATCAATGGAAGTGAGACTGAAAAAGTGACAATTAGAGGCCGTAACGGTCGCTCTTGGGGAGGTATTTCGTTTGAGCAACCATCCACACTTTCCTCTCTTTCTCGCTTGGTCATTCGAGGAGCCTCACGCGGGAATGATCCGATTATCTATCCTTCGGCGATCTCCGGTCTCGATGCCGATCTTGATCTTGAGTTCCTCGACATTGGCGAATCCCGGGGCCCCCTTTTCTTTCGGGGTGGATCAATGAGTTTGCGCGACTCGATCCTGGACATCCCGCTGACAGGCGATGGATTGAACGTAAAACAAGGGGCCGCGGAGACGCTCCGATGCACCTTCACCGGCCACAACTCCCCCGACACCGACGCCATCGATTACGATGGCGTCGTCAACGGTGTGATTAAGGACTGCCGGATCTACCGTTTCCTCGGATTCAATAGTGATGGAATCGACACCGGCGAGCAATGCGTGAATGTTCTCATTGAGGGAAACACCATCTTCTACAGCTCCGACAAGGGAATATCGGTCGGACAAGGATCTTCGGTGATTCTCCGTAAGAATCTCATCGTCGGCTGCGCCCAGGGAGTCGGCGTCAAAGATGCAAACTCAACCATTCTCATCGATCAGAATACCTTCGTCGATTGCGCTGAAGGTGTCGCAGTCTTCGAAAAAAACTTCGGTTCAGGAGGCGGAGTTGCCAATGTCACAAACTGTATTTTCTCGCAGTGTCACGAACCAGTAACAGTAGATAGCCTGTCGACGCTCACGGTATCTTACAGCATGAGTGACACCCTTGCCCTCGTTGGAGCGGTAAATCAGGAAAACTCTCCTCTGTTTGTGGATGCGGCCGGTTTGAATTTTGAACTCACTCTCTCGTCCCCCGCCATCAACTCAGGAGACCCGGCCCACGAGAGTGACCCCGACGGGACACGAGCAGACATCGGCGCACGCTACCAATATTCATTCGGTGATTATCCTTTCAGCAACACCAACACGGTCGTCATCAACGAAGTCCTCTCCAATTCTGGAAATGCCGCTGACTGGATCGAACTCTACAATCGCACCGATGCAGAGATCGCGATCGGAGGCTGGTTCTTGAGTGACGATGCCTCAAACCTCCTGAAATATCGGATCCCTACCGGCACCACCATCCCAGCTAAAGGCTATCTCATCTTTTATGAAGACACCAATTTCGGCGTCGGCAGTCTGGACCCGAATCGGCTCACTGGATTTGCCCTCAGTGACACGGGCGAAACAGTCTACCTCAGCTCCGCGACTAATGGTCAATTGGATGGTTATTTGTTCGACGAAGACTTTGGCCCCTCCTTTGAAGGAGACTCAATTGGATACTATCTCAAGCCCAGCACGGGCACCTACAACTTCGTCACCCAAACCAGCCCAACACAGGCAGGTCAGAATCTAGGCCCAAAGATTGGCCCGGTCGTCATCTCGGAAATCATGTATAATCCTGCCGATGACGGAGACTCGGAATACCTCGAGCTACTCAATGTGTCTGACGCGCCCGTCACCCTTTTTGATTCCTCCAGAAATCGCGCTTGGCGATTGAGTAACGGAATCGAATTTGAGTTCCCTGCTACTTCACCAGTCACCCTCACCCCAGGCCAGCGACTGATCTTAACGAGAAACCTCGGTGCCTTCGAAAACTCCTTCGCACCCCCGGAAGGCCCCTTGGTCTTGGAATGGCAAACGGGCAAACTTTCCAATGGGGGGGAAACGGTTCAACTAGAGCGACCCGGACCCCTCGATGATCTGGGAGGGGTTTCCTATGTCCGCGTTGATCGAGTAAAATATGACAATAGTTCGCCATGGGATTTTGGCGCCGATGGGAGCGGCCTCGCTCTCACAAAAATTATTGAAAATGAATACGGAAACGACTCCGCCAACTGGATCGCAACGACCCCGACTCCCGGCGACTTTGCGGCAGGAGATCGCTATGCCCTCTGGGCCACTAATGCGGGGGTCGGTAATCCCAATGCCGATCCGGATGGTGATGGGTTTTCCAATCTTTTTGAGTATGCCGTTAATACCGACCCAAACTCGCTAACGACCATCAACCCCATCAGCACTTCCATTTCAGGGGGAGTCGCGACCATCGCATACGGACAGTCAATCTTGAAACCGGACCTCAACATAAACATTGAATTCTCACGCAACCTCAATCAGTGGAGCTTTGCCCCTACTCAGGCCAACGGGAATCTCCGGGAAGCGCGCATGGCGCGGGAATTGAAGGCATTCTTCCGACTTCGGATCAGTCAAAAACGTTAACCAACCCCCACAAGGGAAACCTTCGCTTCACGGCAGAGTTTCTCAACTTGATCGCGTCCAAGAATAAGAGTGCGCCCCGCTTCTACCGCAATCGTCTTCACGCCAGCTTCACAGCAACTTTCGATCGTCCTGGGCCCGATCACAGGGACATCAAAACGCATATCTTGATCAGGCTTGGAGACCTTCACGAGGGTGACATCCTTTCCGTTCCCGAGTTCACCTCCACGCTGAATACAGGCATCGGTGCCTTCAAAGGCCTCCACCGCAAGGACGGTGCCATGTCGCACCACAATACTCTGCCCAATATCGAGCGCGCTTGTCTGCTTCACGATGGAATAGCCGAAAGCGACATCCTCCCGACCTCGTTCTGAGAGCTTGGGGCCAAAGATATCTCCTTCCGTCGCAAGCTGATCCTCCAGAAAGGTCGTTGCTTGTAACAACTCGATACCATCCTTGCTGAATTCCGCAGCAATTCCTCCAAAGAGCGATTCGGCATTTCGCCGCTTCACCGAATGAAGAACTTTCAAGGTCCGCATATCAGGCCAAAGATCAAAAAGGTTTCGAGGGGCAATCTGCCCTACCATGATCGCCTCCTCGACTCCGTGTTTTTTGAAAAATTTAATAATCCCCCCCAGTTGACCCACCCGAAACCAATCGAAGACATCGACTTGCTCGGCGAGCTTGTCCTTCGTCTCTCCTTTGAAAGCCGCAACAATGAGCCTCACCCTACGCTTACGAGCTGCCGCGATGAAGGTTTCCGGATAAATTCCGCTTCCTGCGATGACGCCAATCGTCCTTTGCCCAGTGCTCACGCCAGTGAGTTTCCTCTCCTCTACGAGAAATTCAAACTTCAATTTGCATCAAAGCTCCTAACAGCTATCCTCACATCATGAATTCGCTCATTCAGGGTAATCCCCTCCCTCTCGTTATTGGTGTGATTGGAGTCCTCCTCCTCCTCTTCGTCGTCATTGTCTTCATCAATTTCTTCGGGCTCTGGATCCAAGCAAAGGCTGCAAGTGCCCCGGTTAGCCTCCTTAATCTCATCTTGATGCGCTTCCGGAAGGTGAATCCCTCCATTATCGTAAATAGCAAGATCACGGCTGCCAAAGCGGGCCTCATATACACTCCCGACGAGTTGGAGGCTCACTATCTCGCAGGAGGTGACATCATCAACGTGGTTTTAGCTCTCGTTGCTGCCGAAAAAGCGGGAATCACCCTTCCCTTTAATCGTGCTTGCGCCATCGACCTCGCAACCAAAGATACTGGAAAGACAGTTTTGGAAGCCGTGCGGACCTCGATCAACCCAAAGGTGATCGATTGCCCTAACCCCTCCGGTGGCATCACCAAGATCACCGCCGTGGCCAAAGATGGTATTGGCGTCAATGTCCGGGCTCGTGTCACGGTTCGCACCAACCTCGACCGCTTCGTCGGCGGCGCCACCGAGGAAACCATCATTGCCCGGGTTGGAGAGGGTATTGTGACCTCTGTCGGATCCGCAGCTTCATATAAGAGCGTTCTTGAAAATCCTGATTCCATCTCCCGCCTCGTTCTTGAAAAAGGAGTTGATGCCGCCACCGCCTTTGAAATTCTCTCCATCGATATTGCCGATGTCGATATCGCCGACAACGTCGGAGCGCGTCTTCAAACGGAACAGGCCGAGGCCGACAAACAAGTCGCGCAAGCAAAAGCGGAGATGCGTCGCGCAGCAGCAGTTGCCACCGAACAGGAAATGTCAGCCCGGACGCAGGAAATGCGGGCCAAGCTTGTCGAAGCAGAAGCCACCGTGCCACTCGCCATTGCAGAAGCCTTTCACAATGGAAATCTTGGTGTAATGGATTATGCCAAGTATCAGAATGTTGTCGCCGACACCAAGATGCGCGATTCCATCGGTGAAGAAGATTCCGAATCCCACTAATCAGAGTTCTTCATGTTTTTAGCCGATTTTCCAGACGGGCAGGTCATTGTGGTGATCCTGATGGTCCTCTTTGCGGGGATCAAATCCTTGATGGAAAAAATCAAGAGCCACCAAGGAGAAAGTAGTGACTCGGAAGAGACTGACTACGATCCCATGGAGGAGTTCTACGAAGAACATGCGCGCCAGGTCCGTGAGCAACGAGAGGTAGTTTTATTACGGCAACAAGGTTTTGTGGAGCCAAGTCCACCACCTCTTCCTCCTGTCTACGCGGCCCCGGCCCCGGTTAAAAGGCCTCAGATTGAGAAACCAACTCTATCTGCTCTCGAACAACAGGCGTTGAGAAATCTTCAAAAACAGAAGGTTGAGGAGCCTCTCAGGAAGAGACCAAAATTAGGCACGGCCAGAGCACGTGCGCTCCGCGTCCTTTCCAGTCCTTCCGCGGCGAGAGATGCTGTCGTCCTCTCCGAGATTCTTGGCCCTCCAAAGAGCCAGCAAAGCTAGCGCTTCTGTCGCGCAGTTTACCTCCTTTCCAATCAATGGGATGACGGCACCACCACCTTCGAGGCTCCCAGCCTCGAAGGCGGCTTTGGAAATGGCGGCGAATTCATCCTCATCGCCTCCTTCCCGGTCGGCACCACCGTTCATCTTCAAGTCAGAGCCGTTGGCAAGACGACTCCCAACACCGGGCCGGAATTCCTTAAGAATCTCTTCCGAATCGAAATGTCGCTGTCCTCTCCTTGACACATTCCTATTCTCTGGCACCTTCGAGTCCACATAAGACAGGGGTGTTTCACCATTCACGGTGATCCTGAGATCATACCCTCACCACTCGGCCAATTACTTCCGCGCCGAGGAGTCAGACCAACATCTTTCTCACGCCTGTCGCGCTTTATCCATCGAGCCGGCAGGCTTTTTCTTGACCATTTTTTCACCACTCTCTCTTCACCATTCACTATTCCTCTCCATGATTTCTCCAGACGAAAACGGCATCACCCCTGAAAACTCCAAGCAGCGCTCCGATTACACCGGAAATTTTATCGAGGACATCGATAATTCCGAGGAACTCGCGGCCATGGAAAAAGACCCCACTATTTTTCCAAACTCAACCCGGGTTTACGTCGAGGGAGAGATTCACAAAAATATCAAAGTCCCGATGCGCGAGATCCGACTCTCCGCCACGGAGCATCCGAATGGGAAAATCGAAGAGAACCCACCCATCCGTGTCTACGACTGCGCTGGTCCTTGGGGTGATCCTGAATTCAAAGGAAATGTCAGGGAAGGACTCCCTGCCCTACGCCGTGACTGGATTCTCGCGCGCAACGATGTCGAGGAATACGACGGCCGGGAAATCAAAGCCAGCGACAACGGCTACCTCTCCGATGCCCACGCCGAGAAATACAACGAGAACAAAGCGGCCAAAAACAAGCTTAAGGAATACCCCGGCCTCCGGAGAAGGCCTCTCAAGGCCACCGGAAATCCCGTCACCCAAAAATGGTATGCCGACCAAGGCCTCATCACTCCCGAGATGGAATACATCGCAATCCGGGAAAACAATGGCCGCCTGGAAGAGTTCAAGACGATCCACGACCGCTACCCCACTCCCGACGAGCTTCCCGATGACGCCTCCGATAAGATCAAGGAGTTCGTGCGCCAACAAAACTCGACGCCCGCAGGCTACGAAATGCCCCGCCCGAGTGACATCAACCCTTACAAGCAGGTCTCACGAAATGTCATGAACCACCAGCACCCCGGTCAGACTTACGGAGCCGAAATCCCGAAACTCATCACTGCTGAGTTCGTTCGTTCCGAGGTTGCCCGCGGTCGCGCGATCATCCCAGCCAACATCAATCACCCGGAAAATGAGCCCATGATCATCGGGCGAAACTTCCTCGTGAAGATCAATGCCAATATTGGAAACTCCGCGGTCGCCTCCACCATCGATGAGGAAGTTGAGAAAATGCAGTGGTCCACTAAATGGGGCGCTGATACCGTGATGGACCTATCCACCGGAAAGAATATCCACGCCACTCGCGAATGGATTATCCGCAACTCTCCGGTCCCCATCGGCACTGTCCCAATTTACCAAGCCTTGGAAAAGGTGAACGGAAAAATCGAAAGTCTCACCTGGGAACTCTTCCGCGACACTCTCATCGAGCAAGCCGAACAAGGAGTCGATTACTTCACCATCCACGCAGCCGTCCTCAAAGCCTTCGTTCCTCACACCGCTCGTCGCATGACCGGAATCGTTTCACGAGGCGGCTCCATCATGGCAAAATGGGCTCTCGCTCACAACTCGGAGAATTTCCTCTACACCCATTGGGATGACATTTGCGACATCTGCGCCGCCTATGACGTTTCCTTCTCCATCGGCGACGGTCTTCGCCCTGGCTCCATCGCGGACGCCAACGATTATGCCCAACTTGCTGAACTTGAAGTGCAAGGTGAACTCACCACCCGTGCTTGGGCCAAAGGCTGCCAGGTCATGAACGAAGGTCCCGGCCACGTTCCGATGCAGCTCATCGAGGAAAACATGCAGAAGCAGATTGATTGGTGCCATGAGGCCCCCTTCTACACCCTCGGACCACTCACTACCGATATCGCTCCAGGCTACGACCACATCACTTCCGCGATTGGTGCAGCCAACATCGGTTGGTATGGCTGCGCAATGCTCTGCTACGTGACGCCTAAAGAGCACCTTGGTTTACCCAACCGCGATGACGTGCGCGAAGGAGTGATCACCTACAAGATCGCCGCCCACGCCGCCGATCTCGCCAAGGGTCACCCAGCCGCTCAGGAACGTGACAATGCAATCTCGAAAGCCCGCTTCGAATTCCGCTGGCGCGATCAATTCGCTCTCGGTCTCGATCCTGCCCGCGCGATCGGTTTCCACGATGAGACCCTCCCTGCCGAAGGCGCGAAGACCGCGCACTTCTGCTCGATGTGCGGACCGACCTTCTGCTCCATGAAAATCACCGCTGATGTCCGCAAGTATGCCGAAGAAAACGGTTATACCGGAGACGACATGAAGGAGGAAGAATTGGCCGAAGTTTAATCGCCCAACACACAGATCTCTAAATCAAAAAGAGAGCCTCCACGAGGCTCTCTTTTTTTGGTTTAGACCAAGTGCAGCTTTACTCCCACTCGATGCTTGCGGGAGGCTTGGTAGAGATATCGTAGAGGACACGATTGATCCCGGAGACCTGATTAAGAATATCCTGACTTGCCTCACGAAGTAGCTGCGCCGGCAGATCGACCCACTCGGCAGTCATGGCATCTTCACTAATAACAGCGCGTAGATTTGTGGCCCACTCATAGCTCCGCTCGTCCCCTTTGACTCCGACAGTCTTCACCGGAATAAGGCCGGCATAAGCTTGCCAAACCTTGGAATACCAGCCGTGTTCCTTGAGCTTCCCGATAAAAATAGCGTCGCAATCTCTGATGATTTCAAGCCGATGTTCATCGACGGCACCAGGACAACGAACGGCAAGGCCGGGCCCTGGAAAAGGATGACGTCCTAAAATATCTGCTTCAATTCCCAAGACCATTCCGAGTTCACGGACTTCGTCCTTGAAGAGCTCCGCGAGAGGTTCGAGGACCTTTCCTTGCGCTTGAAGTTCTAGGATTTTGGGGACGCGATTGTGGTGGGTCTTGATGACCGAGGCCTTTGACTTTGCATTTGAAGCACTCTCGATGACATCTGGATAAAGAGTCCCCTGCGCAAGTATTTCCGCATCGCCAACCGCATCCCAGAAGACTTCGATAAACATGTTCCCGATGATCTTGCGCTTCTCCTCGGGATCTTCCTTTCCGGCCAAAGCAGAAAGAAACTTCTCGGACGCGTCCACCGTTTCAATCGCGACGTTCATGCGACGGAAATTTTCCTGAACTTCGGCTGCTTCATTTTTGCGGAGAAGACCATTATCGACGAAGATTGCCCGCACGTTCACTCCGGCCTCCCTCAGAAGTACGACTAATACCGTACTGTCGACCCCTCCACTCACTCCACAAACAACTTGCTTCGTCCCGACCCGCTCGCGAATGCCCTCGATCAACTCTTGCTTGAAGTCATCGATATGGAACGGTTGCAAGTCGCTAGCGTGAGAGAGAAAGTTCTGAAGAATTTGATTTCCTTCGTGGCTATGAGTGACCTCGGGATGAAATTGAATCCCAAAGAAATTCCCGGGCCACTTTAAACTCACGGGGGTCCCGTGTTGGTTCACTGCGATGACCTCGGCTTCAGGATGAAGGTTCTCCACGGTATCCGAATGGCTCATCCAGACCTGGGATTCACCAGAAATCTCGGCGTAGAGATTTTCGTGAGAAGTTGGCTTCAGCATCGCTGGACCATACTCCCGCTTGTCACTGGCTTTCACACTGCCGCCAAACTTGATGTTGAGGAGCTGCATTCCGTAGCAAACCCCAAGAACGGGAACGCCAAACGACTTCAGCTTTTCAAAATCGACATCGGGAGCGTCCTCTTCGCTCGTGCTCTTTGGCCCCCCGGAAAGGATGACCGCACCGGGCTGGCCGATTTCCGTGATTTCATCTGGAGAGTAGAGTTTCGCATAAAAGCCCAGCTCGCGCACCCGGCGAACGATAAGTTGGGTGTATTGGGAGCCGAAATCGAGAACGGCGACGTGGTTCGTCTCTTGCATAATCTTGTGAAAAAATTAGCTCGCTGGCTGGTAGTTGGTAGGCTCCTCGGTGATCGTGACATCATGAGCATGACTCTCACGTAAACCTCCGGCCGTGATCCGCACGAATTCAGCTTTTTCCCGAAGCGCTTGCAGATCCTTCGCCCCGATATAGCCCATGCCTGACCGAAGTCCACCCATGAGTTGGAACACTACGTCAGCAAGAGGACCCTTGTAGGGAACACGACCTTCAACGCCTTCAGCGACCAACTTGCCACTGGAGTTTTGACCGTAGCGATCGCCCGCGCCCTTGCGCATCGCTCCGATCGATCCCATGCCGCGGTAGGTTTTGAAACGGCGACCTTGGGAGTGAACCGTTTGACCGGGAGACTCGCGCGTTCCCGCTAAAAGGGAGCCCATCATGACGAGATCTGCACCAGCGGCGAGTGCTTTGGTGATATCGCCCGAGTAGCGAATTCCACCATCGGCAATCACTCTGACACCGCGCTCATGAGCGGCATCCGCAACAGTCTGCACCGCGGTGAATTGCGGCATTCCGACACCGGAGATCACGCGAGTGGTGCAAATCGAACCGGGACCAACGCCAACCTTGAGACAATTTGCGCCCGCATCGATCAGGGCGATCGCGCCTTGAGCCGTCACGACATTTCCAGCAACCACAGGCACGTCACTCAACTCGCGAAGTTTTGCGACCACCTCCATCACTCGAGTAGTGTGGCCGGTCGCAGCATCGATGAAGAGCGCATCGGCTCCAGATTCGATGAGTGCCTGAGCTCGGTCATAAAACTCGGGTCCCGGACCCACCGCAGCGCCGCAGCGGAGTTGGCCATTGGGGTCCTTCGCCGCATTGGTAAAAGTGATTCGCTTCTCGATATCCGCCCCTGTGATCAGACCGACCAGCGTTCCATCAGGTTTGATCAGCGGAAGCTTTTCAATCCGGTTTTTATAGAGGATTTCCCGAGCATGATTTTGGTCCATTTCTGGAGCAGCCGTGATCAACTTCTCAAATCGGGTCATCACATCCTCCACCAGCGCGTCTCCACTAGGAACGTGCCGGAGATCTCTTCCGGTGACCATCCCTTGTAGCTTCCCGGCCTCATCCACTACTGGAAACCCCGAAAATCCCTCCACCTCCATGATTTCACGGACCTGCTCCACGGTGTGCTTGCGAGATACCGTCAAAGGATGCTGAATCACTGCATTTTCAGAACGCTTCACCTTGGCGACCATCACGGCCTGCTCTTCGATGGAGCAAGCACGGTGAATCACGGCAATCCCACCCTCTCGGGCCAGCGCCATTCCCAGCTCACTTTCTGAGACCGTATCCATCGCCGCCGAAACGACCGGAATATTGAGAGGGATATCATCCGTAAGATGAGTCCGCACATCAGAATCGGATGGGAGCAAGGAGCTCAATCCAGGCGTCAAAAGGACGTCATCGAAAGAAAGGGCCAAAGAAGGTTCCGCCATGAGCGATTCAAGGGAAATGGGCTGCCGAAATCAAGCGTGATTCCTGAATCAGAGTGAAAATATGTTCACAAGAGGAGAATTAGAGAGGGTGATCGCCGCACCAAACCGCCGCAATCCCGATCGATCAACGAAACATCAAGGGCAAGATAACTTCCTTAGCTTCCTTCCAGATTAAGTTTGTGGAGATCGATAATCACGCTTTCTTTTACCAAGTCAGTCTAAGAAAACAATCTTCCCTGGCTCGCCCTTTTCAGCAGCTTCTGCAGCGGCCTGAGCGACGTGTTGCTCGGGTGAGCAGGAGGAATCGATCGAGGCATCCGGCTCTTCCGCGCTTGATTCGACGAGACCCTTCTCGATGAGGAAGGCTTCCACTTCCTCACCACTCACGTCAGGAAGCATTTCGCCATTCACCTCGACACAAGGGCTCAAAGGCTGTCCGGTTTTCTGTTCCATTTCCCAGCGGAATGCCGGATTCTTGATGATGTCTTTTTCGGCGAAATTGAGATCATACTTCCGCATAATGGCGCGAACACCTTCGCTCCAACCACAAAATGTCTTCAAATAGGCCGTAATCTCGGGGGCTTCGTTGCTCATGAGTGGGACAATAACTCCGCAGAGGCATTTCTCAAGTTTTCTTAAGCCTCTCGTTGCGTTAGCATCTCGGGAATGGGACTTCGCGTTATTCTGAACTTCGCCTTAAGTGCTGACGGCAAAATTTCGACCAAGGGGAACTCGCCGGCTCATTTCACCTCAAAGAAGGACTTAATCCGACTTCATGAGATTCGCAAAAAAGCGGATGCCCTTCTCGTTGGTCGAGGGACTCTCGAGGCGGATCGAATGACTCTGACCACAAAAGGAAATGAGGGACTCCGGCGTTGCGTCATCTCCCACTCGGGGAACTTCGACTACCAACATCCCCTTTTCCGTTCCAAAGGAGGCCCCATCCATCTCATCTCAGATGCATTACTAGAGAACGCTCCCGATGGCGTGACCACACATTGCAGTCCTTTGCATGAATGGCTGGTCGAACTCGACAGTGACTCGAAAGTCGAAACGTTGCTATGCGAAGGAGGCGCTACCCTGGCGCATTCTCTTCTAAAACTAGATAGAGTTGATGAAATTCATCTCACTTTGGCGAGTCACAGCCTCTTTGGAGGGAAAAACGCTCCCTCCCTCACCGGAAGAACTCCGCGATTTTTGCCCGAAACCCGTAACTTTGACCTTATTTCGATGAAGGATGTTGGATCGGGCGAGTTTTTTTTACGCTACCAAAGAATAAGTTAAACTCCCCCAAATAACTTAATTTCATTAAGAGAAATTAGCACGATGAAAGAGTAAACGGTCGTGACCTTCCTATGCACCTCCTGTGAAAAGGTAATTAGCCTTTCGCGACAGCAGGCTTCAGGACCCTGCCCTCATTGTAGTACGGAGATTCAGGCACTTTCCGACATAACGGTCATTAACAACTCTCCGGTTCACGGGGGACCGAGCGAAAAAGGCGACGATCGGCGATGCTTTGGGCCCGCAGGAAACAGCCCAGAAGACAATTGGCGATCGCAAACACCAAGAGCCCGGTGATTAGAGAAAATAGCCTCTTTGAAAAAAAATCCCTTTCCTTCCGGCGGTCTCAATGCGTAAGTCCGCCGCCGTGTCTAAGACTCTGATAATCGCCGAGAAGCCTTCTGTTGCTACCGATCTCTCCAAAGCTCTCGCCAAATCTCTTGGTAAGTTCGAGAAAAAGGGCAAATCAAGGGACGCACAGTATTTCGAAAATGACAAAGCGATGATCACCTCTGCGGTGGGTCACCTCGTTGAGCTAAAAATGCCCACGGGGCCAAATGGAAAGAACCTCCCCTGGAAGTTCGACGTTCTTCCGGCAATCCCCAAGAAATTTGAGCTCCAGCCAATCGAACAAACGGAGGGACGTCTTCGCCACGTCCTTAAGCTCGCCAAATCAAAGGCCGTAACAAAGATCGTCAATGCTTGCGATGCCGGTCGTGAAGGCGAGCTTATCTTCCAGTATATTATGGACATTGGGGAGATCGACAAGCCCGTCGAGCGCCTCTGGATGCAGTCCATGACGACCAACGCCATTCAAGAAGCATGGGGACACCTCCGCGACGGTAAGGAAATGGCGCCTCTTTCCGATGCCGCCAAGTGTCGTTCGGAATCAGACTGGCTCGTTGGTCTCAACTCCACCCGCGCACTCACCTGCTTCCGCTCACGTCATGGTGGTTTCAACATCACGGCTGCCGGTCGCGTTCAGACCCCCACCCTCGCTATTCTCGCTCGTCGTGAACGAGAGATCCAAGCGTTCAAATCGACTCCCTATGCCGAGGTTCACGGGACCTTCGGCGTCACTGCAGGAGAATACGAAGGCAAATGGGTCGATCTCGAATTCAAGAAAGACGAGACCAATCCCCACGGACGGGCCGAACGCATCTGGGACAAGGAATTCGCCAGAAAGATCACTGACCGCTGTCAAGGCAAGACGGGGATCGTCACCGAGAACAAGAAGCCGACCAAACAGATCGCCCCTCAACTCTACGACCTCACCACCCTTCAAAGAGAAGCACCATTCACCGCGAAGAACACTCTTGGCCTCACCCAGGCCCTCTATGAGAGGCACAAGATGGTGACCTATCCACGAACTGACTCCCGCTACCTTCCCGAAGACTATCTTCCGAACGTAAAGGAAGTCGTGGCAGATCTCGCAAAATCGAATTCCGATCTCGCCGAGTGGGCTCAGGACGCGATCAAAAACGACCGACTACAGTTTCAAAAGCGTATTTTCAACAACGCAAAGGTCTCCGATCACTTCGCAATTATCCCAACCGGTCGCGTTGTGAAAATCAACGATGCGGAGTCCAAACTTTACGACATGATCGTAAAGCGCTTCCTCGCCGTCTTTTTCCCCCACGCGGAATTCGAGATCACCAAGCGCCTCACCACAATTGATCACGGCCAAGAAAAGGACACCTTCCGAACCGACGGAAAAATCCTCGTCACACCGGGCTGGTTGGGAGTCTACGGTCGTAAAGTCGGTGTCGCTTCTGGAAAGGACGAACTCGTCCCGGTCATCGAAGGTGAAAAGGCGGAAGCGGTCGAAATCACGATGGAGGAAAAGGAAACAAATCCTCCGGCCCGTTACACCGAATCGACGCTTCTCGCTGCCATGGAAGGAGCCGGGAAATTCGTCGATGACGAAGAACTCCGCGAAGCGATGTCGGAGCGAGGTCTCGGAACTCCCGCAACACGGGCGGCTACTATTGAAGGCCTCATTCGCCAAAAATATATCACCCGGGACGGACGCGAATTGATCGCCACTGGCAACGGAGTGCGCCTCATCGATCTTCTTGAAGACATGGACATCAAGGCCCTCACCTCGCCTTCCATGACTGGTGATTGGGAAGCAAAGCTTCGCAGCATGGAGCAAGGAAAACTCGACCGAGCCACCTTCATGTCGGAGATCGCGACCTTTACCGAGAACGCCGTCTCCAAAGCACGGGCGCACTACGATGCTGCCATTTCCAAGCCCTTTCCTGATCTCAAGTGTATTTGTCCGAATTGCGGTGCCCCGGATCTTAAGCAGACCGACGCCACCTACGAGTGCCGTGAAGCGGAGTGCACCTTCCGTGTTTCAAAATACATCGCCGGCCGCCACATCACTGAAGAGGAGGCCAAGACTCTCTTCACCACCAAATTCCTGGAACAACGAGAGGGCTTTATCTCTCGCTTCAATCGACCCTTCGAAGCTGCCCTGGAATTAGCGCAAGTCGTTTCCAAGACCGGAAAAAAGGGCAAATGGAAGACCAACTTCGTCTTCGATTCTGATTTGGAATCAGCCGAGGATCTCACTGAGGATCAACTTCTCAAAGAAGTGACTCTCACGACTGGCAAGCAGGTCAAACTCTACGAAACCGAAAAGGCCTTTATGGTCCCGGCTCTCGTCACGAAAGACAATCCCGATGGATTCAGGCTTGGGAAAACAATCCTGCAAAAGGAACTCGCCGCGAGTGATGTCGAAGAACTCTTCACCAAGGGCAAGACTCCTCTCCTCCACGGATTTGTCAGCAAGCGGACGAGGCGCGCTTTCTCGGCTCATTTAACACTCGATCCCGAGACCGCTAAAATTGGTTTTGAGTTCGCCGCGAAAAAAGCGGCCAAGAAGGGCGCGAAAAAAGCCGCTAAAAAGAAACCCGCCAAAGATTAAACCAAGGGCTGCTTCTTACTTAGCTTTCGACTGATACAGGTCGTGCGCGCTCATCCTTAAATTTACCCTGAATTCGAAAAGGCCTGTCGGTTCTCCGACAGGCCTTTTCTTTTGCCTTTTCCTCCACTTCGCCTCACTTTCCACGTGTGCTTAACTTTACTCTTTTCGGGCTTCCTATTCGGGTAGAGCCCTTTCATTGGCTCATCTTGGGCTTTCTCGGGATGCAGAGCTACGGACTCTCAAATCGCGGGGAAATCATGCTTGTCCTGGTATTCATGGCGGCAGGATTCACTTCGATTCTTGTTCATGAGCTAGGACATGCTCTCACCGGTAGAAAATTTGGAGCGCAGGGCACCCAGGTTGTTCTCCATGGCATGGGCGGAGTAGCGATCTTCCCTCACGCCCGATTTACCCGTCCTCAAAATTTTCTAGTCACTGCAGCCGGTCCTGGAATTCAAATTCTATTGGGTCTTGTTGCCTTACTACTAATCGCGAAAACCCCCACCGGATCCTATGCCCAGCAATTCTTTAATAACCTGATGTTTGTCAGCTTTTTCTGGGCCATTCTGAACTGCATTCCGGTCTGGCCACTCGATGGAGGTCAAATGATGGGAGCCATCCTTGGGCCAAAGCGCGAATTACTAACCCACAAAATAAGCATTGGAGTTGCGATCGTCTTTGGTTTGCTCGGGCTTTATCTTACGAGCATGATCTTTTTCCCGATCTTCCTCGGATTTATGGCATATCAGAGCTGGCAAATCATCCAGCAAGGCACCTCCCGCTAGCTCGCAAACATCAGGCGCATCCCGGCAAGAATCGCGAATCCCACCACCATCCACTCAAATACCTTCTGCGAAATCAGGCCCAGCAGGTGTTTCCCGAAGAAAACTCCCACGAGGATGATTGGGACAAACTTGAGATTGAGCAGAAGCGTTTCCGAGGTGGTGAAGTTCAATCCCCCCATAAACGGGAGCTTGATAAGGTTGATCAGCAGGAAAAATCGGGCTCCAATTCCGATCATTTCCATTTTAGGAGCTCTTTTGGACAGGAAATAGAGCTGGAATACCGGACCCGCCGCATTTGCCACCATTGTGGCCAGTCCAGCAAAAACACCCGCCGTATATCCAAAGCCTTTTGAATGGGCCAATCGATCAAAAGGTTCCTCACAAAACTTCCTGATCATCTGAATGACCACCATGAGAAGGATGATCGATCCAATGGCAGGCTTTGACCAAGCCTCAGGCAGCCAATCGAGCAAAAAGAAGCCAGCCACCAACCCCACCAACGCTGGCGGCAATAGGCGCCAAACGGGCCTCCATGATGCATGTTTCCTGAACATCGGATAAACACTCAAGTCGGCAACAATGAGCATCGGCAAAAGAATTCCCACCGAGGCCTTCCCAAACAACTCGGCCATAATGAACACCGCGATCAAACCCAAACCAGAGAATCCAGCCTTCCCAAGACCAACGCACAAGGCCGCAATGGACATGAGGATCAAATCAGTGGACTCAAGGGACACTTGGTATTCTCTTCCCAATCCTCGTCAATGACAAGCTACCAGCACCTCAAAGCAGGTAATTTCGTGCATTTCTTGTAAATCGTGGTTCTTTAGCGGCGTGAGCGATCTCGATCCCTATGCCCTGCGGCCTGATTTTCCGATTCTTTCCCGCGAGATTCACGGAAAACCATTGGTCTACCTCGATAATGCCGCGACTTCACAAAAGCCTTTTGCTGTTCTGAACGCCTCTCGTGACTACTACGAGTCCTACAATTCAAATATCCATCGAGGGGTTCATCATCTTGCACAATGCGCGACAGCAGGTCACGAGAAGGCCAGAGAGACAATCGCCAACCATCTCAATGCGACCCGTCCTGAGGAAGTCATTTTCACTTCTGGAACTACTGACGCCATTAACATTGTTGCCTCCTCTCTTGGAAGATCGAATCGACTAAAGGAGGGAGACGAGATCATCATCTCCGGCCTGGAGCATCATTCAAACACCGTACCATGGCAAATGCTCTGTGAACGACTGGGAATAACTCTGAGGGTGATTCCCGTCTTTGATGATGGAACTCTCGACCTAGTAACCTACGACTCAATGCTCTCCGAGCGCACTGCCCTTGTTGCCGTCAGTCACATATCCAACGCTTTCGGTACTGTGAATAACGTTAGTCACATTTGTTCACAGGCTGAAAAGCACGGAGCTTTATCCCTCATTGATGGCGCCCAGTCAATTCCTCACCAGAAGATTGATTTAAAATTGATTGGATGTGATTTTTACGTATTTTCAGGGCACAAGGTTTACGCTCCGACCGGCATAGGAGTTCTCTTTGGACGTTACGATTTACTCTGCGAATTACCGCCTCCGCGTGGCGGTGGAGAAATGATTCGTGAAGTGACGTTTGAGAACACCACATACAACGATCCGCCCTTCAAATTCGAGGCAGGCACCCCAAATATTGAGGGAGCAATCGCGCTCGCAGCCGCACTGGATTATGTGAACAACTTAGGGATTGATCGAATCAGCGCTCACGAACATCGACTCATTCAGAAGGCCGCAGAAATAATCTCAGCCCTCGATGGAGTCACCCTTTACGGCCCCTCTGACCGTGCGGGAGCTCTTTCCTTCGGATTCTCAGGAATCCACCACTATGACCTCGGCACCCTTCTCGACCAAATGGGATTTGCTCTCCGCACTGGACACCACTGCTGCCAGCCCCTGATGGCTCGCTTTGGCATCACCGGCACGCTCCGGGCCTCCTTTGCCGCCTACAATACAACCGAAGAGGTAGAGCAGCTTGGCGAGGCTCTTGAGAAAGCTCTTCGGATGCTTCGTTGATTTCTTCCATGTTCTCCCCTACCTATCCGCCGTGAACATTTCGGAGAAGCAACAAGAGCTAGTCGAAGAACTCGAACTTTTTCAGGATTGGACCGAGCGGTATGAGTATGTCATCAGCTTGGGGAAGAGACTCCCAGCAATGGACGGAGATCTCCAAACCGCGGATCGACTCATCAGAGGCTGCCAATCCCAGGTCTGGCTCGAAGCTGACTGTCTCGACGGGAAGATGAGCTACCTCGCTGACTCCGATTCCGTCATTACCAAAGGAATGATTGCCCTTTTTGTCCGTGTCCTCAATGGAGAGACGCCTGAAGACGTCATCCAGGCCGACATGTCATTTATCGACAGAACAGGCCTCAGAGAGCACCTCGCTCCCACTCGCGCAAATGCTCTGACTCTCATGGCGGCCGAGATGAAGAAACGAGCCACCAGCGCCCTCTCTTAGCTGATTCATTGAGAAATCAGAAGGTGGAAGGTCATCACTTCGATTAAAGAAGCACGATGATCAAAGCTACAACCATCAGGACAGCCCCTCCCGCCTGCCTTCCCCGAAATTGACGATTCGCCTTTTTTCCAATCAACATCAAAAAAAGCACCGCCATCACCCCTCGTGACGAGTAGACGACATTGCTCAGCGTCGGCTGCTGGTATTCACTGAAGGCAATGTTCACCAAAAGGGACTGCAGCCCAAGCGCAAGACCTGCGCCGATAACCACGATCCCAAGAATTGGCTCCTTTTTCATCAACACGAAGGATTCACGCCGACGAAAGACAAAGCCCAGGGACACTAATCCTGATGTCCCAATCATGAGGCACATCCATCGACCTGTCCCGACCGACTGAGCCTGCCACCCTGTCAAAAAATCATTGGTTCCAAAAAAGAGACAGGCCACCAGGGTCAAACCCACCGTCTGCCGATGAATCCTCCACCCTTCGATACTTCCGCCTGCCACAAGAAAAACTGCCAGAACCGCCAAAACCACTCCCACGACCAAGCCAAAGGAGCTCATTTCCAAGCCAACCAACATTGAAAAGAAGGCCACAATCACAACCTTGATTCCCAGTGCCGAAGAATGAACCGCCAGGTCCCCTGACTTTACGGATTGAATCGAGAACCACTGTCCTAGAAAAAACAGGAGACCGTTGCCCACGGCCCACCAGTCTTTCCTGACAAGGCGAAGATCGAACTCGGGACGAAGATAGGCGATAAATACGATCGCCGTGATGAGGTTCGCGATCCCCACGATGGCACCAAGACGCACTCCGCCAGTCGAACCGCGCTGCACGCACCATCCCAACAAAGGATGAAGCGCAGCCCCGAGAAACGGCAACCAGACTGCGCCCGAGAGCCCCAACATCTACTTACTGAGTTCGACGGGAGACGTCTTCTCAGCAGTAGGGAAATTATCAGGCCAAGCGATGGTGACCTCTTCTCCGGCAGCCCATTCTGCACCACGCTGAAGCGTCGTGTAGAAGCCCTGACATTTCATGGAGTAATCAGCATGACCAAGCGTGGTGTGGAAAACACGGCCCTTGCCGTAATCAAGCGCCATCAGCATCGGCTCATCGCGATTCGTGCTTTGGCTAGGGGAAGTTGCCAGAACGGTCATGTTTTTCGCAGGTCCACGAAGCATGTCATAGAGTTCGTCTTTGGTGTGAAGCCACTTTTCAGGCATCCCCTTGGTAATTGGGTGATCAGCTTTGCGGTTGGTCACTACGAATTCATGCTGAGGCCCATGATTTCCGCCCTTCCCTTTCGACTCATCACGGACCGCTTTTCCGTCTTTAAAGTAAACATAAGGACCAGACTTCTCGTTGCGTCCGCCCCAGCCGCCAAGGCCGATCATTTCGTTATATTCAGGCCAAAGTCCAAACGCATTGTCTGCGGCATGAACCACCACAAATCCGCCGCCGTTCTTCATGTAACTAACGAAAGAGCTACGGACGTCACCTGGCCACATCTGGCCGTTGTAGTTCGTCACAACGAGATCATACTTGGAGAAATCAGGACGCCACTTGGCCCACTCGTCTTCCGTGCCTTTATTTCCAGGAGTTGTTGAGACATCGACTGAGAATCGACCGCTTGTTTCCAGAGCGTCGACCATCACGGGGGTGGTCTCCTTCCAAGCGTGATTATTTTGTCCGTCAAGGATCAGGACCTTAAGCTTGCCCTCCGAGGGCGAAGTAGTGGACTTAGCGAAGCCCAACCAAGCGAAGCTCGCGAGCGCGAGAACTGAGATAGCGAGAGTAATGCGGTTTTTCATAATATTGAGATGACAACTTTTTGCCCGAACAATGCCAAGACTAAAAGATTCCTTACAACGCTAAATCCGCTATTTCTCTTTCATGAATTCGGTCATCGAGCTTCTTCAGGCCCTCATTCAAATCCCCTCCGTCAATCCCGACGGAGATCCGGGCCTTTGTCCTGAAGGCGAAAAGAAGATGGCTCTCTTCATTGGGGCCTTCCTCGAACCCTTGGGATTTCAAATCAAATACGAGGAGGCTGAACCCGGCAGACCCAATATCATTGCGAGAGCACCAGGCCCCGGGAACCGGCCCCGTATCCTTCTCGGCCCTCACCTTGATACCGTCAGTGTGACAGGAATGACCATCGATCCCTACGCCGCAGACATCCGGGACGAGAGAATCTGGGGACGCGGCGCATCCGACACCAAAGGCCCAATGGCCGCTATGCTCTGGGGACTCAAAGAAAACGCCCATCGTCTTGCGGATCTCCCGGTGGCCGTTGATTTCGTTGGTTTCATGGGCGAGGAATCAAGCCAACCCGGATCGCGCCATTTCGCGGAGCACCACGCCAGTGACTACGAATTCGCCATTGTGGGCGAACCCACTTCCCTCGAAGCAGTCTACTGCACAAAGGGCTGTCTGTGGGCCACTCTGGAATCGACAGGTAAAGCGACCCATGCCTCCCAACCTCAACTCGGAGAAAATGCCATTCTTAAACTGATTCGTGCTCTCCATCGAATCGACACCGAGCTCGCTCCCGCCCTTGCGCAATATCATCATCCCGTTTTAGGAAGAGGCACCGCGAACATCGGAACGATCAGGGGAGGCAGTCGGACGAACATCGTGCCCGACTTCGCTACCGCAACTGTCGATTTTCGCACCGTTCCGGACATGATTGAAGAAATTGACACCTTCAGTCGCGTTAACGAATTCCTTGAGAGCTCGGGAGTCACCATCGTTCCTTCTTTCGAGTATCCCCCGATGGACATGTCCACTGATCAACCTTGGTTGAAACGACTCCAATCGATTCAACCCGACCTCAAGCTCACCGGCGCTCCATGGTTCTCAGACGCAGCCCACCTATCCGATGCTGGCTTGCCCTCGATCTGCCTGGGGCCGGGATCAATCAATCAGGCGCACACCGCCGATGAATTCATCCAGATCAAAGACTTGAAAGATGGGGCAGCATGGTTCACGAGGCTCATCCAAGGGCTCGCGTAGTCTGAAGACAGAAAATTTCCAGCAAAGCGTTCCTTGTAAACCTATGAGCGATAGGCTCCCATTTCAGGAGCATCGGGATTCACTTCGGGCCCGAAATATCTGAGAAGGACGAGCGGTTCAGTAGCACTGGTATTTTCAAATGTGATCCCGTCCTTCACGGCTTGCTCAGTTGCGAAAAACTCATCTTCCGAAAGTTCATCGAAACGCAAGAGCTTAGGACAACTCAAGCGCAGCTTGTTCGCGCTTCCTTCTCCTTGGACCACGATCGCTGAATAAGCCCCATTATCTTTGATCAGCGCCTTCTCGCCAGGTTCTACGGTGAGTTCCTTCGCCGTGAAATACTGAAAGTCATCGACCTTCCCGTAGACGATCCACCGATCATGAAACCCATCCCCTTTCTCAGAGGTGACGGGTTCAAGGTAGTGCTTGTCCTTAAAATTTGGATCGAGATTCTTCTCCCAATCGATTTGATCAATAATGAAATCGATGTCCTGATGGCTCTCCTCCGGCATGTCCTTCACGAGGAGCGACCGCGGCACCTCGCGCCCCTCCACGAGATTTTGGTACATCCCAAAAACATCCGATCCCCACTGGGGCTCGTAAGTGCAGAGTGACCCTGGCGCATGGAGAATACATGGATCGATGAGCCAACCGGTCCCGGGCTGTAGCTTGTAAGCCTTTGATAGCTCGAGGATCTTGTTGTCACCCTTTTCCCAATTCGCGATGCAATCGTAGACTTGTTGACGGGTCGTCCCCGGCTCAAAGCCCATGAAAGTATAGGGGAAATTATTTCCCACGTTATTGTGCTGCGGAGGAAAATAATAGGACTCGGGTTTCCCTTCCTGACCAACGAGCGCGGCCTGCTCGAAGCTCTGATGAAGGTGGTGGGGAATGGGGCCCATATTGTCGAAAAATTTAGAGTAAACCGGCCACTTGCGATACTTCTGCCAAATTGACTCGCCGATGATATCGGCACCGCACTCCTCAATCACATCCCGAAGAGTGAATCGCTCTTTCCCAACCACCACGTAGGAAAGCCCCTCGTCCTCAGCGCGCCCTTCATTGGCGGTCACGGTAGTAGACCCGAACCACCGTTCATCAATTCCACCTCTACTTAGTCCATAGGCATAGGTGTCATCCGGATGAAGTTTCAGACGCAGTCCCGGCTGAAGAAATGACCTTGGGACCCAAGTCGGAGAAAGCCGAAGCAGCCCCCCCGTTTCTTCAAGGTGAGCTTCAGTAGCACCACGAACATTTGAATTCAGGGTGGTCAATTCGTGGGTCTTGGTCGCTGGCTTCATCGGAGAAGAAACTATTCTTATCAAACCGAGGGGCCAACTCTTTCCTCGGCAAAAATCTAACGAGCAGGATTTGAAGCCGTCCCTCGATATCCCAGTCCAAAAAGAAGAAGCGACAGGAAACAAAGCCCCGATAAAACGCTCCAGTATGTCCCCCAGCCCGCAGCCCCCTCAGCAAGAACAAAATGCTGATGAAGAAACTTCACCGTGAAGACTCCTAAAACTCCAGCCACTCCGCTCGTCACAAAACCCATGAGAGCTTGTGCCTGAGTGCGAATTCCTCGCTCGACTCTACGGTCGATAAAGACCCTTCCAGCCTCCACAAAAAAGGTCCAGGTAATCCCATGAAGCATCACTCCAAAAATGAGCCAGCTCAGGTGATCGAAATGCGCACCCATCGCGCAAAGCCCGTAGCGCAGCACCCCTAAGAAAAGAGCGGTAAAGAGAATTTGTTTCACCCTGAATCGGGCAATCACCGTTCCCATCGCCAGCATCGCCACGACTTCTAAGACCTGCCCCGTCGACATCATGGCGCTCACGCGAACCACCCCCATTTCTTTAAAATGAACAGGAGTGTGCAAATAAAACGAAGCAAGCGGAATATGAAACAGAAAGGCCGTGAGAAAGTAGACGCGCTGATCGCGATCCTTGAAAATCTGAAAAGCCCCGAAACCCAAGGCATCAGAAAGCGACCCAGGAGGTCCACCTTTCGGCTTCACCGGTTTAAGACAAAAACACGCGAGTCCCGCGATCACACGAAATCCCGCTGCCAACTTCCCCGCCATGGGCGAAAAATCCAAGGCAAGGAGACTCACCGCGATTCCGGCAGTCATCCAACCCACCGTGCCCCAGACACGAAAGAGCCCAAAGCTCTTGCCGGGATCCTCAAGGCTCGCGAGAGCCACGGTATTCAAGAGCGACCACGCCGGCACACTGATGAGCGCATTGATCGCAAAGAGAGCAAGAAAGGCCGAGCCACCCCAACCCGCTTCAATCGAATGAAAGGCGAGAAAAAGAAAAACTGAACCGCTGAGCATGATCCACCCCAGAACCTTCTGGGCCTCGAAGCGTTGATCAACCTGAGCGGCAAAGACCAAAGGCGAAAGGATCCCGGCGATGCTCGGAATCATGAAGGCCGTCTCCTTAAGCTCCCCTAACCCGCCGGAAATGAGAATATTGCTAAGCGCGGGGAACCAGAAGCCCGGCACCCCGGCCACCATAAAGAAGACCGCTGCCAGCCAGTAAGGGTGTCCTTTCCAGGGAAAGCGACCGCTCACAAAGTTACCCTTTCTTCGCCCATGAATCCCGTAGCGTCACGATGCGATTGAAGACCGGTTGAGCAGGATCGTGGTCCTCGCTATCGGTGCAGAAATATCCAAGCCGCTCGAATTGGCAGTGAGTTCCCGGAGACATTTCCGCGAGACTCGGCTCTACCTTCGCCCCCGAAATCACTTTCAGGCTGTCAGGGTTGAGCGCGGAAATGTATCCGCCTTCCGCATTGTCAGGAATCTCTTCAGTAAAGAGCCGATCATAAAGCCGCACTTCGGAATCGATCGCTTCCTGACAGGAGATCCAGTGAATCGCCGTCTTGCACTTGATTCCTTCAGGAGCAGATTGGCCGATCGTGTTAGGAATCAACTCACAATGAATCTCGCTCACCTCTCCTGAATCATCCAGTTCGTGTCCAACGTGCTGAATAATATAGGCACCACGTAAACGAACGGCTCCTTCGGGCTTCAGGCGGAAAAACTTCTTCGGCGCATCGATGAGAAAATCCTCACGTTCGATCCAAATCTCTCGAGCAAAAGTCAGCTGACGAGTTCCCGCGCTTTCATCCTGCGGATTATTCGGAAGATCCACGAGTTCACTCGCGTCTTCGGGATAGTTTGTGATGACGATCTTCACTGGATCCAGCACCGCCATTTTTCTCAAAGCGACATTATTGAGGTAGCCTCGAACTTCGAATTCAAGGAGCGCGAAGTCGGAAAGTGAATTCTGTTTTGTCAGCCCCACCTTTTCAACAAACGCCCGGATCGCTTCGGGCGGATACCCGCGTCGACGCATTCCGCTCAGCGTCGACATGCGAGGATCATCCCATCCTCCCACGTGATTCTCCTCAACCAGCTGAATAAACTTCCGCTTACTCATCACAGTGTAGCCAATATTCAAGCGCGCGAACTCGATCTGACGCGGCTTCGATGCCACCGGACAATTGTCCACGACCCAGTCGTAAAGGGGCCGATGATTCTCGAATTCCAACGAGCAAAGCGAGTGCGTAATGTGCTCCTTGGCATCCTCAAGGGGATGCGCGAAGTCATACATCGGATAGATGCACCACGCGTCACCGGTCTTGTGGTGCGCTGCATGCAAAACACGATAGAGGACGGGATCTCGCATATTCATATTACCCGACTCCATATCGATATTCGCGCGAAGAACTGCACCGCCGTCTTCGATTCTCCCGTCGCGCATCTTCTTAAAGAGCTCCAGATTTTCATCCACCGAACGAGCGCGATGCGGAGATGCTGTTCCCGCTTCATGAACCTTCCCACGCTGGGCGCGAATCTCTTCAGGCGTTTGGGTGTCCACGTAAGCGAGTCCTTTTTCAATCAAGGCCACCGCGCATCCGTAGAAATACTCGAAGTAGTCACTCGCAAAATAAAGGCGCTCGCCCCACTCATAGCCAAGCCATGCGATGTCCTTTTTAATGGCATCAACGTACTCGGCATCCTCCTTCACTGGATTGGTGTCATCGAAACGCAAATGACAACGCGCCCCAACCTCGGCATATTCTTTGGCGAGACCGAAATTGACGCCGATCGCTTTAGCGTGACCGATGTGTAAGTAGCCGTTGGGCTCCGGAGGAAATCGCGTGATCGGAGCGCGATGTTTCCCACTCTCCAGATCGGCCGCGATGATCTCGCGAATAAAGTCTTTTTGATCGTCACTCATTACTTGGCAAGTTCACGTAAAAGGGCGCGGCTCATTTCGATTCCTTTCTCGAAATTCTCCACGGAGAAATTTTCATTCGGCGCGTGGATTTGGCAATCCGGAAGCGCCAGTCCCAACATCAAAGAATCCGAACCGAGAATCTCTTTCATATCTTGAATAATCGGAATGCTTCCTCCTTCTCGAATTAAAACGGGCGCACGACCAAAACTCTTTTCAAGGGCAGCCTGTCCAGCTTTCCCAAATTTAGAATGAGGATCGTTATGATAAGCCTTCCCGGAGTGGCCTTTTTTAATCTCGATTGAGACCCCCGAAGGACAGTGTTTTTCGAGATGAGAGATCACTTGTTGCTGCACGATGTCGGGATCTTGTCCAGGCACGAGACGACACGAGAGCTTGAACATTGCCTCAGCTGGAAGAACAGTCTTCGACCCCTCCCCTTGGTAACCAGAACCGATTCCATTCACCTCCACCGTAGGACGCGCCCAAAGACGTTCGGCCATTGAGTAGCCGGGCTCACCAAAAGGCGCCGAAGCGCCCGTCGTCTTCAAAAAATCTTCATCGGCTGCTCCGGGAACTTTCGACCACATCTCGCGCTCCCACTCCTCGAGAGGAATCACGGCATCATAGAATCCCTCAACCGCGATTTTCCCATCATCATGATGCAAGCTTGCCACTAAGCGTGCTGCCGCCGACGCAGGATTTGCCACTGCTCCGCCATAAACTCCGGAATGAAGATCGCCTGATGGCCCTTTGATCTTAACTTCAAGGCAGGTAATTCCACGAAGACCGTAACCGAGAGTCGGCACTCCTGGCGCCACCATTCCGGTGTCGGAGACCGCAATAATATCGCAGGCCAAATCCCCTTTATGCTCTTCGAGAAAAGGCACGAGATTCGGAGAACCGATCTCTTCTTCTCCTTCAATGAGGAAAATAACGTTGAGCGGCAACTCCCCTTCTTCTTGAATCGTCTTTTCGGCACCAAGGAGGTGAACAAAATGCTGCCCCTTGTTATCAGCACTTCCTCGGCACCAGATCTTACCGTCGCGAAGCTCAGGTTCAAATGGAGGCGAGTCCCAAAGCTCTATGGGATCAACTGGCTGCACATCGTAGTGCCCGTAAATCAGCACGGTTCTTCGCTCCTCCTGATGCTCATTTCGAGCGATCACAATAGGATGTTTCGGGGTCTCGTGGAGTTCCGTAGCCAACCCTATTCCTTCGAACTGGCCCTTGAGCCACTCCGCATTCGCTCGGACATCATCTGCATGGGTGGAATCGGTTGAAATACTGGGAAATCTAAGATGCTCAAAAAGGCGCTCAAGCTCAGCTGTCATGCTTGATGGATGAGGCCCCACGCGACGACTCGCAAGTCACAAATCACTCTTCAGTCTGATCCTCTTTTCCAAGCTCCAACTTGACTCTCTCCTCCTTCACCACCGAGAGCGCATCGTAGAGAGCCAACAGGGCCAAAAAGAGAGCCAAAAAAGCACAGCCTCCCAGCCAGAGAAACATCAACCAAGGAGACCCACCCAACCACTTTGAAAGCGGCCAATTGCCAAGGACAAAGAGTGCTAAGAGCGCAATCAAAACTCCTGAGATCAACTTTCGTCTCCGAGCGCGCTCCATGAGCGTCACCCTTGCGATCGCAATTGAAAGGGCAATAAGGCTGGATTGACTATTCATTCAGGAAAGTCTCTTGAAACTAGAGGAGGGCATAAAAAACCCACTCGGCACAAGGCAGAGTGGGTTTGAAAACATGTTAAAAAGTTGCTTACTTAGCAGCTTCAAGCGCAGCAACCTGCTTCAGCCATTCATCACGCTCGATACGACCTTTAAATGAAAGGAGGTCATCGAAAGCGGAAATGTTTGCCGGAGTCCAAGCTGAAATCTGCGCGTAAGTGTAGATTCCCAAACCGTGAAGCTTACCTTCAAGAGCTGGTCCAACACCGCTGATCTCTTTAAGGTTATCAACGCTATCAGGAGCCTTATCATAGACGAGTCCAAGATCCTGAGAGGCTGCAACCTCTTTAACAGCGGGTGCCTCTACTTTTTTAGCAGCGGGTGCCTCTACTTTCTCAGCAGCGGGTGCCTCTACTTTCTTAGCAACCTTTTTGGCAACCTTTTTGGCTGCT
>JAPKCM010000009.1 GCA_028822935.1 Akkermansiaceae bacterium
GCGGTCACTTCGCTTGCTCGCCGAATTCTCCGCGGAACGTGCGCTAACTCCGACAGGCTCCTAGGATTTTCGTGGTCGGAACGACATGGCAAAGCGCACCACCACCACCGGTAAAAGGCCGATCACACCAGCCGCAAGCGCCACTTTAAGTCCTGGATAAATACGTGCTCTTCCCTGCACAAGAGCCATCAATGACTCGCGGACGACCTGCTCAACTGGAACGTAAAAGTCATCCTGAACTGGAAGCTTCGATGTCGAAGGACGACGAGCCCGATCTCCAAAGCCAGTTTTGATTGGCCCGGGACAAACGGCGATCACCTTCACCCCGAGATCTCGAACTTCCAAACGAAGTCCTTCACTGAAACTGGTGACGTAAGCCTTTGTTGCCGCATAGACCGAGAAATCAGGGATCGGTAGAATGCTTGCCAAAGAGCTCACGTTTAAAATGGACCCCTTCTGCGTAATGAGCCCCGGAAGGAAGACATGAGTGAGGTGGGTCAACGCTTCAATATTCAGACGAATCATTTCACTCGTCTTTGACCAATCCGCAGTGAGGAACTCCCCGTAGTCTCCTAGCCCGGCATTATTGATCAAGAGGTCAGGACGAAGCCCCTCGGTAGCGAGCGATCCGATGAGTCGGCCACGATCAGTTGCCTCGCTCAAATCACTTGCGAATATCTTCACCGTAAGGTGGGAAAATCGTGCCACGAGATCTCGTGCGATCTTTTCCAAGACCTCCTCGCGCCGCGAAACCAGCACGAGAGTTTCGACCGACGGCGCCAGTTGCCGGGCAAACTCTAATCCGAGTCCCGAGCTGGCCCCGGTGATCAGGGCGCAACGGTAAGTAAAATCACGCTCACTCATCAAAATGGGCCTTAGGAGTCGCTAAACAATAAATGATTCGTTTGCGCGTAGGAGTCAGATTTATCACCAAGGCAGTATTTTCTCTGTGTCGTGGACTACTCAGAGAAAATTTGAACGAAAGTGACGAGCGTGACTTCAAGTGCAAATGGAGTATTTATTTTTTCGGGGCTCCTTAAGCGGGCTGATTCCCCTGCTCATCCACTTGCACGATGCGCAACGGAAGACGCTGAATGAGTTCTCCATCCACCAAGATATCGACCGAATAAACTCCAGCCTTAGGGAAAGAAAGCCCCTGAAAGCCCACGATTAAATGACGTGTCAAAAAAGCCATATTGTCAGGCATCTGCACTGGCATCGCACCCTTGATGGGCATCTTGTCGTTAATCGGTTTGCCGTCTTCATCAATGATCGTGATGTTGAGCTCATGATCGCCTGTATCATCTGGAGTGAAGCAAAAGCGCATCGCAAGAGAACACTGGGGATGCACGATGGGGGTCGCCTTGGCGGCCAAAGCATCGAAAGTTCCTGATATCACCATCTTGCCCTGATATTCAGCGGCGAAGTCACACAAAGTTGCAATTTGTAAATCCATATCGGTTTGTAAAGTAAGGTGCCTCGCTGGCACGGACCGTTCGTGAACGTTCCGGCGCGCTTCGTAAAGGGGAGAGTTTCGAAAGTGGCTATTCTTCGACCGGGATCGCAGCTGGGATTTCTCCGGGATTCATCGGCTCTGCCTTTAGAATTTCACCATCTTCAACCATTAAAGCACTGGGATCCTCAACCACCGGAACGGCAACGGGAATCTCTAACTCTTCTTCCTCGTCTTCGTCAATGAGCATCGCGCGTGGTGGTGGCTTAATCGTATCGACAATTTCGTCCTCAAACTCGTAAAAAAAATCCCGAACCATCGGAGCGGCCTTACCCCCTCCACTGATCCTCTCTCCCGGTACTCCCTCGTAAACGACAGCAAAGGCATACCGGGGATTTTCGAGTGGAAAAAAGCCAGAGAACCACGCCAAATTTTGATTCTTTGATTTGGCACCCCACTGAGCCGTTCCCGTCTTTCCGCACATGATGGTGAACTCTAGGATCGCATTCCTGCCCGTCCCAAAACTAGCGTGAACAACTTCCATCATTCCTTCATGAACCGCGGCCACCGCATCAGGATCGAAGCTCAAATCATTCCTAACCTTTGGAGACGGAGCCACAACCACTCGGCCGTGAAAATCCTGGACTTGCTTCACCAATCGAAGCTCCATCAAGGACATGCCGTTGGCAATACCAGCCATCGATTGAGCCACTTGCAATGGAGAGGCCAAAAGCATGCCCTGCCCAATCGACAGACTCGCAGTGTCTCCATCCGAGATTGGACGCCCCTCGGCCTCCTGAATACCTTCCAGGGTCGGCACCAATCCCGCCGTTTCTCCGTAGAGTGGAAGATCGGTCTGGGAGCCAAAGCCCAAGCGACGTGCCGCTGAGAGAAAGGTCTGAGGACCGGTTTTGATGCCCACTTGGTAGAACCAGGGATTTACCGACTTGGCCAAAGCACGCTTCACATCGATGAAACCTTGATCCCCTTTGGTGTGATTATGGAAAAAAGTATTCCCGATCCTAATTTTAAAAGGACTGTCGATTTTCTGATCAGCATGGATCGCACCGGTCGAAATCGCGGCAAGTCCCACCACGGGCTTAAAGGTCGAGGCGGGAGGGTATTGAGCCTGAAAAGCGCGCCCAAAAAGAGGCTTAGCCGGATCATTTCGAAGCTTGTCATACTCCGTCTGAGAAATCCCAGGGATAAAGGCATTAAGATCGAAGGTTGGTCGAGAGGCCATGACTAGAACTTCTCCGGATCGGACGTCGAGGACCACCATGGCACCCCGCTTGCAACCTTTCCCTAGCACGATTTCGGCATGTCGCTGCCATTTTAGATCGAGAGTCGTGACCACTGTCCCTCCCGGCTGGGGACGACGCAGCCACTCCTCCAGCACCATTTTCCCTTCCCCATCAAAAATTATCTTCTTCAACCCCGGGACGCCGGAAAGCTCATCATTGAAGATGTTTTCAAAGCCCCCTCTCCCCTCAACCGAGGAAAAAAGCGGATCTCCATCGTTGATCGGACCGTCCGGAAGCCGGGTTTTCGTCCCCACATAACCAATCAAATGCGCAGCAATCGACTTCTCGGGATAATGCCTCAGGTAAACGGGCATGAGCGTGAGCCCATCTGGAAGCGTTCCTTCCAACGACTTCGCCTTTTCTTCATCAAAGACTTTGGAAATGGCACGTGGAATCCAGCGGCGATGCTCATAGTAGTCCACGATGCGCTTTTCAGAGATGCTGTATTCTCCCCCCACCAACGCGTTGGCTTCGGCGAGCTTTGACCGCGCCCAAGCGACTGCCTCTTCCGCTGTCGCATCCATCCCCACTTTTGCAAAATCTAAGGCGAGACTGTAGGCCACCTTTGTTTGTGCCAGCGGGTATCCGTTGCGATCAAGAATCAAGCCCCGCGGTGCAGGAATCGATAGGGTCATCGTCCGGGCATTCTTTTGAGTAAAAATGGACGCCTCAGCCGGGTTGAGCTCTGGTTCGGATATTTCCTCTTCTTTCTCAGTCGTGATTTCTTGGGAAAAACTCAAGGCGGCACAAAGCCACACCAAAGAAAAAGGCGTCCATCGCTTGCCTGTCATGTCCGGCAGGATAGACGCCGAAATGAAGACTGGCAACCTTCTACCAATTCCATTCACGCGGGTTTCCACCGACACGCTTCACAATCTCCGTTGGAAGGAACACCCTATCCGTTTTCCATTTCGTCTCGGGCTCCAGAGCAAACCGTGATCCACTGAGCCTTCACCTTGTCATTTGCTTTCACCGCAACGTTGAGGTGGATGATCACCTTTCCATCCTGGGGCATTACCGTAAGCTTTCCTAGAATCTGGTATTGAGCAAAGGTCCTACCCTTCTCTCCCGGAACCTTCTTAAAGAAGGCATTCACTCCAAATTTCGAACAGGGATACCATTCGTCCCTTTTCGTCGTTTCTCTCGAAATGCGGATCCTATTCACCCGAAGATACGCGTGGACTTCTTCTCTTCCTTCCTCTTCCACGCGCCAAAGAAAGGGCCCATCGAGAGTCCCGGTTCCCGCCGCCACAACCATCGCAGACAGAGAAACTCCAGCCTTTCCGACCAAGGGCTTGAGGTCACTCATGACCTGGGCACCGTTGACTTCAACAGCGAGAGTCTCACGAAAACCTCAGTCTTTCGTATACCTCGAGGAACAACTCCCCAGAATACTGGGGAGAATTACGCTAACTAAGAGGGGGAGTATCTTTAGCATGATCCTCAGATTAGCCTTGGTCCCAGCTTCACCAATGACTTCTGGGTCCTACCGAAGCGTGAAGAGATAATTCGCCACTTGCCAATCGCTTATCTGGCCATAGGTTCCGTCAGACGGATGCACCGATTTGGCAAAGACGCCTTCCTTTGGCAAGTGACAGCTTCGACAGGATTGGGTCCAATTTGGCCACTCAAATCTGCAAAGTTTTCCGTGCCTTCATTGCTCCGTCTTCCCACCAGCGTCTCAACCTCTTGGTCCGCGCAGAACTATTTTGAACATCAGGGCCTTCTCAGGTCAGCTCCAGCTTCGCAAAAGTGGACGACCGCCCCGATCTCAACTTTCTCCGACCAGGAACCGCCGGTGGATGGGAAACCAACCCACACCAATAAATGTCTACGTCAGATAATAATACGTCAGCCGATCAGTCATCTTCACGATCGGACAACAGCGGAAATCAAAACCGCAATCGCAACCGCAACAGGAATCGTAACCGCAATCGCAACAGAGATCGCGAAGGCGGTGACGGAAACGACTCAAACCGTCCTCAGGGAGGCAATGGCCGTCAGCAGGGTAATGGTCGCCAGCAAGGAGGCAATGGCCGCCGTCAGGGTGGAGGCAATGGTCGTCGCACCAGTTCAAAGCCAAGACCGAAGCCGCTCACCACGTGGCAGAAGGTTCTAAAATTCTTCGGTCTCTACACGCCAGTCACCGGGGAGCCCAAGCGCATCCCTCGTAAGCAGGCTGAGAAAAGAGACGATAGAGGAAAAAGAGAGGAAAGAGGCCCAAGAACGGAACAAGACCGTCCACCACGGGAAAAAAGAGCCCCTCGGGAGAATACTCGAAACGCCGCCGCTCGCACTCGTAAGCGTGAGACTCCGGATTCTTCGGGAGTCGATTCACGACGCCTCTACGTAGGAAATCTTTCCTATGATGCTGCCGAACACGACCTTGAAGATCTCTTCAAAGGCGTGGGAACAGTTCGCAATATCGACATCGTCTACAACCGCAATACCCATCTCTCGAAGGGCTACGGTTTCATAACGATGGCCCAACTTGAGGAGGCGAAGCGCGCCGTGGAAGTCCTCCACGACCAGCCTTTCATGGGCCGCACCCTCATTGTCAACGCCGCCAAGTCTGACGGCCCTGAAGGGTCTGATGGTGCCCCCGGCACCCCACCCGAGGAACAGGCACCAGCCGAATAAAGGGCCTCAAATCACACTATATTTTGGCCCGTCTGGATTTTCCGGGCGGGCCTTTTTCTTACCATGAAATCCCCCCTCTACCTCTGCGGCACGACCGCGTCGGGCAAGAGCCACTGCGCACTCGGCCTAGCAAAGGCTCTCGATGGAGAGATCGTCAATGCCGACGCCTTCCAGATTTATCGTGGCCTAGAAGTTCTCGCGGCCGCCCCTTCTCCCTCAGAGCTGAATCAAGCCCCTCATCATCTCTACGGTATTTTTTCACTCGAGGAGTCCTGTGATGCCGCTCGCTACGAATCCCTCGCCACCCCGGTCATCCGCGAGATCCAAGAACGCGGCAAGCTCCCCATCATTGTCGGAGGATCCGGACTCTATCTCAAATTTCTCACCCATGGAGTTTCCCCCGCCCCGCCCGCCGACCACAAGATTCGCGCGAAGCTCAATCAGTTAAGCGTCGAGAAAATCATCTCCCAGCTCCGCGAACTGGACCCCGAGGAAGCAGCCAAGCAGACCCGTCAAAATCAACAAAACCATCGGCATCTCAGCCGCGCTCTTGAAATTTGCCTCATCACCGGAGGAAAAGCCTCCGATCTACGGAAAAATTTCGCCAACTCAGCCCTTACCGAGCAGCTCAATGGTATCGTCCTCACTTGGCCCGCCGACGAGCTCTCAAAGCGCATTGACCTCCGCACAGCACAAATGTTGCAAAATGGAGCGATCAAAGAAGTAAAGGCACTCCCAAAAAATGCTGCTACCGTGCGTCAAGCGATTGGTATTCGGGAAATTGAGTCGTATCTCGATGGTGCAATCTGCAAAGCTGAATGCCTCGAAAAAATTGCCACCTCCACCCGTCAATATGCCAAACGTCAACGCAACTGGTTCCGCCGCGAAAACTGGCTAAAACCGGTCTCACCCGAACGCGATCTTTCCGAGATCATTACCACTATCCAATCCTAACCCGTGTCGGAAGCCGAAGAAAATAAGGAAATCAAACCACCCCGTCGCCGATGGCCGTGGGTGCTCCTTTTTCTCCTCATCGGAAGCATCCTCTGGCTTAACGGCCCCGGAGCCCGGCTCATCTTCGAAAAAACTATTCCCGGTCAGCTTGAAAATTTAGGGCTCTCTGGCGACTACCAACTCACCGGACAGCTTCACCGCGGATTCACCCTCACCAACGTCGATCTCACCGGCGACCAGCTCATCAAAAAGGCCAAAGCCGGCCGTATTTCCATCGACTATCAGATCTCCGAAGTCATCTCCGGAAAAGCCCAGACCATCGCCATCCACGGTCTCGACCTCGTCCTCAATCTCGACGAACTCCCCGAATCCAGCGACGAGGAAGAAGAGCCATCCGTGCCACTCATGGAGACCCTCAACTCCGTCCGTAAATATGTCGAACCAGTCGATATCGACCTCCAAAACATTAACGTCCGCATTGAGAAAGAAGACATCTTCGGCACCATCGCAGTCGAATCACTCACCCACGAAAGTGGAGCAAGTGAGTTCCTGATCACAGGATTCCAAACGGAATCATCGGAGACAAAAACCCAGACCTCCCCCCCCAGCCTCCTCGTCTGGCAGCTCGACCTCCTTACTCTCGACCAGCTCGACCTCATCCCCGATGCCGGAATCCGGAATCTCGAACTCACCTCCCCTTCTCTTTTAAAAACGGACCTCCTCCTCGCAAACTCCACCTTCCACACCTCAAGTGACCTTGAGGCCAACCACTCCATCAAGCTCGGTAACGGACCCTTCGATCTTGAACGCATCAAGCACCTCCTCCCCGAAGATCTCGATATCACAGGGCGCGTTGCCGCCCTCGACCTCAACGCCAAGCTTCCAAAAGATGCCCCTCGAGAAATCTCGCTCACGCTCAATGCCGAGAACCTCAAGTATCAGGAAAACACCATCGCCAAGCTCTCCGCCACTGGCCAACTCGGAGGCGATGACGCCACTCTCGATCTCAGCGCCGACTTCGAAATCCCCGACACCCTCAGCGGCACTTTCTCCACCAAAACCACCGGCCAGCTCGATCCGGACATTCAAAAATCTCTCGCAAACCTCGACTGGAAACTCGTCACCAAAGAATACCCCGCGCTCACAGGCACCGCGGCATGGGCCGACCAAAAAGCCACCCTCACTGCCGCCACTCTCGAAAAGGTAAAGCTCCTCGCAAAATTCGATCCCGCCACTCAGCTCTACCAAGCTGAAGTCACTTCCGAACTCAACGACGCCCGCGCCCTTCTCCCCGAACTCACTTCAGCAAAGCTCATCCTCAAGGCAAGCGGAGATCTCAAGAACGAAACCCACCAAGGTGCCCTCACCTTGCTGGACGTTCGCTACACCGCGAAAGAAAGCCCAACCATTATCGCAAAGGGCCAAGCTGTCTGGGATTGGCCCACCCAGTTCTCTTTCCAGGACCTCAAAGTGAAACGCGATGACCTCGAAATCAAAACCTCACTCACTTGGAAGGAAGGTTTCGCAAACTTCTCAAAGCTCGTCATCGCCGACAGCCAAGGCTCGCTCCTCACCGGACAAGGCTCTCTTCCCCTCCCGCTCCAGACTCGTAATCTCGATGACCTGTTAGAAAGTAATTCCTCTCTCGATTTCTCCGTCAAGCTCGCCCCCACTCCCCTCTCCCGCTTCGTCAAAGGCCAGCCCATTGAAGGCACGGCCGAAGCCACTCTTAATATAAGCGGCACCTTCGCCAAACCAGCCATCGATGGAACGATCACCGCCACCAAAGTTCGCGACCCATCCCTCCCCGACGTTCCACCCGGCGACCTCATCGTCACCCTCACCACCATCGACGAAGAACTCCGCCTCAGCGGAAAACTCAAAGAACCTTCCGGCGACCTCCTCGACCTCAAAGGCCGCTTTCCCCTCACTCCCGAGAAGTGGATCAAGGATCCCGACTCACTCATGGACGAGCCCCTCACCTTCACCGCGAATACTCCCCGGATCGACCTTCGTCGCCTTCAGCGATTCGCCCCCACCGTCTCGGATCTGAGCGGAATCGCCCAGATCAGCGTCAAGGTAGCAGGCACCATTCGTGAGCCCGACCTCAGCGGCGACGCCATGATCCACGCGGACCGGGCCCGCCTCAGCAATTCTCCCATCTCCGATTTCAGAAACTCGAAAATCAACCTCAAGTTCAGCGACAACACCATCGCCATCTCTCCCTCGCAAATCACCGCCGCCGGAGGAACCATCGACTTCAGCGGCAGCGTCACCCTCGGAGAAACCCCTCTCCTCGATCTTTCCTTCCGAGGGAAAAACACCCTCCTCTGGCGCGGCGCAGACTACTCCCTTCGCGCTGACCCCGTCCTCACCCTCAAGGGCCCCTTCGAAACCGCTCGCCTCTCCGGTACCATTCCCATCGTCGAAAGCATCATTTACAAGGACGTAGAGATCCTCCCCTTCGGCGTTCCCACCAAGGAAATCGAGCGTCCCGAAGTTCCCGATCTCAGCGCCTTCGCCAGCGACGAACTCTACTCCCTGTCCGAACCCTTCGCGAACTGGCCGATCGATGTGGCAGTCGTCACCAAGGACCCCATTCTTATTCGCGGAAACCTCGTAAAGGGCGAACTGCTCGCCGATGCCCACCTCCGTGGAACCTTGGGAAAAATCACCACCTCGGGAAAAATCACCTCAGAGAACCTCGAAGCAGATCTTCCCTTTGCCAAGCTCATCATCGAAAATGGCACCGTCGATCTGAACCCCAGAAATCTTACCGATCCGAAAATCAGTGTCCGCGGGAATTCCAAAGTCGCAGGATACAACGTCCAACTCTACCTCACCGGACTCACTTCCAAGCCCGCGCTCTCGATCACTTCGCAGCCCCCTCTTCCCGAGAGTGAAATCCTCATGCTCCTCTCCACCGGATCCACCACCTCCACCCTCAATAGCCGCAGCGTCGCCTCACAAAAGGCCCTGCAATATCTCCTCCAGGGACTCCGTCATCGCTATGGAAAGCAGGACGCAAAGAACCTCCTCCAGCGACTCCTCAAAAACCTCGACGAAGTCGACCTCTCGCTTGGCGACTACAACCGCTTCTCTGGACGCCACGCCACCTCCGCAACAATCGACATCAGCGATCAATGGGCCATTTCCACCTCTATCGACGGAGAAGGAAATAACCGCAACATGGTCATCTTCTCTTTCCGCTTCCAATGAAATCCCTCCTCTTTCTCCTCACTCTGGGCTCCTTATCAGGCGCTCAGATCAAACTCGTCGGCCTGCCCGGTAAGTTCGAAGAGCAAATTCTCGACGCCCTGAGTCCTCGTTTTTACTACATCAAGAAGCGCCCTGCCACTCCGTCACGGGCTGATGACGCCGCCTTTCTTGTTCTCGACTTCCTCAACAAAAACGGCTCACCCAACGCTCTCGTCACCTGGTCCCTTCCCGGAAACGACATCATTCTTTTAAAAGCCGATGCTGGAATCACCCAATCGCTGGGAGAAATCTCAGTGAAAGGTTGGCCCAGTGAAGACCCCGCAGGAGCTCGCGAGCAATTCGGAGCCGAATTCCTGCTACCTGGCAAAAAGAAGACCAAACTCCCTTTTCAAGAATCCAAGATCGGCGATGGAGAAGAACGTGTCACCAATCTTCTGAAGAGCATCGGTTACTGGAACGCCAAAGTCATTACCACCAAGAATCCTCAGGCAGGCGACGGCTCCATTCCGATCACTCTCAACATCGAACCAGGGCCCCTTTTTAAACTGAGCAGACCGCAGATCACTTCACCCATCCCTCCTCCTGTCTCTTTGGTTGAAATGCTCGATGACATTATCGACGCCCCCGCATCCGCTGAAAATGTCCGCGGCATCCGTGCCTCCATTACCAAGGAATATCGTAGCATCGGCTACCCCGACGCCTCACTCACCTTCACGCGGGAATATCGTGAATCTACCCTCGCTCTTTCCTACACCCTCAAACTCGGTGAGCGCTACAAGCTGAGCAAGGTTTCCGCGGAGGGACTCGAAAAAACAAAAACCTCCTCTCTCCTCGCGCCTTTCAAGGAATACCAAGACCAACCCTTCAACCAGGATCGATTCAGCGAACGCATCAAAAAACTCATGGCCACCGGTGCCTTTCGGAGTATTCGCACCGAAGAAAACCCCAAGGACAACCAAGAGATCGACGTCACCCTCCACCTCAAGGAAGCAGATTCAAAAGGCGTCTCCCTTTCCGCTGGAATCGGGTCATTCGAGGGCATCATCCTTGGCGCAGGATACTTCGACCGAAACCTCCGGGGCACCCTGCACAACTTCAATACCGGCATCGAATACACCTCACTCGGCCTCCTCGGAGAAGTCTCCCTGCAAAACCCCTTCTTCCTCGGGAAAGACCTTAACATGACCCAGCGGGCCTACCTCATCACGCGGAACTACGATGGGTATGATAAGTCCGAGGGAGGCTACGGCATCAAGTTCACCGGCAAGCCCTTCGAGCACTACACCGTCACCCTGGGAGGCGACCTCTTCTTCGCCAGTATTCAGACCGATGGTCTCCTCACCGCCAATCTCGGCCCCACCGACTACCTCGTCGCCCGCATCAACCTCAACCAAAGCTACGACCGCCGGGACGACGCAGCTCTCCCCTCCGATGGCTGGTATGCCGAAATCAATAGCTCACTGGGCCTCGTTCAAAAAGAGGACACCGTCTCCTTCTTCTCCATCGAAGGGCAGCTCAGCTACTACGACACCCGGGGAGAAAACAGCGCCATCGCCGCAAACTTCCGCAGCGGCCTCATCGCACCCAGCGGCGGCCTCGAATCTCTCCCTATCGACCTCCGGAATTTCGAAGGCGGCGCAAACTCCCTCCGTTCCTTCAATGAACGCTCCATGGGGCCATCCGCGAATCGCTTCCCCAGCGGAGGAACCGCCTGGTGGATCGCCAACGCCGAATACATCCGCACCCTCAAAGGCCCCGTCAAAGGAGTCGTCTTCCTCGATGCCGGAGCCCTCGCCGAAGGCACCGACGAACTCTTCGACACTGACATTGAGGTCGCCATCGGCCTCGGCCTCCGCATCGACCTCCCCGTCGGCCCCCTCCGCTTCGAATACGGCCACTCACTCACCCAAGACAAAGGAGAACACTCCGGCGCCTTCCACTTCTCCATTGGCGGCACTTTCTAGTGCAAACCCCGAGAGGAGGGCCTTCGCAGCTGGACTATCACGCCTGATATTGCCGAGCCGCTCATCCTCTCCGCCCACGGGAGCCTGCTCTTTCTGTCTGCAAGAGAGAGACCGCGAGTCACGCGCGATGGGATGTCGGAGCAAAAGGCGGGATGAGCAGTGCCTACGATCAGGACGGAAACCTGTTCAAGACCATTGAAGTTGAACCCGATCTTGAGAGCGACGATAGCTCTCTTTTACCCTCAGTGTAAACCGCTCAAAAAGCGTTGCCCTTTTATTGCCCGTCTTACCCGCATTTGGATGCATTTGGGGCGTATTTTGACCCATCTTCACAATTCCGGAAAATCGAGACAGACTCCTACAATCCTTATGATTAAGGGGATTAAGGAGGTAGGGCCGCAGGGACTTGAACCCTGGACAAAGGGATTATGAGTCCCCTGCTCTAACCAACTGAGCTACAGCCCCAATCTTTTACGACAAAAGGGATTCTTCATGAAATCGCGCCACTTCTCCCTCGCTTTTATACACTTGCCGACAGCAATCGAACTCAAGAAGAGTAAACCCAGAAAAACGTGGAGCAAGACCCGATACCAATACCTTTATCGTCACTCAAGCGGGATATATTATGCCCGTTTGACTGTCAATGGACGAAAGACATTCCGTAGCTTAAAGACCGAAATTATTGAAGTCGCAAGGGCCGAACTGAATACCCTTCAAGAGGAAGAGAAAAAGCGTTCCGATCTGACGACACCAACCACAAGGTCAGGAACTTGCTCTAACCAACTGAGCTGCAGATCCCCGCTTTTCCAGCGCGCGGGCACTCTCATTGCTAGCGCTTGAGATCAAGTGCCAAGCCTCTCTACGTGCCCTCAACTTCGTGTAAGATATCCACGAATTCATGAAAAACATCCGCATCGAAGGGAATCGCTCCCTTTTTTGCATTCTGGGTAAACCAACGCTGGAGACGGCTCCGCCGCTCACGGCTAAATCCCCGCACCCATCCAGCATCCGTGTTGATCGACAACAATGATTCCTCACGCCGACCGTGAGCATGATTCATGATCTCTCCGAAATGATGAAGACAGCGATCCAGCAAAATCCACGGAAAGTTTTCGCTCGCCGGTGGCCCCATCACGAGAGCCTTGCTATTGCCCTGCTCCGTGATCATTCCAATCTTAAGATCTGGTAAATCCTCTCCTTTAAAAAAGGCGGCGCCCGCTCCTCCGATCGCTCCAAAAAGGGTTCCCAAGCCGTGAGTTAACCCACCCGTTCCAAGGTCGACCGCAATTCCGGCAGCTCCTCCCGCAACTCCGCCCGCCAAGGTAAGCTGACTCCGTGAAAGACCCCATTTTTGCCAAGTCTCCTCCGAGCTAAGATCCAGGCCCTCGAAATGATCATCACCCACTTCTACTTTCAACAAGTCATGCCGGTAGAGCTTCAGTAGGCGCCGGTACGTCTTCTCCTCCATCCGGGCAATATTGGCATAGTATGTCTTGGTGAGTTCCTGACGCTTGCGCTCTTTGCGCGCTTCCAGCTCTTCCTCTTTCACGTCGAGCGTGACCGACTCGCGATGCTTCAGCGCATCCGACAAAAAATCCATGAGATACTCTGCGCTCTCTTCCCTGCGCTCATCCCACTCTTGATCAATGAACTCAATCGTTTCCTCAATTCTGGCTCGATTTCCTTCATCGATTTGAAGAAGAGATTTCAAAAGATTCTTTCGCTCGCTGAAGCGTGCGTGATGCGCGTTAAACGTCCGCACCAGATTAAAATAACTCCCGAGCCGGGTGCGCCATTCTTCAATGCGATCTTGATTCTCCGCCTTCTCGTTCAGCAGTGCCATGCGCGGGCGCCCCGTCCATCGCAAGATCTCCATCTCTGCCACAAAGGTATCACGGAGTGGCTTCGAAGGATCGATGACATAAAGCACCCCTGCTCCATCAACCAGTGGTTGCAAAAGTCGGGACTCGTCTTCGAATTGCCCTCCGTCAATTTCCCGCAAGACGAACAATTTTACCGCAGCTAAATCCGGAGTTCCCTCACCGTGAATTTCCTGAATCGCCCGCATCGCCTCAAGCGCATTAGAGAAGCCAGGGGTATCAATGAATCGGATCATCTCTCGCCCATCAAACTCGACCGGCAACACCTGGCACTGAGTCGTCGCACCAGGAGTGGCGCTCACTCGCACCACTCGATCATTATCGATCTCCAACAAAGTCGCGAGGACCGAGGACTTCCCCATGTTAATTTTACCCACTACTGCGAAGGTGGGAATCTCTCCTTCAGGATTACTCATCTTTAATCAGGATTTCTTCATCATAGGCGAGACACTCCATCAGAGAATCGCGCAGGGAATCAATGAAAGTCTGCCACTCGTTCAGCTCTGCCTCAGGGGGTCTTGCCGGATGGCCGCCCGCTCTTTCTCCGAGGACAAGAACCCGAATCACCGCCTCGTCTCCCGCCTCCCGTCTGATGCGTTTCCAGAGCGCCGTAAATTGTTTGGGCGAGAGATTCCATCCTTCCACAAGAATGATGATCCCACAGGGAGCCGCCCGCATCGCCAGCCAAGCAGCTTGCTCTTCTGCTTCATCAAGAACATCCACCGTAAATCTCGCCTCGGGGTTCACTCTGAGAGTTTGTAAAAGAAAAGGGCGAAGCACCTCAGTGTCCACATCAATGCCTCCGACGTCACATAGAACAACTCCATCCTTGATCCCTTCCATTTCCACACTGCGCTCAACGTGGCTCAACTCACGCCATAGAGTCCGATGACTGCGATCCTGAAAGTCCAACTTCGCGAGGATCGACTTTTCCTTCCAAATTGAAATCACAAGGAAAACGAGCCGGGGAAACAAACCCCAGATGCAAAGCGCCATGAAAAGAAATCCCGCCCAGGAAAGATTTGCTTTCGAGCGGATTGAAAGCCCTTCTTTATTTCTGGGCTCCTCAAACTGGTAATCCGTTTCAGACCTCAATTGGGTCAGAGCAATGATCTCATCATTGGGACGCTCGCCCCCCCAAGGAGTCGCCAAAACCTCCGTAGTTTTTTCAAGAGTCGGAGCTCCCATCGGCAAGGTCGATTCCCAGAAGAATCCTACATTGCTGAACCAAAGCAGCCCAAAGAGACCCGCAACCAAGCCGAGGTTATACCCAATCCCACCCAGTTGCAGAATCCGGCTCAGCCGCCAAGTCAGAGCGGAGCGATGATCACGTTGGTTTCCCATCAAAGCGGCCCACTGCTTACTTTCCAAACCTCCGGAGAATCTGCGCACTAAACTTCCAATGAGACTTTTCAAACCGAGAGACCATTTTTGAAAGAGAAGATAAAAAATTGCACTCCCTAGAATGAGGAGCCACTGCAGACCCAAAGTCACCACAAGGAAGACCCATAGATTAAACCCCTTGGCCGATACTTTTTGCACCGTCACTTGAGAGCGATCAACCTGAGTCAAATCAAAGGACATCCCGTCATCCGCATTCACTTCCTCCAAATAGAGACCGCTTTCGTAGCTGTAGGACGTCAGCAATCCCCGCACCACTCCCACTCCGGCAACAAGTGCGAAAAGAAAAAGCGCCAGTCCAAGAACCTGCGAAACCGTCACCAAGCGCCGCCCGACCGAAACTTCGGTATCGCCTCTCACCCAAAGAAGCCAATATTTCAATCCCCAGCGACGGCGAGGCGTTTCGTCGGTAAATCCGTCCGTCCCCCGCATGTCACGACGCATTTCCTGCCCAATCTCCGCGTTCGGAGCGCCGGGGTCCTTCAGAGCCACCTCAAAATCCACAAGCTCTTCCAAGCTCCAATTAACTCCTCTACCTGCCATTTTTCGGTTTGACATTGAAGACCAGTTCACGGAAATGCAACCCTATCTCGTCACGCAATCGACAAACCCATCAACATATCTTGATTTGTAGATTTGTTCTTGATTATTCCCTATTTAGAAAGAAGATCCAGTCGTCACATCGCCATGGAAAATAACCTTCTCAAGGAGCTACAAAAAAACCTCACTGAACGCATCATGGTCTTGGATGGAGCCATGGGAACCACTATTCGTGGTTACGAGTTGACTGAAGAGCATGCCCGGGGCGATCGCTTTAAGGAAAACCACGAAGATCTTCTCAACAACGGCGACATCCTCTCGCTCACCCGCCCTGATGTCATCGCTGACATCCACAGGCGCTTCTACGAAGCAGGATCCGACATCTGTGAGACCAACACCTTTTCCGGAACCGTCCTCGCGCAGTCTGAATTTTTCGTGGAAGACCCAAGGAAAACAGGAGGCATTAAATCGCCCGAGTTTTTTCAGAAAAGAGTCATCGAGAGTCAATTCCTCAAGGATCTCACATGGGAACTCAATGTTGAGTCAGTCAAGCTCGCCAAAGAACAAGCCGATCGGGTCGCGCAAAACGATGGCCGCAAGCGCTACGTTGCCGGAGCCATCGGCCCCATGACGGTTTCTCTTACTAACGTCGTCGATGCAAATGACACCGCCTTTCGCCCCGTGACTTTCGAGCAAGTAAAGGACGCCTACCGGCACCAAATCGATGCGCTCCTTTCTGCCGATTGCGACATCCTCATGGTTGAAACCATTTTCGATTCTCTCAATGCCAAGGCCGCCCTTGTCGCGATCAAAGAAAGCGGCACCGATGCACCTGTCATCATTTCCGCCGCTGTCGGCCGTGGTGGAGAGACGATGATCTCCGCTCAAAAAGTGGAAGCCCTTTGGAACACCTTCGCTCATGTCAATCCTCTCGCGATTGGCTTAAACTGCTCGCTCGGCCCCGACCTCATGGAGCCCTTTTTGCGTGATCTTGGAAACGCCGCGACCACCAATGTCTCCTGCTACCCAAACGCCGGCTTGCCCAACCCTCTCGCTCCCACTGGTTTCGATTTAGAGCCCAGCCACATGTACGACTACATCGCAGGCTTCGCCGAAGCAGGCCTCCTCAACCTCGCCGGTGGCTGCTGCGGCAACACCCCCGAGCACATCGCCGCCATTGCAAAGTCCGTCGAGGGAAAAGCACCTCGCGTCGTCCCCGTCCTCGCTAACGTCTAGATCCACGGAGCTTGGACTTCCCTCTGAACCCATCGCAAAGACAGCCAAGTTCCGACTTCAGATCTCATTGTTCAAATCTCAGATTTCAAATGCCCACCATCCCTCGCCTCCTCCGCCTATCCGGGACAGAAATTTACAATCACACCCCGGATAAAAATTTCCTCATGATCGGGGAACGGACCAATGTCGCCGGCTCTCCCCGCTTTCGTAAACTCATCAAAGAAGGTAAGCTCGAAGACGCGCTCGAGGTCGCCCGCCAACAAGTGATCAACGGAGCCAACGTGATCGACATTTGCTTCGATGACGGTCTCATCGATGGCAAGGTCATGATGGCACGCTTCCTCGACCTCATCCAGGCCGAGCCCGACATTCAAGCAGTCCCAATCATGGTCGACTCCTCCAAATGGGAGATCATTGAAGAGGGACTCAAGCACCTTCAAGGCAAGGGGATCGTCAACTCAATCTCCCTCAAGGAAGGCGAAGAAGCCTTCAAAAAAAACGCCAGCCACATCCGTAATTACGGAGCCGCTGCTGTCGTGATGGCCTTTGATGAAAATGGTCAGGCTGCCACTTACGAAGAAAAGATCCGTATCTGCAAACGCGCATACGATATCCTTGTCGACGAAGTCGGCTTCCCGCCCGAGGACATCATTTTTGACCCCAATATTCTCACCGTTGCCACCGGTATCGAAGAGCATAATAACTATGCTCTCGATTTCATCAACGCTACCCGTTGGATCAAAGAGAACCTCCCCTTCGCCAAGGTCTCCGGCGGTGTCTCCAACATCTCCTTCTCGTTCCGCGGAAATAACGCCGTCCGCGAAGCGATGCACTCAGCCTTCCTCTACCATGCCACCCAAGCCGGCATGGACATGGGCATCGTCAACGCCGGCATGCTCGAGGTCTACGACCAAATCCCAAAAAACCTCCTCACCGCGGTCGAAGACGTCCTGCTCAATAAAGACGACGGCGCCACCGAACGCCTCCTCGATCTCGCCGAGTCATACAAAGGTCAGGGCGCAAAGAAACTCGCTGAAGATCTCACGTGGCGCGAAACCACCGTCGAGAAACGACTCGAGCACTCCCTCCTCAAAGGAATCGATAAGTTCATCGTCGAGGACACCACCGAAGCTCTCGAAAATTACAAGAAGCCACTCAGCGTCATCGAAGGTCCCCTCATGGATGGCATGGGCATTGTAGGCGATCTATTCGGAGCCGGTAAAATGTTCCTCCCGCAGGTGGTCAAGTCCGCCCGCGTGATGAAAAAATCAGTCGCCTATCTCGAACCCTTTATGGAGAAGGAACGTGAGATTCGCATCATCAAGCTCACCAAGAAACTCCAGGCGGAACGCTCCGATCTCTCAGAAAAGAACGCCCGGCGCGAAGCCGAAAAAGCCAACTCCAACGGCAAGATCATCATGGCCACGGTCAAGGGTGACGTGCACGACATTGGCAAAAATATTGTCGGCGTTGTCCTCGCCTGCAACGGCTTCGATGTCGTCGACATGGGCGTCATGGTTGCCTGCGATAAAATCCTCGAAGCCTTCGACAAAGAGAACGCCGACGTCATCGGCCTCTCAGGCCTCATCACTCCGTCCCTCGACGAAATGATCACCGTCGCCAAGCAGGCCGAAAAGGCTGGCCTGGGAGCCAAGCAGGTTCCCATCCTCATCGGCGGAGCCACCACCAGCGCCGCCCACACCGCGATCAAAATCGCCGAGCACTACTCCGGCCCGCTCGTTCACGTTCTTGACGCCTCTCGCTCCGTCCCCGTCACCACCTCCCTTCTCTCGCTGGAAAACCGTGACGCATTCATCGCCGAAAACGAAATCAAGCATCAAAAGGCCCGCGAAAAATTTTCCGGTGCTCCCAAGAAAGAAACCATTTCTCTCACAGAAGCCCGCGCTAAAGCGCCGCAGATCGACTGGTCCAACTACCGTCCCCCCGTCCCCGAGTTCACCGGTACGCGAATCATCAAAAATCAATCCCTCCGAGAACTCGCAAACTACATCGACTGGACCCCCTTCTTCCACACTTGGGAACTCCGTGGAGTTTGGAATGAGGAAACCCAAACTCTCAAAACCAAAAACGTTGAAGGAGCCAAAATCGCGCTAGAACTCTACCATGATGCCCAAGATCTCCTTGAAAAAATCATCGCCGAGAAGAAGTTCACCGCTACCGGAATATACGGATTTTTCCCAGCTCATCGTGATGGCGACGACATCGTCGTGGCGACTACCTCCGGTCGCGTAGCCAAAACAAGCTCTCGGTCACAATCAAAGGTCGTTTTTCATACTTTGCGCCAGCAACAGAAAAAAACCACCGGCAAACCCAACTTCGCCCTCAGTGATTACGTTGCCGAAAAAGACGACCACCTCGGTGGCTTCGTCGTCGGCATCCACGGTGCCGATGAATGGGCAGCCGAACTTCGTAAAACTCACGATGTTGACGAAGCGATCATGGTCCAGGCCATCGCCGACCGTCTCGCCGAAGCCTTCGCCGAACTCCTCCACCACCGCGCCAGGATTTCATGGAGCATCGAGCGCCCCAGCCAGTTCACCAAGACCGAACTCATCCACGAAAAGTATCAAGGTATCCGCCCTGCTCCAGGCTATCCATCCCAGCCGGACCATACCGAAAAACCGGCTCTTTTTGAACTCCTCAATGCCCAAGAAGAAATCGGAGTCGAACTCACCGAGTCCTGCGCCATGCACCCCGGCTCCGCCGTCTGCGGCCTCTACTTCTCGCACCCCGAGTCACACTACTTCATGATCAGCGAACTCCAAAAGGACCAGATCGAAGACTACGCCAAGCGCAAAGGCATCTCCATCGACGAAGCCGAAAAATGGCTCGGCCCATGGCTCGGCTACTGATTCCCTTTGATGCTCCAAAGCGTCGTCTCCGAGCGCACGATCATCCCCTTATCAAAGATAATCGGAGTTGCGAAAACCGGCTCACCAAAGTCGTTCTCGGCAATCTGCTTCGCCCCCTTGGGTGAAACCTCATGCACATAGCCAATTCCTTCTTCCGTGAAGGAATAAAAGTGATCGCCCACCAGCATCGGCGAGGCTGAAAAATTGCGCTTCAACGACTCTACCCAGAGTCGCTCGCCATCCTTCTTGTTGATCGCACTCAGCTTCCCTGAATCCGTAATGAGATAAATGGTATCCTCCTTGATCACAAAAGAAGGAGTCGCAGGAATGTCTCTTTTCGACTCCCACTTCACGTGAGTCTTCGTCACGTCACCGACCGCATCCTCCAGCTTAATTGCCATCAATCTCGGTTTCATAAATCCAGTCGCAAGATAAACCACCCCTTCATCGAGCACCGGAGTCGGCACGATCGACCAACCCACCCCACAATCCACCGACCAAACCAGCTCGCCACTCTTCGGCCGATAAGCCCCTACATGCTCACTCCCTTGGCTCACCACCAGAGACTCCCCGTTCATCTCCACTACCAGCGGCGTTCCAAAGGAAAACTTCTGTTTCGTATCCACCCCGCGATCCTTCTGCCAAATCTTCTTCCCCGTCGTCGCATCCAGCCCGCGCACCAGGGCCTCATCTTCCCCATCCGCGCTGAAAACCAACACCCCTTCGCACAGCACCATACTCCCCCCATTTCCATGCACCGCGGGATAGCTCTCGTGAAAGCGCCACTGCACCTTGCCATCCTTCAAGCTCAGGGCCGCCGTCCCCATATGTCCAAAATGCACGTAGACCATCCCGTCCGCGATCAGCGCTGAAGGACTCGCGAGACCATTCTTCCGGTGCCGCATTCCCGCGTCTTTCTCACTCGGATCAAAAACCTTCTCATCCCACACAATCTTCCCTGTCTTCGCATCCACCGCGACGACCCGGAGTTCCACCTTCTCTTTCCCCACCGCTGTCGTCACGACAATCAGCCCATCACTCATCACCGGCGAGGACCACCCCTTCCCCGGAATCTTGCTCTTCCACGCCAAGTCGTTTTCAAAATCGATTTCAACCGGAACAAACTGAGCATCCACCACCCCCTGCAATTCTCCTCCACGGATCTCCGTCCACTCCACCGCCATCGCCATCGCCCCAAAGGACAAACACAAGATTCCACCAACAATAATTCCCTTACTCATAAGATTCTCCTACGAAATCAGGAAAACGATTCCTTTCAAGCATCTCTGATCGTCATCTCCTCATCCGTCGTTGAAAAGCGTCTCGAAAAGAGGCAGGCTTCCGTGCTGACAAACCATTTTACCAGCTCCCTCCATGTCATCTCAGTCTGTCACTCCCACCTTCATCTGCCCCCTCTGCGACACCACTCTTGATAAAGTCGAAGTCGCCCTTAGACGGAACATTTGGAACAGCATCCTTACTGGACTCGGAAGCTCCCAACTCCAAGTTTATCGCCGAAAAACAAATTCTTGGCAGATCTTCCTCAAACCAGGCCGCGACATCCCTGCCCTCTCCTGTCCAAAGTGCGGAACCCTCACCATTCCACCCTCGATCCCATCACACCGCGAATCCCTCGGCCTCAAGTAACAATGCCCCGTCCACTCATGGAATATTTCCTCCCCCTTCTCCTCCTCAGCGCACTCGTCCTTCCAAGCACCGCTGAAGTCCCCGTCCTCAATCAATACGTCCTGGCAGCGGTCAAGAGCATGCCCTCCGGCGGCGGATACGAGGCCTCCCAAAAAGCAGTCGATCGCCTTGCCGCAAATGTCTCCTACCGCGATGGCACCATTCATCAAAATCTCAAATCCTCAAAATCCTCCTTTTGCTCTGGCGCGACCTACATTGTCTTCCTCCGCGCCATTGAAAAACTGCGAGCAAATAACTCCCTCACCCTCTCCGGGAAACAACTCCAACGCTACGCCAAGATCGGCGTGCAAGATGGCGAGGATCTCTTCGGCCGCTGGAATGCCAACGGCCCCGGCACCGCCAAACTCTTTACCGAACTCGACTGTGGCGTCAATTTCACTTCCTTCGCCCACGCAAACCCCGGAGACTTCTTGAAAATTTGGTGGACCGATGCCATTGGAAAACGCGAGCGCGGACACCTCGTCGTCTACCTAAGCCACACAAAAGAGAGCGTCAAATTTTGGTCCTCCAATCAACCCTCCGGCTACGGCTCGAAAACAGTCTCTCGCTCACGCATCAAACATGCCCTCTTCAGCCGCCTCACCCGACACGACCGCCTCGCAAAAGCCTCCGGTCTCTCGAAGAAGAGCCAATTCCTCGCCGACATGCTACGCAAGGACTTCACATGGGCCCAAGTCATCAAAGCCTGTAAAGTCCGCCAAACCCCATAGTCCAAACCTCCGCAACCTCCCGCTTTAGCAGTTTCTTTTGTTCTTCGACGCACCGTGTGGGTGCACCCTTTTACGCGCTTCATTCTTCCCATGAATTGGAAACCCCTCCTCGCTGCCCGCGAAACCGACACCCACTTCGTCATCGAAGGCCGCCACGCCGTCGAACGCCTCCTCGACTCTTCCTATGAAGTCGAAAAAGTTATCGAGATCGGCCTCGATCTTTCTCGCGAAGAGGCCTCACAACTCCTCGGCTTTAAATTCCATCGAAGCCACCTCGCCATCGCCAAAAAACCTGAGCAGCAGCCCCCACTCTCGGTTTTTAAAGAAGGCCCCGTAGTCATCCTCCCTGAAATTGCGGACCCGGGAAACTTAGGCACCATCATCCGAAACACCGCAGCTCTCGGAGGCGCGGGCCTCCTTCTTGGAAAAGGGGCTTCACCCTTCAACGCCAAAGCGGTCAGAGCTTCTGCCGGTGCCCTCTTCCGCCTTCCCGTGCGAAAAAGCCCCGACTTGATCGCGGACCTCCACGAACTCGCGGAATCCCGCACCGTCATCGGCACCTACCTCGGATCCGATGCACTCCCCTTCGATCAACTCCCCCGCATCGACCGACCGGTAGCGCTCATTCTGGGCCCCGAGGATTTTGGAATTTCTCAAGAAATCCGGGATCTCTGTCATCACCTCAGCTATATTCCCATGGCTCGAAACATCGATTCTCTCAACGTCGCCTCTTCCTCGGCCATTTTTCTGCAAGCACTTCGCTGAGATTATCGCGTGATAAGGAGGAAATCCCACTCGTCCCTCAACCTGTTCTCAGCGGTGGAGCTTTTTTGTCCCTTAATCCGACCTTCCCCTCTTGCCTCCGGCAGGTGATACGCTAGTTTGGTCGCGTTATGAAACGCTCACTACTACTTCTTTGTGCCTTTGGCCTTCTTGCTCCCGCGACGATCTCCGCTCACTGCCAAGTCCCCTGCGGTATCTACGATGACAACAACGTCCTCGGAAAGATGCACACCGACTTCGTCACCATCGAAAAAGCATCCAAGCAGATCGTCGAACTTTCCAAAGATCCTGCTGCAAATGCGCACCAACTCACTCGTTGGATCCTCAATAAGGAGGAGCACGCCCAGTCGATCCAGGAAACCGTCACCAACTACTTCCTCGCCCAACGCCTCAAGCCAGGTGAAGCAAAGACCGACAAGGACGCTTATCTTAAGAAGCTCACCACCTGCCACAAAGTCATCGTCGCCGCCATGAAGTGCAAGCAGTCCACCGATGCCGAGGCCGTTGGAACCCTCCACGACGAGCTCCACACCTTCATGGACCTCTTCGGCGTGAAGTAAACCTCAGGAATCCACCGCCCCAAAGGGGCAAATTATTTAGCCCAAGGCACCTCGCCGCAGCTCACTGAGCGAAGACGGAATGCCTTGGGTTTTATGCGTCTCCAATTTGCCCTCCCTCCCATGAACCTTCCTCCCAACATCATCCCAGACCTCCAACGCGCCCACTCCCGCCGCTGGTTCATGAAAGACTGCGGCCTCAGCCTCGGTGCCATCGCCCTCGCATCCCTCGAAGCCCGCGCCAATTCCGAGAACCTCAATCCCATGGCGCCCAAGAATCCCAACTTCGGGGGAAAGGCCAAAAACGTCATCTACCTCTTCATGGGCGGAGCCCCCAGCCACCTCGATCTCTTCGACAACAAACCCGAACTCGCCCGGCTCGATGGCACCAAACCTCCCGCCGAACTCCTCAAGGGCTACCAATCCGCCTTTATCAACCCCGAGAACAACCTCCTCGGGCCAAAATTCAAATTCAAGAAATATGGTAAGGCCGGCACCGAAATGGCCGACATCCTCCCGCACATTGGCTCCCACGCAGACGACATCGCCGTCATCCGCTCCATGCACACCGAGGCCTTCAATCACGCCCCGGCCCAAATCCTCCTCTCCACCGGCTCCCAACAATTCGGCCGCCCCAGCATCGGCTCATGGGTCACCTACGGACTTGGCTGCGATACCGACAACCTCCCCGCCTTCGTCGTCATCTCTTCCGGCTCCAAAAGCCCCTCCGGCGGCGCAGGAAATTTCAACTCCGGCTTCCTCCCCTCCATCTACGATGGCGTCCAGTTCCGCTCCGTCGGCGACCCCGTCCTCTTCCTTTCCAATCCCTAAGGTATCGAAAAACAGAACCGCAAGGCTGTCATCGATGCCATCAATGAACTCAACCACCGGCACTTCGAATCCGTCGGCGACCCCGAAATCCAAACCCGCATCGCCGCCTATGAAATGTCGGCCCGCATGCAAGACGTCGCCCCCGAGGTCACCGACATCTCCCGCGAGCCCAAGCACATCCAGGAAATGTATGGAGCCGAACCCGGCAAGCGCTCCTTCGCCAACAACGCCCTCCTCGCAAGAAGACTCATCGAGCGCGGCGTCCCCTTCGTCGAACTCTTCCACGAATCCTGGGACCAGCACGGCGGCCTCGTCGGCGAATTCGGTCGTACCCCCATGACCCAAGGCGGCACCGATGGCCGCGATCACCACCCCAACGCCTTCACCATGTGGCTCGCCGGCGGCGGCATCAAAGGCGGTGTCAACCACGGCAAGACCGACGACCTCGGCTTCAACGCAGTCGAAGACAAAGTCCACGTCCATGACCTCAACGCGACCATCCTCCACCAACTCGGCTTCGATCACACCAAGCTCACCACGAGATTCCAAGGCCGCGACTTCCACCTCACCGACGTCCACGGCAATGTCGTCAAACCCATCCTCGCCTAAAGGAAAGGAGCCGTGGCGCCCCGCCGCTTAACTTGGCAAGCCCCTCAACCCGACATGGAGTCGAGAATGAAATGTCCTCGGGTGCATTTCTGTCTGCCCCCGAACCAAGCCCCTCAACCAAGATTAGCCACATTCGTAAGATTCGCGTTCTAATCCACCGTGGTCTTCCCCATCCATAGACTTTCACCCCCCAACTTCCCCGTCTAAAATTTCCAAATTTTGAATTTGTTTCGGAGCGCGGAAGCGGAGCAAAGCGAGATTTCGCTTTGGACTCATCATTAAAAACGGTTCAAAAAAGATAGCGAAATATCATCTTTAGTATTCATAGACGAAGCAGAAACCCGCGCCAGGCCCAAGATCGCCGACTACATCCTCGTCCACCGCAACTGAAAGCTCGCCACTTCCAGAACAACGACAAAACGATCCCCACCATTCGCACCACTTCCCAAAATCTCTCATTGTCGGAATCACATTTGAAATGCCTGTGTTTGTATTTTCTCCACTTTTCCTTTTCTCTTCCTCATCACCATTTCCGAAACCAACTTTACCGCCATCGACTTTGAATCGGCTGGCACCGCCAAGGGACGTACCGACGCGCCCATTCAAATTGGATTAGGATCTTGGTCGGTCGAGTCCGACATCACGGACCCCTACGTATCGTTTCTCCACTGCGATCAGGACGTTACTTGGGCGGCCCAAAAGGTTCATGGCATCACCACCGATGACCTTGCTGATGCTCCATCCCTGCTCTCCCTCTGGCCTCTCTTAAAGAAGCGTCTTGGCGCAGGACCTGTCGTTGCTCATGGCCATGGCACAGAGAAACGATTTCTACGAACCTTCCCGGGACATCGTTTTGGTCCATGGATCGACACCCTTCAACTCGCCCGCGCAGCGTGGCCCGACCAACCTTCGCACTCATTGGGCGATCTCTGCCAAGCTCTGGGACTGAATGAATTCTCAAAGCACGCTCCGGGCCGCAACTGGCACGATGCTCTTTATGATGCGCTTGCCTCCCTCGCGCTTCTCAAGCAACTTGTTGTTGAATTCGATCTCACAAATCGTCCTATCGATCTCCTTCTCACTCCTGACACCTCAACCTGGCACCGCCTCCGTCATTCATGAACACCGTCCACGTCGATCTCGGCTCCCGCTCATACGACATCCTTTTAGAAAAAGGCCTCTTCTCCCAAACCGGCGAGCGCATCAAAAACGCCGGACTCAGGGGGAAGGCCGCGATCATTAGCGATACCAACGTCGCCCCCCTCTATCTCGAACAAGTCCAAGCCTCCCTCGCCGCCTCAGGCTTCCAGACCAGTTCCCACATTGCCCAAGCCGGCGAAGCATCGAAGTCGATGACGGTCGTCGAAGAGCTCTCCCGTGAACTCATCCAAGCGGGCCACGACCGCTCTTCGTTCGTCATCGCTCTTGGCGGCGGCGTCGTTGGAGACCTTGCAGGATTCGTCGCCGCGATATTCTATCGAGGCATCCCCTTCGTGCAGATCCCAACCACCATCGTTTCGCAAGTCGACTCCGCTGTCGGAGGAAAGACAGGCGTGAATGCCCCCGAAGGAAAAAACCTCATTGGCGCCTTTCACCAACCCCGCTTGGTTCTCACCGACCCCGATACCTTACTCACCCTTCCCGGCCGCGAATTCAGGGAAGGATTCGCCGAAGTCATCAAGCATGCCGCCATTCGGGATTTCGATATGCTGCGCGATCTGGAAGCACTTGATCCTTTGAACCAGAACGTTCCCTCAGATTTGATTGCCCGAAATGTCGCGATCAAGGCCCGGGTCGTTGAAGAGGATGAAAAGGAAACTTCCGGAACCCGCGCCCTCCTCAACTTTGGCCACACCATCGGCCATGGTATCGAGGCCTCCGTCCCCTACGGCACCCTCCTCCACGGCGAAGCCATCTCACTAGGAATCCGAGCCGCCCTCAAGCTCTCGGAAGACCACGCCGGCCTCACCCCCGCCGAATCACAACGCATCCTAGCCCTCCTCAAACACTTCCAGCTCCCCCTCGAACTCCCCGCCAACATCTCCTCCGACCTCGTCCTCGAAAAACTGGGCCGTGATAAAAAATTCTCCGGCGGCAAAAAGACCTTCGTCCTCCTCAACAGACTCGGTAACGGCATCACCTCGGACACCGTCCCTCAAGCCGACATCCTTCCCGCTATCGAACTCCTTCGCTCCCCCCTTCATTCTTAAGCCTTAAACCTTCATCCTTAAAAGTGGAAATCATCACCTACACCGGCGGCTCCGTTCAGACGAACGGCTACCTTATTAAGACAGAATCGGGAATTCTCGTCTTCGATGCTCCCGAAGGCATCAATGACTTCATCGGTAATAAAAACCTCATCGCCGATCACCTCTTCCTCACCCACCAGCATTTCGACCACGTCGAGGACGCCGACATTATTGCTGCCAAAAAATACAGCTACGCGGACTACGATTCCGACCTCGTCTTGGATCAGCGCGCTCGCGAATGGGGACTCGCGATCAACGTCCCTCCCTTCACCATCGACCAGATCCTCAAGGGTGAAACCTCGATCACCATCGGAGACCTTACCCTCGATATTCTCCACGTCCCCGGCCACTCTCCTGATTCCCTGGCCTTCCACTTTCCTTCGGAAGGCGCCCTCTTCGGAGGCGATGCCCTTTTCGCTGGAGGCGTCGGCCGCACCGACCTCCCCCACGGCGAGCACGACACCCTCATGACCTCCATCGTCGAAAAACTCTACACTCTCCCCGAGGACACCCGTGTCTTCCCCGGCCACGGACCCGCCACCACCATCGGCCAGGAAAAACGCAGTAATCCCTTCATTCGGGGTTAGGTTAACAGATGGATCCGCCGGCTTTTTCAGCGCACAAAGTGGCGACCATCGTCATTCTATGACTACCAGCCTTCGCTTGGATCACCGCGACCCTTCTTGAGCATCATATCCCTCAAAAACACCTCAATTCCTCAAGTGCCGACCTAATCCACGTCTTGTGGCTCCTAAGCGCGCTCTCCTCAACGGTTTTCTTCATCTACTACGCACTCCGTCCAGACACACTTCAACACTGCGCGCCAAGGATCAGCCCAGGCCCTTTGTTGATCACATTCATTGGCATCAGCCCTCTCGTTACCATCTTTTTACCCCTCTTCGGCTAGTAAAAATAGCACACCGTCTCTCCCAGCTCCGAAGGAGCGTAGGCAACTCCCGGTCTCCCGGTCTCCCAGTTTCCTAATTTTGAATTTATTTAGGGTTTCTCCCTCTAGAATTTAGGATTTTTATCCCTCTTCATCTTCCCTTTACACCAGCGATACCTCTTTCCATAGTATCGCATGCGTTTCCTAATCGCTCCTCTCTTCGCTATCCTCCTCACACCGGCGCTCCATGCGATGGGCAAGAAGCCAGCTCCTAATCGGCTCACCTTCCACTTCCAGGGCCATCAGTCTGAAGGGGCCAAAATGGTCTTCCCCCAAGCGGTCTACGGCAAAACAATCTATTTCCGACGCAGTCCTGAACTCTTCACCAAGGATCTCACCAGCTTCAAACCCTTCGTCGCGGATGATGGAACCTATGGCGCGACCTTTTACCTCTCTAAAGTTGCGAGACAACGGTTCGCTGCTGTCACGACTCAGCATCAAAAAAGTTGGTGCATCGCCATGCTCAATGGTCGTCCTCTCGACGCCGTCATGATCGATCAGCCAGTCAATGATGGACAAAGCGTCGTTTGGCAGGGCCTCCAAAAGATCGAAGTAAATCGCTTCGACCTCATGATTCCAAGAGCAGGAGACAGCAAGGAAATGTGGGCTCTCCGTAAAAAGGTCATTAAAGAAAAACTGAAGAAGGCTAAGAAATGAAGCTCCTCCTCTTTTTGCTTCTCCCTCTTTCGGGGCTGGCCGATGAGCCTTTCAAGCTAACTCTTCCGACCAATAATCGCGCGATCTTCGATGGGAAGCCGGAGGATTTCTACATGTGGGTTCCCCGCCACTTCGACGGAAAGGACTCTAAGCCCTGGGCTGCAGGGCAGTACGGATTTGTTCGAACCCTCGTAAATACTGATCGCGAAGGAATCATCGCCACCAAGTTTCACGAAGGTCTCGACATCAAACCCATGAAGAGAGACCGGAACAATCGGCCTCTTGATATCGTCAGGACGATTTCTGCAGGCACCGTTGTTTACGTGAACCCAAACTCAGGAGGCAGTAATTACGGAAAGTATGTCGTCGTGGAGCACAAATGGGGATCGGGCCCGTTTTATAGTCTCTACGCACACCTTTCTGAAACTTCGGTCACCAAAGGACAACATCTTCTCGGCGGGTCTACCCTTGGAAAAATGGGATATACCGGTCAGGGAATCACGCGGGAAAGATCCCACCTCCACCTGGAGCTGAATCTCCTCGCCACCGAGAATTTTGACGACTGGCACGAAGAAGTCTTAAAGGGAAAAAATCCCCACGGCCTCTACAACGGGATGAATCTCATTGGGATCGACATCGCCTCACTCTTTCTCGCCCAGAAGAATAATCCCGATCTTACCATCCCTGCCTTTCTGAGTGGTGCGACCCCCTATTATAAGGTAACAGTCCCCCGCATTCGCGCCCTCGAAATCGTCGATCGCTATCCTTGGCTCAAAAAAGGAAGCCACGAAAAGCCCTCAGCCTCTTGGGAAATTTCCTTCACCGACTCAGGAATTCCGCTTGCGGTCATCCCCAGCCACCGCATGGTCACGAATCCCACAATCACTTATGTGCGCACTACTCGCTCCAAGCATTCTTACTACACGCGTAAGCGTCTTACAGGGGAAGGACGGCGGGCCAGCTTAAGTAAATCGGGACTCGATTTCATTTCCTTTTTCACCAATTCCCACACCCAAGAATAGTCAGATGACTCCTGAAGAAAAAATCACCACACTAGGCCTTGCTCTCCCCCCGGTTGCCCAGCCCGTTGGCTCCTACGTAAACTGTGTCCGCAGCGGAAACCTCCTCCATATTTCTGGCGGGCTGCCCATTGCAGAAGAAGCTTCCTTCAAAGGAAAAATTCCCACTGAATGCAGTATCGAGGAAGCCCAGAAAGCTTCTCAGCTCGCCATTTTGACACGTCTTGCCGTCGTCAAAGCAGAAATGGGGAGCTTGAGTGCGGTCAAAAAAATCGTAAGCCTCAGCGGCTTCGTCAATGCCGAACCCAACTTTACCGCTCACCCCCAGGTCATCAACGGAGCCTCCGATCTTCTCGTAGACATCTTCGGAGAAGCAGGGAAACATTCTCGCACTGCCGTCGGGGTCTCCTCACTCCCTCTTGGAGTTTCAGTAGAAATCAGCCTCGTGGTAGAGGTGCTCTAAGATGCAGCTCCCCGAACGCGTCTCGATCCCGATCACGCCGGGTGACTTCGATGATATTATTGATGTTCGAGCGCCTTCGGAATTCAAAGAAGATCACATTCCGGGAGCTGTCAATCTCCCCGTCCTCACCGACGAACAGCACCATGAGGTCGGCCTTCTTCATGCCTCCAGTCCTTTCGAGGCACGGCGACTCGGGGCCACCCTAATCACGGAGAACATCCATCTTCACCTCAAGAACCACCTCAGCCAGAAGAACAGCGAATTCGCCCCCCTTCTCTACTGCTGGCGCGGCAACATGCGCTCCAACTCCATGGCCGTCGTCTTTCGATCCATCGGTTGGCGAGCCCGAATCCTCGATGGTGGATACAAAGCTTGGCGCAAGTGGCTCATCACCGATCTCTCACGATCGATCAGCTCCTCAAAACCCGAACTGATCGTTCTGGGAGGACTGACCGGATGTGGGAAAACGCGCCTGCTCCACGAGCTTAAAAAGCAGGGCGCCCAGATTCTCGATCTCGAAGGTCTCGCCAATCACCGGGGATCTATCTTGGGCAACGCTCCCGATAGCGCCCAGCCCACCCAACGTCGCTTTGACAGTCTTCTCTGGTCCGCATTTCAAGACTATGATCCGAATCGCCCCGTCTTCACGGAAGCTGAATCCAATCGCATCGGTCGACTTCAGCTTCCCGCATCTCTCTGGAAACGCCTAGGCGAAAGCCGCCTCATCCTTCTTGATCTCCCCCTGCCTGAGCGCGCGCGCATTCTCGCCGACGACTACCGCCATTTCATTGACGATCCCAACTCTCTCAAAGAAACTCTGAGTGGTCTCACAAGACTTCGCGGAAAGACACTGATTGAAACTTGGTTTCAGCAGATCGACTCCTCCGACTGGTCTTCATTCCTGCAATCGATTCTAATCGACCACTACGACCTCGCTTATCGCCGACCCGGTTCGGATGACTCGATTTATCCGGAACCCGAATGCACTATTTCTCCTGAGAGCTGCGCTGAGAAGAATTTCCAGCATTCTGCAAAAGAGCTGATCGACCGCTTCCAGGCATGCTGATCGATTCTCACAACCATCTTGCGGATCCACGCTTCGACGGAAGGCGGGATCGAATCATCGAGGAAATGAAATCGGCGAGCATCGTCCACTGCGTCGTCAACGGAACCCACCCCGTAGATTGGCCTGTTGTCGCTGATCTTGCTGAAAAGCATCCCGCATTCATCACTCCTTCCTTCGGACTCCATCCATGGCGAATCCAAGATTCTCCCGACGATTGGCTCCCTTCCCTTGAAGAGTATCTTCAACGGTTTCCCCGTGCTGGATTGGGCGAGTGCGGACTTGATCGCTGGATGACAGAGCCCGACTTTCCTAGTCAGATTCAAGTCTTCGAGAATCAGCTCGCACTTGCCGCCAAGCTCAATCGACCGACCACCATCCACTGCCTCAAGGCTTGGGGACCGCTCCTTGACTGCCTCCGTAGCGCGCCAGCTCTTCCTCCCATCCTGATTCACTCCTTTGGAGGATCTCTCGAAACGGGTCGCGAACTCGCCAAGCTTGGAGCCTACTTTTCCTTTTCGGGCTATTTCCTCCACCAGAGGAAAGCGAAGCAACTCGATATCCTCACACTGCTCCCGTCAGATCGTCTTCTTCTTGAGACCGATGCCCCTGACATGCTTCCGCCCGCGGATTGCCAAAAATACCATTTTGCGAGTCTCAATCACCCCGCAAATCTCCAGAAAATTTCCCAAGCGTTTTTAGATCGCACCCAAATCACTATCGGTCAGCACATTAGCAACTCGGTGAGGTTCTTTAAAATAGGCGGTTTTTCTCGTTAGCTTTTCGATAAAACAGTCGTAAAATAAAGGATGAATTTCCGAATTGTCGTTTCCTTAGTGGGCACCCTAATCGCACCGATCACCCTCGCCCAAAATGGTGACCGCAAGGGTCACGATAAAATGGGCGACATCGTCCCCGAAGAGCTGATCTCCGAAGCCCCCGTCCTCAGCGTCGAAGATGCCCTTAAGACATTCACTATTCACGAAGACTTTGTCATCGAATCGGTTGTCGCCGAACCCTTAGTGGATAAGCCCGTCGCGCTCACCTTCGATGGCCGAGGCCGCATGTGGGTCGTTGAAATGCGGGGTTACATGCCCGATATTGACGGAAAAGGTGAAGACGAACCCGTGGGCCGCATCGCAATTTTGGAAGATACCACGGGAGATGGAAAAGCCGATAAACGCACGCTCTTCCTCGATAAGATTCTCCTCCCACGAACGATCGCTTTGGTGCCCAACGGAATTATCTACGGCGACCAATCCCAGCTGTTCTATGTCGAACGTGACGGCGACAAACCCAAGGGGAAACCAGTTGTCGTCGATGACAACTACTCTCGCGGAAGCAACGTCGAGCACAAGCCAAACGGGATGATGCTCGGCATCGATAACTGGATGTATAACTCCAAGAGTTCCCACCGCTACCAGTGGAAGGACGGCAAGCTTACGAAAGAAAAAACCTCTGCCCGAGGTCAGTGGGGAATCACTAAAGACGACTTTGGCCGGCTTTACTTCAATTCAAATAGCACCCTCCTCATCGGCGACCGGACCTGGCCCAACCTCCTCATTGGCAATCCGTCGGTGAAGATGAAAACAAGCATCACGAGCCGGATCGGATCCAACGCAGTGTTTCCTGGTCGCGTGAATCCAGGATTGAACCGCGCCTACATTTCTTCGCTGAATGGCTACAACAGTGACACCATTTCCCCGAAAACCTTCAAGTTGACCAATGCCACTGGCGCATGTGGTCCCGCCATTTACCGTGGCGGTCAGTTTCCTGAAGAATTTCAAAATTGGGCCTTTGTGTGTGAATCTTCAGCGCAACTCGTCAAGGCGATCAAAGTCGACGCTACCGGAATTACGGTTTCCGGAAGCCATCCTCTTGATAAGCGTGATTTCTTAACCTCGACCGACGAGCGTTTCCGCCCCGTTAATATCTACACCGCACCGGATGGGAGCCTCTATTTGCTCGATATGTATCACGGCATCATCCAGCACAAAACTTACATGACGTCCTATCTCCGCCGCCAGACTCTCAGTCGCGGCCTCGAAGGACCGGGATTTGGTCATGGCCGGATTTACCGCATTCGCGCCAAGTCAAAGCCTCTTGAAAAGATGGTGAATCTCGAAAAAGCCGATGCCAAATCACTGGCCACTGTTCTCGTTTCGAATAATGGTATTCATCGGGATCTTGCTCAGAAAGAAATCATCGACCGGAAACTCGCCGACGCGCCCCCTTTCCTCCGCAAGCTCATCACGGGTGACTTTAAGAGCACGGCTAAGGTCCATGCAATTTGGACCCTTGAAGGCCTTGGATCACTGACCGCCTCTGATCTTAATCCCCTCCTCCAGTCCTCCGACGAAGACTTGATCATTTCCGCTCTCTATGCCGCGCTTTCGCTCTCTGACAGCGAACTGACCAGCTTAGCTGCCTCAGTCATCGCACTGAAAAACACCGATGCAGTCCTCCCCTATAAAGCGCGGGTGCTAGCCACTATCCCCTCGGCGAACTCTCTCAATGTCTTAGGTGATCTTCTTAAAGATCACGGGGAAAAATCATTCGTTCGTGAAGCAGCCATAGTCGGACTATCCCAAACTGCGTCCGCTTTCGCCAAGATCAACAAGGGCCAATACTCAGACAAACAATTCAACGAATGGCTGAAACAGTCACTCAAAGGACCTCAAATAGAAATCGATCCAATGACCCTTCTTAAGGGTGAGCACCTAGCTTCCCACAAGAGAGGAAAAGAACTCTACCTCGGGCGCGCTGCTTGCATTGGCTGCCATGGACCCGATGGTGAAGGCCTCCCAAATTTAGGGCCAACTCTCAATGTCTCCGATTGGGTCACCGGAGACCATGAACGCTTGTCCAAGATTCTCCTTCACGGCCTCCAAGGCCCCATCATTATCAACGGAAAGAAATTTACCCCTCTGGCATTCATGCCCGGACTTGCCCAAAACACCGCGATTAACGATCAAGATCTTGCAGATCTCATGACCTACATCCGCAGTGGCTGGGAGAACCGAGCCAGTCAGATTCCTGAAAGCGAGGTCGCCAGAATTCGAGTTGCCACCAAAGATCGCACATCAGGGCAGATGTATAGCAACGACGACTTCAAAAAGTAAATTAGAGCTCCGACTGATCGGCTTCCTCCATGGTGGGCAGGTCGATTTTTTGGAGAAGTTCTCCAACTACCGCCACGAAGGAGACCGTAAGATCATCACCTTCACTTCGAGTGACAAAACGGGGCACCGCTCCTTCTTCCAAGCCGAGAAATTGATCGAGCATCGCGGGATCAAAGCCATGGAGATTCTCAGCCCGATGATAGTGAAGAACAATTGGGGCATCTCCAATTTCCCGTTCGTAACGAGTCAGATTGAAGATCATAGATTGGAACGAATCTTTGATTTCTTCAGCTCTTTTTGGGTCCACCGGAGCGACGAAAATAATTCCATCAACCCCGTCGAGAAGCATTTCTGTAATGGCATTGAATTCGACATGTCCAGCAGTCGTATACGCCGTTAATTCGGTGACCCATCCCTTCGCAGGGATCTCCTTTCATTCCCATGATGCTTGGTAGACATCGGTCTCTCCGACACGATTGTGATGCAGGGGTCCGCTCCCTTTCTGCCTCGCAAGTTGACCGAGAATTTTTCTCTTTCCGGCACCAGAAGGTCCAACGAGCGCAAGCTTTAGCTTCACCAAGTGTCGTTCTTCCAGGATTTCAGGCATAATCCTAAATGCGGTGGCGGACAGATTTACGAATCCAACCGGGCAAGTTCCCGAGTGACGATAATCAAGGTTTCGCGCACACCTGACGCATAGCCACCATCCTCATGAAGGATAGCAAGAGTCGTGCCCTCTTCCTCGATGATGTCAATATCACCATCAGGCGAGCTAAGCCCGATAGAATGCTCTTCACCAAATCCCAAACGAGAGACACTATCACGGAGAACCCGCATTGCCCGAGCTTCCTCAGAACCAATAACGTGGAGATTTCTCACACCGGGAAGGGTTCGGGATCTTTGAAGCATTTCATAAGCAGTAAGCTCATGATTTACTCCAAAAATTGCTCTCAGCACCAATTGGGGAGTTCCCCCGTGTGCCATCGACCCCTGTCTTGAAGCCGGAGCTTCAGCCCGTGCGGTCTGAGCCGGGGCTGCAGGAGTAAGATGCGCAGATGATGGCGGGGAATTCACTGGCGCAAACGAACTCGCGCCCGGAGCTAGAGCATCGAAAAGTGCGGCTCCATTTTCGTTCCCGTTATAACCGTTCAGGGGACTATATTCTTGGGAAGATGCGGGTTGAACCGGAGCAACCTGCTGCAGGGCTGCAGGTTGAAAATCTTGAGCAACTCTCTGTGGCTCGACTGGGTCAAACGCCCCGGGCGCCGAGGCAGGCGCTTCCTGAACGGGACTCTGAACAGGAGCCGCTGGGGCATAGCATTGCACAGGTGGTGGCTGTTGGTGATTGGGGGGGAGCTCCGCTAAAAATCCTTCGGTAGGACCTCCAATAACCGCCTCGAAAAGACTCGCATGTCCTGCACCACCACGCTCAAAGGGAGGCTGAACACTCGACGACTCATGACTTCCACGCTGAGCGGGTTCAGGGAAACGACGCTCTGGGAGCTTAGCCAGACATCCTGCTGCCGCATCAACCAAGCCAAACCGGGAATCACTCCCTACTCCGGCAAAGGGGAAGGAAGTTACCGGTGCCTCTGTTGTCTTTGCAATCTGGAAGGGATTGTCAACGGAACCTACCACCTGAGGTGAAGCCGTCTGAAAGGGACTGGGTGCTGGTGCATTGTTTCTAGCGGGTTGTCCTGCAGCAGCAAAAGGATTTGGAGGGTCAGCGCTCATCGGCTAGATAGTTAATTAAAAGTGAAATCATAGACACCTTAAGCGTATTAAACAATCTTTAATCTTTCACCCTGTTGACGTTCTAACTTTAGGTTTATTCAAGAAAAATACAAATCAACTCCCCAATCTTCTTAATTTCCTCCGGATCGATAGTTTTGAGGCCGTAGAAATACGGTCCGTGAACAAAATCCCGTTGAGATGATCCGTTTCATGCTGAATCGCCCGCGCTAGAAGACCGTCGGTTTCCACGGTGACTTTCGTGCCATCAAGTCTCTCCAATCTCGCGGTGATCTCTCGGGAACGCTTCACCTCCGCCGTAATTCCGTCGATGCTGAGGCAACCCTCAGTCGATGATTCTTTTTCTGAGCCCAATTTGAGTTCTGGATTAATGAAAACGAGAGGCATCAAATCCTCCATCTTTACGTCCTCTCCATCTACCCGCAGGTAACTGATGCACTCCGGGTCATGGGAAACGTCGACAATGGCCAACTGAAGATCGCGATCGACCTGAGGCGCGGCTAGCCCGATCCCCTGGGCTTCCTCCATTGTTTCGATCATGTCATCCACGAGAGCGCGCATTTCATCGGTCACCTCTGTGACACGCTTACATTTCTTGCGAAGAACAGGATTTCCGTACTGGGTAATGGGTAAAATCATGAGCTGGGATCAGTTTCAGAGGGGCTTAAAGGAGGCAGAGGTTTCTTAACTCGATAAATCAGTTCGTCATCCCCGTAACCCGCTTGCACTGCGGCGCTGTGCGCTGCAAGAATTTTTCCCCAAGGGCAGTCCTCATCAGCCCGCAGAACCAACTTAAGACCTTTCCTTAAATTCCGGTTCGCAATGAGAGTTTCTTTAAGGAGGCCTTCCACAATCGGCAACCCGTCGATCTCAGCTGTCCCCTCCTTATTCAGGGAGAGGACAGATCGCGCCTTGGTCACCGTGGTCACCTTGAGCGAATTCACAGTCGGCAGGCTCACCTTCATCTCCGGACTGGGAATGGGCTCCTCATACTCTCTCATCGTCACGATGAAGAAAAAGAGCAAGGTCACCAAAATGTCGATCAAGGGAACGATCGGCACCGTGACGGGCTTTTTTGGGGGACGATGAAATTCCACAGTTATATCGAGTTACTTGTCGAAGAAAAAAACGTGTTGGTGACAAGCGGATACCACCCGTCCCAGAAGCACCTCCAGTCTTGCGGAAAGAGTTTCAATCTTTCTGCTAAAATAGCTCTGGGCAATGACCGAAGGAACAGCAATCGCAATTCCCACAATCGTCGTGCTGAGCGCCTTCGCAATTCCCAAACCGATGATTTCCTTGTCATCCAAATCAGCAAAAACGGTAACCAGTCCACTCGCTGTCCCAAGTAAGCCGAGCAAGGGCGCGATCGTAATCACGACCTCCAACACCGGCATCCCGGAATGCATACGAACGATCTCTTCACGTGCCGACGATTGAACCGCTTCCTGCACTTCCCCCTGGGTCCGACCCGCATTTCTAAGGGCAACGGAGCAGAGGCGAGAGAGCGAATTCTCCCCCCTGGAAAACTCCTGCTGAAGGTCATTGAGCGTTCCCGCCTCCAGATGCTCCTCGAATTTCTCCACTTCTTGTCCAAGACGATCCGGGAGGATTTTGAGACGTGTCAACGTCAGGGCCTTCAAGATAATGACAGTCAGGGCCGCAATGGAACAGAGCGCGAGGAGGAACATAAAGAGTCCTCCCCCACTGAAAAATTGCCAAGTCTCACGCAAGGCTTCCGTAAAATTCATGGACGTCTAATAGTTGAAGGTGATGTTAAGCTCAAGGGGTTCCCCATCCAGTTCTTTACTGACTTCTATAGGCATTACTGGAAATTTGCTGGCTTGGATCGAGTCGAGAATGATCGCCCTCTGCATGTCGGACGCTCCTCGCATCTCTACCTGCCTCCGACCCGATACCTTTCCTTTCGCATCCACCAAAAAGCGAATCGTAATATGGCCGGGAGCTGAATGAACTCTAAATTTGAAATGTCTCGGCTGCCACTCACGCTCGATGAGTCGAAAAATTGTTTCCTGATAGCGGCCCAAGGGACTGTCTTCGACATTGAGCGATCCTTTTCCCGAGGCATTGAGTGTCCCCTGAACTTTCGTCTTTGATTGCTGGGATTGAAACCCTCCTTGGGGGCTCCCTTCATTTTTGACGACTTTGGCAACTTCCTTCTTCATCGGAGGAGTCTCCTCAACCTTAGCTTGCACTTCTTCTTTGGGCGCTTTTTTTACCGTCGCATCATCGAGAGTTTCCCTCACCCCTTCTGTATCCACGAAATCCACGGGCACATCCTTAACCATCGCCGTCTTCTCCAAAGGCTTGGATTCATCAGGAGTAGGATCGACTTTTTCCCGAGAGGACGAGTCACCCACTTTACCGATCGACTCCCCTTTCATCCCACTGCCCTTGTCCGGTCCATCATTGAACCTTTCATTGGTCACCTTAATGTCATCCACCACCTCTTGGTCTCCAGGCAAGGCCGTTTCTTTCTTGTCCCCCGTCATCGCATTGGCATCACTGGAGGCAACGGTGTCTTTTTTTCCAATAAAATCTGCCTTCTCAGGAACAGCCGTCTCCTGAGCCTCTGGCGTCTGAGCAAATTTAGGGCGCTCGGAAGAGGAGGGGATTTCTTCTTCCAGAACCACTACCGGGACCTCGATCACCGGAACTGGATCTTCTTCAAATCGGATGACTATTTCGGTCATCTCCCCGGAATTTGTTTCCTCAGACTCTCTAGCCTCGCTCACCTTTCCCGCGATCAACTCAAAGAGAAGAAGAGCGGCGAAGATGCAAAACACCAAAACATGCAGCCAGACCGCCACTAAAATAGCGATCCAGAGTTCACGTTGATAAGAAATGCCAGCAGTCACCTTGAGGGAATAGTCGTCATTACCAGGGAAGCTGGCAACTTCTTAGTCCACTTCGATATACTTGCTCCGGTGGACCCAGATGCTCTGCACAAGTCCCAAGAGGAACATGCAGATCAAGACAAAGGTTCCGGAGTAGCTCACGAGCGGAAGTGGAATTCCCGTGATTGGAGTGAGGAGAATGCACATCCCTATGTTCTCGAACATGTGGGCAAAAAACAATCCTACGACCCCTCCGACAATGAGCCGCCCGGCCATATCTCTGCTATAAAAGGCGATAAAAAGGCACTGAATCAGCAAGAGGGCAAACCCCGAGATCAAGACTAAGCCCCCTCGGAAGCCTTGCTCTTCCGCGATCACCGCGAAAATAAAGTCGTTATGCGCCGTCTTCCACGGAATATAACGTTTATCGTGGAGAGAATCCGTGGCACCCCAACCACCCCCTTTCCATCCTGCTTTTCCGACAGCTGTCGAGACCCAGTAAGCGGCCCAGTTCTCATCTGTCTTAGTGACGTAACCATTTTCAATCGTTTCCAGGTAGCTCTCGATCCGCTGGGTTCCCCGTTCGGAGAGACTCGGGAGGAGAATAAAATAGGTAATGGGCAGGATTCCAATCACCAGAGCCAGCATAAAGGTGAGGTAACGCCAGGGAATTCCACCTACGAGAAGAGCCACCACCGCCACGGGAACCCAAACAAGCGCCGACCCCATATCACCAATCTTCACCACCATAAAAAAGGGAACGCCGGTTAAGATCCCAATGATGGCCACGCGCACCATCGGGGCACCAAGGAGACGATGAATCTTCACTAAGTCCTGCGACAGAGTAGCAATCGCAATAATCCCGGCAGCAATGGCAACTTGAGTCGGTTGAAATTTCAAGCCAATCCCGGGAACAGTAATTCGGTGGGTTTCATCGCCGAAATTCATCGCATGCACCATTAAGCCGATTCCCATAATATACATTGGAACCCCCAGCCAACGAACCCAACGGTAGTCAATCAAAGCGGCTGCAAAGTAGACGATCGTGCCCAAAAGCATCCATTTCTTATGCAATCCAGCATAATATTCTCCCCCTCCCATCCCCGAACCATCAGGAACAGGGAGATGCCGCGCCGCACTCTCGATCGCAAAGACACCAAAGATCAACAGGGCATACATCGTAAAAACGAGCACCCAATTCATTCCCAGAATCTTTCGAAAAAGTGGAGTCATATAAAGCGAATCGTTAAACTAGGCGACCCGTTGCCCTTAGTCGAGTTTTTGGATTAACCCTCGATAAATCCCTCAAATCCCCAATGCCAAAGAAATGAACAGTGTGATCCCCAACTATTCAAAATCCCCAAGCCCTCACCATCCAACAAAAAACAAGAGGTGACACAACCAACTAAACAAAAGCGCATGATGACCTCTGGAATCCCACCCTGTCATCGATAATGATGTCTTCCTTGGTGGCGACGACTTCGCAGAGCAGATCAACATCGGCACCGTTCACCAGCTATCTGCTGTCTTGGCATTTGGCCATTCTGCAGCGAGACTCCGGTCCTACTCCCTTGGTCCGTCAAACTCCTGCGCTCGTTGACTCTCTCATGAAACGACTTCTTCTCTCATCGCTTGCCTTGGGGGCTCCTCCTGAAAAAGCGACAGCACCCGAGTATGTTAAAATCATCCGCATGGGAGGCGCCCGTAAATTTATCCCGACGGGATCATTTTTCGAAATGAATCCCGTTAACCTTTTAAAGAATTTCCGGATCAACTCGGTCTTCGAAATCGATTCCGAAGTGCTCGCTGATTTCTCGGGTGAGATCGCACCAAAATACAGCCAACTTCACCGCGCAATCCAGCGCATTTGTGTCAATGTTTGCAATAAACAAAGCTGGATCATTCCCTTCACCCAAATCACTGTTCACCAAGCTCCTCCCGCAGAATCTTGAATTTTCTCCACCGTCAGACCTGGCCTCGCTTGCGCGATGAAGGCCATGAAGTCGCCTGTCACTTCTGTGACTCGCTGCACGAAGTCGAACTGATCGAGGAAGGTCAATCAGCGAGTTGCAATACCTGTAATACCCTTCTCTACCGGAATCGACCTCAGAGCCTCGAGCGCGCGGTTGCCTTCGGCCTATCCGGCGCCTTATTTTTCATCGGAATGCTCGCTCTTCCTTTCATCACCTTGGATGCGCAAGGCAGCGCGACCACCGTAAGTATGGTCGAAACCGTAGTCCGCCTTTGGCTTCAGGGAGGTCGTACCATTGCCATCACTGTTCTAGCCTTCATTTTTGTTCTTCCCCTTACCATTCTCTTCTCTCTTCTCTACATCTGCATCCCCCTTTCGAGAGGAAAAACTCTTCCAGGTGTGCAGTTGGTGGGCTACCTTTTTCAGGTCATTCAGCCATGGATCATGGTCGAGGTCTTCTTCCTCGGAACGATGGTCAGTTTGCTCAAACTCATGAAACTCGCCGATGTTTCCATGGGCTTTGGATTCTGGTCCATGATCGCCTTGATGCTCAGCCTCGCCGCCTCCGTCAGCGGAATCGACCGGATCGAACTCTGGGATCGGATCGAAGTCGCTCTCGCTAGAAAAGATCAAGAAGATGCCGCCGTAGAAGGAGGGGTCGAATGTTAAAGAGCGCACAAGAATTAGGAAAAGTCAGTTGCCATATCTGTGCTCAGGTTAGCAGCATCGAGAAGCATGTCTGCGGCCGTTGCCACTCCGACCTTCACTCACGGAAAACGAATAGCGTCCAACGTTGTATTGCTCTCCTCTTCGCCAGCGTGATCGCCTATATTCCTGCGAACGTTTGGCCCATCATGGTCATCACTCAGCTGGGAGTGACCGAAGGAAGTACGATCCTTGGCGGAGTCGCCATCTTCTGGCAAATGAAAGCTTATCCCATCGCCACCGTCATCTTTATCGCCAGTGTCCTAATCCCGGGTCTAAAAATCATCGCCTTGATATGGCTTTGTGCCCTCGCCAAAGGTCTTGTAAAAATGTCACCCAAGAGCGCCAATAAGATTTACTGGCTTACCGAGCTCGTCGGTCGTTGGTCCATGGTCGACGTTTTCGTCGTTGCCATCCTCGTCGCACTGATTCAGATGGGCAACTTAATGTCGATCGAACCAGGCCCCGCGGCAGTATCGTTTATCCTCATGGTGGTCCTCACCATGCTTGCAGCTCACTCATTTGACCCTAGAATCATTTGGGACAGGGTCCGCATCACCTCCTCATCATGAGCGATTCTAAAAAACCAAAGGTCACCGCCGACCGCAAAATCAGCAGGGTTTGGATTATTCCAATTCTTGGACTGATCCTTGGAGTATGGCTTGTCAAAAGAAGCCTGCAGGAACAGGGCGAAATAGTGACCGTGACCTTTGAAAATGCCGACGGTCTTGCCGTCGATAAAACAGAAGTCCACTGCCGAAGCGTCAAAATCGGCGTCGTCGAATCCATCGACCTCGATCCCGTAGATCTAACCGTTGAGGTTGCCATGCGCATCAACACCGACCACATGAAGCTTGTCCGTCTCGACTCCAAGTTCTGGGTCGTCCGACCTCGGGTGAGCGGCGCCGGCATTTCCGGACTTGGAACCGTGTTCAGCGGTGCCTACATCGAGCTGGACCCGGGGCCCATCGGAGGCGAGCAATACGCCTTCAAAGGAGAAGAGCAACCTCCGCTGACCCCAAGCAGCGTGCCCGGCCTCCGGCTCAGTCTCATCGCGCAAAACCCCGGTTCCATTGATGTCGGCAGCGGAATCTACTTCAACGGGAACCGGGTCGGAAAAGTCGAAAGCCGCTTCTTCGATCCTGTCCCCCGCACCACTGAGTTCGGAATTTTTATCGACGAACGATTCGCCCAGCTCGTCAACTCCGAGTCCCGCTTCTGGCGCGACAACGGAATCGACCTTAAGGTCGACACCGGTGGCTTCCAACTTGTTCTCCCCTCTCTCGACTCTCTCATCTCAGGACGCATCAATTTTGGAGTCCCTCCCGGCATGCCTGAAGGTTACGAACTTCCTTCGGTCGTGAATAGCTTCACTCTTTTCGATGACCTCGGTGGAGCCGAAGCCGATGGTTTCAAAAGCGCAGCCGATCTCCTCCTTCTCGTTGAACAAGAAGTCCGCGGTCTAAACCCTGGCGCTCCCGTCGAATTCCGGGGACTCAGGGTCGGACGCGTCAGTGAGATTTCCTACCAACTGGTCTCTCTTGCCACCGTTGAAAAAACCCCTATTCTCATTCAGTTGGACGATCATCTTCTCAAACAGCACTTTCCCGAAAAACTTCGTGATGAAGGGATCGAAGGAATCAAGATGGCCTTCGATCAAGGACTCCGTGCCTCTATCAAAACCAGCAATATCATCACAGGGCAGCTCTACATTGATCTCGATTACTATCCCGACATCCCACCAACCGGAGTTGTCCAAATTGACGACGGCCTCATCATTCCCAGTGTCGAGACCGGATTTGGCCGCCTTGAAGATAGCGTCGCCGCTTTGTTGAAAAAACTCAACAATCTCGAAGTGGAACCTTTGCTGACTGAGTTCACCGATGCCGCCAAGGAAGCGACTAACACGATGAAGGAAATTCAGGGCAGCCTGGGTGGCACCGATGGAATTCTCGCCGAAACCAAACTCACCATCACTCAGACCAAGGAAATGATGACCGCGCTTAACAGCATCATGAACAGCGCCGACACCAAGGCCCTACCCAGCGATATTCGCCTCACCATCGCTCAGCTCAACAAGAGTATGAAGCCATTTTCCAGCGATGGCGCGGTCTACGGCGACCTCCTCCGCACCATGGATGAACTCCGCAGTGTCACCCGCTCCATCGAGCGCATGACCACCGAGATCGCCGACAAGCCAAACTCACTCCTTTTTGGAAAAGATCCCAACACCAAAAAGATCCCCCGTGCACGCCGCTAGATCCTCTTCTTTGCCATGACCTCTAGATTCTTTCTTCTCAGCCTCTTGTTCGGCTTTCTCCTGTCCTGTAGCTCGACGAGCACGAGCTACTACGTCCTTACTCCCGCGGGGAAAGCGCCCGCACGCCAAGGCGTGGGAATCGGAATCGGCCCCATCATCGTAGCCGACTATCTCGTCGAACGACCCTACCTCATTTTCCAAAGCTCTCCCCACAAGATGGAGATGTCCGATCTCCACCAATGGAGCGGAGCGATGGACGACAACTTTGCCCGTGTTCTTGGAGTGAACCTTGGCCGCCGAGCGGTAACCGGAAAGATCCAAACTTACCCTTGGGATCCAAATAACAAACTCGACTATCAAGTTAGCGCCGACATCCATCAATTTCACGGAACGGCTGATGGCGATGCCATTCTTGAATCCTCTTGGCGCGTCTATCGTCTTCCCGAAGGAAACTTGGTGACGACCCGCACCAGCTCACTCAGCACCCCGCTTGACTCTGATGGATACGAAGCACTTGTCGCCGCACAAAGCCGCCTAATCGACATGCTCTCTGCTGAAATTGTAAAATCACTTCGTAAGTAAACTCCTACCACGTGACTCTTCCCTTCGACAACAGCTACGCCCAACTCCCGGAAAGATTCTACGAAAAACAGAATCCCGCCAACGCTCCCGATCCTCAACTACTCAGGGTCAACACCGCTCTAGCAAAGGAGTTGGGGCTCGATCCCACCTGGTTAGAGGGACCCAATGGTCTCGCGCTCTTTTCTGGAAATGGCGTGCCCGCCGGAGCAACCCCACTCGCCCAAGCCTACTCCGGACATCAGTATGGAAACTTCTCCCCCATGCTAGGCGATGGCCGAGCCCTCCTTCTCGGCGAAATCCTCACCCCAAAAGGCAAGCGCTTCGATCTCCAACTCAAGGGATCCGGTCGCACTCCCTTCTCACGAGGGGGCGATGGGAAATCCGCCCTCGGCCCCGTCCTCCGCGAGTATCTTGTCAGTGAGGCAATGCACGCCATGGGCATCCCCAGCACGCGAGCCCTTGCTGCCGTTTCCTCCGGAGAGAACGTCTTCCGACAAGATGGCATGGTGCCCGGCGGCATCTTCACCCGAATTGCCGCAAGCCATATCCGAGTGGGAACCTTCCAATATTTCCTCGCTCGAAAAGATGACGAAGCCCTCATGCTTCTCGCCGATCACGTCATCGCGCGCCACTATCCAGAAGCCGACTCATACATTGGACTGCTCGACGCTGTCATTTCTGCGCAGGCCGGATTGATCGCACAGTGGATGTCCGTTGGCTTCATCCACGGTGTGATGAACACCGATAACTGCGCCATCTCCGGCGAAACAATCGACTTTGGTCCCTGCGCCTTTATGGACGATTTCCACCCGGAACGCGTCTTCAGCTCCATCGACCGGAACGGGCGCTACGCCTGGGGAAATCAACCCGTCATCGCCCATTGGAACCTCACCCGCTTCGCTGAAACACTTCTTCCTTTAATCGACCCGAATGAGGAAAAGGCCGTCGCGAGCGCCGAGGAATCCCTCAAAAAATTCGCCTCTCAATTTCAGAAACACTATCTCTCACGCTTCCGCGCTAAACTTGCTCTTCCTTCGGATTCCGATGCTGAGTTTATCGATAATACCCTCGACCTCCTCGCTTCTCAGAAACTCGACTTCACCATCTTCTTCCGCCAACTCACTCTCGTCGCAGCCGGAGGAAGCGATGAAAAACTTCTCGCACTCGCATCAGATAAAGAGCCCCTCAAGATTTGGTTCAAGAAATGGCAGAGCTTGGCAAAACCAGAAACGCATTTCTCAGAAATGAAGCATGCCAACCCAATCCGCATTCCTCGCAACCACCGCATCGAGGAAGCCATCCAAGCGGCATACAAAGACGACTTCACCCTCTTCCATCGCCTCGCCGGGGCTTGGATCACACCCTTTGAAGAAAACGACGACTTAGCAGACCTAGAGACCCCACCGCTCCCCAAAGAGGTGGTCGAAAAAACCTTCTGCGGCACTTAACTTCCCCTGAGTCTGAAGGGTTCAAATAAACCAGTCTAGGACAGAGCGCAGCGCTGAGTTTCACGCATAAGTCTTGGACGTCCAACGAGACCGATCACAGCCCATGGGCATGAAAAGGTAAGGTCTCCAAGGCCACCGCATAGTCTTTCTCCAAGGGCCGTTTCCGCGCCTTCACAGGAGGCATATCCCGGGACTCGATCCGCGTGACCATCTTTTCCCAAATCTCAGGGTGCCCGGTGATGCTTTCTTCATAAATGATTTCAAGATCGAGTCTCCTCTTATTTCCCTCAGGATTGTGACAACAAATGCAGTAATCACCGAGGAAATCGCGCACTCGCTTATCCGCTCTGAGCTCACACGAAAGAGTTCCTAAGATGATGAGGATGAGAAACTTTATGGAGCCTCCCCCTCAAAAAGAGACCGATCCTCTAGTATGACAATTCTCCCAAAAAGCTCACTTCTTTTAGCCCTCGAAATTTGTCAGGAGGCTTCTTGACCAATCATCCTTCTACTGATGGCCTAGGAGGATCATGAAAAGCATTATTACGCCCCTGTTTCTAGCCCTCGGGGCAACCTCCTATTCTGCCGAGCGACCGAATATCCTCTTCATTTTCTCAGACGACCATGCCGAGCACGCCATTTCCGCTTATGGCTCCAAGGTCAACAAGACCCCCAATCTGGATCGGCTTGCTTCAGAAGGAGCCAGATTCACCAACTCCTTCGTCACCAATTCGATCTGCACGCCCAGCCGCGCCACCCTCCTCACCGGCCAGTACTCCCATCTCAATGGCGTGCCCGTTTTTAATCGCTTCGATAACACTCGCGACACCGTCGCCAAGCATATGCAGTCAGGCGGCTATCACACGGGCATGATTGGCAAATGGCACCTTGGCAGTGACCCCGAAGGATTCGATCGCTGGGTTGTCCTCCCTGGCCAGGGCGCCTACTGGAACCCCTCCTTCTTGACCTCTGAAAGCAGGTTCACCATCGAAGGCCATTGCACCGATATTACCGGAGACCTCGGAGTCGAATTTCTGGAGACCCGCCCACAGGACAAACCCTTCTTCCTCATGCTCCATCAAAAAGCCCCGCACCGCGCCTGGGAACCCGATGAGCGCAACAAGGCGCTATTTAAAGACAGAGTCATACCCGAGCCCGACACCCTCTTTGATAACTACAACACTCGTCCCGCGGCCCTCCCCGAAAATCAGCAAACCGTCGCGAAGGATTTGACCCGACGTGATCTTAAGCTCACTCCACCTGCCAACCTTAAAGGCAGGGAAATCCGCCAGTGGCTCGGTGTGAAACCGAAGGAAATCGTCGTCGATGGAAAGAATCTCACCGGCAAGGAACTCATCAAATGGAAGTATCAGAAATACATGCGCGACTACCTCGCCTGCGTCCAAGGAGTCGATGACAACGTCGGCAAAGTCCTCAACTACCTCGATAAAACGGGCTTGGATAAAAACACCATCGTCATCTACTCATCTGACAACGGCTGGTATCTCGGCGACCTCGGCCTCTACGACAAGCGCTTCATGTATGAGCCCGGTCTTAACGTTCCCCTCCTCGCGCGTGGACCTGGTATCAAAAAAGGAATCACCCCCGAGCAATTCGTGGGCAACTACGATCTCGCACCCACCTTCCTTGACCTCGCCGGACTGCCGGTTCCCTCTTTCATGCAAGGCCGCAGCCTCGCCCCACTTCTTCGCGGTGAATCTCCCGCCGATTGGCGCCAGACCTTCTACTACCGCTACTACCACAGCCCTGGCCATCACAACACGGTCGCCCACTACGGCGTGCGCACAAAAACCCACAAGCTCATCTACTACTGGGATCGCAATGCTTACGAGATGTTCGACCTACAGGCTGACCCTAAGGAACAGCACAACCTTCTCTACGATGCAAAAGACGCCAATAAACCCCAGGTAAAGAAACTCTTCAAAGAGCTCAAAGCAGAGATCGAACGCCTTCAAAAAGAGTTCAAAGACGACGGCCAGTATGCCCACCCCGCCGATTGGCCACAAGGCTCCTCCGATCGACCGGCACAACGCAAGGCCCTCGGCAAGCAGTCCGTTGCTCAAGCGATCCAAAACGCGAAGTCCTCGCACTAGATTCACTCACTGCTCAAACACGTATCCGGAAGTCTCCCAAAACAGCAACCCAACCGAAGACACCGCGTAAATCATCATCCGCCTCACCGAAGAACTCGCCGGGCAGCCATAACAGTATTACCGGGCCACCTGGGACTAGAATAGTATCTCACTCGCTAATCAACAAGTTCAGCATGAAGCCGAAAGTATCGATTAGGAATATCCGTCACCCTCGTAGGGCCAGAGAATAATCTCCAGATCTAAAGGAGATCTATCCTATAATAGGAACGAACTTCAGTAAAATATGGACACGATCGTAATCGGCGCTACTCAGCTTGCCTAATTTGGTAAAACACTTTTGTGTTTTGCGATTTTGGAGCAGCCACGTTATCAGTCGAAACCTTCATCGATTCACCAGCCGCAATCGTTTCGCTATCAGAGATCTCCAACCAACCCTCTTCGGTGAGATCGAAAGAGTAGAACAAAGCGTAGTTTCCGGGAGAAGCGGTAAAGGTGATCTCGGCATCCCCATTATTGAGAACTTCCACCCCATTGATTACGATTTCTTGAGATGGCTGAAACAGTATTAGAATTTCCTCCGCTGTAAGCACTCGGTCATAGAGACGGATATCATCCAGCTTCCCCGTCAGCGAACGCCCACCAATCGTGCGTGAAGCTCCAATTCGGAGATTCAAATTGGTTCCACTGTCGATAGGAGTGCCTCCGATCGCCGAGAGCGGATCCGCAACCCCATCGATATAGAACTGAATATCTCCCACGGTCATTCCCACGGTCGGATCGACGACCATCGCACAGTGATGCCACTCGCCATCATCGATTATTGCCGTTCCATTGCTTCCAGATCCCGCAACCTCCGTCCGCATAGAACCGCCGAATTGACCTTGAATACGGGTATCAAAACGATTCCCGGTAGAACCAGGTCCCCAGCCGATCAAGGTGGCATTGTTGTTCACTTGTGTCCCGGGTCCCTTGAACCAAAAGGCCAGGGTCCGGGCTTCGCTGCCTCCAATTCCATTGTAGCCCAGTACATCAACCCAACTATTTGCACCATCCAGAGAAAGCGAGGCAGTCGACCCTCCGGGAACAGGCGCAGGATCCTCGGTATCGAAGACTGGCGTTCCCGAGAATGTTCCGATAAAGCCGTCTCCGCTTTCTGAAATCAAAGAAGTCCCATCTGTTTCACCTGCGGCTTCGCCGACCATCCAATGAGAAAGTAACCCAGGCTCCGAAGTAACGAGGACTCCCACGGTAATTTCCTCCGTCACGTCTCCTTGTGAGTTGGTCGCGGTAAGAGTGTAAGTCGTCGCTTCTTCGAGTGTCACATCCACACTTCCCGACATGGCATCCACAGCGCCCACTCCATTATCAATCGAAACTGTTGTCCCATAAATCACGTCCCACAACAAGGTGGTAGAGCCACCCACGATCACCACATCTAAACTTGAAGTAAAGCTGTTCACGACTGCTGGCTCATCGACTACGATAGTAACCTCCAAAGCCTCCGTTCCAAGCGGACCGCTACCTGTTAGTGTGTAAGTAGTGGAAACAGCAGGAGAAACTGAAAGAGTCCCATTGCAATCAATCGTGTCAGCCGTGACATCGACCGGGCCAGATCCATCATCAATCGTAAGAGAGCTGAGAGCAGGAGAAACAAACCATGACAACTCTCCGCTCTGGCCACCATCAAGGTAGGGCACATCACTTGCAAAATCGATCAAGGTCTCAGAATCCGCCAGGTATTCCTTGAAGTGAGCCGACACCCGGGAATCTGAAACGTTACCATCGCCATTAGGATCATCCAGCCGCTTGTCGTAAATGGCAACCTCGTCAATGAGGCCGCTAAAAAATTGGCTGGCTTGGCTTTTATGTGACCCAATGACCCACCCCCCATTGGCCGGCTCAACAACAAAGAGCCCAGTGGCAGTCTCCTCACCATTGACAAAAATCCTAATGGTCGGATCAACGCCTCCGGCGACCGCGCTTTGGTCATAGGTGACAAGTAAGTGATCAAAGCCTCCGTCAGTTGCGGTTCGCCCGGATAGAAGAGTTGCCCCGCCAATGTAGGTCGTGATCGCCCGATTACCGTTCACAACCAAATTGCTTCGACCAGGTCCAGCGGTTCCATCTTGGTTCGCCAGGACCACTGTCCCTGCGGCGCCCGGACTATCAGCGCGGATGATCGCTTCCATCGAAAAATCGCCCAACGAAGGATCCAGCACCAAGGGCGTAAGAAGCGAACCATCCGCATTGAAGAGTGCTGCCAACCCAATCGCTCCAGGCTCACCAATCTGGGTGGTCCCAATCGGAGCGCTATAATCGATATCCAAGCCGTTCCCACTTGAATCGACGAGCGTCGTCGCCCCTACCGCTTCTTCGAATCGGTAATAGGCCAACGGCCCGTCGGCAGTGACGACACCCGGATAATCAGCCCATGACACCGATGTAGCAAGAAGGCTAATTGTGGATAATATTGAGAAGATTTGATTTTTCATTGATCTAGGAGTTTGGGGTTTATTGTTGAATGACTTTGATGCGTAGAAATTGGCGAACTTCACTGGAGACAGCGACATCGCTTTGAAAGACGACGTCTTCAGCTCCATCGCCATTGGATGATGAACTGATCAACGATATCGTTGGAGTCCAGCTTGAAAGATCTGTCGAAACTTCCACCGTGACCGAGATGTCTGGTGTCTTTTCTAATCGAGAAAACCCGTAAGTCAGCTGATCTCCATCAATCGCAGCAGTCACCTGAAGAGCTGACGTTTCAATGGTCGGGTCCAAGCCCAGCGCATACTTCAAGAGATTGGAAATCCTATCGCCTGAGGCATCCGCCATCGGACCACTCACCGTAGGATCCTCCAACTCGGAGAGAGTAAAATACTGGGTGCTCCATGAATAATAGACGTGACTAAATCCAGGAGTCACCACCCCCGGAGATCCATGCACATCGGAACTCAGTGCCCAACTGGAACGTAAATCCCACGTAGTCCAATCCGCAGAATCATCCACGAACTCAATGCTATAACCTTGATCTCTCGCAGGAGTAAACCAATCACCTTCAAATCTGAAGGAGAGGATATTTTCGCCCACCGGGTCTCTCAAAGTGATCTGCTCTCCCCCATTGTTGAGAGCGCCAGTGAATGTGCCTAAGATTTTCTGGCTCGGATAATTCGCGGGATTCGCAACGACCAATCCAAATTCTCCCGGCGCGAGAGTTCTGCTAAGCGTCGCTGTGATGCCCGCATCGAAATACACCCCGGTCAGATCGAGCGAGGAGGACCCTACATTTCTAAGCTCAACGAATTCGAATCCCTTTCCTTCAAGCGGAGAAAAGTGAATCTCGGTAATTCGAAGCGAATCCTGATAAATCGAAGGGTTACTTGGGGTTGTCAGCGTTCCCGCCCACGTGCCCCCGGGATAAAGCAAATTAATCGTTTCCCCTCGCGAGGAAATACGTCCGCCATAATCGCCTTCCACATTCAACCCTTCCCCTGCCATCGGACTAGCATCCCTCGAACGGAACACAGCAACGTTAGGACTCACAAATAGACTCCTGTTCGCCTCTATAATAGTCCCCGGAAGGAACTCAAACATCACTCCTCCCTCAAGCGTCCACCCCGACAGATCAACTGCCCAACCGGAATAATTCTTAAGCTCAATAAACTCTTCATCCTGATTCCCCGAAACAGGGTTTCCGTCGTGGCTCCCAAAGCTTATCATCGGGGTCAACGGCTCCGGGCCAGGCAGCAGCGCCGAGCTAGTCTGCGGAGTCGGATAGCTTGCCGAGTTACTCGCCAAATGAGTGACGGACAAGTGGATCTTGCGGGGAGCAAGGTAATCGTCCTCTAGAATTGCGATGGCTTGAGCCAAAGTCTGGGACCTCCCAAATTGGCCCCATTTATTACTATCTAAAATCGCGTCATTCCCCAAAGCCAATCCAAAGGCATCGATTCGGCTTTCGATCTCAGAGGTCATCAGAATTTCATCAACCAGTGTTTGCAGCCGCCTCCTGAACATCTCCTTGAATCGATCGTTCTCCAGAAGCTTATCGACGAGTCTACTGAAGCTCCGATTCCCCGGCAATTCCTGAGTCCCGACAAAAGGATGACTCGGAGAAATGGGCGCATTGGAATTTCTCCCGCCCAAAACATAATCCTCTGTCGCCCAGATTCCCTCATGCGCGATATTGTCATTCGTCATGTAGTGACTCCCCCACGTCAGATCAGTATCCCAGGGCAACTGGGTCCACTCACCACTCCCTTCGCTATCCCGATAGAGGTAGTAATTCTTCCTCATGTTGTCGTTGTTCTGTGTCAACACGGTCGCGGCGAGGTAGTTGAGCTGCCGCGGAAGATCGACATTATCGAAAATAAAGTTTTCCAGACTACTCCCGCTTCCGCCGATTCCGCTCACAAAGGCGATGAGATCAGCATTGGATTCGTGCGTGCGGTTCTTTTTCTCAACTCCGCTGGTCCCGCTCGTTCCACCATTGAACATCTTGTAAAGAGCGCCATCGTCATCGATCCCCTTCTCACGGCGTAGAAGACGCTTATCAACCTGCTCGGTATAAGCTGCCACGCTAAAGAATTCCCCGTTCTGCTCAACTCTCGTCAGGAAACACTGCGATCCCGGCGAACCGGCAAGATCATAAATATCGTAGCTGAGTGGCTGACGCACGTAGGCCTTGTCCGTCCATGTCGTGTTCAAGTTGAACTCTTCGACCCGCACGGTGTCAGGATCATCATCGACCCGAAAATGATGCCCCGTATTAAAATCGAACTTGTAGCTCTTCTTCGCCAATCCCGCCGATGATGCTCCTCGAATCCGGCAGTAAATATTGTCATAGAACTCCCCGAGATAGAGGACCGAAGCCCGCTTCCCCGTTCGGTTATTCGCACCACCTGGATTCTCGATAAACCATTCCAGAACCGGAAGATTGGAAACGACGGAAACATCTAAAGCCGCCGTGCCAAAATACTCGGGAGAATTTACCGCATCCCCGAAAAAAGGAGCCTTGGAAATCGTTCCTGCCGAATCGCGAGCCTCCACTCTCCAACGAATCATCTCTCCATCAGACAGTCCCGCTAATGGAATGTTGGCACTATAAACGCCATCGCCGGCAACGGCATCAGGAGCTGCGCCATCATCGGTCATCGAGATGGAACTCTCAACAGAAAAACTCTCGCGATAAAATAGGGTCACCTGATCGATGCCTTGCTCCGTCATCCCCACCCGCGCGATCACTAGCTGGTGACTCTGAAGAGCCAAGTCTGGACGAGCTGGGTTCTCTGTCACCTCAGAAATCGCCGGACCAAGCGTCAAAACGCCTCCTCCATTGTCCGCATTGGGAGTGGAAGGATTCATGTAAACTGATGCCGATGCACCAGAGGGAGAAAGCTGAGCATTGAGTTCGCAATCGAAAAGGAAGTCTGAATTCGTGATTCCGCGGTTGAGACAATGAACCGCCAGAATATTTTCTCCCGCCACCAGAGTCACTTCACTGAGATCAACCGCAAAAGACTCCAAGGTGATCGCGAGAGAATCATTGTGACTCGCTCTCGCGATGGCCTCATAGTCCCAAACTCCGTCACTCGGCGCATTCGCAGATGCCAGAACAGGACTCCCATTGATGGAGAATCCAAACCCATCATCGTAGCGCGCTTTAAAAATCAATCCCGTTACCAGTGAGGGATCATCAATATTGAAAGGAACCCTCAAATAAAGAGTGGTGTTCTTAGTGTAGAGCGCTCCTTGGACATCTCCATCCGCTCCAATATAGGAATCATACGGGTCCACTGAGTTGGTCGTGGCATACCCGACCCCCGTCTCACAAGTGGTCCATCCCGAATCATCGAAGTTGATTTCATTCCATGGAGATGCGCCCCCTATATCCTCCGAGGCATCATCCGGCACTTTGTATCTTGCCGCCTCCTCCGGACCCACAAGCGGAACCATTGATCCTCCCGGTGTTCCCACGCCATAAGAAATATCGGGATACTGCTGCGGATAGCTGGGAGATAAATCATCTTCCACCGTAACTCCATCAGCTTTTACCAGAGCAAGATACTCCCCGGATGAACTGAGCTTAAAATTTGTATGAAGCTCGTCTCCCGCGATCGACCTGTTTTTATTGGAAGCAAAGACAACGAGCTCATCGCCGGGATTCAGAGAGACCGACGGAAACTCCCACCGATCGAGTGCAGTTGCATCATCAGTCAGATGCCACCCGGCAAGATCGATCGCAGATCCGGAAATATTGCTCAACTCGATCCAATCAGAATCATCACCGTCCTCGTCAGTCAGCCCCTTGGTGTTTGAGGTCAGAAACTCACTGATAATGATGTCAGCCCCTTGAGAAGGAGACAGCATTGTGAACCCCACCAAACCAAGCAAAGAAAAAAACCTCGATTGATTGTACATCGCCGAAAAAGCAGTTGAGGTGACCTTCTTTATGGTCACCTCGATAGATTAAAACCGACAATTATCGCCGGCGACGCACGAAGCCAAGCAGCCCTCCAAGTCCAAGAAGAACGACGTGAGAGGGCTCGGGGATGACCGTGACTTGTGAGCCGGAAGCGCCATTAAATGTAGCCACATTGATATTCACTCCATCGACTGCGGCAGCGCCATCGACGGTGATTTTGGTCAAATGCTCCGTTGTAAATGCCGCAGGAGTCTCGCCTGAGAAGGACAAAACAGAGCCAGAAGTAAGATTGATCGTCGAAAAGTTCACCGGATTTCCCCCGCCTCCGAGAGTCACCGAGCTTGTGCCATCAACTTGCACATCTGCTCCGTTGACCACGAAGAAAGCATTCAACTGACTCCCATTGGTGACATTGATCACCATTCCGGTTCCGCCAGGTTCTCCTCCCACCCCATCATTTCCTCCGGCAACAAGGCCAAGGATGGAGTTATTTAGGGTGAGCGAAAATCCATTCGCTACTTGCAACCTTACCTGGCCCCCTAGATTGGGGATTTCGACATTGCCATTCGTGATCGTCAGATCATCAGCAACACTCACATTGGAATCAACAGCCGAAGCTGTGGAACTGGTGAAGTCCCAATTGCTACCCTCAAAAGGATCATTACTCGTTGCGCCCGTCCAGATTACCGTGGCCGAGGCCGGCAGCGCCAGAAGAGGGAATAAAATTGAAACTGTTTGGAATGTTTTCATTGCGAATTATGTTTGCGTGCGTCCAAATTTAAAAAAGGCTCAAAAATGTGGAATCTTCAGCAATTCAGACATCTTTGAGTAGAGAGATTTCTCCCCTGCAGGTCAATATTGAAAAACAGCGACCAGACGTCCTAACATCCCTCTACTGTGATGGTTCGGTCACTTCCTATTTCGCTCAGCGGCCTCATGAATAGAGATCATTCCCACCTCCAGAAAATCGAGGCGCTTCTTCGCGAAAGCGAACTGGGTTCTTACTTCCCAAAATGCTTCAAAATCGCTTTCACCAGTCCGGGGATGTCATGCTTAGGCGATTCAATGCAGGTCTCGCTCGAATGCGTAGCGAAGGTCTTACTGGTCACCGGACCGATACTTCCCGCCACGCAATTTTCAGGCCAAGGGATACCCAATTTAAAAAAGTTCTCCACCGTCGAACCACTCGTAAAGGTGATCATATCTGCACCTTCATCAGCGAGTCGCTGCGCCGCGCCAGTCGGATCTGAAGTCTCGGGCACCGTTCGGTAAGCAAGGCAGGAATCCACAATCGCGCCAATTTTCATGAGTTCATGATAAAGCACGTCGCGTGTCTCTTCCGCCTTCACCCAAAGCAATTTTTGGTGCTCTACGTTTAGCTTTTTAAAGGCCTCGATCAATCCTTCCGCCACGAATTTCTCAGGAAGCAAATCCACCGTAAAACGATACTCGCGAATCTTCGCTTCCGTGCTCGGCCCAATCGCCGCAATCCGGGGTCCACCCAAACTGCGGGCGTCTTGGTACGTGGCATAGAAAGCGTCGAAGAATTTCTCCACCCCATTCGGACTCGTGAAAATGAGCCAGTCGTAGGTGTGCGCATCCGCCACCATCTGCGCAAAATCTTTTTTATCCTTCGGGTGCTCGATCCGAATCGTCGGAAGCTCCACCACGTCGGCCCCAAGATCACCCAGTTGACGACTCAGCTCCCCCGCTTGCTCACGCGTCCGCGTCACCACAATCCGCTTTCCAAAGAGCGGCTTGGTTTCGAACCAATTGATCTTCTTGCGCTCGGTCACCACATTGCCCACCACCGCCACTGCCGGTGACTTGAAATTTTGCTCTTCTACAATATCCGCAATCGTCGCCAGGGTTCCTTCAATCGTACGATGCTTCCCTGTCGTGGCCCAGCGCGTCAGCGCAATCGGAGTCGAAGGACTGGCCCCACCTTTGATGAATCGCTCACAGATCCCGCGCAACCGCGCAACCCCCATCACGAATACTTTCGTCCCGGGAGCCTTCGCCAGTTGCTCGAAATCAAGCGAGGTATCTTCCTTCGTGGGATCTTCATGTCCCGTGAAAATCGTCAGCTGCGAGCAGTGATCACGATGCGTCACCGGAATCCCGGCGTAGGCTGGTCCGGCAATCGTCGAGGAAATTCCCGGCACGATCTCGAACTTCACGCCCGCATCTGCGAGCTCGGAGGCTTCTTCACCACCGCGCCCAAAAATCATGGGGTCACCGCCCTTGAGGCGCGTGACAATCTTTCCCTCCAACGTCTTCTCAACAATAATATCATTAATCTGATCTTGCGGAATAGCATGAGCCGCCGCGCGCTTGCCCGCAAAAATCAGCTCACAGCCCTTCTTCGTCCAAGAAACCAGCTCGGGACTCGAAAGTGCGTCATAAACCAGAACGTCGCATTTCTCGATGCAGGCCTTCGCCTTCAGCGTGACCAACCCAACATCTCCCGGGCCCGCGCCCACCAGGTAACAAATTCCTTTTTTGATCATGACAATTCTTGAAAAAGTAACTGAGCCGCTTCGGCCAGTGGTGCGGAAACTTCGGCCCGCGTTGGCTCTCCGCCCGTCTCCGAATAAACGCGAGCACCCATCGTGACAAGGCCTTCGGAAATCTCACACCAAACTCCCACCGGCGTATTGCAGCCTGCCGAAAGCAGTTCGAGAAATCCGCGCTCCGCCGTGACTCGATCCCAGGTTTCTTGATGATTGAGTGCCGAAATAATGTCGCGACTCTCCGAATCATCGGACCTGATCTCAAATCCCACCGCTCCTTGTCCGGCCGCTGGATAAAATTCCTTCTCCGGCAGGCAATAAACCTGAAGCGCTACCCCTTCGATCTCGAGAACCTGATCAACAGAATATCCCAAGCGACGAAGCCCCGCCTCGGCCAGCATAATTCCGTCCATCGTCTCGCTTTCAGCCAGCTTGCGCAGACGCGTCGGAACGTTCCCCCGAAGATCGCACACTTCAAGACCCGGCTTCAAATCGATCAGTTGCTGCGCTCGACGTGCCGAGCTCGTTCCAACCAGCGAACCTTCGCCCAAGTCATTCCACGAAATTTTTCCAATAAAGGCATCTCTAACAGGCGCGCGCTCCAGCACTCCCGCCAGCACAAATTCCTCCTCCAGAACCGTCGGCAGATCCTTCAGCGAGTGCACCGCAACATCGATCTCCTCCGTTTCCAAAGCAATCTCCAGCTCCTTGATAAAAACTCCTTTGTCCCAGACCCCCTCGACCTTCGCAACTTCGCTCAACGCAACATCGGTGCGACGGTCCCCCGTTGTCGTGATAATCACCCGCTCGACTTCCAGCCAGGGAAAAGCCACAGCCAATGCCGCCTCGGTCATCTCCGCCTGTTTCAATGCGAGAGCACTCCCGCGTGTTCCGATTTTAAGCTTCTTCATTCCAGTCCTGGTAGTGCTGCTTTAGTGAGTTCTTCGTCGATGATTCCTTCGCAAATTTTTAACTGCTCCAAGCGACGCGTGCGCGCTCGGCTCGCCATCCCTTGCAGAGTATCGATGTCGTAAAGATAGACTTCCTCGATCTCTCCGACCTCGGGGTCGATATCACGTGGAACAGCAATATCCACCATGATGAGCGGACGGAACTTGCGCTTTCGACGCACCGCTTCGATATCTCGTGGTTTCACCACAAAATGAGGGGCACTGGTCGAGGAAATCAACACGTCAATCTTCTCCAATGAGTTCTGCCAATCATCAAAACCCACCGCTCCCCCCCCAATCTCTGCCGCAAGTTTCTCCGCCGCCGGAAAAGAACGGTTCGTGACAATCACCGAGCTTGCGCCACGCGACTGCAGCGCTTGCGCCGTTTGTCGGCTCATCTCCCCTGCGCCCACCACCATGACCGAGCTTCCTTTCAATTTACCAAAGACCTGCTCCGCAAGCTCAACCGCAGCGCCCGCCACCGACGTCGCGCCCTCTTGAATCCCCGTCTGCGTCCGCACTCGCTTCCCCACCCCAAAAGCCCGTTGGAACAGCTTGTTCAAAATGCCCGAAGTCGTTCCTCCAGTAAGAGCGGCCTGGTAAGCCTTCTTCACTTGACCAAAGATCTCTGTTTCCCCCAGCACCATCGAATTCATCCCGCTCGCCACCCGACAAAGATGCTCTGCCGCTCTCCTCGATTCGTAATAGTAAAACACCCCTTCGCGGGTGCCTTCGTAATTCCTCTGCGAGCACACCCAGTTCTCCAGATGCTGCACCCCGCCGTCTTCAATCACCGCGTAATATTCCGTGCGATTACAGGTCGAGAGAACCACTCCTTCGGCCACCGCTGGATCCTCAACAAGAAGCTTTCCTTCTTCACTCATTTTACTCTCGGACAAGGCAAAGCGCTCCCGCACCTCGACAGGCGCAGTCTCATGATTGAGGCCAAGACAAACGAGTTTCATTAAAGTTTAGAAAAAACCGTGAGAGAAAGAATAAACAACACGATGAGCCCCCACGCCAGGTAGCGACCCGGCAAGCCCCTCACAAAGTAGATTCCCAATAAAACAGCATAAAGCACCCAAGTCACCGTCGCCACAACGAGGTGGACACTCACCTTCCCATTCTCCATCAACAGCCCAGAAACGACACCAATCGTCAGAAGAATCCATCCCACCAGCGCAATCCGCGCCATCGCCTTCACCAAGCGGCTCACCGATGGCATCCCCGTCATCATTCCCTCACTAAAGCGCAGGCTCTTCAAACGCCGGTTAAGCACCAAAAACATTACGCCCGCGACCGACGCCAACGTTAAAGCCCCATAGCTTAAGACCGAGAATGCCGCGTGCGACTCCCGCCACGGGTCCACCACCTCCGCCCTGACCGGATTCGTATCCAAAGCCCCCGGAAAGAGAGTCACCAATTGGAGGATCACCACCACGGGTGCCGTAAACACCCCTAACAGGGAAAGGCGGTAGGTCGTCCCCGTTACCAGATAAAAGAAGGTCAACGACCACGCTAGAAAAAGGCAAATTTCACCCAGGTCATCAAGAGGACACTGCCCGCGCAATTCGCCCCGAATTCCCAAGAAAAGTAATTGGCAGACAAATGCGCCCACCATCCACCAAAAGGCCCGATGTCCATGCCCCTCGTCTCCTCTGGCACGCCAACCGAAGACCGCTCCGGCAGCTGCCAGAATAGTCGCCCCGATCACGTAAGCCATTTCCATATGGGGATAACTGGACTCGAAGTGCCATCCTTTCAAGTGCGGAAAGAGAAACTCTCCCGATATCCGCTTTCCCCCTCCCCAGAATCCGCCTAGTTTTTCTGCATGCCGACTGCTGCCGACCTCAATGCCGCCATCCGAGATGTCCCCAACTTCCCCAAAGAAGGAATCCTCTTCAAGGACATCACCCCTGTTCTAGGCGACGCTGAACTCTTCAAAGCCTCCATGGAACTCCTCGCCGAAACCGCTCAGGGCGAAAAAATCGACAAAGTCGTCGGAATCGACGCCCGCGGCTTCATTTTCGCCGCTGGGGTCGCTCAGATTCTCGGCGCCGGTTTCGTCCCCATTCGTAAAAAAGGCAAACTCCCCTGGACCACTCATAAAATGGCCTACTCCCTCGAATACGGCGAAGACTGCGTCGAGATCCACAAAGACGCCATCAAACCCGGCGAGAAAATCCTCCTCGTCGACGACCTCCTCGCCACCGGAGGCACCGCCGCCGCCGCCATCAAGCTCCTAAAGGTCCTCGATGCCGACCTCATCGCCACCTCTTTCCTGATCGAGCTCGAAGCCCTCAACGGCCGCGCCCTGATCGACTCCCCCAGAACCGAAGCGATTCTTACCTACTAAAGCTTCTTTATGACGCTCCCGATGCCAGAGCCATTTCAACACATCATCGTCCGCTTTCAACCTCATGAACTTGTCGTCGTTAAAATTGATCAATTTTTTGACCATAAATGGCTCGCGTTTTTAGGCAAGGCACGGGGAGCCATCGGCATCTAGAAAATGATCTAACAGTTCCATCTTTCGTTCCAAACCAAATCCTCGGTGAGCACCATTTCCAACAGAAGTCTTCTTTAAACGACGATCCCATCCAAGGTGAAAATCTCCATGGTAAAAGGGCAGCCCTGAAAACCTAAGCCAATAACTTGCGAGTCATTACAAAGACGCCATTCTAACCAAACCACTCTCAATCATCTGAAAAATCGATCATCGACATGAATTTCGACACCTTCACCCAATCCCTCCTCCGCTACCCCGATCTCGGCTTTAGCATCGATTTCTCCCGCATGGACATTCCTTCGAATTACTCGGAAACGATGGCCTCAAAAATCGAAAAGGCACTCTCCGACCTCCAGAAGTTGGAGGCAGGCGCAATTGCCAACCCCGATGAAGGCCGCATGGTCGGTCACTACTGGTTGCGCAATCCTTCCCTCGCACCCACCGCCGAAATCCGAGCTCAAATCACCGAGCCCATCAAGGCCGTTAAAGAATTCGCCCAAAAGATTCACTCCGGAGAAATCGCGCCCCCTTCCGGCGGGATTTTCGAAAATATCATCATCATCGGCATCGGGGGATCCGCCCTCGGCCCCCAGCTCATTGAAGAAGCTCTCGGCGGCCCCAAGGCGGCTGTCAAAACATATTTCTTCGACAACACCGACCCTGCCGGCATCGATACTGATCTCGCCACCATTGGCAGATCTCTCGGCAAGAGCCTCGCCGTCGTCATCTCCAAATCGGGCGGCACGGCGGAAACTCGTAACGGCATGCTCGAAGCAAAGCACGCCTACAAAGAAGCCGGCCTCGATTTCGCCAAGCACGCCATCGCTGTCACCGGCGAGGACTCCAAGCTCTACAAATTCGCCCAGGAAGAAGGCTTCATCGCCACCTTCCCCATGGAAGACTGGGTCGGAGGCCGTACTTCCATCCTCTCGACCGTTGGCCTCGTTCCGATGGCCCTTCAGGATATCGATATCGACGCTATGCTCGCGGGAGCCAAGGCCATGGACGAGAAAACACGTAGCAGCGACGTTTCCCAAAATGCCGCCCTACAGCTTGCGCTCGCTTGGTATCACGCCGGAAATGGCAAAGGTGAAAAGGATCTCGTCATCCTACCCTATAAAGACTCACTCGTCCTCTTCTCTAAATATCTCCAGCAGCTCATCATGGAGTCGCTCGGAAAAGCGGAAGACCTCGATGGCAACACTGTCAACCAGGGCCTCGCCGTCTATGGCAACAAGGGTTCCACCGACCAGCACGCCTACGTCCAGCAACTCCGCGACGGTCTCAATAACTTCTTTGCCACTTTCGTGGAAGTGCGCAAGGGCCGCGACAGCAGATCCATCACGGTCGATGGCGACAACACCGCTACTGACTACCTTCAAGGCTTCCTTCGTGGCACTCGCAATGCTCTTTATGAAAATGGTCGCAGCTCGATCACGATCTCCATCGAAAAGGTCACCGCAAGCTCCCTAGGCCAACTCATCGCACTCTTCGAGCGCTCCGTCAGCCTTTACGCCTCCCTGATCAACGTGAACGCCTATCACCAGCCGGGTGTCGAAGCAGGAAAGGCCGCCGCCGGAGAATTCCTCGATATCCTCAACAAAGTGCGAGGCCATCTCACCGGCGAGCGAAAGGACGCCGAGCAGCTGGCCTTCGAGTGCGGGGCCGATACCGAAAGCGTTTACCACGCTGCCGTCCACCTCGCCAACAACGGCGAAGCCCAGCAATCCCAAGGCGCCAACGCAAAGGAAGACACCTTCTCACTCTAATTACTAGAAATACTTCTCCGAATCAAGATCACCCCAAATGCCTCGCGCAATGGCGTGATCAGTTGGGAGAAAAATCCAGACGCAGGACGACTTTTCAAGGCCCCATTCAAGCCCCTCCCATCGACGGCAAAGCCAATAAAGCGCTCACCGTCTTTCTTGCCAAAGAACTTAGACTTCCGAAGCCGCAGGTGACCTTAAAAAAAGGTCAGACGTCGCGCATTAAAACCATCGAACTTCCAGATGGGACGACGCTCCCTACTTCTTCGCAGGCGGCTTCTCAATAACTAAAGGCACCACCGTTGGAACCTCCGGATCTTCGACTTTTTCTTCCTCAGGAGCTTCAGTCTCGTCATCTTCTTCATCTTTTTCATCGTCATCCTCTAATACAAGTTCAGCCAAAGCCACGTTCGTAACAGCCAGGCAAAGAAGGTTATAGTTATGATTCAGCACTGCGGGAAAGGTCACCCGCCCCGGCTCACGAATGTTCTCGCGAAGAATCTTCGCGGATAGATTGGCAAGGAGTTCCGCACCCACTTTTGCGGCTCGATCCAGCCCCGCAACATTCGCGCCAAGTTTGCCAGTTCCGGCAATGAGATCACTCGTTACTCGCTTTCCCTGAAGAGCCAGCGAACTCCGCGCCGACTCCACCGTTCCGTCTGGAGCAAAAGTCACTTCTAAACTCGCATGATCATCGCTCGCAAAGACACCGCGAAGATGATCAACCCGCAGCGAGACAAAAACACCACCATTCACCATCGGAGTGATTTCTGGCCTCCACGTTCGATAGATACTCCCGGATCGTTCAAACTCGGCATATTTTCCTTTATCATTCCATCCCCCGAGGGACTTTCCAAATTTGTCGATATGAACAATTGGAGAAGCGGTGGCCAGGCCGGCAGCGAGGCAGAAGATCGAAAAGAGGCGTTTCATAGCGCTGGTTTTTTAGCTGATACGAGAAAAGAGCACGGTTTATTCACCCAATAAGCGAATCAGTTCCAATTCTTGCCTCAAAAAAAACCGCCGTATCCGAAGACTCGACGGCTCTTGCAAGTTTGAAGCCCTCTTTTACTCCTCGAGCTTGGTCCAAGCCGCGTTGTTTTTGGAGGAATCGACACAAGCCTTGATGAAAGCCATGCCCGCTACGCCATCATCGACCGTGGGATAGTCGTAGCCCCCCTCAGGCGGCTCATTACCATCGATCTTGTCAGAAATCGCCGCAGCCGCAGCGAGATAGACATTGGCAAAAGCCTCAATAAACCCTTCGGGATGCGCAAAGGGCGTCCGCGAATTCGCCTGCGCCGCTGCCCCAAGGTAGTCGTTTCCACGACGATAGGTTTTACGAGGCGCATTGGCAAACTTCACGACGAGATCGTTTGGCTCTTCCTGGTGCCACTCAAGCGACGCCTTCGTGCCATAGACACGAATGTTGAGGTTGTTCTCGTCTCCGTTGGAAATCTGAGAAGCATAAATGATCCCCTTCACCCCGCCCTCGAAACGAACAAGACAGTTCCCATCATCATCAAGTTCACGACCCGGAATGAAGGCAGTGAGTTCGGCTGCCAGTTCTTCGATTTCGAGATCTGTGATGTATTTCACGAGATTGTGAGCGTGAGTACCAATATCGCCGATACAGTTCGAGGAACCGGCAATCTTAGGATCAGCACGCCAATTCGCAATCTTACTCGAGCCCTCGCCTTCGACATCGCCCACCGCATACCCCTGAGGATACTCGGCCACAATCTTGAGGATGCGGCCCAGCTCGCCATCAGCGACCATGCGCTTCGCTTCCTTCACCATCGGGTAGCCCGTGTAGTTGTGCGTGAGCGCGAAGATGACATCGCCCTTCTTCACCAACTCCTGCAGCTCTTTCCCCTGTTCCATATTAAGCGCGAGAGGCTTGTCACAGATGACGTTAATCCCTGCTTCCAGGAAGGTCTTCGCCACATCGAAGTGGAGATGATTCTGTACCACAATGGAGACAAAATCGATACCGTCCTCGCGAGCCGCTTCCGCGGTCGCCATTTCCTGATAGTTTCGGTAAACCCTTGAAGGATCGAGAAAGAAATCTTCACCCGAGAGCTTCGACTTTTCAGGGCTTGAGGAAAAGGCACCAGCAATGAGCTCGATCTTTCCATCGAGATTCGCCGCCATGCGGTGAATTTGGCCAATAAAGGCACCCCGACCTCCGCCGACCATGCCCATTCTAAGTTTTCTGTTCATAAAATTTGTTGTTTGTTTAGTAGATAAATTAGTCGGTAAAAATCTGTGTTAATCTGTGCAAATCTCTCTCTAGGACTTAGCCACCCAAGTCGTTTAGTCGGTCTTAAGAAAATCTGTGAAGATCTGCGCCAATCAATCTTAAAATTTGTGTGAAAAATCTCATCAAAGCGCCAATCTCCTTACCTTAGGCGAAGCAGGCTTAAAATTCAAAAGCAACCCCAGCCTCACTTCTGAAATCTTCAAGTAATCCAATATCTGCGCTTCCTCAGAAGCTCCCAGCGAATCAATAGCCTTAATTTCGACAACGACTGCGCCGTTCACGACCAAATCGGTAATGCAATCGCAAGCCACTGCTTCTTTGTAAAGAATCGGCCAAGGTTTCTGCTGTTCGACATGATGACCTCGAATCCTCAGCTCGTTTCGGAGGGCGTTTTCATAGGGTGATTCACGAAAACCAGAGCCTAGTTCACGATGGACCTCCATTGCTGCTCCGATGATTTCGTAAGTGAGGTCGGATTGGCTCATGGGCTGGGATTAGGAATTTTTTACACCGCTTTTAAGAATTAATTGTCACTGATTTGCACAGATTTTTTCCGGATTTTTAATTTATTACAGAATGACAGGTTTTCCGCTCTCAGCAGATTTGTAGATGGCATCGATCACCTGCATCAGCGCGAGTGCTTGATGCGGAGTGTTGAGCGGTTCGGCTTTACCATCGATCGCTTCGACAAAGTTTGCCGCGGAATCGATCCGGCCCATGTCTTCGCACTCTTCCACCTCGATGGTCATATTGACCGACTTGCCGTCTTCCTGCGTGTAAAGTTCGCAGGTATCAATCGCGGTTTCGTCAAGACCATCGGTTCCAAAGAGACGCTCTACTTTTCCGCCGGCCTTGGTGCCTTGGAAGACAACTGAGACTTCCTCGCGCTTCACCATTTCCGCCCAGGAAACCTGAAGCGAAAGGACCTGACCTGTCTTAAAGCTGACGAAGCCGTGAGCCGCTGCTTCCACATCGGTCGCGCCCTCAGCATTATCAGGAATCCCCCAGGGGCCTTTGTGACCAGGGTCGGTGATAAAGGTGTCAAAGGTCTGTCCCATGACCGCCTTTGGCTCGGGATAGCCCATAAAATACATCGCAAGGTCGACCATGTGAAGAAGGTCGATCAACGGGCCTCCTCCGGAGAGAGCCTTGTTCGTGAACCAGCCACCAAATCCGGGAATACCGGTGCGGCGAATCCACTTTGCTTGCGCCGAGTTGATCGTACCAGCATCGCCCGCGCCAATGAGCTTCATCATTTCCCGAGACTCAGGACGCGCACGGTTGTTGAAATTGAACATCAGGTGCTTGCCTACCGCTTGAGAAACGCTGAGCATTTCTTCCACTTGGTCAGCGGTCAGCGCAGGTGGCTTTTCGCAAAAGACGTGCTTGCCCGCGTGAAGACACTGCAGCGCAAGAGGCGCATGAAACTTGTTTGGCACGATGATGCTAACGGCATCGAGAACGGCCTTTTCAAGCATCTCTTCGACGCTCTCGAAGGAAAGCGGGATGTCCCACTCTTCCGCTGCCTTGGCAGCCGCACCGGGAGCGAGGTCAGCGACAGCAACAATCTGGCCACCTGCTTTTTTAAATCCTTCGGCATGATACTTGAGCATGCCTCCTGCTCCGATGATTCCAATTTTTGTAGCCATGTTCTTATTAAATTACTGATTATCGTTATCGAATGCTGAGTCGAACATTCCCCCTTCGTTGCGTGGAAAGTCCAGTGCTTTGGTGTAAGCGCAACTCTCGGCTGCACCGTGGAAGCGCTCCATGCGTCCATCTTCCCATTCCACGGAAAGGGGCCCACTGTAGCGCGTGTCGTTGAGAGCAACGATGATTTCCTCGAAGTTAATGTCACCACGTCCCACCGAGCGGAAGTCCCACTGACGACGCGCGTCCGTAAAATCGGTGTGTCCACCAAAGACGCCCACTGTGCCATCACCGTGTCCCCACCAAACATCCTTCATGTGGACGTGGAAGATGCGATCCGAGAACTCGCGAATGAAACGTACGTAGTCGACACCCTGGTAACCAAGGTGGCTGGGATCGTAATTGAAACCAAAACGCTTGTGACCGCCGACGGCCTCAATCGCGCGCGCTGCCGAAGCGATATCGAAAGCAATCTCAGTCGGGTGAACTTCGAGTCCGAAGTTTACGTCCAAGGCGTCAAAGGCGTCGAGGATCGGACCAAAGCGCTTCGCGAAATCATCGAAGCCTTTTTGGAGATAGGCCTGATCGGTGGGCGGGAAGGCATAAAGCGCATGCCAGATGCTCGACCCGGTAAAGCCGTTCACGACCGCACCAATGCCGGACTCCTCGCGTCCGGACATGTAATCTTTTCCTGCGTCGACAAACTTGCGGCAAGCCTTGCCAGTATCGATCATTTCCTGAGCCGCACGCTGGCGGACCCCTTCAGGATCTCCATCGCCGTAGATTGCAGCCGAAAGGATGGCCGCATGGCGCTCATCGATGTTGTCGCAGATCGCCTGCCCCACGAGGTGGTTGGAAATGGCGAAACAAGAAAGGTCGTTCTGCTTAAGAAGTTCCCAGCGTCCTTCGACGTAGCCTTCTTCAGTGAGAGCAGTCTGGACGTCGAAATGATCGCCCCAACAGGCGAGTTCGACTCCATCATAGCCCATTTCTTTGACTTTCGGGAGGAGTTCAGCGAGCGGAAGATCGGCCCATTGGCCGGTGAAGAGTGTGACGGGTCTTGGCATGGTTTGAGTGAGGTTGTTAAGTTATCTGGACGAAGGCTAGGGAAAATCTTCAAGAATCAGAGCAAATCTTCATCAATCTGATTCTTGAAGATTTTCTCCTGCTAACCGGACTGAGATTCGAGGAATCCTTTAAAGTCCCCCAACATAGCATCATAGACCTCCTTCGCACCTTCTTCAGGATTCACTGTCGACCCCTCCTGCACTTGGCTAAACTTTGATTCAAGATCCGCCAGATCTCCTCCCATCACATGCGCAGCCCTCATCCCGGCCCCAATGCCAGCCGATCCCGGCACATCAAGGCGATCTACCGGCACTCCGAAAACATTCGCAATCACCTGCGCAATCCCATCATTCTGAGAAGCGCCCCCCGTAATCGAAATCCGGGTCGGCTCCACCTCAAGCCAGCCAAAATGAAGGCGCATATTCAAAAACTGCCCCTCCACAACTGCGCGCGCGACTTGTGCCGCACTCCGCTCCCCTTCCTCTGAAAAGATCGGACCACCGGTATCCAGACGCGGCGTAATTTCCGGCTCATAAAATGGCAGCATCATCAGTCCCCCATTCCCGATCAGAGTTTCAGCAAGGCCTTCTTTTTCAAAAGCGCTCCACTCCAGGTCGAACTCATTCTTCACCGCTTCGCGAGCAAGCGAGCCGTTCTTAAAACAAATGAGGCTCATATAACCGCCCGCTGGATTTCCAAAAGCATGACCAAAGCCCTGCGGATCAGTCTTCGCTTCCGACATCGCTGCGAAAAGGGTGTCGCTCGTTCCGAGACTAATCACGATCTTTCCCGGCATTGCCGCGCCCATTCCAATCAGGCTACAGGGATTATCGCCCGACCAGATCACCGTCTCGCACTCCGAAGAAAAACCATACTTCTCGACAAAATAGGAAGAAATCGACCCGGACAATGTCGCCGATGGAGCCACCGAAGGAAGCTTCTCAGCCAACACCTCGGCAGTCGCCGAAACAAGCGCCTCGTCCCACTCGCCCGAAGCGAGGTTCATGAGATTCATGCCCGCGCCATCGCCGTGATCAATCGCGACATTCTTGCCCGCAAGAATCGAAGCAAAAAAGGAACTTACCAGATGAATCACCCCCGTCTCAGCATAAGCCTGGGGCTCGGTCTTAAAAAACTTACGAATCTGCGAGCCCGTAAAGCGCTCCACCATGATGGAACCAGAGCGACGACAGACTTCGTCGTTTCCTCCGACCGTCTCCGCAATTTCAGCACACTCCTCCGCCGTCGAACTATCCATCCAAATCGGCGAACTCGTTCTCGTGAGACAGCCCGCAAGCTGATCCTTGAGATCTTGCGATGCCTCCAAGGAAGCCAATTTCTCTCCAAAGCAACTCTTCAGATAAACCGAGCCATGTTGCTGACCCGATCCTGAAACGGCGGAAATATTAGAAAAGTCGACCCCCTCTGCCTTCATTTTCCCTAGCAGGAGATCCAACCCCTCAACCCACATCAGAGGATTGGAATGCACCTCTCCCCGGGCACCCGATGGGTCGTATCCACTGGGTTGCCCGTATTGCGGGAGATCATTTCCAAAGTTCACCACGGCGTCCGCCAGCAGCTCTCCGCTGTCTGTATCGAGAATGACCGCGGAGATACTTTGAGTCGATGAATCGAGGCCAAGGACGGTAGGCATAAATTTTAAAGGTAGTCGTTGAAGAGATTCTCAAGACGCTCCTGGCGACCACTCGCAAGCTGCGGTGGGGTAATGCCCTGGGCGTATTCGTCGAGAGCTTCGAAGTTGGTGCTCTTCGATTCAATCTGAGCACCGATACCGGAGTCAAAGGAATCGTAGCGCACCTTGACAAAGTCATTCATGCGGCCGTCCTCAATGATCTTATGAGCAATCTTAAGACCGCGAGCGAAAGCATCCATTCCGCCGATGTGCGCGTGGAAGAGATCTTCAGGCTCATGGCTTTCGCGACGACGCTTTGCATCGAAATTAAGACCACCCGTCGTAAATCCACCCATTTTTAGAAGACGGAGCATCACCTGAGTGGTGCCATAGAGATTCGTCGGGAACTGGTCTGTATCCCAACCAAGAAGTTCGTCTCCGCGGTTTGCATCGACCGAACCGAGTGCGCCCGCAGCGATTGCCACTTCCATTTCATGCTCCATCGTGTGACCCGCAAGGGTCGCATGATTCGTCTCCAAGTTCAGCTTGAAGTGATCGAGAAGATTAAACTCACGTAAGAAGTTCAAACAAGCCGCGGCATCAGAATCATACTGGTGGGTGGACGGTTCGCGTGGCTTTGGCTCAATGTAGAACTGACCCGTAAAACCAATCTTCTTTGCGTAATCGACCGCCATGTGCAGGAAGGTCGCGAGATGCTCCACCTCACGCTTCATATCGGTATTGATGAGAGAACCGTAGCCCTCACGACCACCCCAGAAGGTGTAACCAGGAGCACCAAGACGATGTGTCGCATCAATGGCATTTTTCACCTGACTCGCCGCATAGGAAAAGACATCCGCACTTGGAGAAGTCGAAGCTCCCTGTGCATAGCGAGGATGTGAGAAAAGACAGGCCGTTCCCCAAAGAAGCTTTTTCCCGGAAGATTGCTGGAATTTTTCGAACTCATCGACAACGCGATGGAAAATAGCGTGCGTCTCCGCAAGCGAGTTTCCTTCCGGAGAAATATCGCGGTCGTGGAAGCAATAGTGGTCGATGTCGATCTTCTCCAAGAATTCGAAGAAAACAGGGACCCGCGCGATGGCATTAGCCTCGCGAGCAGATCCATCGTCCCAAGGCGTCAGCGCAGTACCCTCTCCAAATGGGTCACCCAGTCCATTACGCATGCAGTGCCAGTAAGCTGCACCGAAGCGCATGTGGTCTCGCATTGTCTTGCCGCCCACAACCTCATCAGGATTGTAGTGGTGGAAAGCAAGCGGGTTATCGGAGTCGGCCCCCTCGTATTTGATCTTGGGAATGGTTGGGAAGTAATCAGACATTTTGTTGGTTCGTAAAAATTAGAACGCAGCTTTTACTCTGCGATTTGATGAACGTAGCAGAAAATCCTTTTAAAAGACCATGATGGAAACCATCGTTCTTTTGTCTTAATTCGTCACACCCTAATTCACTCATCATGTGCCCAACGTCCACAACAAGCGAAGAAAGCTCAAAATTTGAGGGATTCATCGGGAGATTACGCTCAGGTCAAATAGCCCTTGGCTTGTTCGAAGCCCTCCCCGAGGTCATGTTTTGGCTCAAAGACGAGACCGGTATCATCATCTTCGCGAACCGTGCCTGCTCCGACGTCCTCCGTTCCAAGCCTGAAGATCTCGTCGGAAAAACTGATCATGATCTCTATCCCCGTGCCATGGCCGACGTTTACCAATCGGATGACAAAAAAGTCTTCCGAACCGGCAAGGCGATGCACAACAAACTCGAACTCCTCACCCGCCCCGGAGGAGCGATCGAATGGCGCATGGCCTCGAAGATTCCCCTTTTCGACTTAAATGACACCGTCATCGGCACAGCGGGAATCTCCCGACGTCTCGAGCACGGCGAAGGCCCACCGCTCCCCACGCCCCACCGCGCCATCTCCGAGCTCATCGACCACGTCAACGAGCACCTCGAAGAACCCATCACGGTGCAAGACCTCGCCCAACGTGCCGGCATGTCGGTCAGCAGCCTAGAACGACGTTTCCGCCAGTATCTCGGGACCACTCCAAAACGCTACCTCGTTCACGCCCGCATCGCCGCCGCCTGCGACCTCCTTTTAAACACCACTCTCAGCATCGGCCAAATCGCGAGTTCTCTCACCTACCAAGAGCACGCTTCCTTTACCCGGGCCTTTGCCTCCGTGATGCACATGAGCCCCAAAGATTACCGCCAATTTTATCGCTGAAGAACATAAGCAAACTTTATGGGAATGGATCTAACAGACAACGACTCTAACACCATGAACGCAGCCACCGCTTGGATTGCGAGCCTCATTCCCAAGTTCAGCGCAAAAGGAGCGTTCCTCACCATCGGCACGATGGCTGGAGCCCTCGTGAGCCACGCAGCCTTCCTGGGATTTGCAGGATCAAACGGTCAGCTTGCCGCAATGGCAGGCGCCGTCCTCATCACCTCGGCCAGCTATCTCGCTCTCTCACAGCGTTCCAGCAATTAGGTTGATCGCTAGAACAACCAGCCCCACCCCAAAGGCAAGATCAATGAATCTTCCCGCCCTTTGATAGGTAGCACGCACCTTTGGAATCTGGAGCAACCAGACCCAGAGGCACCACAGAGCCAGCCCTTCAAAAATAATCATCGCCCACAGCGCAAGAGGCCACCATTCCGGATGCCCCGGAGTCAGAAAGGGCGCCATCACTCCTGCGAAAAAGATGAGAACCTTGGGGTTGAGGAGATTGCAGAAAAGCCCCCGGAGATAGGGGCCTCTTTTTGGGATCGCCACCCCCTCCACCGTAACCGAAGTCTTTTTGAAAAGTCCCCAGGCCAGCCAACACAGGTAAGCAGCCGCGATAATTTTCACGATGAAGGTAATGGTTCCACCTCGTGCCAAAAGAACCGCCATTCCCCCAATCGCTACTGTGGCATGAAAGGCCAAGCCGGTGACGATTCCAAACACCATAAGCCACCCCGCCTTCGATCCCTCGGCAAGTGCCGTGCGGGTGAGCAAAAGCATGTCCGGTCCTGGGCTAAATTGCCCGATCGCAATCAACAGGGCAAAAGCCCAAAGCTCTCCCAAATGGTTCACGGGTTGAAGTAATGTCCCAGGATATTCATCACCCCGAGGCTCCCCGGCTTTCGAGAAACCTTGCCGCCGCGTCCGAGGATATACTTTTTCACCGCATCGACGGCATTGGAAGGACATCCGCAAGCGCCGCAAACCTCGGGCCTCAACATGCTCAGGTCATTGTAATTATCCCCCACTGCGAGAATGAGTTCGGGACCAATTCCCCAACGTGCGGCCGCTTCGAGGAGGCAAGTCCCCTTTCGATAGCCACTGTGAGTGAAGCGTAAATAGATTCCATTCCGCTCGTAGCACAGGTTCTCAGCAGGACTCAAGGATTCATAAAAGCCAATCACCCGATTCATTTCCTCATCACTGGCCGCAACAACGCCAGCAGGATCGCCCTCGTGCGAGACCCAACAACCATCAGTCTGGCCTTCGACAAACTTGCGCACCTTGGCGAGAGTCCGCTTGTGCTTTTTAAACAGTTTTTTGTGATCCTTGTCACAGTTCTTGTTCCACTTTTCGTGGGGCATCCAGCGGCCAAACTGACCAGGAAAATAGATCTCCCGCTCGCGAACCACCACGAAGTCAGGTAGAAAAGGAAACTTCCCGTCGTTGAATCCTTCCATGAGCTGCGGCAACGATCGTCCCGTGCAAATCCCCCAAGCCGCGCCATAATTTGCGCGCACCCAGCGGAGGCAATCGAAAAACTGAGGATCTATCCGCTCCTTGTGGTCGACCCCAAGCATCAGGGTGTCATCGAAATCGAAACCCATCACGGCTTTCCACGTCGGAGGCTCTTCTAAAATGTTAACCACAGCGAGAGAGAATCAAATTGCAGGCGATACCGAAAGAAATCATTCCTCGACGGGAATCGCTCTTGGTGCTTCTTCGACCGGAATCGCACGAGGAATCCCATCTTCGTCATCTTCCACCACGATCGCTTTTCCTGGTTTCACCAAAACCCGAAGAGACTCGGGAAGCGTTTTACGCATCTTGATATCAACTCGTCGATTGGGGCCCTGCTCCTCAATCGAACCTTCCAGGATCACCGGCTGGGTTTTACCAAAAGCGCGCACCAAAATCCGCTCCGGACTCAATTGGAGAGCATTGACCAACCAGTCCTTCACCGCTTGACCGCGCTTCCCCGAAAGCTTGGAATTAAAATCTTCAGGTCCAAAAAGATCGGTATGCCCTTCGACCCAGCAATACATGTTCGGATTGCGGTCAATCAGCATCGCCACCGTCATGAGAGTCAGACGAGCATCGTCCCGCAGAGTCACTTGGTTATACTCGAAAAGGAGATCACTCCCGATCGTCGCCTTGTTCAGCTGGAGATCGCCAGGAGACATCTGCGAGTAGGCTGACAAACCAGTGTAGCCGCTGAGCACCCCATCTTCCGCGAGCCCACCTGCGCCCTTCCGCTTTCCGAGCTCCGCGGTGACCTCTCCCACATTGAGAATATCTTCGAGAGGACTTCCGGAATCTACCACAAGCTGGCTCGCTTTCGCTTCCGGAAAAAGACTCTCTATCGTTCCCAAATCATGACTGTCCGTGCCCGCATTGATCCCAACCGTGGGCCTGAGAATATCGCCATCGTCCTCCCCCTTCACCATAGGCTTCTCTATCTTCATCGCCGGAAGAGCGGGCTCCTCAAGGGGCGATATATCGATCGAGATGTCCCGAAGCTCGGGAAGAACGTCTTGCACATCTGCAATCAACTCGCCTTCAGTATCAGGCCGTTCGATTTCTTCCGCAGGTGGAGGCTCCGAAATCATCTCTCGCTCGTTTTCCACCGTCTTCAGGCGAACCGGCTCGGAGACCCATTCCTTCGGCTCGGTAATATCAAACTTAATCAATTGGGACCCCCCCCAAATCAGGAAGACGACGTGAAGCAAAAGCGCCAATACCACCGCCACAAGCACAGCCCAGCCGATCCCTCCCCGGCTAGGGGGCTCGTAGGTGCCCTGCTCTTCCCATGAATATCCGTAATTCATCGTCCTCGTGACTATAGCGACACCAATCTCAGGTGCAATTCAAGGATCTGCGACATTTTTTTCCCCTCTCATCGAATTCCCACTTAGCGAAGCGCTCATCAAAGAAGGAGTGCGCGGCAGCAAGTCATCCCACCCGAAAGCACAACGTTCCTATTCTAAAAGAACAAAAAAGACTTCAGAGCGCTTTCTATTTCATCAGTGTTTCTCTAAAGCAAAGCCGTGTCATGCTCCCAAACAGGAATCGGTCTCGCAGGCTTCGGAACAGTAGGATCCGGAGTTTGGAAAATTATTGAGCGCAATGGTGGCCTCATCAACTCCCGTTCCCAAGGCGATGTCAGCCTTGCCATTCGGAAGATTGCCGTCCGCGATTTGACGAAAACACGTGATGTTGATGCTCCCAATGATCTCTTCACCACCAATCTCATGGACGTGGTCGAGGATCCCAGCGTCGATATCGTCGTCGAACTCATCGGTGGCACAACGGCCGCTTTCGACCTAGTCGCCGCTGCCCTGAAAGCTCAAAAACCAGTCGTCACCGGAAATAAGGCCCTCCTCGCCGAGCGCGGAGCCGAGCTCTTTGCCCTTTCCTCCGAAATGAAAACCTCCATTTATTTCGAAGCCGCCGTCGCCGGAGGCATCCCCATCATTAAGGCCATTCAGGAATCGCTCATTGGAAATCAGATCGAGGACATCGTTGGCATCATCAACGGCACCTCGAATTACATCCTCCAACGCATGACCGAAGAGGGCCTCGGCTACCCCGAAGCGCTCAAAGAGGCCAAAGATCTCGGCTATGCCGAAGCCGACGAAACACTCGACGTCAACGGCTGGGATGCCGCGCACAAAGCCATCCTCCTCGGCTCCCTCGCCCACGGATTCCTCATCGACCCCACCGACGTTTACGTCCGCGGAATCGAAAAAGTCATCCCCCTCGATATCAGTTTCGCTTCGGACCTCGGCTACGTCGTAAAACTCCTTTCCTTCGTCAGATTGAAGGAAAATGGCGCCGTCGAAATCCGCACCCAGCCCTCCTTCATTTCCAAAAAGCACATCCTCGCTTCCGTCAACGGCGTCTTCAATGCCGTAGCCATCAAGGGCGACGGACTTGGCGAATCACTCTTCTACGGACGTGGCGCCGGACAAGAACCCACCGCTTCCTCCGTCATCTCCGATCTCGCCGAAGCAGCGCGCTCCATCCGCAATGCCGATTCAAATCGCGGATTCCTGCCCCACCGCAGCGATGGCCAACTCGTTCCCATCGCCGAAACGGAAACCTCCTACTACATCCGCTTTTCCGTCAAAGACCAACTTGGAGTCATCGCCGACATCTCCCGCATCCTCGCCGATACAGGCCTCGGCATCTCAGGCACCCACTCCCCCGTGGACCCTGATAACCCCGACGCCGAATTCGTCGAAATGGTCTTCCTCCTCCATTCCTGCCCCTTCGGCCCGCTCAAAACAGCACTCGCAAAAGTCGAAGAACTCGACTGCATCACCGCCCGCCCGGTCGTTTTCCGAATTGAAAAGCTCTGAATTCCTTGAGTTTTTTCAACTTCTTGACAAAGCCCCACAAGTAATACAATGTATTACTTGTGATTAAGACTATTAAGAAACTCGGTAATTCCAAGGGAGTGATCTTTGACGCTGCCCTTTTGGAAATGGCTCATCTTGCAGAAGGTGATAAACTCTCCGTCACCGTTCATGATGGGGGCGCAATCATGTTTACTCCGATCAGAGATACCATTTCACCAAAAAAGGGAGCCGCTGTTGCACGTCAAATTATCTCTAACAATAAAGAACTCTTTGATCGTCTCTCCAAGTAAGAAATGGAGTTCACTCATCACACCGTTGCGGGAATCTTTGCGATTCACGAGGAAGTATTAGCAGCGCATGGAGGTTTGGCTGGAGTCAAAGACTTGGCCCTTCTCGAAAGTGCGATTGCCGCTCCACAAGCCTCTTTTTCCGGTCAAGCCCTCGTTCAAGACCCTCTTGATATTGCCGCAGCCTACTTCTTTCATCTTTGCCAGAACCACCCGTTTAACGACGGCAATAAAACGACGGCCCTTGCTGCCTGTCTCGTATTTTTAGCTCAGAATGGCTTGTTCGATCAATCGACACATCTCGACGTAGACCTTTGGGGAAATCTCGTCCTTCAAGTGACTTCATCGCAGATGGGAAAAAAAGACCTCGCCCAAGAAATGCGAAATCTCCTCCCACCGCGCATTGGCAACTGAGCTTGCTAAAACCCGCTTTCCGTACTAAAGCCACCCCTCCCATGGCCTTGATTGTCCAAAAATACGGCGGAACCTCCGTCGGCTCGATCGATCGCATTCGTAATGTTGCCCAGCGCATTAAAGCCGAACGCGACGTTGGAAACCAAGTCGTCGCCGTCATTTCCGCAATGGGTGGAGTCACCGACAAACTCATCACTCTTGCCAAGGAGATCTCTCCGGACCCCACCGAGCGAGAACTTGATGTCCTCCTCTCCTCAGGAGAACAGCAGTCCATCGCTCTTCTCTCAATGGCCCTCAACGAGATTGGCGTCACCGCCCTCTCCGCCACTGGACGCCAGGCCGGCATCACCACCAGCGGATCCCACACCCGTGGCCGGATCGAGCAAATCAACTCCAACTATCTCACGAGCTGCCTTGCCGACGATCAAACAATCGTCGTGGCCGGCTTCCAGGGAATCACCTCTGAAGGCCTCATCCAAACCCTTGGTCGTGGAGGCTCCGATCTCTCCGCCATCGCGGTGGCCTCGTCCATCAATGCCGACGTCTGCCAAATCCTCACCGATGTCGATGGCGTCTACACCGCCGATCCACGCGTCGTCCCGAAGGCCCGCAAGCTCCCTGAAATTTCCTATGATGAACTTTTGGAACTCGCCTCGGTGGGAACAAAGGTCATGCAATCTCGCTCTGTCGAATTCGCCAAAAAATATGGCGTGAAATTTGAAGTGCGCTCCTCCCTCAACAATAATCCCGGGACCATCGTCACCGAAGAACACGAAGCCATGGAAGCAGTAGTCATCCGCGGAGTCTCCATCGAGCGCTCCCAAGCCCGCGTCACCATCACCGGCATTCCCGATACCCCCGGCATGTCCGGACGTATCCTAGGCGCCCTCGCCGAAGCAGAAATCAACATCGACATGATCGTCTCAAACATCGCCGCCGATGATTGCGCCCGTCATTCGTTCACCATGAACACGAACGACCTCGGTCGTGCCCAGGTCGCCCTCAAACCGGTTCTCTCCGAACTGAGTTGCGACGCCGCCATTGAAACCGAAGCCGGAATTGCCAAGCTCTCATGCGTCGGCATCGGCATGCGCTCCCACTCTGGAGTCGCTGCCAAAATGTTCGAAGCCCTTGGAGAAGCCGGAATCAACATCGGCATGATCTCCACCTCCGAGATTAAGATTTCCGTCACTGTCGAAGAAGATCAGATCGAAGAAGCCGCCCGGGTGGTCCACACCGCCTTCGGACTCGACGACGAATAATTCAAATCGCGTTGACACTTTCGGCTCTCAAGCTTAGATCAACCCATCTCCACGGCGGAGTAGCCAAGTGGTAAGGCGCGGGTTTGCAAAACCTGTATTCGCGAGTTCGATTCTCGCCTCCGCCTCCAGTTTTTCTGGCCGGATCCTTTTATAATAAGGGATCCGGCCTTTTTTCTTCTTTGGGAGTGCCCTCGTTAAATGCAAGGAAATGCAGCCGATTGCAGGTGAAGATGGCAACAAATGGGCAACAGATTTTTGGATGGTTCAGATTGAAGGCAAGCACGTAGCCATCTTCGCCGAAAACATCGGGAGCAATCTCTATGGTTTTGAATAGCTGCCCCTCGGCATCGTAGACGGCAATCACGCCACCGGTAGCCTTGGCATCCCACCTCTCATGCCTGGTGGAGCCGCCTGGCACCCTTTGCTTTCATGATTCTCACCAGCGTTCAGGATTTGAAAATGGATCGGGGGGCATACCCCCCGATCTATTCCCCCAAAATGAGCATCGAATATCCCCATCAAACCCAAGCACGAATCATCGAGGCCATCAAGGCTGGCTTCACCCAAGACGAGGCCATCAAACGGGTGGGCACGACCTTGGGTTTTCTAACCATGGCAGCCGGTTACGAGCTTTCCCTGCCTCTGACCATGTAGTAAGGCTAACGCACCTTTGATGACATTCCTAATACAGATAATGAAAAAAGCACTACTACTCGTTGCCTCGTTTGGCCTCCTTGTTTCACAAGGTTTTGGTTTTAATGTGGTCACTACTAACATTAGTGTAGCTGATAGAACCGCAGTGCCGATCCTCGATAATACAGGGGCTCCTATCGCTGTAGGTCGTGGCTACGTTGCAGTTGGAACTTTCTCCGCTGCACCTAACGGAACCACTGCGATT
>JAPKCM010000103.1 GCA_028822935.1 Akkermansiaceae bacterium
CGCCGTCGTTTACGCCGTCGTTTACGCCGTCGGCAAATCCGTCGGCAAATCCGTCGGCAAATCCGTCGGGAGCGCCGCCGGTTCAGCCGGTTCCACCGATAACGGTGAATGACGGCATCTTCCCGCTAAACGTAGTCGATGCCCAAGCGAGCCTGGTCCTGATAGAAGAGGTTTTTGGATAGAGCTAATTGACTCAATTTATTTAGATCGACCCTGTCACCTCCGCACGATGCGAGGGTCAAAAAACAAGACCTCTGATGAGGCCTCGCAGAGTCTGCTGCTTTATGTTGCGAAATTGGTGGTCTGGAACCTCTACCTGACACTCCTGCGAGCCGAGGCTGGCTTTAAAATGCTCAAAAGCGCGCTCGGACTGCGGCCGAACTTTCATCAAATTGAAAAACATGTCGAAGGCCACATCTTCATCAGGATCCTTGCCTACCACTAGCTCTGCTGGATACAGCAGAGCTAGTGGTAGGCAAGACTGGCGAACGCTCCGGCGGCAGATCGGAATTCATTCAATTTCCCGTAGTAATAGCAATCACGAAAACAGTCTCTCCCGTGCCGGGCCAGACGGAGATCTACTACGAGCATCGTATTTCCGGGGTGGCAATGGATGGCTATGTTTGGTTTGCCTTAAAAAATCCAAGCGACTTTCCTGCGACGATGTTTTGGCTCTCTAATGGCGGGCGCAGCGCAGCTCCATGGAACTCGCGACACACAGGGCGCCTGGGTATCGTGGATGGCTGCTCTCATTTCTGCGACAGGGTAGACATTTCGCGCAAAGATCTGCTGCGAAATCTTGCGATACCTACCACCCGCACCTTTTTACCAGAAACTCCCGTGACACTGCTTAACATTCACGCAGTAGTAAGCTGTCCGAACGGATTTGGCAAAGTGGTTGGCATCAGTCCCAACGGGAATGACGAGGTGACGATTACCGATGAAAGCGGCTCATCAGTTAGCGTAGGAGTCGATTGGACGAGGCTCTGAAACTACTTTGGCTCCCATTCCTTGAGTTTCTTTTTTAAGTGAAATGGTGCGAAGGGAACAAGCGAGCAAAGGATGACGGGAGTAGCTTTTTTCAGTTCCAGCTCCGGTCCAGGCAGGGGTGTCCGGGCGAAAGGCAGAAGGCCATGCTGGGTCTCCGGATCGCATCCTCTTATCTGTTTTGTTAAGAAAACCCCTTTCTCCCCTCAACGGCACCCCGAAAGCGAGATTCGCCAGATCGCTCGCTAGAGAATTTACAGTCGTTACCATTGGAGGAAAATTGCTATCTTGATTGCGGTGGCTGCTATCTCGCTGCCGTTCTCACATCCGCACTCCTTCATGATGAAACTCAAATCGTTCGTTCTCTGCACTTTGCTGGCACCCTTTTTCCAAGCCTCACTGCAGGCCGAACAGGTCATTTTCTCTGAGATCATGTATCATCCGGCGGGCCTGCTGCCGGAGTTCATCGAAATTGAGAACCTCACCGCCACGCCGTTCGATATCGCCAACTGGAAATTTTCCGATGGCATCGACTACGAGTTTCCGGCCTTCAACGCCGGAGATAGCCAAGCGGCTTTTCTCAAACCCTTCGAACGCATTCTCGTCAGCCCGGTCGCTGAGGCGACCTTGCGCGCCGCCTATTCAATCCCCGTCACCACACGCATCTTCGGGCCATACACCGGCACCTTAAGCAACAGCGGTGAGCGCCTTTCCCTTGATGATAAGAACGGCGTCACTAAATCTATGGTGAACTACAGCGACGGTCGCAAGTGGCCCGCGTCAGCGGACGGTGCCGGACACAGCCTCGTCGTGATCGACAAGGATCGCCTCAACGACGACTACCGCAACTGGACCTCCAGCACCAGCCAGGGCGGCACCCCGGGCGCTGCTGAAGTGCTCGAGGCGGAGGAGCCCTATTCAAACCCTGAGGTCAACCTCTCGTCAGGCATCCCTTTTGTGAACTACGCCGACTCATGGTCGTTCCATGATCAGAATGACAACCTCGGGACAACCTGGAAGGATGTTGGCTACAACTTCAATACGCACCCCGGTTGGGTATTAGAGGGAGCTGCCGGGAACATCGGCGGTCTTTACGGTTTCGAAAATTCAGGGGTGCCTGCGCCCGGGATGCGCACCGCGATGCTCAATAGCAGCACGGCCGCAAACCACATTACCTACTACTTCCGCAAAGAATTCACCTACAATGGCAATACGGGCGCAGGAGTCAGTGTCATCATCGACATGATTAACGACGACAGTGCCACTTTCTATCTCAATGGCACTCCGATTGGAGGTGACGGAATTGCTGCCAACGCCGATTGGAAAGCAACTGCTTCCCGCACCGTGGGCAATGCGATCGAGGAGCTAGGGGTCGCTACCGCCAACGGCTCCAATCTCGTTGTCGGAACCAACATCATCGCCGCCGAAGTCCACCAAACTAACGACAGCAGTTCCGATTGCGTGTTTGGTGCGCGTCTGAGCATTTCCGCGCCGAATACGCCGAGCATTATTATGAACGAGGTCCTGCCCGCTGGTGCCGGCACCGGATTTGTCGAGTTCTTCAACCCGACCGGCAGCACCATCGACCTCGGCGGCTACTACCTCAGCGACACCCCTGGCAATCTGACCCAGTTTCAGATCCCCGGCTCGTTGAACATCCCCGCGTCAGGCATTGCTTCGGTCGGCTTCACTGAATCGAACCTCACCGTCGCTGACCCGACCGTCGTCTACCTCACCGACCCGGATGGCACCACGGTGGTCAACGCGATAAACACCGCACTCTCTCTCGACGGGCGTTCGCTCGGGCGCAAGCCGGACGGCGGAGGCAGCTGGTTCCTCTTCACCAACCCGACACGCGATAACGCCAACTCAAGCGCCAGTGCCGGGAGCCTCGCCGGCGTCCTCACATTGAGCGAAATCGCTTTCGATCCCGGCACTAACGATGCCGTCTTCGTCGAACTCCACAACGCCGGTGCCGCCTCGCTCAGCCTCTCCGGACTGTCGGTCGCTTCGGCGCTCGATTTCAGCGACAAGGTCGCGCTCAGCGGCAGCCTCGAGGCCGGGGCTTACACCAGCGTCGAGGTGCCCTTCGTCGGTAACAACTTGCCGCTGTTCTTGATCGACTCGAACAACAATGTCATCTCCGGCGCCATCATCGACCGACCATCAAGTGGTCGTGACTCGGTCCAGACTTACCCTGCTGGATCGACCGAGTGGTTTTCGACCCCGACTGCTACCCGCGATACCGCCAACAACCCGACGCGCACTGAGGACATCGTCATCAACGAGATCATGTACGACACGCCCGCGAAACAACGTCGTGGCGAATACATTGAGCTCTACAATCGCGGTGGCTCAAGCGTCGACCTCTCTGGCTGGGACTTCGCCGACGGCGTCAATTTCACGATCCCGCCCGGGACCTCGATCCCTTCCGGTGGCTACCTCGTCGTTGTGTCGGACAGTGTCTACATGACCGAGACCTACGGCGGAATCCCGATGGTCGGTGATTTCATCGGACAGCTCTCCAACGGCGGTGAACTGGTGCGTCTCGAAGACGCTTTCGGCAACCTCGCCGACGAGGTTCACTACCTGCCCAGCGGCGATTGGCCCGAACTCGCGGATGGCGACGGCGCCAGCATGGAGCTGCGTCACCCCGACATGGACAACCGCATTTCCACCGCCTGGTCGGACAGCGATGAGAGTGCCAAGAGCACCATGAAGCACTACTCGGTCAGCGGGCAGTATTTGCAGAACAACAGTCGCGGCGGCACCGACGACTACCGGGAACTGCACTTCCACCTGGTCGGCGACGCCTATGTCATCCTAGAGAACATCCAGGTCCGTAAAAACGGCACCGGAACGAACTTCGTCACCAACGGCACCACGCACGCCACCAACGGCTCGAGCGCCACCGGTTGGCTCGCGCAGGGAACGCACTGGTCGAGCTTTGTCCAGTCCGGGCAACTGCATCTCATCAGTGACGGCCATGGCGATCAGAAAGCCAACCGTGCCGAGATCGATATCACTGGGATTGCCGACAACGACCAGCTGACCATCGAATTCGACGCTCGCTGGATCTATGGCCGCCCGCGCCTGATCTCACAGACGTGGGATCACTCGGTTGGAAAGCCGTTCCTCATCGAGGTGCCGAACAATCTCGGAACGCCAGGGGCGGCAAACTCCCGGCTGGAGGCCTCGTCCGCCCCCGTTGTCGACCAACTCGTTCACAGCCCGGCGGTGCCAACTTCTTCAGACCCGGTGACCATCACCGCGCGCATCAGCGGAACGCCGGCCGCATCCGTGAACCTCGTCCACCGCCTCGACAACAACAGCGCCAATGGTGCCTGGCTGAATCTCGCCATGAGCGACGACGGAAGCACTGGCGGCGACGAGACCGCCAGCGACGGCATCTATTCCGCCACTCTGACACAGTATCAAAGCGACAATGCGATCGTGCAATTCTACGTCGAAGCGACCGGCGCTGGCGGGGTCTCGACCACCCAGCCGAAACTCGCCCTCGACCGCCCGGCCTTGTATGTCGTCGACAACAGCAACATCCCGTCGGATCTGCGCACCCAACGCTTCGTGGTCTCGCAGTATGACAGGGACGCCATCAGCAGTTCCGGCTACGGCTCGAAGTACCAATTCGACTTTCCGCGCATGTCGAACCACTACTTCAACGCCACCTTCATCTCGGACGAGCGCAAAATTTTTTACAACGCCGAGATCCGCAAGAGCGGCAGCCCCTTCACGCGGTCGAGCGGCAGCGGCCTCGACCACGGCAAGTGGAAGCTCCCGGCCGACCGCTATTTCCGTGACCAGCGCAAACGCGTCATCGACCCCTCCACCGACTACAACGACCGCATGGGGCGCTACTTTCTCTATTTGCTCGGCCACCCGACTAACGAGAACGAATGGGTTCGCACGGTGATCAACGGCAGTTCCGCCAGCGTGCGCGAGGACATGGAGCCGATCGCCGACGACTATATTGACCGCAATTTCGAAAACGGCGGGGACAGCACGTTGCTCCGCATCGACGACGAATGGTGGTTCGAAGATTTCAGCAGCAACGGCACCGCTTCGCGCGGCTCACGCAACGCCGACTGGAAGTACAAGAACACCGAAGCTCCGATCCGCTACCAAAGCGAGTGGCTGATGCGCTCGCGCGAGAAGGACTACGACTACTCGAGCTTCATCGAATTTGTGAAGACACTCAACCAGGGCGGTTCCGAGTCAGATCTCAACCGCATCATGGATCACAACCTCTGCGGCCTCAATGCTGCGGTGCGCGGTTACGACGGCGAGTGGGACACCTTTTCCGTCGACCGCGGCAAGAACGGCTATTTCTTGCGCAAGCCCGACGGGCTCTGGATGCTCGCGCACTGGGACGGAGACCGTGCCTTCGGGAATACGAATCAAAATTTCACCTCTGGCCGATCCGGCACCCGCACCTACCTCGACAAGCCCTATTTCCGCCGCCACATGAACTACTACCTGACCGAGCTGGTGGACAAACACACCGAGAACTCCGTCCGCACTGCCGCCTGGATGTCGGCTGAACAGACCTCGGTAAACTCCCCTTCGTTTCCAACCAGCAAGTTCACCAATTGGTTCTCCGGCCGCAAAGCCAGCACCTTAAACTTTATCGGTTCGGCCTACTCGACCAACTTCAACGTCACCACCGCAGGTGGTTCTACCACCGCCGACTTCCGCACGATTTCAGGGACGGCCCCGTCTGAGGTCTTCGACATCCGCGTGTTAGAGCGCCCGGAAGGGCTCGTCGAATGGTCGAGCACAACCGGCTGGACAATCCGTGGCCTGTGGCTCGCCAATGGCCTAAACACCTTTAGCATCCAGGGGCTCGACCGTGAGGGCAAGGTCGTCCAGACCGCTAGCTACTCGATCACCAAGAGCAACAACGCCCCGCCGCTCGTCAAGTTTAAGAGCAACCCCGGCAGCCTCAACCTCGGTGTCTCGGAGACGCTATTTATCGACGCATTCGGAAGCTTCGATCCCGAGGGAGGCGGGCTCACCTACGCCTGGTCGGTCGCACCCGCGACCAACGTTCAACTCACCGACAACGGAGTGACTGCCAGCGCTACTTTCGCCCGACCGGGCCTCTTCGAGTTCACCATCACCGCCACCGACCCGCAGAACAATTCTACAGCCGTCACGCGTGAGATCGCGGTCTACAACATCAGCGACTTCAGCACCTTCGGTGATCCGGTCTTGCCATCGGTTTACACCCTGAGCGATGTCGGGATCCGCGATAACTACTCGCCCAACGCATGGATTTCGCTCGAGAACAATCCCGGAAATCTCATCTTGCAAGTGCTGGACGACAGCGGCTCGCCGACGATGGTGCGTCCTCTCCCGGCAGGCACTGATTTCTCCCTGTATACTGACCTTGAACTCACCACCCGCCAGTTCGGCAACTTCCACACCGGCCTGACCGTCGAGACGCTGGATACTGGCGGCACTCGTAACTATTTCTTCGGCATCGAAGACGGTGATTCCCTGGTCGCAAAACGGGATGGCACCACACTCGCCAGCACTTCGTGGTCGTCAAGCCACGCCAAGATCCGCATCCGCCGCTCCGGCTTCAGCCTCGTCTTCGAATACCGCGTCGATGACGTCTGGAGCACGCTCCACACGCAGTCGATCCTCGCCAGTGCCACTGGAGTCAACGGCGGTATCTTCACCACTTCCACCGGCAGTGATCAAGCGGTCGGAACAGAATTTGATTTCCTCATGCTCATCGATCCGAACTCCGGCTCCGACGCGCTCGATTTCTTGCGCATCACCGAACTGATGTACAATCCTATCGGCGGCGGCGCGCTCGAGTTTATCGAGTTTCTCAACACCGGGCCGGTCGCGATTGAGATCACCTCCGCGAGCTTCAGCGACGGCCAGCCGTTTACTACTTTCCCGTTCCCGATTACGACGCTCGCACCCGGCGCGTATGGTCTGATCGTCGCGGACACGACCGCGTTCACCAACCAATATGGTGCCGGATTCAACATAATCGCCGATTGGCCAACCGGTGCGCTCAGTAACGGTGGCGAACGCATTGTCTTCCGTGACCCGCTCGGTAACGTCATCCACGACTTCAGTTACGACGATGCTGCCCCGTGGCCAACCCTCCCCGACGGCAGCGGTCCTTCGCTCGAAGTGATCGACACCGAGGGCGACTACAACGATCCGTTGAACTGGCGAGCCACCATCATCGGCGGCACGCCGGGAGGGCCCCCGTCCTTCGACGCGGATGGGGACGGCTTGAGCGATAGCCAGGAGGCCACCCTCGGCACCGACCCGAACAAGCCCGACACCGATGGTGACGGCTCCAATGACGGCTCCGAGGTGATCGCGGGCACCGATCCGCTCGACTCGACTTCACTATTCAAGATCACCAGCATTTCCAAAGCACCCGCCACCGGCGATGTGACGCTCATCTGGAAGAGTGTTCCTGGGAAAAACTACCGTCTCGAATACAGCCTGGATCTCGAGGCAGGGAGCTGGCTCGCGGTCGATGGCGGCGTCATCATCCCCTCTGGCGGCACGACGACGTCCTACACCGACACCGCCCCACCAGCTGGTGGCGTGAGTCGATTCTACCGCGCTGGTGTAGAGCCGTAGCCATTAGTGTTCTACCAGGTATCGCTTCAGAAGGAGATTGGCTGCCCGGATCTCTGCCAGAGTGGCCTCGTCGGTGACGATTTCTACTCTGCCGGAGATTATGAAACGACCCTTCCTCATTTTTTTATTTCCGCTCTTGGTTCAGTCGGGGCTGGATTGCTCGCCTACGGGCTGTCACGCAAACTAGGCAGACGAGCCGTGCTGTTTATAGCGGGAGAGAAAGGGATCGCTGAGGGAGAGCGCCTCTTCGGCGGTGAAACAGGTGGCTGGCTGGTGGCGTTTTTACGCTGGATGCCAGTGCTGCCTGTATTTCAAAAATGTCATTCAAGCGATTTTTCGTGGCGCTCTGTGCAGGGTGTTTTCCGATGGGATTTGTTTTCGCCTGGATCGGTCAGACGGGAAATGAGCAAACGATGATGACTCTGACTCAGATTCTCACAGGGGAGCTCGGGCTTGAGGATGCGGAGTGGTTACATGAATCGCTCATCCAGCTGTTTGACCTGGATCAAGATGGAGTTGCGAAACCTCGAGTTCTGGGTGATTCCAGCTCTCCCCCGACCGATAGCTTTAAGCTTGTCGAGCAAGCGGGACGGACTCGAGTGGAAATTCAACATCTAACGAAACTACTACACCGGATCTTACCCTTGGCCATCGGGGCGCTTGTTCTATCGATGGCGGGGTTTGCGCTATTGGGGGGGGGGCGGGGAGGAAGTGAGGGCTTACCTCCTGATATTATGGCAATAGCTGGTGATCATCCTGTTTGGTCCGAAGTTGCCAGGCATCTCGTCATTGCAGTGCTTATTTATGTCACGTTTCGTGTTACGAAACGTGCTCTTGGGACTCTAAAAATTAGAGTCGATAAGAATTCTTTTGAGATTAAAAAAGGGATCTTAGGAGTCGGTTTTTTGCGCTCAGTTTCCCGGTCGCAAATGACAGTCAAGCTGGACAGAAAGCCAAAGTGTTGCTGCGGACGGGCAAAGGGCCCGGGTTCAGGATTGGCGCTTGGGAGTTGCAGGGTGAAAAATCGATTACCCTTTTAGCCGAAGAGACAGAACCGAAAGATTCCGATTACTGCTAGGAATTTTCTTTTGAGGTTGAACGGTTGAGGGCTCCGGTTCAGGCAGG
>JAPKCM010000104.1 GCA_028822935.1 Akkermansiaceae bacterium
TGAACGTTCGACGTTGAACGTTCCTCTCTCAAATTTCAAATCTCATGAACCGCCGAACCCTCCTTCGTTCCCTCGCCGGCACCACCATCGGCCTCCCTTTCCTCGAAGAAATGGCCTTCGCCAAATCCGTAAAGTCGCCCGAAATCCCCATCCGCGCCTTCAACCTCTTCTTCGGCCTCGGTATCCCGGCTCCTCTCCAAACCGAGGGCTTCGCCGGCCCCATGGCCCCCCTCAAGCCCCTCGCCCATAAGCTCCTCATCATGCGCGGCATCGACCACGTCCGCGCTGATGAAAACGGGATCAACGCCCACTTCGATGGCGCCTCCGCCGCCTTCACCGCCACCAAACCCGATGGCGAAGCCAAATCCGGAGGCGCCTCCATCGACCAAGTTCTCCGCCACGCCCACTACCCCGACGGCCAACCCGCCGGCACCGTCCCCACCCTCGTGGCCGGCACCTTTTTCCGACGCAGCCGCATCTCCCGCTACGTCCATTCCTACAACCCCGATGGCACTGTCGCCGCCACCATGCAGGAGCGTCCTCTCGACCTCTTCGCCCGCGTCTTTGGCCGCATCAAAGGGGTCGGCACCGCCGACGCCCGCCTCCAAAAAAGCGTCCTCGACTCCGTTCTCGAACAATACAAACACCTCTCCGGAAAAAACTCCCCCCTCGGCGAAACCTCCAAGGGTCGCTTCAAAGATCACCTCGACCGCATCCGCGAATACGAGCAACGCGCCTTCCAATTCGAGATCGACAAAAACGCCCCCGACAAGCCAACTCCCTCCGAACTTCCCCATGGCGGAAAAGCCGACCCCGGCGGCCAGGGCATCGATATCACCGTCGAAGAACTCACCCGCGAATGGCGGCTCATGTCCGAGCTCTACGCCCTCTCCATCCAGACCGACCGCGCCCGCTTCGGCTCCCTCACCTTCCTCGCGGCCGGCGAGCGCATCCGCCTCAAAGGCGACTACCACTTCGAAGGCAAAAAAATCTACCACTTCGATGACGCAGCCCAGCTCAACGCCTCCGGCGACAAAGGCTGCTCCCACGAATGGTGGCACAAATTCCGCGAGAACCAAAAGAACAAGCAACTCCGCGCCCACGCCCATTTCAAAATGCGCGAGCTCGCCCATTTCCTCACCCTCCTGGATGCCGATGACACTCGCGAATCCAATGGAAAAACTCTCCTCGACAACCTCCTCTTCACCATCTCCACCGAGTCCGGCGACGGCCGTCATAACGACACCAAGCGCGAACTCTCCGGCGTCTTCCACGCCACCACCTCAAACGGCGGCCGATTGAAAACCGGCCAAATCCTAGACGTCAACACCGAGGGCCTCGACCTCTACAATACCCTCATTCAAACCACCGGCACCAAAGCCAAACTTGGCCCTAAAGACCGCCCCGCCAAGCTCGTCGACAAGATCATCGCTTAGAATAAAACTGAAACCCTAGTCCAAGAGCGAAGCTCCCTCAACTATCCAGCACTCATCGTCACAAGCCTGATCGCCCCTGCTAAAATCTCCCCATCCTCAACCATCAGTCTTAATCTTCTTAATCTGCGGATAAACCTCCCATGGGCGCTAGATTCTCAAAAAGAGAATCGCTAAAGGTCATCATCGCGAGCCTTTCAGCCCTCTCCCTTCCCTGGCTTGATCGCCCTAGTCTTCTAGAGCGCATCAATCTCATGAGGATATCCCATTTACGAATCCAAGTAAACTACCCCACCTTACCCCCATGATTCTCACCACCACCGACTACGACGCACTCGAAAAATTCACCCGCGTCCAGCTCGCCACCTCCCTACCGGGCCCCAAGCCCTTCTGCCTCGTCGGCACCCGCGGACCCGATGGCCGAGCCAACCTCGCCCCTTTTTCCAGCGTCACCCACCTCGGCTCCTCTCCCCTCCTCATCGGCATGGTCACCCGGCCCGTCACCGTCGATCGCCACACTCTCCGAAACATCATCGAGACCAAGTCGTGGACCCTCAACCAAGTCACCCGATCGATCTACCCTCAGGCCCACCAGTGCGCCGCCCGCTACCCCGATGACACCTCAGAATTCGCCGCCACCGGGCTCACCGAACTCACCCACGATGGCGTCCACGCCCCCTTTGTAAAAGAGTGCCCCATCCGCTACGCCCTCGAACTCGAAGACCTCATCGACATCCCTGCCAATGGCACCAAACTCATCGTCGGCCGTGTCACCCTCATCGACATCCCGGATGACTCCCTCGCAGAAGACGGAAGCATCAATCTCGCCGAAAACCACTCCGTCGCCTCCACCGCCCTCGACACCTACTTCTCCATCACCCAACTCGCCCGTCTCCCCTACGCAAAGCTCTGACTTGGAATCCTCCTGCGGAGGCGCTAGCCTTCTCCATGATCCGCCCGCTCCTCGTCTCCCTCTCGCTCATTCTCCCCCTCTCCGCCGACGAACCAGGCTGGGTCACCCTTTTTAACGGCAAGGACCTCAGCGGCTGGACGCCCAAGATCGCCAAACACCCGCTCGGCGAAAACACCTTCGACACCTTCCGCGTCGAAGACGGCATCCTAAAGTGCGAATACGGCAAATACCCGAGTTTCGACAAGCGCTTCGGCCACCTCTACACCGACCTCGCCTACTCATACTATATCCTCCGGATGGAGTATAAATTCGCCGGAAAAATGATGGCCGACGCCCCCGGCTACGTGAACCTCAACAGCGGCGTCATGGCGCACTCCCAGCCACCGCAGAGCATGACCCTCGAACAAGGCTTCCCTGCGAGCATCGAATTCCAATTCCTCGCCGATGAAGGCAAGGGCCCGCGCCCCACGGGAAACGTCTGCACTCCCGGAACCAATATCGAGATCGATGGCAAGCTCGTCACTCAGCACATCGTCCAATCCTCCGCCCCAAACCTCCCCGCCAATCAATGGGTGAGCATCGAAATGGAAGTCCGTGGCGATGAAGAAATCATCCACCGCGTCAACGGAAAGGAAGTCCTCCGCTATCAAAAACCCCAGCTTGATCCCAAAGGCCGCGTCATTGAAACAGAATCCCTCTTTCAGGCCGGAGCACCGCTACGCCTAACCTCAGGCCACATCGCCCTGCAAGCAGAAGGCCAACCAGTCTGGTTCCGCAACATTCAGCTCAAACAACTGGAGCCCACGATCCGTCCTGAGGAAAAGGACTGATCAATGACCCAAGGAGTGGCACTGGTCTTTCGGATCCCTTCTCAATCAATCCAGGCTACCGAATCAACTCATCCATCATGCGGAGATACTGCTCCCAGTCGTAAGCCTTCACATCGTGTTTCCCACTACGCATGTGGTAACGAATCGTCTTCCCAACCGGCTGATCCACTTTAGGCATCTCCTCCTGATCCAAGCCGTCCTTGCCAAGAAGCCGATAGACCGGGTCCGCATGTTTCGCTGAGAGAAACTCCCCCTTCGGATCCGCCCATTGATCGTCCTGCGCACTCGCGATATAGACCGGCCGCGGCGCCATCAAAGCAACGAGTTGATGCTGATCAAAAGGCAACTCATTTTCACGCTTTCCATAGGCATGGAAATTCTTGCAAAACCAATGTGGAAAGGACTTGTTGACCCGTCCGACGGTCTCCCCAAAAGCACGACGACTCAGTGCCGCACCGCCACAGCCCGAGTTATTTGAAATGACGCCCGCAAAACGCTCATCAGTCGCGCCCGCCCAAAGAGAAGTTTTCCCCAACCGCGAGTGCCCGAAGACGACCACCTTGGAGCTATCAACCGGTTCATAAGTTTCCAGAAAATCGAGTCCCCGGCTCAAGCCCCAGACCCAAGCAGCGATCGACCCCCACGAGGAACCATCGCGCTTCTCGGACGGCTCGACGGCTCCATGAATTCCATCCTTAAAGCCATCGTTTTTATCTAAATCAATATCGCCATAAAAAGCCGTCACCAAGCCATAGCCGCGCTCAATAATCTTCTCCACCTGCCAGCGCCCCGCCCGTTCTCCACGCGCAACCTGACTCTCCACGCCAACCGTGATCTCCTCGGTGGCATGGATGGTATGATTCCCCTTAAAATTGAGCCCCAGGAAAACGGGCATCGGACCTTTCGCCGAACTTGGCGTAATGATCAATAGATTCAGTTTCGGGCCTTCCTCTTTACCCACAAGAGAAACCACGACCTCCTGAAGAACCGCCCTTCCGTTCAAAAAATCGGGCACTTTCTTCCCAAGTTTGGCAGAAGCCTTTCTACTGATCGCCGGAACCTTACCGAACATCTCTTTTTCAAAGAGCGCCAGTGTCTCCGCCCGCAGATCGTCATTCCACTCAGCTGCGCTCGTCCCTTCTGGAAAAAGAAGAGGAAGCTCGAAGTCGGGAACCTTTGATTCGTCGGTATGAAGTCCGGGAGGGAGGGCCATGAGACTGGAAGAAAGAGTAAGAGTGAACAAAAGGAAAAAACGCATCAGCAAAAAGATGCCGAAGCGCACCCCTTCTCACAAGAGGGAAGTTTTCTACTTTCCGCCCTCTTTCAAGCTCCCAAGGTAGTCGATGAGATCAATAAACTGCTCTACCGTGAGCCCCAACGCCAGCCCAGGAGGCATCATCGAGGTCGCTTGATGATCGCGCTTCTTAATATCGCTTTCCTTAAGCTGCTTCACTGCTCCCGCGATATCACGAAGATCGACAATCCCATCTTCTTCCCGTGTCACAAAGCCCATGTGAGCCGTGCCATCGTTGAGCGTGACCAGCTCGGTTTGAAAGGCTTGGGCCACCACCGCATTGGGATCGAGAATCGATTGGATCAAATAGTCCCTCGTAAACTTACTTCCAGCCGATCCCAGATAGGGTCCCTTTTGCACCGCCTCTTGATCCACCGCATGACAAGCAATACACCCTTGTTGCATGTAGAGATTTTTCCCCTTCTCCGCATTCCCCTGCCCTTTCAGCACCAACTTCATCACCTCGTCCGACTGCAACTCTGCCACGTGCTTTCCAGAAGAAGCACCCGCCTCCTGAATCAACTTTCGAGCCCGCTTCGCTGCCATAATCAAGGTGTCATTATCACTCTCAATCGCGTTCTTAATCTGCGCCTCAAATCCAGGTAACAATAAATCGGCAAGAGCCAAAAAGAGCCCCTCTTCACGAGGGTTCTTGGCCAAAATTTTCTGAATCGCATCACGATGACGATCCTTCGCCAGCGGACTTCGAGCCTGTGTCAAGAGCGCCCAGAGATCCATTCCGATCGCAGGAAACATAAACTGTGCCATCGGCAGCCGCCGTAATTGCAGTGGGATATTCGATCTCAAAGGGCTCGGCCCAAGTTGAAATCTCGTAACCCTCAGGCAGAGCAAGCACGGGCGAGGCTAAAAGAAGAGAGTAAATCGCGGACTTCACGGCCTTGGTAATGTGACAAGACTGTCGATCTTGCAAAACTTAGCTCACAGTTTTCAAATTTCGTCCTTTCATGCTACCTCGCTCTCATGCGGAAAGCATTTCTTCTCGGAGCCGGACTCGGCACTCGCCTCAAGCCTCTCACCGACACTCTGCCAAAGCCTCTCATTCCTTTGGAAAACCGGCCTCTGATCACCCATGCCATGGACCATCTCATCAAGGCCGGAATTGTTGAGATCGCGATCAACACCCACCATCTTCCAGAGGCATGGCCCGCCGCCTTCCCCGATGCGACCTATCGCGGTGCCAGCCTGAGCTTCTTCTACGAGCCCGACCTTCTCGAAACCGGGGGAGGCATCAAAAATATCGCCGAGTGGATCGGAAACGATTCCACCCTCGTTTACAATGGAGACATCCTCACCGACCTCCCCCTCGATAAGCTCATCACGGGACACATGATGGGGAACAACATCGCCACCTTGGCCGTCAGGCAAGATGGTCCGGCCCAACATCTCGCCCTTGAGGGATACCAAGTCACGGACATCAAAGGAATGGTCCACGGTAAACCGGGGACTCACCAGTTCACCGGTATTTACTGTATTGACCCCGAAATCCTCAATCTGATTCCCGATCACGAAAAAATCTCCGTGATTCCCGCTTTTCTCGAGCTGATTTCGAAAAAGCAGCTCGGAGCCTACAATGTGAAGCAATGCTCTTGGCTCGATCTCGGCGAACGCGAGAGCTATCTCGAAGCCAGTTTCCACAAACCAGCTCAAATTTCGCCCTCCGCCGAGGTCCATTCTTCAGCAAAAGTCACTAATTCCTGGGTCGGCGACGGCTGCCGAATCGGCGAAAATACCGTCGTGACGGATTCCATCCTCTGGCCCGGAACGAGCGTTTCAGCAGATGCGGAATTGACAAAGTGCGTCGTTCACAGCAATTCCTCCGCAACCGGCATTCACACGAACGCCGACCTATAAACACTCCTCCCCCTTCACCATGCCTGCCGACACCCTTCTGACTGCCGTCCGTGCCCACCTCAATCTTGAGCCGACGCATAAGGTTCTCATGGAGCCCATCCAGAAGGGCGCATCCGGTCGCACCATCATCCGCATCAAGCCGGAGGGCTATATGAACTTAATCGGGGTCCACTACACCCTCGAGCGCTCTGACAACGCAAACTACCTCCCTGTGGGCCAATTCCTCGAAAGCGCGGGCCTCAATGTCCCCGAAGTTCTTTACGATAATATCGGCCGCCACGTCGCCCTCGTCGAAGATCTCGGCGACATCGATCTCACCTCTTTAAAAGGGAAACCCTGGGAAGTCCGCGAGCCTTACTATCGCTGCGCTTTTGAGCAACTCGATAAGCTCCTCTACACCCGCCCGCCCAAGGACTTCGCCCTTCAGCCGAAATTCGATGCCGCGATGTATCAGTGGGAGCAGGAATATTTCATTGAGCACTTCGTCGAAACCCACCTTGAAAAAGACGGCACGCCCCTCCGGGAAGACCCCATTTTAGCAGGTCTCAGCAAGCGCCTCGGAGCCACCTCCCCACACATGGTCCACCGCGATTACCAATCGCAGAACCTTCTTTTAAAAGACGGAAAATGCTACGTCATCGATTTCCAGGGCCTCCGCATGGGCCGACAGGAATACGACCTCGCCTCGCTCCTTTACGATCCTTACATGGCGCACACCGCCGAAGATCGCGAAAAAATGCTCGAACTCTGGGAAGAAGTAACTGAGGACACGCCTATCGAGCCCATCCTCAAGGATTGCGCCGTCCAGCGCCTCATGCAGGCCCTCGGAGCCTTCGCTAACCTAGGTCACAACCAGAATAACGAGTGGTATCTTGAGCAAATTCCCGCCGCCGTCGCCGGGCTTAAGAAAGTCATCCATGACACTCCACTCGAAGACAGCCTGAAAGAATACCTCTAGTGCCCTCATTTTCGAATTCCCCCGGCACGCCAAGCGGTTCATAAATCGCTCTCTTGAAAGCAGCCCGCCGACAACAACTCCTCCTCTGCCTCCTCCCCCTTGCGCTGGGAGTGGCCTTGTCGTTCAAGCTTCCCCACCTAAAACCACTGATCGAGCTCGAGCATGCCCTCTTTTGGTTTCCCCAAAAGAATGACACCCTCGTCGAGCGCGAACCGCTCAAGGAATTCCAAGTCCGCGTCTTCGATATCAGCCATGATAACTCCGAAAAGAAAGCCATCCGCGCCCTCTCCACCTCGGACGATTCCTCCGTCACCGATTGGCTCTTCGCTCTCAATGCAGTTCGAACCCACGGGGCCGATCATGCCACCGTCTCCACCCTTCTCTCCTGGGAAGATTCGGTGGAACTCGAACTTCGTGCCCTCGATCACGAAATCGCAAGCTTCCCGAGTTCTGCCCTGGGAATCACCCTTCGGCTTGATTCGACTCCCCAGCCCTTCCCTGACTACCTGAAGGTATCAGTCTTACCTTCCGGGAATATCGAGACCGACATCTCGCTCATTCCCGAAGTCAATGCTGTCACCTCCGACCCTTCCGCCACCGGAAAGCTCTATGGATTTCGCCTTCTCGAGAACTCCCAACCCCAAATCGAGAACGACACCATTTCCCTCCCCATCCTCGCTCGCTGGGGAGATCGCATTCTCCCCTCTCTTGAGCTCGCCTCCCTGATCGCAAACACCGGCCACGCGCCTGCCGATGTTTCTCTATCCAAAAACGGGCAGCTCAGAATCGGCACCACCGGCCCCGTCCTTCCCCTTCGTGAGGACGGAACCATCGAGATCCCCCGCAGAGCGGAACTCGGAGAAACGACGCCTATGGAAGCGCTCATCGACCCCGAAAAGCAACCTTCCCCATCGAAAGTCGTCTTCATCTCTCAAAACGACCCCGTCCATCTTCGGCAACTTGATTTTTCCCTCAGCCACCTCGGCTCACGACTACCGCGCGCTCCAATCTCCTTCCACCGCCTCCCCTGCTGGATCGAGATTTCCATCCTGATTCTCCTCGCTCTTGTCCTCCAGACAAAGAAACCCTTAGCTCTTCTCTTCGTCCCCCTCGCTCCCATCCTGGCAACGACGGCACAACAGTGGTGGGTCCTCACCCCGGCCATCAGCCTCGTCGCTACCTTCCTTCTTCTCAAATTGGTCCTCAAGAAAGAGAGCTTACAGGCATCAGCGCCCCAACAAAAAGAGGAACCCAAGATAGTCCCTGATTCAGAGATCAAGCCGGAATCTAAAAAGAAAAGTGCCACCAAGAAAGCCGCAGCGGAAAAGACTTCAAAAAAGAAGAAGGATAAAAAGAAGAGCAGGACTAGGACTAGGACTAGGA
>JAPKCM010000010.1 GCA_028822935.1 Akkermansiaceae bacterium
CTCCCGAGCCGGTCCATCCGTTGCCACGGGCTGAAAGCAACTCCTGGGTCATGGCCTTCCAGCTTCTGTTTTCGCGCACGGCCTGCCGCGTCCATTTGATGAGGGGAGCGTTGGAGCTGAAATATCCTCCCTGTAGTTTCACCCCGTCGAGTCGCAAGTGGTCGTAGAGCCAGTTGTTCATGTGGCTCTGATAGCCTTTCGATTGATAGAGCCGGGAGGCGAGGTGATGGCGTTTGTCGGCGGCTGGATCGGTCGTGAACTCCTGGATTTCGGCGAGGGTGGGGATGCGTCCGCTGGCGACCAGCGAGGCGCGCCGGAGAAAGGTGGCATCGTCGACGGGAGCGGGTGCGCTTTTCCCGGAGCTTTGAAGAACGGAGCGGATGAGCTTGTCGAGATGCGCGGCTTCTTGGGCCATGGTATCGGGAGTGATCTCTGCAGCAGGAAGGGCGGGAACAAGGAACAGGGCTCCGAGTGCCGCTAGGCAGGCTGCAGACAAGAAACGAATCATATTTTGGGACTACGAGAATGCGCAGTCCGAGTTTTCATGATTCGGAAACTTAGTGAGGGGAGGGGAGGGGATGCAGGATTTCTCTTCCGCCTTGAACCCTGCCATGCTTCAGGGGTATCGTTGCGCCATCACTTCCTCGATCTCTCTCAACGCGCCGCAGCTGCTGGTATCAGTCATGCTGATGCTTGGAGGAATTGTTCCGGCCGCCGCAAAAGATGAGACATCGCCCTCGATTGCGCACGGGGACTTCGTCCAAACATTCTTCGAATCCAATTGCGTCAAGTGCCATGGTGCCAAGAAAGCAAAAGGCGGAATCCGCCTTGACCAGATGGGAGGAAAAATCGCACTCGGGCACGACTTCGAAACTTGGAATGCCATCCATGAGCAGCTGAGCAGCGGTGAGATGCCGCCGGAAGATGCGAAGGTGCAACCCGCCGCTGACGATCGCGCCAAGGCGGTGGCTTGGATCGGCGGAGAGCTTGAGAAGGCGCAGTCGTCTGAGCGCGTGCAACATCTCTTGAGCCAGTTCGCCTTCGGCAACCACATCGAGCATGAGAAACTTTTCAGCGGCGAGATCAAGGATCTGCCGTTCTCGCCGCCTCGCCTGTGGCGTATCAATCCAAATATCTACGAGCGCACCAAGGATCGTATTCTCAAACACCACTGGGAGGAACTACAGCGAGTGCGACAGCCCTTCGCCCTGGAGAAGAGGCCTGGGATCAACGACTACGCGGCGGATCTCTTCGCGGACTCGGCGACGCTCGAAACGCTGATTCGCAATGCGCGCACCATCGTTGAACACCAGCTGAGCAACGATGTCGCAGAGGCATTGCGGGCAGTTTTAGAATCGGAGAAACCGAACAACGAGCAAATCGATGCTGCGGTCCGGCACCAATTTAAAATGCTCATATTGCGTCCGCCGACTGCTGCCGAATTGGTGCGCTACCGGACCTACATGCTGCGCACGATCGCTGAGGCGAAGAGCGTGCGCGAGGGAATGGCGGTTTGCCTGAAAGCGATCGCGCTGATACCAGAGGCAATCTATCGCATGGAGTTGGGCCTCGGCCCGGAAGATCAAGATAGTCGGCGTCGACTGTCAAAAAACGAGCTAGCCTTCGCGATCAGTTTCGCCCTCACCGATGATCCACCAGATGCGGCGCTGTGGGAGGCGAAGCTCGAGACGACAGAGAGTGTCCGGACGCAAGTCGAACGAATCCTCGACGAGGACGAGATCGCCAAGCCGAAGATCTTGCGATTTTTCCAGGAGTTTTTTGGATACCACCGCGCCCCGGATGTTTTCAAAGACGCCAAGCGTTACGAAAACTACGACTGGGGGAACGTTCCTTACCAGCTTGTCCACGAGGCGGATCTGCTGGTGCTGCACATTCTCGAGCGCGATCACGATGTCTTGCACGAGCTGCTGACGACGAAGAAATACTTTGTCGGGCACTTCGGTTCCGAAGGCGACCCGCAGGAACTCGAGGAACGATTGGCAGCCCTGCGCCTGCTGCACGACTATTGGAAGGACAAGCCGTGGAAGGAATTGAAATACGAGCTCAAGCCAGAAGTCCGCGCGGACATCGAGGCCTTGCATCCCTATTTCCGCACCCAACCGGCGAAGCACCGCATGAGTGGTGGGCTCATCAAAGACTACATGGGATATCTGCCGGTTTGTTATCAGAATGGGATCCGCCCGATGCTGGCGCAGTTCACTCTCATGAAGGGCGAACGCGAGCGAAACCTGACCTCGGCCCATGACCAGCGCTTCTTCTTAAACGCTTACAATCTCAAATTCGATCAGTTCGATTGCCCGACGGAACAGCCATTTGAGCTCAACCCGAAACAGCGTGCAGGGCTCTTGACCCACCCAGCCTGGCTGATCGCGCATTCGAAAAATACCGAGACGAACCCGATTACACGCGGCAAGTGGATCCGCGAACGGCTGCTGGCCGGCCATGTTCCCGATGTGCCGATCACGGTGAACGCGGTTGTTCCGGAAGATCCGAAGAAGACCTTGCGAGAGCGCTTTCGACCCACCCGACAGGAAGAGTGCTGGCGGTGCCACAAAAAGATGAACCCGCTGGGAATGACATTTGAAGCCTACGATGACTTCGGGCGCTTCCGCACAACTGACAAGGTGAGCGGCAGACCAATCGACGCGAGTGGTCACCTCGATTCGACTGGCGACGACCGTCTTGATGGCGATGTTAGGAGCGCCGTGGAGTTGGTTCAGCGTCTGGGGCAGTCGGAGCGCGTGCGGCAATCGTTTGTGCGCCACGCCTTCCGTTACTGGATGGGACGCAACGAGATGCCGAGCGACTCAGCAACTCTCATCGCTGCTGATCAGGCCTATCTAAAAAATGGCGGGAGCTTTCAGGCACTGCTGGTATCACTGATCAGCTCGGACTCATTCATTTACCGGAAACAAGCGAAACCATGACCCCGACACGCCGAACATTTCTGAAAAGTCTCTCGCTCGGTAGCGGCGGATTACTATTGTCGCCATTAGTACGCCAGCTTGCGGCTGAGGTCACGGGATCACCCGAGGCGTTTCCACAGCGCTTCGTATTTCTGGTAAAGTCCAGCGGCCTGACGCCTGCCGCGATCACCCCAAAAACCTTGCTCGACAAGAAACCTGTGGCGGCCACTCCACTCGTGGCATCGTTAAAGGATCACGCCCTACCGGATAGTTTGAAGGCCCTCGAACCGTTCAAGGATCAGCTCGGGATCGTGCAAGGGTTCTCCGGGAAAATGTGCCTCGCGGGACATACTTCCTACTTCGGGGCAATGGGAGTGCATGCCTCTCCCAGCGAGACTTCGAGCGGAAATCCCCTCCGGGCGACGATCGACACCCGCCTCTCGTCCAGACAGCCCAGCCCCTTCGGCCACGTCGGACTCGCCTTGCGCGGACGGGCCGTCGGTGGGGCGGGCGACCCGATCCCGCAAGGAACGATCTACCCGGGCCTTTCGGCGCTCGCTGCCGGGCGAGAACTTCCCTTCCAGGCGAGTCCGGATCAAGCTTACGACCAGCTCTTCGGATCCGCGCTGGGATCCGCGCAGGGGCGCAAACGATACGACCTGGAGTCGGGGATGCTCGATTTTCTCTCCGATGATATCAGGCGCCTGCAAAAAGAAGTGACAGCCCCGGAGCAGGACAAGCTCAATCACTACTTGCTCGCCTTCGAAGAACTTCAGGAGAGGCGCAAGAAACTTGCGACGATGCAGGAGGTCATCAAAAATGGCGCGCCGGAATTAACCGATACCTTCGCCTCTGAACTCGGAACTGATCGATTGGAATCTCACTTCACGCTCGCGGCTTCATGTCTCATCACCGGTTTGAGTAACGGCGTGACGATCCGCATGGACAACCTTGAACACGTCTACCGCGGACTCGGATTGACGGAGCAAAACGTGCACGCAATTGGCCACGGGACGGGGTCGAATGGAAAGAGTTCCGAGGAGTGCCGCGACGTAATTCGTAGTTACCATATCAAGCTGATGGCAGGGCTCGCCGCAAAATTAGGCAGCGTTCCCGAGGGCGACGGGACGATGCTCGACAACACCATGATCGTCTATCTGAGCGATGCTGGCGAAGCCCACCACGGAGCCTTGCACGAGTGGCCTTTCCTCGTGCTCGGAGGCTGTGGCGGACGCTTGAACATTCCCGGGAACTATATCCGCATGCCTGACTACGGGAATCCGGGACATGGAACCATCGGAAATTTCTACACTTCGATTCTGAATGCCTACGGCGATCCGATCGAGCACTTCGGTGATCCTGATTTTGAACTCGAACGTGAGGGGCTGCCCCAGCGTGGACCGGTATCCTCGCTAATTATCTAACCTCAGCGTCCCGGCAGAAAATCGAGAATCGACCAGCTCTGTTCCTCGTCGGCGATCCTAAAGTCCTCGTCGATGGAGACCGATTTAGGGTAACCGAAAACCGGGTCGTAGGTGACGATGATCTCATCCGCCGGCTGGTCGATGAAGCGCTTGAGATGGTCGAACCATTCATCCATCGTCTTCGGCTCTGGCGGCTCGAAAAAATTGGTGGAGAGGGTTTCGGAAGATGCCACCTGGCCGGCATGGACCGTGACCGTGCCATGCCAGGTAAACCACGAGAGATTCCAGCGCACTTCCATGTTGTAGCGATTGATGCCCGAGCGACGCCAGACGTCACGCGCTGCGAGAAATTCCCGCAATAACCGGTCATCCGACTCGAGGTGGCGTGCGCGGAAAAACTGCTGCGTGCTTCCAGCCTGTGGTATCGAAGCCTTTGCCAATTCCAGTTCAAGATCTGTCCCGGGAGCGGCAGATTTCCCAAAGAAAGCTAAATCCTCCCAGATCTCGAGATCCCCGGACGATTGCAAAACCCATGGGCCAAGGTCAGCCTCCGGGATTCCGGTGAGACGGAACGAGATCGAATTGGGCTGCTGGTTCAGATGCATCTGCGCCGGACTGGGAGCCTGCGCAGATGCCCGCCCAGCACCAAGATAGAATAGGAGAACGAGCGCAGCTAGAAAGGCGGTCAGAGAGATTGGGGGATTCATTTTTATGACGCTACAGTCTGCTGTTCCAACCGACAAAGGCAACGCCGAAGAGCAAAACCTGAGGTCGTCCGTGAATGCTAGCCTGCGTGCCAGCGCGAGCGGAATCCTACCGCGAATTTCTCGCCGCCCAGATCGCCTTGATTGACCCTTCTTGTCGCTGGCCTTTTGGCGGCGTCATGCTGGCGCTGTAGTGCTCGAAGCGCCGCAATGGGAGTTGGAAAAATCTGTTGGGATCCGTTTTACGCACCCAACCGTAAGCGTATTCGAGCCACTGGTTGCGGTAGGCTTCTGGCTGTTTGATGAACCAACCGCTCTCATCCCAGCCCCAGACATGGAAGCGAACCGAGGAACGGTATTCGTCCGGCCGCCCTTGCTGCGTCCGTAAATTGAATCACTGACACGCCCTTTGGATTCGGCTCAAACGAGCAAGCCCTTCAATGGTCCGGTACTATCGGCAAACTGCGTCATGCCCGTCCCCATCAATTGTGCTTGTGACAACCACAGATTTGCCAGAGGGGTATTTTCGGGGCAATTGAGGATGCGACCTGTCTTGAGTTTACCGTTGGCAGAGCCCGCCACGATGATGGGGAGTTCATTCATGGTGTGATCCCTTCCATCACCCAATCCTGAACCCAAGGTGACCATGGAATGATCCAGGAGCGTCCCTTCTCCCTCCGTGATCGCATCCATCTGCTCGAGAACTTCCGCGAACAACTCCACGTAAAACCGGTCCACTTGCACCAGATAGTTCTTCACACTTTTGTCGTTCTGGCCGTGCGTGAGTCCATGATGAGATTTGGAAAAGTTCAATTCATGGTAGAGCTGCGGCGAACCCCACCTCTCGGGCGCAAGCATGAAGGTGGCGACATGAGTCAGGTCGCCTTGAAATGCCACCACAAGGAGTTTTCCCATCAGTCTGATGTATTCCCCGCGGGTCATGGGCTCTTCATCGGGTTCCGTCACGTCCGCTCTCTTGTGGACACGGTAGTACTTGTTCAACTTCTCAATCTGTTGTTCGATTTCTCGCACTGAATCGAAGTATTCATCCAACTTGTCCTTGTCGTCATGCGTCAGATTCCTCTTGAAGTTGGCGGCATCTGCCAAAATCAAATCGGTGATGTCTTTGTCCGAGTTGCTCGTCTTGAAAAGACGCTGATAGACCTGAAGGGGATCTTTCATCGCGGTCGCGACATGCTCCGGGCCATACCAGGAGATGTTGTCCAAATAGATCGATTCCTTGAGATCTTTGAAACTATTGCAGTTCAACTCCATGGATCGAATGGGCGTCCGATGGCTCACCTGGTCTGCGATGAGATGGTCCAACGTCCGGTCCATCGGGTAGGGCGACTTGAGCTTGCCATGAGGATCGGCCGAGGAGAGGTAACAGGAACTGCATTGATTGTGAACATCGACCCCTCTCACATTGACCCGGGACAACCCGGTGATGAGGGTGACTTTGCTGCCCACTTTTTTGAGGGGGCTCAGGGTGGGCATCGAGAGAAAGTCAGGGTTGTCCTTTTCCGGGAAAAAGTGATCTCTCACAAAGCCCATCGGCGAATAAAATGAGGCGAAACGCAATGGCGGCTCTGTCTCTTTCTTAGTTCTCGGATCCGCGGCATACATCTCCAGCCAAGGGAGAGCCATTACGCTGCCGCTGGCCCCAAGTAGAAATTTTCGACGGTCGATAGATCTCATTCCTTTGTAATTTGGGTAAATATTGGATGGGCCGCAATGTTTTTGATGACGGATCTCATTCTGTAGTGATCTTTTTCGCTCGCCTCTGCGATTTCACCGATCGCAATTCGATCAGCAAAAGTCAGTTCTCGCCCCAAGGCATACGAGAGAAGGTGCCCCACGAAGGCCTTCGCAAATACGTCTTCTTCAGCGAGGACCGCGTCCTTGAATCCAACGATATCCTTAAACTCATGTTTGCCAAACAATGTTCCGCTGGCGTCCACCTTCAAGCCGGTTCGGTAATCGTCCCTCCACCGACCCAGCAAATCGTAATTTTCCAGGACAAACCCAAGGGGATCGATCTTTTTATGGCAGCCCGCACATTGCGTGTCACTGCTGTGCTGTTTCAGTTTTTGCCGAACCGTCAAACCTTCCCTTTGAAGCGTTTCGTCATCCGCCTTTAAGTCAGGAATATCGTCAGGCGGAGGCTCGGGAGGATCGTTGAAGATGACCGAAGAGACCCAAGCACCTCGCGTGATTGGCAGTGATCGAGACGGACTTGAGGTCATCACCATGACAGCTCCTGTCGTGATCACGCCGCCATATTTTCGGTCGTTGAGCGGCGTCCGCGTGAACTCAATGTCGCGCAGGTTCACATTGATTCCATAGGTCGCCGCCCTGCCCTGATACCATTCGCTCAACAAGTGACTGCGGTAAGTGAAGTCGGAATCCACCAGGTCCGAAATTGGCCTATTCTCAATGAAGACCGTCTCAAAATTCAAGAGCGGCTCCAACATCATATGCATCCCTCTTTTGTAGGAGATTTTGTCGTCGCCCCCAAAGTAATATTCTCGGTGCGCTTTGAAATCAGGTGATGCCGACACGACATTGTTTAGCTTCAACCACTGAGGGGCAAAGCTGTCGCAGAAGTTTTTCACACGACGATGATTGAGCATGCGATCCACTTGCTCGTTCAACACCGCGATCTCGTGAAGCCTCCCTTTCCCTGACAATTCCAGAAGTTCATCGTCGGGAATAGAGCTCCATAGAAACAGCGAGAGACGCGTGGCAAGATTGAATGAGGCCTGATTGGGGGACGCCTGATCTGTTTCGTTGTGAACGAAAATAAACCTCGGAGAAGCCATGGCCGCCGACACGACATCTTTCATGCTCCGGGTGAAATCACTGCTCTTCTGGTACTGTTTGTCAAAATACCCCGTGTAGAGCTTCAGAGTCTTTTCATCGGCGGGAGATTTGAACGCCTTTAGAAGAAATTTCTCGATTCGCTGATGCGCAATTTCCTCAATCGGTTGCTTGAGTGTTGGCCTGAGCTCATCGGGCTGTTTCCAGCTGCCCACCATCTCCACTTTGGCGACGCCCTGGTCCCCTGCCGCAATGCTTTGGATTTGAAGTTTGCTCAATCCGGATCGGTAGAGGCGAATGTCGTTCAGGCTTCCATGAAAGGGCTCGCGGTCATCATACGAGCCGATCGCCATCGGCCCTGTGCTTTGCATATTGAGCTTGCCCACAATCGCCTTGCTGCCGACCTGCTTTCCGTCCACGTAGAGATTCATCTGTTGGCCGTCGAAAGTCCCGGCAACGTGATGCCATTTGCCGTCGCCGAGCGTTTTGGGTTCCACCGAGGCGCCGAATTCTTCATAACGACCTGCGATGCCAGCGCCCATCCAGAGCCCCCAGGTGTCGCCTGTCCTTCCGATGCTCAACAGTTGGCGGCGCCATGAATCCTCCCGGCGGACGATGGTCTGCCATTCGTCAGTCGTTTTGGATGGGCGGATCCAGGCACTGATTGTCAGTCCGGTGCTTTGCGTCGCGACCGATTTGTCGACGGCAATGGAAGCCTTTCGGGTCTTCGGTTTTGTGCTCGATGGATCATCAAACAACTCATCCCAAACCCCACAGTTCTTTTCGAAATTTTCTGCATGCACGATGGACCGACTGAGTTCCAGAAACGATTCCATGAGGACTGGAGTCAAACTCAGGTGATCGCCACGATTGTTAAAACCATTTTCTGCCGGAGGATCCTTGGGAAAGGCCACTACACCCAGCAAGCGATCTTCCAGCAATTGCTGCAGTCCCATGATTCGATTGCCGACTCTGACGACCTTGGGCATCTGGCCTGATTCCGGCCTGAAATAATCGTTGTGATTCCTGATGATGCGATCGTTGATGGAATAGACCCAGGATTTAAGATCAAAGAGATCCTTGACCGCGTTGCCATATTCAAAGCGATTCATGCGTCGCAGTCTTAAAGGGATCATCGGCTGGCCGTGCGCCACGGCATTTTTGAAGGCCTTATCCAGCTCCAATACCATGAATTTTCGTTGCTTGTCACTGGGCTGCTTTTTCTCTTCGGGAGGCATTTCGTTTTTGCCCAATGCCTCGAGCATTTTTTCGATCAGTTGGGGATTCTTCTCGAGATCTTCCCATGAGGTGTACTCGGTGAGATCGACCTTGCCCTTGGTCTTTTTTCGACCATGGCAATCGTAGCAATGCTGTTCAAGAATGGGTTGAATCCCTTTCTTAAAGTCGCCCACCCTTGTAGAAGGGTTTTCAACCTGTGCTGGCGCCGGAAAGATAAGAGTGATTGCGAAAGCAAGCTTAAGAGCAAGCTTCGTAACACGGCCTCGAATCTTCCTCGGTTTCATCTGAGTCGGTATTACCACACCCAAGGCAAACGTCCCTCGCCAAAATGCCTTTAATGAAGTGATCATGCCGTCTTTCATTATATTCTGTGTCACCTTAGGACGCAGTTGCTCCATGGTGTCTTTCAATAGAAGGGTAGATTGCAGGAATTTGCTTTTGGCGGGAGGGCTTTGAAGCCGCCTTTGGAGCGGAGCAGAGGGGGTGGGTATCTTCTATCTCCTATTGCGTTTTCGGCATCTCGAGTTTTCGAGGAAATACTATTTCTGCCCACACCGGTTTGTGATCAGACAAAGGTTTTGCGAGCTCAATGATTCTATGTCTTCTTGTCTTTGAAGATGATCTCTCTCCGATTACCGTGCTGTGTGTGTTTTCGGTTGATGCAGTGCAGCTCTAGGTCAGCGAGAGTTTCAGTGAGCTTCATATCGACCCAGCCATGGGCAAGGCCTTTTCCGAAATAGTAGCTGACTGCCGGTTGGTTAATGAGATGGAGATGATCCCGTTGATCATGCTGCCATTCATGCGTGTGACCATAGAAATAGGCCTTGGCATGCTTTCGTTCGGCAAGAAGTTTCAACAGGGACGGTCCATCACGCATGCCCTTGATGGGACGCACGCCGCGGTTGTTATACGGGTTGTAGTGACTAAAGATGAGGGCGGGCTTATCCGCTCGTTCGTCGAGCTGTTTGGCGACCCAGTTCAGCTGTTTGTCTCCTAGGGATCCATTTCCTGAATCCAGCAGGATGAGGTTCGCGTGTGGCAGTTCAATCACGTCCGCTTGAAGGCCCATCTGCTCTTTCTTAAGAAACGGGATCAATTTCCACAAATTCTCACGATTGTCGTGATTGCCGATTGTCACATGAATGGTGATGCCCGCGGCACGAATCGGCTCCACAAGCTTGAGAAACTGTTTATACTCGGCTTCACTACCCCTGCCGAAGGTGCAGTCGCCGTTGACGATCAGGTGAGCGGGTCGAGGATTGAGTGCGATTACGCTCTTGGCCGTCTGCACAAGGCAGTTCGTCATATTCACGCTTTCATGCTCGGACTCCTTGACCGGCGAACCAGGCCACTTCGTACCCGGGTAGACACGGTTTGGATCGGCACTGATGTGCGTATCCGCAAGCAAGGCAACTCGGTTTTGGTCCACCTCAACACGTTCGCTCTCCGCGGCTGCCAACGCGCGCGAGGTCATTATCGCAGTGCTGCCAAGAGCGAGCGAGCCCTGAATGAATTGACGACGAGTGATTGGTGGGAGAATGATGGGCATTTTGAACTTTCTTGGGTTGAGTGGGTGAGTGGTGATTTACTCTACCGCCTGACTGCAAGGAATCTTCCCTGAGCTATTCCTTTTCAGCAGCCATTTTCTTCATCTCCGCGACCCGTGTGCGAACCGCTTGGTAGGGGTCCGCTTTGTGGGGGCGGTGATTCGGATCGACATACTTGGCGAGATCGCGCATCGCAATCACGGTGCAGCCCTCGTCCTTGAGATACTGCATGTCCTTTTCAAAATCTTTGAGGTCAGTATTGACCCAGGGATGCTCGATGGCGGGGATGCCGTGAAAGCAGAGCACGGTGATCTTTCCGTTCTCGGCCTGATCGACCGCCCATTTGAGGTCTTCCATTTTCCAATCGGGTCCGGCGTAGCCGGTGGTGGGAACAAGGAGAGGATCGTCGACTTTGGGATCATAGGCCGGACCTCTTGCTCCTTTGCCGGGGTCTTTGTATTCGGGCCCCACACCGCGTCGGGCAAAAAGAAAGCCATGCTTCTCCAACACTTTCACGGAGGCATGATTGTCCTGAAATCCAGGGAAGCAGAACGTCACCGGTTTGGTGATTTTATTTTCGGCACAACGCTTGTCGATGTGTGCGAGCGATGCCTCAAACTCCTCCGCTTTTAAGCGAGTGACGTTGCGGTGATGCTGGGTGTGGTTTCCAATTTCGTAGCCCATTTCGTGGAGTTGGCGAATCTGCTCCCAGGAGAGGTAGTTCTGCGGGTTCTTGAGAAAGCCTAATCCCTCGGTGACATAGAAGGTGGCGCCAAATCCGTGTTTCTTCAGCACCTTGGGCACGTTGTCGAAGTCAGACTTGTTGCCGTCGTCGAAAGTCAGGACCACGAGCTTGTCCGGGATGGGGAGCAATTTTCGGGTCGGCTTCGGCTTCCCTTTGTCAGCGGAAAGAGCGGTCAGGACGAGAGCCAATCCGAAAAGGAGGATCAGCGGAGGTAAAATTTGGTTTTTCATAATCGGTCCAGTCTACAGTTGGCAGGTCCTCAGGCCATCAAGCAAATCACTTACTTCTCCTGCAGCAGTTCAATCTGATCAAACCAAACGGGACCACCCATCGCGGTTGGAGCGATGCCGGTGAGGGTGAAATCCCCGAAATCCTTCCACATGTCCCGGGTCACCACGGTCCAGTCGGAGGGGCTTTCAGCGGCCACTTGAGTGGCTTCCCACGGGGTGGTGTTTTTGCCGCTGAAATACCGCCGCTTTGGGTTGTCCGCCGCCGGCCAGCTTCCATTGTCGGCAAGTTCGATCAGCACGCCATCCACCTTGGGTGATTTCCAGGCGAGGCGGAGATAACGATACTCTCCGGGGCCGGGATTTTCCCGGATCGCGAATGCCCAACCCGGAATTCGCACCGAGTATCTCTGTGAATGGGAAAGGCGCAGGGAGGCCGATCCGGAATACTTGTCCGAGGTGACGATGGTGGCAGTCCCGCTTCCCTCTTTGAGCAGATCCACAAATCCCGGGGCGTCGTCAAAGAGCACCCTGCGCGATGGGAGTTTCTTCAGCCAGGAGATCACATTGGCGACATCACCGGGACTGAGGGCCTCGCGAAGCGTCTCGGGCATGAGTGAAATCGGAAGTGATTTGAGCGAGCGAATATCCTTACGAAGAACGTCTACTCTCTGCCCGCCTGGCAGACTCAGAGTCAGGCTTCCCGCTGATTCGTGGGCAAGGATGCCCACCGTGATTCTGCCGTCGCTGGTCTCGACGGTGTAGGTTTCATGTCCCGCCACGATTTTGTCGCTCGGCGCCAGGATATCATGCACCATCGTTTGTTCTGCCCGGCGAAACTCCGAAGTGAGATCCGGGCCAACCGCAAAGCCGATCCCATTTGCTTGATGACAGAGAGCACAGTGGAGGCTGAAGAGTTTTCGCCCGGCGACCGGGTCACGTTTTTGTGCAAGCGCCGCGAGGAATCTCTTGACGGTGCGCTCGTCTACCGAGCGCGGAACTGTGAGTATTTTCTTCGCTCGTGCCGCGATCTTTGCGTCGGGATGTTCACGCAGGGAATTTCGTTGGATGGTATTCAGCGCGGATGCCTCGAGAATCTTTTGCTCCAGGGCTTCGATCACGACGACTAAGTTATCGCGTCTGGCGAAAGCGCTCTTAAGAATCTCCCTGCGTAGAGACGGCGTGGCTGCTGGATAAGCTCGCAGCAGGGCGGCAGCGATACTGACGTCTCTTTCGGCGCTCAATCCCCTGACGGCAGCGAGGCGCTGTTCGACTGGCAATTGCAGGTCACCAACTTCCGCGAGAGCCGTTTTGAGCCGCTTGGCGCGCTCGGATGTTGATTCCAGTTGCAGCACCCGCGTCAACTCGAGCGCGGAGACCCGAACGTCGCCCTCTGTGCTGACGGTAAGCTTTGCGAGCGCTTCCCGGGCCTTCGGTGAGAGATTGATACTGGTAGTCGATTTTAACGATGCGAGCAGCCCCTGGAGACACTTCTGTCGCAATGCACGGTCTTCGATGGCTGCGACATTCTCGATCGTTGTGGAAAGCTCTTCCGGCTCGCGTCGCGTCGCGACCGCGCGGCAGAGTCGCGCGATGAGTCCGCGTGCCTGGCCGAGTTCCCTCGGTTTTTCCAGTAGTGAAATCAGCATTTGGTCGCAACGTCCGCCGAGTGAACTGAGAATGGCACCGTCCAGCCATTTTTCGTTGCCGTGTTGTCTGGCCAAGCGTGATAGCCCGGACAGGGCGCTCTCGTCGCTGCTTTCCCCCAGAGATAATGCGAGTTGAAGGCGAACGATTGAAGATTCGTCATCCAACAAAGCGATGGCCTCTTTTAGAAGAGACGGGTTGTCATTGAATCGACTTTCCGCAAGACGCAAAGCGTGTCGGCGGACACCTGGTTCACCGTGATTGAGTCCAGATTTGAGGACTTGGTCGGTGAGGCCACGAAGCCCATCCAGGGTGTAGAGCACGTTGATCGCGGCCGCCGAACTGTCGGCTTTCATCGAGTGCCCGAGCGCGCGAAGCGTTGGGGCATCGATCTGGTCTGCGCGTTTTTCGAGCAGGAGGCGGCGGGCGGTTTGACGTCTCCAGAAATGGGGGCTGGTCACTTCACCTGCCAAGGCAAGGGGATCGAGCGTTGACATATCGACGGGGCCCGCTTTTGGCATGCTCTCATGAACCAAGCGCCAGACCCGACCGTGGTCTTTCCCATTATCGAGGCCATATTGCTGTTGCAGATAGCGTGGAATTGCCGAGTAGTCTTCAATGATTTCTCGATAATAGTCGGCCACCCACACTCCGCCGAACGGGCCGATGGAAAGGTGAATGGGATGAAACCAGATGTCACGGGAAGCCAAAAATTCCGATTGCTCCTCGCCAGGTGGGCGGCGCAGTTTCAGGAGTGAACCCTCCCGCGACACGGTGGCGCGATGAACAAAATTTTGGGCCGGAGCGCAAGCGAGCAACTGTCCCTCCAGACCGGGCAGGGCGATATCCTGATAAAAAAGAGGCGAGCAAGCCGAGGTGAAATATCCATTGGGCTTCGATTCCGTCGCGCCATAACGGTCCTTGTAGTATTTGTTGAACCCGGGATCGGCGGCGCGTCTTGTGCGCCAGGGATGGGCCTCGCTGATGGGATAGCATTGATTGTAGTTTGCCGCTCCAACTCGCCCTGCTCCTACCGCGACGTCCGGATTCCGGGACAGGGAATTCCAGGGGAGTGGCGCGATCTGGATGCCGGGGGTTTGAGTGGAAATGACAAAGCGGTCGCCTTCCCCGGTAAAGGTGAATCCGTAGGTCCCCGTGTGACCGCTGACCGCTTCAATGGCCGAACCATCCGCCTTGAAGCGAAACCCGCTGACCGGGAGATCGACCTCTTGCTCTAGCTTGGGTCCGGAAATTCGGCCTCCCTGTCCGCCATCAACATAGATCCAGTTGTCCGGGCCCCACTGTGGAGAGTTGATACGGCGCTCGATAATGCCAGTCTTGAACCCGGTAAACAATCTCTTCCGAATCCTGGCCTTTCCGTCGCCGTCGGGGTCCGCAAGAAACACGATGTGGGGAGCACAAACGGCGATGATGCCACCGTTGGCCGGACAGATCCCCATGCAGGCAGGGAGCTTGTCAGCCAGCACCTGAGCCTTGTCCATGACGCCATCACCGTTGGTATCGATGAGCCGCTTCACCGTTCCGGTCTGCTCTTTCTCCGCCTTCCGAATCGCTTCGGCGGGAGCGGCAAGGCGCCTGACTACCTTGTCCAATTGACCGGTCTTGTTCAGTTCCTCGATGTCGTATTGGCCCTCCAGATTGTAGCCGTGCAATTCAGAGACAAAAAGGTGGCCCTTTTCATCCCAACACATTCCGGAGGGTTGGCGGATCAATGGCTCAGAGGCAACCAACTCCAACCGAAACCCCTCCGGAACTTCGAAGAGCTTTGCGCTCTCGGCCGGTGGCAATGGCTTCGGTGCGTCGCTGGGCTTTGTGATTTGCCCAATCGATATTTCTACGCTCCCGAGGATTGAGGCAATAAGAAGGAACTTTTTCATTTTTTCTTTTTTCAGGAAATGCTTGTGATCAGTGAGCCCGATCGACTCCGATAACGGAGGGCCGATCTTACCAGGATGAACCACGATTTCAAGATCATCGTTCCGTGAGGTGCTTGTCTGCAAAGTTGAGAGACTGCTTCCAGGTATTTCACGGGGACGCAGCGTAGCGCGTCTATTCCCCATTGAGCCCGAAAAGGTAAGCCAACAAATCCACCACCTCCTTCTGCGACAGCCCTTGCGCAGTCGGCGGCATGAGGCTTCCGATGTTGTCGCGCTTGGCGATGGCGTCGGCTCGGAGCTCATGCATTGCCCCCGTCGCGAAATCGCGCACCAGCACCACGCCTTCGTCACGGCTCTTCTGCTCGTAGCCCTGCAAGACCGTGCCGTCCTTCTTCGTAAAACGCCGCAGGGCGAATCCCTCCTTCACCTGCTTGCTTGGCCACAGTAATTCTGTCACGATGCGCTCGGGCGGCACGCCGCTACCGACAGCCGACAAATCGGGGCCGATCCTGCCGCCGGCATCACCGACTTTGTGGCACGATGCACAGGCCATCACGACCGCTTTGAAATGTCTTTCGCCCTTCGCCGCATCGCCCACGCGCGCGGCCGCGACGAGTTGATCGATCAATGCCTCGCTATATTCGTAGCCGCCAGGACCCACACCCGCGAGCCGGTCGAGCGCCGCGCCGAGGTGTTTGTCGACGAGCCCGGTGGCGATCCATTTGGTGCGCAGAATCGTCCCCTGCAGTTCATCAATCGGCCTCCCCTCCAGCTGCTCCGCCAACTTCTCGGCCGCGCCTTGCTTGGCGGCAAACGCCGCAAAGATCTCGCCGACGGCACCGGTGTGCCGGACGTGCTCCAGTAGTTCTGCGGCGCGCGCGACCGCCGTGTCGGGATCGATGTCGAGCATCGACGCGAAGGCCGCTGGCTCGTACGCTCCCGCATATTGATTGAGTTCCTCCATCGCCTCCTCGCCCCAAAGCGCGCCATAGGCGAGGATCGCTGCCGCGCGCAGTTCACTGCCGGGCTTTCCAGTCGAGGCAGCTGTCCGCGCTGCCCCGCGCAGCTGCTCCACCTTCCAGACGCGCGCCAAATCCCAACCCGCCGCCTTCGCGGCATCGTCACCGACGTCGAGCGCCTTCTCGAGCAGATCGACATGCGCAAACTCCGGACGGTCGAGCTTGGCGAGTTCGCGCAGCAATCCGGCGGCCGGCGGATCCAGCGCCAGCGCAAAGCCGACGTCCCTCGGCTCGCCAACGGCGAGCAACACACGCGCGAGAGCCACTCTCGCCCCGCCCTCGATACCCCCGCCCTCGAGCACCCCGCGGATCTCGCCTAACAACTCGTTGGAATCAGCCTCGCCGAGCACCCGCGCCAGGCCTCTGCTGCGACCGCCGAAGTCGAGCTCACCCCGTTTAAAGGCCGAGACCCAATGCGGCTTGAGGTGGTGGACGGCCTGTTTGAAGCCATACTTGATCCAGCGGTCCATCGGGCGTCCGGCGACCGAGGCCGCCACCAGCACCGATTTGGCCTCGGGGATCTGCCCGGCGGCGAGCACCGCCTCCATGCGCACGCGCGGGTGGTCGTCGTCGGCGGCAATTTCGAGGAGATCGTGATGCCCCCAGCGGCCGGCAATGCGGGCCGCGTAGGCACGGCAGCGATGATCGTCGGACCCGAGCAGACGCTCCAGCAGCGGGCGATCTTCAAAACCACACCACACCGCAAGCCCGACCGCTTCGAGCAGGTCACGCCCCTCCCACTCCCGCACCGTATCGGGCAGTTTCTTGAGACTGCGTGCGGCGAGCACCTGCTTGGCTTTCTCGCGCCGCCACTGGTTGTCGGACTTGAGTTCAGCAATCAGGTCAACCTCCGACGCCTTGGTGAGCTTCGGCGTCTTCGCCGAGCTGCCCTTCTTCGCGACCCGCCAGATTCGCCCGTGGGTTTTGTCGCGTTCCGGGTGACGGTAGAAGTCGTCCTGGTGGCAGGTGATCGGATTGTACCAATCAACGACGTAGATTGCGCCGTCCGGGCCAAGTTTGACATCGATCGGACGGAAGTTGCGGTGCTTTGAACGCAGCAGCGGATCGACAAAGTCCACTTTGAATCCAGCGCCGTCTTCCAGCGTTCGAAAGCGCGTGACCTGGTTCTTCTTGTAGTCGCCCACCCCAAAGCTGCCGTCGCCGAGCTCGTCGATCCCCGCGTAGCCGCCCGGGTCGCCGATACGTGGTAGGCGCAGGCGACGGTGAACTGGCACCGAAGCCGGTGTCAGGTAGGAAATACCGCCGGCGCCATCGATGACGAAGCTCTGCCCGTAGTCGTCAAAGCCGATGCCCCACGGATTGCCCGGCCCCATGAAATCGTCGAGCAGCGGGTCGAGCTTCAGCTCGCGCGGGCGCAGGCGGTAGACGCCGGCCTGGAAGAGCGACGACACGCCGAAGGGCGTCTCGACGCGTGATTCGATGCCGTCGCCTTGACTGAACCACAATTCGCCGCCGGGGCTCCACGCGAATCCGTTGCTCGTCTGGTGCGAGTCACCGTTGCCAAAGCCGCTGAGCAACAGCTTGCGCTTGCCCTCCCAGTCGAAGTGCACCAGCTCGGTGTTGTGGCCGATGTAGACCCCGTCGCCGCCGACCTCCATGCCGGTCGGGACGCTCAAGCCCTCCGCGAACACGCTCGACTCGTCGGCCACCCCGTCGCCATCAAGGTCGCGCAGGGCGATGACTTTGTCGTTCGGCATCACTCCGGGCTCGATCTGCGGGTAGACCTCGGAGCAGGCAACAAACATGCGCCCGTCCGCGTCCCAGCGAACTGCCAGCGGGTTAGCGACGCCGTGCCGCTCGTCGGCGAACAGGTTCACTTCGTAGCCGTCGAGCACCTCGAACTGGGCGATTTCTTTGACGATGTCCGCATCGCCTGATCCGGTGTATTTTGGTGCCGGCTTCGGCTTGGGCACCTCGCCTTTGAAGATCATCTCCTCGGCGGCCGCGATCAGCGCCGGGAAGGTCTCCCACTCCTGTTTGAATGACGGTAGGCCCTCGGCCGCATTGGAGAAGATACGTTTCGAATCGTCGCCGAAGAGGCACTTCCAATTCGCCGGTCGCCAGTAGTCATACCAGAGTCGGTGCTTCTCTTTGACCGCCGCGGTGAGATTCGCGGGTGCCTCCATCTGCATCGCCTTGATTTCGTCTTGGGACACGAACGGGATCGCGCGCTTTTCAGCCAACGCGCGCACGGCGGCGCGGTAGTCCTCGAGTGCCGCGTCATCGGCATGCGCCCATTCAAAATCGGAGGGCTCGAGCAAGGTCAGCCGTCGACCGTTGGCGCCGAGCTGATCGAGAAGCTTTCGGTAATTCGTGACGAACTCGCTGAGACCCTCCTTGCCAGCGAGCGATTCGATCTTGCCGAACTGGACGATCACCATGGTGACGCTGAATCGCTTCAGCTGATCATCCCAGCTCCCGAACGCGTCCGAACGCCAGCGCCCGCGCACGGTGGCTTGGAAGCTCACCGTGTCGCCGTCCCATGCGAAATCGCGAAACTTCGGCTCGGCCGCTTTAAATTTCCCGGTGAGCGCGGCTTCGAAGCGACCGTCGTTTTGCAGACGGACCAGGTCCGTGCCACCCGCGAAGGCAACGACCTCGCCCTCCATGAGTTCGATGGGAGCCGCAAGAGCCGCGCAAGGAATTGCGATAGATACGAAGGCTATCCTGAAGACATTCATGCGGGGAAACTAGCAAAGTGGCGCTCGCGTAAAACCTAAATCTGGCTCCACGATTTGCAGTCCTCTGCGCCAGCGAGATAAACGATCTCGGGTCGATACCGCCGCCAGTCCTCGAGATGAGAGGAGCGGGTGCTGGAGCAACTCGAGAGCGGCGCGATCCGCACACCACCTGATTGCTGGAAAATAACTTTTTTGACCTCGGCGCCTCTCGGATGGGGATTTGCACCTACAAGGATCGGCAGATCGTTCAATTCTCCTGTGTGATTTTCTCAAGACCATTAATCTGCTTCCAGGAAAAATTCATCGTTCGAATTAGACCTGTGCCGGCCCGGTAGACTTCCAATGTAATTTTTGGAGTTTTCGTCTGCGTATCAATTTCGAAAATGCTAAACATTTTTCCTTTGGTCTCCTTGAAAAACATGTCCGGAGTTTTCTTTGGGGTCACGGTTCCACTACCTAAGGGACCACTGGTGATCTCAATTGTTTTTTCACCGATATGATATCCGGCGGTAAAATGACGATCGCCAGAAAGGAGAATCACGCCCTCCGTTTTCTGAAACAGGTCCAGAATCCTTTTCTGCTCAACTTTAAATCCTTTGAAACCATCGTTAGATCCCTCCAACTCGAAGTTACTCCCACCGGAGACAATTTTGACTCTTGCGGTTGATTCAGAGAGCGTTTTCTCCAGCCACTGGAGTTGTTTTTCTCCAAACAAAGTTTTGGCCGGATCGGTAGAATCCATGCTCTTGTTCGGTGTTCTGTGATAGCGACTATCCAACATGATAAATTGGATGTCTCCGATGCTATAGGTGAAGTAGATTCCCGGATTTCCTTTCTCTCCATAGGAAGGATTGGCCCAATGCGCTTTGAAAACTTCAAGGGAATCTTCTTTCCCCTTGGTTTGTCCGTCTGAGTTATTGGGTCCATAATCATGGTCATCCCAAATGCCATAAGTCGGGATTCTCGAGGTCGCTCGTTTAAAACCTCCAATGGAACGATGGCTCAAATAGTGCTTTGTGATGACCTCGGGGTTTGTTGAATCAGCATAGTGATTGTCGCCGAGCATCAGAATGAGATCAACGTCGTTCAGCTGAGAGATGTCGTCCCAAGTTGCCTCTTCATCAGATCCGGTTTTCCCGGAACAGGAAGAGAACAAAAATCTGAGTTTTAGACTTTTGCCCAATGGCTTCATCGTCTGGAAATGAGAACGAGCCGATTTGGAATACTGATGGGCTTCAATTTGATAATAGTAGAGGGTGTCGGCCTTCAGTCCATCGATCGAAATTGAACCCATCTCGAAGTCTTTCTTGGCAATGACCTGAGCGTCTTTTAGGTTGGGATCTTCACTGATCCTTATTTTAACTTCTCCTTTCTCATCCAAGGCACACCAGATTTTGGCGCTTTGATCATCGACATGTCCAACCATTGGCCCCTGAAGAAGTGAAGCGGCGGTTAGGGTGTTGCAGGTAAAAATAAGGAGCAGGTAAATAATTTTCATAGATTTTTTTTGCTTAGGCGTTCACGTCGACCACGATGCGGCCCTTGATCCGGCCTTTCAATATTTGGTCCCCCAACGCGGGCACCTCAACTAAATTGACAACGTGAATCATGGCATCGAGTTTCTCCAGCGGTAGATCATTGGCAAGACGTCGCCACGCTCTCTCGCGTTGTTCAAAAGGTTGCATCACGCTGTCGATCCCCAGCAAGTTGACTCCACGAAGCAGAAAGGGAATGACACTTGATGGAAGGGCTGCTCCGCCAGCGAGTCCAATTGCGGCAACCGAGGCGCCGTATTTCAGCTGTCCGATCACCCGTGCGAGCATCGCTCCGCCGACGGCATCGAGACAGCCGGACCATCTTTCAGCTTCGAGAGGTCTCTTCGACACGGTGTCGATTTCATCGCGAGCGACGATTCGACTTGCACCGAGCGACTTCAAATAATCCGTGGTCTCGGGGCGGCCCGTCACCGCTGCAACTTGATAGCCGAGATTAGCAAGGATCGCCGTGGCGATCGAACCGACACCGCCCGCCGCTCCGGTGACCAGCACTTCTCCCTGATCCGGTTTCAAACCGTGATCTTCCAGCGCGATAATCGCGAGGATCGCGGCAAAGCCAGCCGTCCCGATGGCCATCGTCTGTCTGGTCGTCAGCCCTTCAGGCAGCGGCACCAACCAGTCCGCCTTGACGCGCGCTTTTTGCGAATAGCCTCCCCAATGCCTCTCGCCGACACGCCAACCGGTCAACACGACTTTGTCACCGGGCCGATAACGCGAATCCTCAGACGATTCGACGGTTCCCGCAAAATCGATTCCCGGGACGTGAGGATAGTTGCGCACAAGACCGCCGCCCGCCCGCATGCAAAGGCCATCCTTGTAGTTGACGGTGCTGTACTCGATCGCGACGGTGACATTGCCCGCCGGCAATTGATCTTCGGTCAACGATTGCACTACAGCTGAGACTTCGGATTCGCCGTTCTTTTCGACAACTAAGGCATGGAATGTCATGGATCGTTTTCTGTGAGTGTGAGGGGCGTCCTCTACGTGCTGTCAGCGAGCAACAGCTAGCGTGTGTTTGAGACTCCCGATGCTGCGAGAATAAGTCATTGTTCTCGTAATTCAAGAGCGCTCGGGAAAGGAATCAGTCAGATAGGATGTCATCAATCCAAATCAGCCGGGGATCATAAGTCCCTCAATCACTGCGGCGCTCCCACCGTCCCGCCATCGACGAACTCCGCCTTGGTGAGGGTCTGACGGCGGTCGTCCTTGCCGCGGGCCACCTTAATCGCCCAGCGCACGATGTGGCGGATCCGCTTGGTCTATGCCCAGTTCTGCAGCCAGTTCCGGCACTCCGGGCATCGTCCCGTTCCAGCGCCCCCGCAAGACCTCCCCGCGCAGATGCGCGGCCACCTATTCGGAGGGAATGAGAATGGTGAAACCAAGGGTAAGATAAACCTGTCCAATCAAAGCATAGGAGTCCATCGAGAAAGCTCTCGCGCTGGAGATGGGATGAAGTCGCAATTGTCCTAATTCAAATTATCTGACATTTAGAAGAGCGAGCCATAGAACCTTCGACCCATGCCAAGAACTCAAGCAAACTTAATCCTGCTTTTCGCAGGAGCAATCTGGGGGATGGGCTTCGTCGCCCAATCCAGCGCGATGAAAGCCATCGGCCCCTTTCTCTTCATCGGGCTCCGCTTTGCTCTCGCTACCGTCGTCGTCCTCCCCTTCGCTCTGCGCGAGGCCCGCCGCACCGACCGACCGCTCGACAAACAGGGCCTGAAGGGACTTCTGTGGATCGGAGTGATTCTGTTTCTTGGCATGGCCTCGCAGCAGACGGGATTGCTGACCACCACTGTGACCAATTCCGGCTTCCTCACCGGCCTGTATGTCGTCTTCACCCCGATTATCGCCGTCCTTTTCTTGCGGGAAATGCCCCACGTCATCGTCTGGCCCGGTGCTCTGCTCTCCTTGACGGGTATCTTTCTTCTCAGTGGGGGCGATCTCTTGACACTTAGTAAAGGTGATCTCCTGACGATCCTCTGCGCCGTGTTCTGGGCGATCCAAGTCATCCTGATCGGAAAATTCGGCAAGCGAACCGGACGACCGCTCGCACTCTCCGCAATCCAGTTCGCCGTCTGCGCCGTTTTAGCTCTCGCCGTCGCCTTGGTGTTCGAGCCATTCGATTGGGTTGCAATCCGGGTAGCGACCAATGAGATCCTGTTCGCCGGTATCTTCTCGAGCGGCGTTGCCTTCACGCTCCAAGCAATCGCTCAGCGCCACACCACCTCCTCACAGGCTGCGATCTTCCTCTCCTCGGAAGCCTTTTTCGCAGCCCTGTTTGGAGCCCTGATCCTCAGCGAACGCATCGGATTCGTTGGCTACCTCGGCTGCGCCCTGATGTTATCCGCCATGCTGCTAGTCGAGATCGTGCCCGAGCTTCGGAAGAATAAAGGCAGAGCTCAAACTGAACGGGACCGTAAAGCCTGACACATCGGCACCCTTGAAGCGCATCCCATGTCGTCGAGCAGGATGAAGAAAATGTTAGGTTTCCTGGATTCGGTCCCGTATTCCTGCACCCGGAGCAGATCCGAAGGAAAAAGAAGCATAATAGGGTAATACGCCCTGTTTTTGGTCTGTATTTGAAAGGTCACCGATTCTCCAACAAATCCAACAAATGAAAACAAAAGGTAATATTCTCGCATTAGCAGGCCTGTTTGCCGGCGCCCTCACGGTGTCGGCGGCCGACACCCTCAAGGTGTTCATCCTGGCCGGTCAGTCCAATATGGTGGGCCATTCCAGGGGCCATACCACTGCGACCTTGTTCAATGCAGACGGTCCTAAAGACAAGGAACTCATCCAATTGGTCTTCAAAAAAGATTCGAAGGCGTCCAAGGCCATGCTGGACGAGCAACTGGTCCGCGCAAGAAAAGGCGATGAACTGAAGAAGAAAATAGAGACCATGACAGATGCCGATGCAAAAGCGGCCGCTGAAGCTGAAGTGGAAAAAATCAAAGCGGCCGGTGAGGCCTACAAAAAAGGGATTGAGGATTCCCTCCTTGTCTCGGATCGGGTTTACATCAATTCGATTTCAGATGGCAACCGAAAGTCAGGCAAACTCAGCATCGGTCATGCGGGTCATGGCCCCACCTCAATCGGACCGGAATACAGTTTTGGTCTTTCCATCGCAGAAAAAATTGAGGGCCCCATTTTATTGATCAAAACCTCGTGGGGCGGCAAGTCACTAAACTATAATTTTCGTCCGCCTTCAGCCGGAGAATACCAATTGGATGACAAACAGAAGGCCAGTGGCAAAGCGGATGAGATCAAGAAGAATGCCAGTCTCAATTATCGCATGATGAATGAAGCCGTCCATCAAGTTCTTGATAATCTCAAGGACAATCACCCGGCTTATGACTCGAAAGCGGGTTACGAGATCGGCGGGTTTGTCTGGTTCCAGGGCTACAACGATCAGTTTTCGGACGCCTTTCGCGACAACTATAAGGACAATATGGTCCACTTCATCAACGACGTGCGGAAAGAGTATGAGACTCCGAAAATGCCCTTCATCATTGGGGTCTTAGGCACGGGCCAGACCAAGGAGAAAGTTGCTGAAAACGCGGTTTCGCTTGGCCAACGTGAAGCAGCCAAAGCTCCTGAATTTAAAGACAACGTCCTGGCGGTTGAGAGTTACACCCAATATGCCCTCGATTCCCTCGAGGTTTACAACAAGGGTTGGGCCAAGCATTTCCTTGAGTGGGACACCGTTGGCAGCGACCGCCCCTATCACTACCTGGGCAGTGGTAAATTCTTCGTTCGGCTAGGCGATTCCTTCGCAAGCTCGATGGCCGAACTGATCGAAAAACAAAAGTAAGAGCAGGTGAAATCATGTCTATCATGAAACGATTTGCAATTGCGATCCTGATCCTGGCTCTGCCCATGGGCGCGTCAGCCAACACCCTGCCGGCTGGTAAAGACACCAAGGACATCATGATTGGCGTGACCGGAATGTTTGTCGCCCTCAAGGGCGGGGAACTGCAGGTGACACAGATCACCCCGGACACCCCGGCGGCCGACACCCTTGAGAAGGGAGACGTGCTCCTGGCGGTCGACGGAAATTCGCTCGAAATCCAGGATCCGCGCCACCCGCTCGGCGTTGCGATCAATGCGGCCGAGGGTCGCGACGGGAAGATGAAGTTCTCGATCGAGCGCGGCGGGGCGAAGAAGATGGTCGTGGTCCAACTCGACCCGCTCGGCAGCTACGGCACGACCTATCCGGTCGAGTGCAAGAAGTCGCAGAAGATCGTGGACGAGACCGCGGCGTTTATCCTGAAGCACGGCGGGCCGGGCGGTGGGATCAACGGGAACCTCGAGGCCTTGTTTCTGCTATCGACGGGCGAGAAGAAATACTTGCCTGCAGTCGAGAAATACGCAGTCGGTTTGGCCTCGAAGGGGCCCGGGACGAGCACGTGGTCGATTGGCTACAGCGGAATTTTCCTGGGCGAATACTATCTCGCCACCGGCGACAAGCGGGTCCTGCCCGCACTAGAGGCCAGGTGCAAAACCCTCAGCGCCGGCCAGTATTTCGGCGGTTGGGGGCACGGGACAAGCAACTGCGGGCCGGGCTATGTCACCGGCGGATTGTTGCATGCCGCAGGCGACCAGGCCCTAACGACCCTGGTCTTGGCCCGCGAGTGCGGGGTGAAGGTCAATGAGAAGACCTATGATGACGCGCTGAGTCTCTTCTTCCGCTATGCCGGTCGGGGCGGCGTGCCTTACGGTGATCATCACCCCGAATTGTGGTGGTCGTCGAATGGCAAGAACGGTGGCTTGGCCTCGGCCCTGACTCTCCTTCCGGACAAGAAATTTCAGGCAGGCGCCCAGTTATTGGCCTTGGCCGAGACCGACACCTATTTCGGTTGCGAAGGCGGACATGGCTCGTGCTTCGGCAACCAGACGTGGCGGAACATCGTCGATGCGCTGGTCCCCGAGCAGCACAAGAATTCCTATTGGCGCCACAAGGACGAGATGATCTGGTTCTACGAACTGTCCCGCATGCCGGGTGGAGGGTTCCGGACACCCTGGTTCCCGGGGCACGGCACGATTGGCAAGGCGCCGCTCTACCAGACCGGCCTGATTGCAATGACCTACACCTCGTATCTCAAGAAGCTCCGGATCTGTGGCAAGCCGCGCACCGAGTTCAGCGTCCCGCACAGGCCGACCGCGGTCGAGCTGGCCCTAGAAACGGACGACTTCCATCGGGTTGACTTCATCGACGGGATCGTGATCAAGGAGCAACCGCACGAAATCGCGGCGGTCTTCCAGACTCTCTACAATGAAGACGGCACGATCAAGTCGAGCAATGCCAAGGCATCCATCAACGACAAGCGGAAGAAACAGATGCCGGTCGAGTGGTATGCAAAATTGATGCGCCACTACTCGCCGACGGTACGCGACTGGGCCGCCCACGGACTAGGTTTCCAGGGTGAAAAGGCTCTTTCGGAAATCAAGAAGGCCCTGGCCAGCGACGACGGGCGCCTCCGCGTGGCAGGCCTCGATGCGATCAGTTGCGCGACCGGCTGGGGCATCGGCAAGACGACCTCGAACATCACCCCGGAGATGATTAAGGCGCACTTCCTACCTCAAATTCTCAAGCCGCTCAAGAATCCCAAGGCACCGATGTGGGAGAAGCGGCACGCCCTCATGGCGCTGAGTTGCTGTGACCCTGCTGCAATCAAGGATCACATAAACGTGGTCACGCCCTACCTCAGAAACCAGGAATGGTGGCTGCGTGCCGCAGCCTTTACGGCATTGCTTCCGCTGATCCCGGAAACCGAGACCTTCCGCTCCGCTTTGCCCGCGATGCTTGCGAGCTACGACGCCGACAGCAACCTGCCCAGCCGCCGCTGGGGCGCGACGAGCCTTTTCAAAACCGCCATCGCGAAAAATCCCGAACTCAAGGACGAACTTGTCGAGGGCATGGCCAAATCGGTCAACCGCATCAAGCTCCGCGAGGGCTTCAAGCAGCCCATCGACCGGAACAACATTTTCGAGACGCTGCGCTACATCGACATGCAGAAGCATCCGGAACACGCGATTCCGTTTCTGCCGGCGATCGAACGAACTTATCCGTCCATGGAGGCTCTGCCGGCGAGCTGGACGATCATCGGCGCCCGCTGGGGAAATATCGGCCTGGCCAAGGCCGCCGCACAACTGGGCAAAGACGGCAAGCCCTTTGTCGCCAGCATGAAGCGGATCCAGCCGAACCTCGAGGCCCGCTGTGCCAAGAAGGACCATCAGGGTGCCACCCTGCAGAAGGCCCTGGATGCCCTCAAGATGGCTGTTAAGGACTGGGAGGAAGAATTCGGAGAAGTTCGTTGAATCATGAAACAACCGGTCCGTCTTTTACTGCTGTCTCTCATCTTCTGCGCTCCCGCCTTCGCGATCGAGCCGGAGGTGCCGGGTGACTCTGGTGCGAAGCCCGCTGCCGAAAACGTGCGCGTGCTCAGCTACAATATTCACATGTGGCAAATCGGGGTCGATGATCTCGCTGCCGTCATCCGCAAATCCGAGGCTGACATTATTGGTCTGAACGAGGCTTGGGACGAGAAGCGAAACGAAGAAATTGCCAAGAAGCTTGGATACAATTCCGTCTTCGGTGGTCGCTCTCCGACCGAAAAACACCCGGCGAAAGCGCACACCATCAATGGGTTTTATATGCCGCAGGTCCTGCTAACGAAGCACAAGATCATCCGCTCCGAGGTCTTCAATGCGATGGCAGCAAAGGATCATGAACGCTTCGACCCGGATGTTCCGATCTATCGTGGTGGAACCATGGCACTGCTGGAAACCGCGAAGGGGAACCGCTTGGTGGTATTCGTTCTGCACCTTCATCCGTGGGGTGACGGGAGCAACGAGAAGATGACCTCAATGCGACTCAAGGAGATCGAGGGAATTCACAAAAAACTCGAACCCTACCGCGGTCTCCCGACTCTGATCATGGGCGACTTCAACACGCGTTCGCATGTCGATGTTCGTGGAGGATGGAAGGTGACACCTTACTTGGCCGATCACTGCTACAAGGATCTCTATCGCACGGCTCACCCAGACAAAAAGATCAGTCCAGGATTGACCTGTGGCGACAGCCGGATCGACTACATCTTTTACAACAAACACTGTTCGGCAGTCAGTAGTCAGGTCGTCAAACACGGTGTTTTCGGATCGCTGGGCTACGATCACTCGGATCATCTCGCAGTTTCCGGCATCTTGGAAATCAAAGGCTCAAAAACGAAGACGAGATAGACTGGAGCTTTATGATGCACCGATTGCTCAACCCGATCCAATACGCGGGACTGGCAATCCTCCTCGCGACCAGCGATCCACGCAAAGCACAAGACGATCACCAGAAAGAAAAAACGAAACATGACTAAAATCAATCAAGGGGAAAACGGCGCCGGAGGTCTCATTAATCTGCGATGTTTTGGGCTGGCTCTCATCTTATGTGCCGTGATCGGCGCGGCTCATGCCAAGCAGGAAGAGAAGCCGGGATTCCGCTTTGCGGCGATTCTCAACGACGGGATGGTTCTCCAACAGGAGAAGCCGATCAAGATCTGGGGCTGGGCCAAACCGGACACGCAGGTGTCCGTGACCCTGACGCAGGACGCCGCCACCGGAACCCCCGCCGTGGAGGCAGCGGTCCAGTCTGGCACCCGAAAGGGAGTCGCCGGAAAAACCAGCGACGATCACTCGGTGACGATGCGTTACGAGGAGAAAAACCCCCCGAAATTCGTCCCGCAAACCGTCAAGGCGACTGCCGGAGCGGACGGAGCGTGGACCGTGACACTCGCTCCGGCCAAGGCGAGTTTCCAGGAAACCTGGATCATTGCAAAAAGCAGTGAGAACACCCTTGCGGTGGAGAATGTCCTGATCGGCGAAGTCTGGGTCTGCGCGGGGCAGAGCAACATGGGGTGGGGGAATTTCAACCGCAAGGATCGCGTCGCCGCTTCGTCGGATTTCCCCGGCATGCGCTACGTGGCGTGGCACGATTCGTGGTATAAGCCGCTCGACGATGTCCGCAGCAAGATCCGCTGGCAGGAGTGTTCGCCGGAGGCCGCGAAAGGTTTCTCTTCGGTGCCTTATCTCTACGGAATGTTCCTGCACCGTTACCTAAAGGTGCCGGTGGGGATCATCAACGTCGCGCGCGGTGGAACGACCGGCGACACCTGGTGCCTGCGTGAGGAACTCGACGGCCTGCAGCACGTCACGGTAAAAGAAAGTCTCCGCAAGTACGACGCCGAGACGGCCATCTGGGACAACCCGACCGAGGTGAAGCGCATCATGGCCGAATGGGAGCAGGCCAAAGTCACCGCTAAAATCGAACACGAAGGGAAACTCGCAAAGGCAAAGGCTGAAGGGAAAAAGGAGCCACGCTTGCGTTTGCCAAAACAGCCTGCCGATCCCCGCAGCGGGTGGAGTCCGCCGGCGGCCCTGTTCAATGCCACCGTGGTCCCCATTCGACACCTCGGAGTGCGCGGGGTGCTCTACTATCAGGGCGAGAATAACGTCTTCGGGCGCTGGACGCGCTACGAGCATACCTTTGCCAAAGTTCCGCTTTCCTTCCGCAAGGCCTTCGGCGATGAGAACCTTCCCTTCGGCTGCATCAGCCAGCCGGGATGGGGAGCCTTCGGCACCGACCCGGAGGTCGAAACCGTGACGGGTGGCTACGCTATGATCCGCGACATCCAAAGGCGCGCGCTGAAAGACGACCCGAACGCCGCAATGATCGCGACTTACCCGACCGGGAATTCCTACATCCATCCGGGAGAAAAATTCCCGGTGGCCGAGTATGCCTCGCTCTGGTCGCTCGCCAAGGTCTACGGCCAAGCGATTGTGCACCGCGGCAACCACTTCGAAAAGATGGTGATCAAGGACGGCAAGGCGCAGGTCTACTTCGATTCCGATCCGGTGGTCTACGAGCGGTGGAAGCACATCGAGAACAACGCCTCGTGGCAGGTCCTGCCTCAACCCCGCCAGGGCAAGGCAGCCATCAAGGGTTTCATCATCGCAGGGAAGGACCGCCGCTGGTATCCCGCCCAGGCACAGGAGAAGCGCGTCGAGGGCACCTGGACGATCGAGGTCCGGAGCGATCTCGTGGCCGAACCGGTGGCCGTCCGCTACGGCTGGGCCAACTGGCCGACCGGCAATCTGGTGGGACGCGAGCGCCTCCCCGTCCCTACCTTCCGCACCGACGACTGGCCGATCGTCGAGGGCGTGAGCTACTCGGAAGCGGCCAAGAAGGCTTCCACCGACAAGATCAAGGCGATGGAGAAAGAAGGAAAGACCTTCGCTCTCGATCGCAAGCTCCGACAACTTCAGCTCGACCTGCCCAAGCTGGAAACGGACCTCTACAAAGGCGACGCCAAGAAGCAGTTAGAGAGCAAACTCGCCAGGATCGAGACCATTCTGGATGAGCTACAGAAGGATCCGTGGCTTTCGAAGAATCTAGAAAAAGATTTCCCCACAGCGGTCGAACAGCTCAATGCCATACGCAATGCCTTGCGTCATCATGAAGCACACGAATAAGAACGAATCATGAATGCGACTCATTTTTTACTGCTGTCTCGCGTCTTCACGTGAGATCAAGCACGCACGCTTTAAAAGGTCCGGAATGAATCCCTTAAAATCGAAATATGATGTCGCAATCATCGGAGGCGGCCATAACGGGCTTGTTGCAGCCTGTTATTTAGCTAAGGCGGGGATGTCCGTTTTGGTGTTGGAGCGTAATGACGTCCTTGGGGGGGCAACCCTTTCCCGGCAAGTGTTCCCCGGAGTGGATGCCAGGCTTTCTGTTTATTCATATCTTGTCAGTCTCCTGCCTCAAAAGATCATCGATGATCTTGATCTTAAGTTCCAACTCCGTTCGCGCAAAACCGCCTCTTGGACTCCTAGTTTTCACGATGGAAGACTCCGTGAACTCCTGATTCAAAATAATTCATCCAGTGCTAACCGGGAGGCCTTTGCCGAACTCACCGGAAGTGACAAAGATTACGAGGGCTACCTCAAACTCCAGGAATTGGAAGAATCAGTCACCAAAGCAATCTGGCCCGGCCTCATTAGCCCCATGGTCTCCCGGGAAGAATTGCGAAGCCGTCTCGACAAGGACACCCGCATTGCGTGGCAGGCACTGATTGAGGAACCGCTGGGCGATGTCATCGAGCAACACATCTCCGATGACCTGATTCGCGGACTCGTATTCACCGATGGCAGAATCGGCGTTTCGACCTATCCTCACGACCCGTCCTTACTGCAAAACAAATCCTTTCTTTATCACATCATCGGAGGTGGCACCGGCGAATGGAAAGTTCCCGTTGGCGGAATGGGTGTGCTCGTCGAACAACTGCACAAAGTGGCACATGCTACCGGCAACACGACATTCCAAACGAACGCGAAAGTCATCCGAATCGACAACGGAGCAAGAGATTCTACGGTCACATTTGAGCACGATGAAAAGGAACACCAAGTTGACGCACGATTCGTTCTTTGCAACGCCTCGGCCCATGTCCTGAATCAACTGACAGAGGAAAAGAGTGTCCCCTCGGACAAAGTCGTCGAAGGCGCCGGATTCAAAATCAACATGCTCCTCAAGAAGCTTCCCAAATTGTTGTCAGATCGCCACACGGCAGAGGATGCTTTTGCCGGAACCGTTCATATCGCCGAAGGGTATCAGCAAATGATGACCAGCTATCAGGAAAGTATGAAGGGAAACATCCCAACCAGACCGCCGGGAGAAATCTACTGCCATACTCTGACCGACGATTCGATTCTCTCGCATGATTTAAATCAACGCGGATACCACACGCTCACTTTCTTTGGCCTGGATATGCCATATCGATTATTTGAAAAAGATAATGACCGGGTTCGCGACGAAGTTCTCTCCCGCTACCTCACCGGCATCAACCAATTCCTCCGTGATCCGATCGAAGATTGTCTCGCAAGTGATGGCAATGGAGATCCCTGTGTCGAAGCGATGAGCGCCTTTGATCTCGAACAAAAAGTGCATCTTCCCAAAGGCAACATTTTCCATGGAGGTCTCTCCTGGCCTTTTGCCGAATCAGATGAGGAAGTGGGCCAATGGGGAGTCGAAACGAAAAACCCGAATATTTTCCTCTGTGGCTCTGCCGCCAAACGGGGCGGGGCGGTCAGCGGAATTCCCGGTCACAACGCTGCCATGAAAGTAATGGAATTGAGCAAAAATAATCGCTGACCCTCAATCAAATTAATCGCCAGAACATGACCCACCGCATATTTCGAAAACTTCTTTCGCTCCTTAAGGGCATGGTCGTGATGGGCCTCGCGCTGATGTTGCAGGTCCCCACTGCCAGGGCCACCAATTGGCAGGCCAATATCAAGCCGGGCTCGGACATCGTGATGAACGATCTGCGCTGGCCCGTTTGGGACGCGGGCACCTACTACTGCTTTTGGTATATGAGTTTCTATCCCAAATTTTCCTCCTTGTATGGCGGAGTGGCAGTCCATGGACCTGACAAAACACCGGGGATGTTCACCTCTTATTGGTGTGTCACGGAGGCCGTCTATGAGGGGCCGGAATTCTATGGCAAGGGATTCGGAGCAGAAGGCTCGAAGGGCGGGGCAAACGGGGCGCCCACTTTTCAGCGGCCCAACTCGTGGTATCGCATGGTGATGCGAACCTTTCCGCCCACCCGGGGTGCTGAAGGAAAAACCAATGTCGGCTGGTGGGTCAAAGATGTGGAGCAGAATAAATGGTATACCCACAGCGTGCTGCGCATTCCCAAGGCGGTGACTGGATTTCAGGCAAACAGCGGATTTGTGGAAGCTCTCGCGCCCGAGTCCACCGCGCGCGCCTTCGAACGTCGACGCGGATACTGTCGTCTCAACGGTGAATGGCACGCCTCGCCCCTCAGTGCGAATGACGACAGGAAATTCAAATTGATCGCGAACGATACCGTTGTCCGCTTCGATCGTTCGGGACCCGATGGCGGAGCGAAGAAAGAACAAACCTTCTTCCCAACCAAACAGCCGGCGACACCGGCCTTGGACCAACCTGCGATCGATCAAGCGGAAGCGCACGCTTGGGGCAAGCAGGTGAGCGTGAAGTGGAAGATTCCGCAAGGCGCGTCGCCGCAACTCGCCTACAAGATCGAGGTCTTTACTGATCGCGAGGCAAAGGGCGAGCCCATTACCACCTGGGGAGATGCCGCTCCCCACATCATCAATAAACGGCTGGATTTGAAGGATCCCGCGAAATCGGTGAGGCTGACGCTCACTGATATTTTTGATCAGGAAATCGCGGTAGTGATCCCCGTGAAGTATCCCACGATTCCACGTGTTCCCTCCACTGCGAGCAATACCCAGACCGGACTCAGCTACCTATACTACGAAAATAAAAACGGGGACGCATGGGAGAAGTTGCCCGATTTTCCGTCTCTTAAACCGGTCAAGCAAGGCTACCTCAAGACGCTCGACGACACCGTGCGAGAGGATCGTGCCACCGGCTATGCGATCCATTACAAAGGCTACCTTCGAGTTCCTTCCGATGGCTTGTATGTCATTTCGGCAGGCACCAGTGACGGCAGCCGCCTTCATATCGACGGCAAACTGGTGGCAGAAAATGACGGTATCCACAGCACCTCCCAAACGCTCTACGCGCTCCCGTTGAGCAAGGGACTGCGTGCTTTTGAGCTGGAGTATTTCAAAGGAGAGAATGACGGGAACAGCAGACAATCGACCACCGCAAAGATCGCTATTTCTTGGGAAGGTCCCGGCTTCGAAATGCGCAAGCTGACAAGAAGCGACTTCATGTGTGATTTCGGCGCTGACGTCCCTTTGGCAACTCTCACATTGAAGAGCGCCATTTCCGGCGGCGTGCTGGAGGACAACTTGGCGGAGATTCAAGTAGGAATCGAGCGGCGTGGACAGGCGATTCACAAATTGCAGCTCTTTGCCGGAAAAGTGCTCCTGGCGAGCAAATTGGGCAGCGAGATCGATGACAATGGCAAGGTCGATATTAGCGTCTTGCTTCCCGAAGGGAGGAATCAAATTTGGGCGCGACTCTGGTTCGGTGACGGCCATTCGATCGATTCCGCCAACGAACTCGAACTCGAAGCAAGAAACCGAATCGCCGAACCATGGCAGTTTAATAGCATGTTGGAAGGGGGCTTCCCACTCGCGGTCCGGGGCGAGGCCGATAGCGCATCCTTCAGGGGAGAGGGCTACGGTTTTGTGCACCAGACAGTCGCTGGGGATTTCACGCTCACCGCGCGGATTGCGGACATGCCGCTGACCTCGAAAGAGAATGGATTGTGGCCCTCGAACTGGTTGGGGCTTTCGATCTTGAGCAAGCACTCAAATCCCAAAGTGCGCATCGCCGACAAGGGACCTTACAATTCTGAAATCAGCCTCTTCCTGACCGCCGAAGGAAAAATGAAAGGCGGCAAGGATTTTCCTGACTTGGCCGGAAGCAACAAAAGCATCGCCTCATTCGAAGAGGATCACCGCTGGCTGAGATTGGTTCGGCGTGGGCGACGTTATCAATCATTCACCTCGGCGGACGGAAAGGCATGGCAGCTGGCCGATGAACGTTTTTTCACTCATGTGCCCAAGGAGGTTTATGCCGGGGTCTGTTTCCGCTCGGGGCCGAACAAGAGCCGCAGCTTGTTTCAGGGCGCCGTCGATCAAATCAAGCTGGAAAACAGCGTCCCTCCGGAGCTGCGTGAAAAGCCCAGAAAAGAAGATCTGATTCTCAAAAATCGCATTACCGCATTGGTGCAAGCCGCAAAAGATCCCCAAGTCTTGTATGCTAGGAGCGCGGGTCAGGGACTGCTCAAATCTGACGACGGTGGAGAAACCTGGACCGCTGCAAACGGCGAGCTAAATAATCCTGATGCCCTGGCCGTCCGCTCTGTGGCAGTGCATCCCGAGAACAGTTCTATCGTTCTGCGCGCGGGCGGCAGTGTGGTAGACGGAGAATTAAAGAGCGGGCTCTGGCGAAGTGCAGATGGCGGAGAATCCTGGAAACTGGTGACGCGCGAGATCGATTTCGATGGCCGTGGCCCCACTACCCTGTTTGGTGAAGTGCTGAAGTTCTGCCCCCAAGACCCCAACATCGTGGTGGCCGGCGGGGAGACTAAAGGCCTCTTCATCAGCCGCGATGCCGGCGATACGTGGACCACGATTGCACTGGCCGGAGAACGGATCACGAGCATGGCCTTCAGTCCGCAACGCGACAAAAATTCCAAAGCAGCAATACTCGTAGTAGGGACCTTTGCCGACAGCGAGTTTCAAACCCTTGGCCTGGGAAGACCGATCTCAAAGGTCGAGGCACCTGGACGAATCTATTGGCTCAAACTCACCAACGATGAAAAACCGATCAAGCCCAGCAAAGCTGCCGAGCTGGAAGACATAGGTATCACCAACATGGTTTTCGACACCCAGATGAATTTCGTGAATTTGGCCACCACGCGAGGCATCTATTACACTTGGGGCCACGGCGCCATGCATGCCCGGCGCAAGGTTGGCACGTCGAACGATCGGCTCTTCACCGCCATCGGGGCGCGACCGTTTGACAAGTGGAGCAAGCTCACCTGCGCCGCGCCGTTCTCGGGAGAGGAGCAAAACCCGATCTACTTCACCAAGGAACGAAGCCGCAACTGGTCCGCACTTTCTGACAGTCAAAACGGTCCGCCAGTTTTGAATGAGGGCATCTCCTGCCTGCTCCCGGACGCCGTGGAAGAGAACACACTTTACCTCTGCAATCGCCACGGTCTTTTTAAGACCACCGACAGCGGGAAATCCTATACGCTCGTTTTGCGGACTAGGAAATGAAGATCAAATCAAAGCGCGGCACAAAAAATCTTAAACCAACGAGCCATCCTCGCCCGTGAACTCGTTTGATGGGGATGGAAAACCACAGAAGAAGCTACGCTAGAACTTCTTTGATGACATTTCCTTCGACGTTCGTGAGTCGCCTCTCGATGCCATTGTGATAGAAGGTCAGCCTCTCGTGATCGAGGCCGAGGAGGTGCAGGATGGTGGCGTTGAAATCGTAGAGTGGATGAATGTCTTCGACAGCCTTTCGCCCGAGTTCGTCGGTGAGACCATGGCTGACGCCGGGTTTGACTCCGGCACCGGTCATCCAGCAGGTGAAGCCATCGGGATTGTGATCACGGCCTTGCGCGCCTTTCTGGAACATCGGCATGCGCCCGAACTCGGTGCACCAGACGACGAGAGTATCTTCTAACAGGCCGCGTGCTTTCAAATCTTTGATGAGGGCGGCAGCTGGTTGGTCGAGAATTTCGGAATGGACATCATACTGACCCTTGAGATCGCTGTGGCCGTCCCAGTTCAATTTTCCTCCACTGGCGTAGGCCCCGTTGAACAACTGAACGAAGCGCACGCCGTTCTCAAGCAAGCGCCGGGCGAGGATGCAGTTCTTGGCAAAGCCCGCCTTGGTTGGGTTGGCGTCGTCGTCAGCACCGTAACTCTTCATGATGTGCGCTGGCTCAGTGCTCAGGTCGCTGATTTCAGGAACGCTGAGTTGCATTCTTGCGGCAAGTTCGTAGCTGGCAATGCGCGCGGCGAGCTGGCCGTCTCCGGGATGTTGTTTGAGGTGACGCGCATTCATCCGCTGCAGAAGTGAGCGGGCAGCTCGATCATTTTCAGGAGAAACTCCGAGCGGTGATTTCAGATGGCGCACGGGCTTGGATGCACTGAAGGGCGTGCCCTGAAATTCGGCCGGTAGAAATCCCGGTCCCCAGTTGTTGACGCTGGCCTGCGGAACACCACGAGGATCAGGGATCGATACGAAGGCAGGTAGATTTTGGTTTTCACTCCCGAGCGCGTAGCTCGCCCAGCCGCCCATGCTTGGGAAGCCGTCCTGGACGAAGCCCGTAGAGAGAAAGTTCTCAGCAGGACCATGGGTGTTTGATTTACTGGTGAGCGAGTGGATGAAGGCAATGTCGTCGGTGAGTTCCGCGAGGTGCGGGATCATGTCCGAGACCATCTTGCCGGTCTGCCCACGCGGTCGGAATTCATACTGGGGCCGCGCTAGATTTCCAGCTGGTCCCTGAAACGTCACCGCTGGGCCGCCTTCCAAAGGTTTGCCATCCTGCTTGATCAACTCGGGTTTGTAGTCCCAGGTTTCAAGCTGGCTGACCGCCCCGGCACAGAAGATCACGAGGACCTTTTTCGCCTTGGGGGCGAAGTGGGGCACTCGCGGCGCATAGGGTTGGGAGGGATCGATGACGGGGCGATCACCCGCCAGCAATCCTTCCTGACCGAGCAAGCTGGTGAGGGCAATCGAACTCAAGGCCGTCGCGTTGTTTCCCAGGAAGGCCCGTCTATTGAGAAAGCCACGCCCGCCTAGGGAAAGATGTTCTGCTTGGTGATCAATCATGGGATGAAAAGAAATTCGCTGCTGTTGAAAATCGCCCGGCAGAGTGTCGGCAGGCCATTTTGGCGCACGACCGATTTTGCGTCAGTCAGCTCGTCCGGTTCTGGAGTGCGGCCGTAGGCGAGTTCATAGGTGTATGTGATTTGTGCCCTCACTTCTTGACCGACCTTGTCGCGCACGCGCTGTGCGAATGCCTCTGATTCGTCGATGGTTAACTGGCTATTGAAAAGGTTGAGTGCTTGAATCGGGGTCGTGCTTTGTCTGCGACGCGACACGCTCTGGCCTGCATCCGGGCAATCGAAGGCTCCAAAAACCGAATCAGGTTCCATGCGAATCTTATGCGCGTAGATCATGCGCCGTAGGCCGTCGTCTTTGAACTTCGTGATCGGGGGGAAGCCGCTGAGCCCGCCACGCGAGGTGAAGAGATCAAACCCGGGGCCGCCGGTTTTAAGATCGAGCCGACCGCTGACCGCGAGCATCGTATCGCGGATGCTTTCAGCTTCGAGGCGACGAGAGGGATATCTCCACAAGAGGCGCACATCGGCATCTTTGGCCTGTGCGATCGAGTTGATTTGTTCCGACTGGCGGTAGGTCTCTGATCGCACGATTAATCGGTGGAGGTGTTTCACCGACCACCCCGATCGAATAAATTCAGAGGCAAGCCAGTCGAGAAGCTTTGGGTGGGATGGTGCGGTGCCAGCCCGACCGAAATCATTCGCGGTTTCGACCAAGCCGATGCCGAAATGTCCCTGCCAGATCCGGTTGATCGCCACGCGTGCGGTGAGAGGGTTTTTGGGAGTGGTGATCCAATTTGCCAGCGCCAAACGGCGCTCCGGATCCGGCGCGTCTTTCGCCAAGGTGACGTCGCCGAGCGCACTCAAGACCGCAGGCACGACGGCCTCCATTGGTTGCTCGGCATCGCCACGGTTCAACAAGTGCATCGGTTCCGGTTTCCCAAAAATGCCACCGAATATTTTCTGCGAATTTGTCAGCTCTGCCAGTCGAATTTCGACCTGCTTTTTCTCCTCTAAGAGAGATTTGGTCTTCGTTTGTTGCTTGGGATCGAGAGTGGAGAGGTCCCTCTGGATTTTCGGATCACCGCTGCGTCGATCGGTCGAATCGGCCACGACGACCCAATCATCTGAATCATTTGCCACTTCGATGACATACTCAACAGCAAGCCGGTCCGCATATTTCCCGTTGCGGTCACGTGCCCAGACGATTCGCTCGATGGTGTGTTCGTGGGGGAATTTGAGCATAATCCAACCGGTGGTCTGGCCGCACATCCAGCTTCGTTCGTTACCGAATCTGCCGTCGTTGATGAACTCAATTTGATGTTGGTTTGCCGAAACCTTAGTGGTGGAAGCGCTTCGCTCAACGCCCAGCGATGCGAGCGCGATGTTGTTGCCCTGCGAATCAAAGACCTCCAACTCGTCGATGCAGGGTTCATAGAGATTCGTCTTCTTGATGGTAAAACGCACCTTGCGTGCTTTCACCGGAGTGAATCGGTCGATGTTGAGCAATGCGTTGACTGGCGGTCGCTCCACGCCGGGACTCACGCGTGGGACGAGATTTTCGAACGCTCGATCAATCTCACGAATACGGGACTTTAGCTTCTCTGCCTGTTCTAGCTCAGTCTCTGATTTTGATGATTGGATTGGGCGTTCGCCGTAGGATACTCCGGCGAAGAACGCCTGCATGGAATAGTAATCCTTCGCCGAGATGGCATCGAACTTGTGATTGTGACAGCGAGCACAACCAACGCTGAGCCCGAGGAATGCCTCGCTGGTATTGATGACGATTTCTCCCAGCTCATCCTGGCGTGCCAGACGAAGTGATGCGGCGTCCTTGCCGATCTGCCCCGGTAGTAGACGGGCGGCAGTGACCAGGAATCCGGTTGCAGCATCTTTGCCGAACTGGTCTCCCGCTAATTGCTCGCGGATGAATTTATCAAAGGGGGTATCGTTGTTGAAGGCCTCGATCACGTAATCTCGATACGGCCACGCGTTCGCCCGCGGTGTGTTCACTTCGAAACCGTGGGTGTCGGCATAGCGCACCACATCCAGCCAGTGCTGCGCCCAGCGTTCGCCATAGCGTGGCGAAGAGAGCAGTCGATCGACGACACGTGCGTGCGCACCGGGATCAGTATCGACAAGGAATGCCGCAATCTGTTCCGGGGTTGGTGGTAGCCCGGTCAGATCGAAGGAGACACGTCTCAGCCAGGTCAGACGATCTGCCGGTGGCGACATCACGAGGCCATTACTGGTTAGTTTCTCTCTCACGAAAAAATCGATATTCTGGTCGCCATCGAACGGTTTGAGCGGCTTGAACGACCAGTGATCGGTGCGGTCGACTGGTTTCACAAGGTCGACCTCCTCTGGCCAAATTGCCCCTTGCTCGATCCACGCGGTCAATGTCGCGATCTCATCTTTCGTCAAGCGCTCGCCCTTCGGTGGCATGCGCATCTCTTCATCGTCGCCACGCACGAAACGGATCAGGTTGCTCTCATCAGCTTTCCCCGGGATAATCGTCGGCTGGTGGAATTCACCAGCGTCAAAGGCACCGGAACGCATATCGAGCCGCAGACCGGATTTCTGCTTGTCTGCGCCATGGCAGTCATAGCAGTTTCCCTCGAATATTGGCCGTATGTCGCGGACGAAATCTATCGATCCTGCACTGAGTTTTCCTCCGGCCGAGAATAGGATGAACGCGATTGTGAATTGGAGTTTCAATTGAGCTTAGGGTAGAGATTGCCAGCGTCGAAGAGGGTTTGAAATTCTGTATCATCTATCGAGACCTACGAGGAAAACTCGGCGACTGGCGTATTGTCTCGTCGAACTCATCTAATGGAACACCCATGCGCTGCTGCATCTTTCAACCCGGTGATGAACGCCTCAAATTTTAGACTCATATGTTGAACGCAAAATATCTCGTCTTCGCCCTGGCACTATTGACCTGTGTCTTCGCGACTAAATCAAGTGCTAGCGATCCCCACCCGGATCTTCTGCGAGTGATGACTTACAATACGTGGTATGTCTTCAATGAACGTAAAGAGGAGACTGCCGGACAGGCGTTCGTAAAGTCACAGAGCCCCGACGTCGTGCCTCTATTTTAGTGCGATGTTACGTTCGCTAATGGCAGGATCACCTTTGACACCATCAGGGCGTTCCTTCCAAGTGGTCTTAATTCCAGTAAACGAGAGCGCCCCATTCTTGATCTCCATGAAGGTGAAGAGTGACTCTGTGTAGGGCCATGGTTTCCCATCTTTCCAAAGATAGGAGGCGCTGTTGATGCAAATGTGATGAACGCCATCACGCTCGAGATGCCAGTCCTTGTGCTGATGGCCACAGATGACCGCCCGGGTTTTTGATCGATTTCGTTGGGTCGTGTGCTTCTTGATAATATCCAGAATCGGCCGCTGCTGGGGAGAATCGGGGCGATGCCCAATCGGCTGGTGAGTGTAAATGATGATCGGCAGTTTTGACTCTGCCAGAGTCGTGTCCAGCCAGGTGAGTTGTTCTGGATCGGCCCAGGCGCGCATGCTTGAATCGAGGTAGAAATTTGCGTTTCCGTAAGGGATATATTCGGCACCTTTCTTGAGATGATTCATGTCGAGGACAATGAATCTCCAGCCGCTCTGATCAAAGTGGTAGTAACGGCTCTTCATTCCCCAGAATTTCTGGATCTCAGCCTTGGTGTCTTTGTCCATGTCGTGATTTCCAAGGACGTGGTATTTATCAGTTTGAATGGCATTCCACTCATCCATCAGCTTTTTGGCTGGTTCTTCACCAAAACAAAAATCACCCAGTTGGATCACGTGGTCAGGTCGTTCTCTTTCCACTGCTTTTTTAAAGACCTTAAATCGCTCGATTCCGTCGGGAGCGAGATTGCCAAAGTGGAGATCGGTAATCAGGCCAACTTTGATCTCGTTTTTTTGATCTTTGGGCTCCAGTGCAAGCGCGTATTTGGAGGTCCAGATACTGCCGAGGGTCGCGCCCGTGAGGCGATTGATCAGTTTACGTCTTTTCATTTGCGAGCTAATTCCAAGATTCGGTTACCTCCTCAGAGGGAGAACCCGCCGGCGATCATGCCAACTGGGGTAACGCTTTTTTCATCAAGGAATTGAGTGAGTTTTCTAGAGCTTTGGAGGGGTCCAATTTGGGATGCCGCTTTCTTCGAGTTGTTTTTTGTAGCGGACTGGGAAGGGTTGGGTGGGGGACATGGTCGCGCTTTCGTTGACCATGAGGGGGCGGGCTTCCTTCCAGAATTGATCGTAGGCGGCACGCATCTTTTTGATGACCTCAGGATGCCTGGCGGCGATATCGCTGAGTTGGCCGGGGTCCTTGGTCATGTCGTAGAGTTTGTTTTCGACGAGGCGGTATTGATGGTTACGGACTGAGAAACCGGTCCACTGGTGGTCGTTGGGCTCCGAGCCTGTTTTCCAGCGTGCCTTCTGGGTGAAGAGGTAGCGGTCGGGCCATGCCGACTTGGGATCGCGGAGGAGCGGGAGGAGGTTGCGGCCTTCGACTTGATCTTCGGGACCGGAGGTTCCGGCGAGGGAGGCGAGGGTTGGGAAGAGGTCGATGTGGGCGGCGACGTTTGGAATGTCACGGTTGGGAGGAAGGGTGCCTTTCCAGCGCACGAAAAACGGGACGCGCACGCCGCCTTCGTCGGTAGTGCCCTTGAGGCCCTTTTGGCCGGCATTGAACATCATCATGGGCTTGCCGTCCTTGGATTTACCAAGAGGCTTGTTGGCGCGGCTCGCTCCGGCTCCTGCACCGGTCATGCCGTTGTCGGACATGAAGATGAGAACGGTGTTTTCTTCGAGGTCCCACTCGGCGAGTTTCTCCATGAGGCGGCCCATGTTCTCGTCGATGTTCTCGATCATGCCGTAGAAGCCGGCGGTCTTTGGGATGAAGCCGAGGTCGGTGAAGCGCTTGGTGTTTGAGGGAGGGGCGATGAAGGGGCCGTGGGGTGCGTTGGTGGTGATGTATGCGAAGAAAGGTTCTTTCGTTTCCTTCTGCTCTTTGATCCAACCCATCGCGGCAGTGAAGAAAAGGTTGGTGCAGTAGCCCTTGGTTTTGACGAAGGAGCCATTGTGGCGGACGACGGGATCGAAGTATTTGTTTCCGGGGACGTCGGCGCAGGAGCATTTGTAGCCTTGTCCGATGCCGCCGGCGCCGTGGATGAAGACTTCATCGAAGCCGCGTTTGTGGGGTTGATGGGTCTCTTCGTCGCCGAGGTGCCACTTGCCAAAGATGCCGGAGGTGTAGCCGCCTTTTTTGAGGGTCTGGGGAAGAGTGGTGGCCTTGAGGGCCATGCGTTCGCGCTCGAGGATGGTGTGGGTGATCCCGTTTTTGAGCGGGTGCCGACCGGTCATGAGCGAGGAACGGGTGGGTGAGCAGGTCGGGCTGACGAGAAAACGGGTCAGGCGCGTGCTTTGATCGTAGAGCGCGTCGAGGTTCGGAGTCTTAATCCAAGGGTGCCCGTGTTTTCCCACCGGGCCGTAGCCTTGGTCGTCGGTCATGACGACAATGATGTTGGGAGGGGTTGAACTCTGAACAGCGAACAGTGAGCACGAACTTTGAACGATGAGGGCGAGGAGAAGGTGGACTGGGCGGATCATGGGAGAGGGATACAGTTGGTGAGCGATGGTTCTTTCTGTCTGTGCGGTCCGGCATCTGAAATGAATTGCGAGGTCATCCCAAGATTATGAATCCGTGGGCTGAGTGAGTGGGATTTTATTCGAAGGTGCCCGTGCTCTCCGACGGGGCCGTAGCCCTGGTCATCCGTCATGATGATGTTGGGTTTCTCGGCAGCTGAGGAGAGGTTAATGAAGAAGAGTGAGCCGATCTTGAGGTGAAAGGCCATGCAGGATTTGGTGGAGTAAGGTTTGTCGAGCTGGTCGCTGATGGAGACGCCCCGCCGCGGATGTTGGGCTCGACGGCGGGGAAGGCCTGTTCAATAACATTGTGACCTTTGTTTGGTGACTCGTAGGAGTGAGAGAAACCTTTGTCGAATCAAGTGACGTTCCGCATTCCCCTCATTCAAGGAGTTCTCTACAAGCAACCATCATGACGACCATGCCCCGCCGCCGGTTTCTGAAAGGCTCAAGCTTCGCTCTGCTATCATCCCATCTGACATTTGCGCAAGATCCAGCAAGGGTTCCGATCAAGGCGGGGCAGATTGGAACGAAGCATGCGCACGCTGCGGGCAAACTCGCAACGATGCTCGACCTGAGTGACCTCTATGAGGTGGTCGGGGTCGCTGAAGCTGATGAGAAGCGACGAGCACAAGTGGCTCAGGGTAAGCCCTATCAAGGGTGCACTTGGGTCTCTGAAGACGCACTTCTCTCAGATCCCGGCATTCAGGTCATTGCGATCGAGACCGAGATCGATGAGCTGGTTCCTACTGCCTTGCGATGCCTTCGAGCAGGCAAAGACATTCATCTCGATAAGCCGGCCGGGCAAACTCTGGCGCCCTGCCGTGCGCTGCATGCCGAGGCGAAGAAGCGCGGACTGACGATCCAGATGGGATATATGCTGCGCTACAATCCCGCGTTTGAATTCCTTTTCAAGGCGGTGAAGGCAGGTTGGTTGGGCGAGATCACCGAAGTTCACGGGCACATCGGGAAACGGGCCTCGGCGTCCCTGCGTGAAGAACTCGCGGCCTACCCAGGGGGTGGTCTCTTCGAGTTGGCGTGTCATTTGATCGATGCCCTCGTCACGGTGTTGGGGAAACCGGTGGAAGTGACATCCATTGCGCTCACCTCCCAGGACGATGGCTTCAAGGACAATCAGATTGCGACCTTCCGCTATCCGAATGCTCTCGCAACGATTGGAAGCAATCACAACGATCCCTTTGGCGGTCCGCGGCGGCAATTCGCGGTCATTGGCACCGAAGGCTCGATTGAGATTCGCCCTCTCGAACCGGCCAAGCTTCGGCTTTCTCTCACCAAACCACAGGGCTCTTTCGCTAAAGGAATCCATGAGGTCGATCTCCCCAAATCCGAGGGACGCTACCACGGTGAATTTCGTGACCTAGCCAAAGTTGTCCGTGGTGAGAAAGCCTTCGCTTGGCCCGCAGCTCACGACATTGCGGTGCAGGAAACACTTCTCCGCGCCAGCGGCATGCCGCTGGATTGATTTCAGTCTCACGAGATTCAATCCGCAGTGCCGAGGCAGATCAACTCCTTCATCGTCCGGGCGTAGATCCGGCCATCGCTGTAGGACAAACTCGACAAGGACCAGGTTTCGCCCGCAGGTCCGAGATCGCTGATCGAGACCAGGGCGCGTTCATCGAGGACTGTCGCATTCCACTTCAATACGTAGACCATGCCGATCATCGTCGGGATGTAGAGATGCTCGCCGATCACCGTCGGGCTGGCTGCGGAACAATGCCCCCAGCCGCTGCCGGCATTGCGCTTGTCCCGGGTGGCGAGAAATCCTTGCGCGTTGCGCATGTCGTTGGGGATCGCTTTGCGCCAGAGCGTTTTATCTTTGCTGTTCTTCGCACGCACCACCTGCACTGGAACTTCGAGATACTCGACCTTGCCCGTCTTCACCTGAACCCGTCCGATGCGGAATCCGGCGAAGGAGCGGAAGTAGTGGTAGTTGCCGACCAAAAGATTGGTCTGATAGGTAATCGGTTTTTTGGAGGTAGCCAGTTTTTGATCAGATTCGGTAAGGTATTTCCCGTCGATCTGACGGCAGATTTGCACCCCTTCCGACAACGAAACCTTGTCACGAATCTTCCCGGTCTTGAGATCGACCGTCTCGTGATTCTTGCCAACAAAGAGCGCCGCAAGCTCGGAATTCGAGCAGGCATTTTGGTGCGATGCGTAGCCTTTGATTCCGAGATCCCAGATTGTTTTTCCATCGGCGGCATCAAGCAGCGAGATCCCGTAAGGCTCCTCCGGCGGTTGGTGCCCGCCGCCGCGAGCTGTGAGAATCGCAGCGGAGCCACCGGCGCGATGGCCGGGCAGTGGGGTGCCATGGATGCCCGTCCCGGATTCACCGGTCCACACGAGCTTGCCGGTCTTCAGGTCATAGGCATGCAACCAGGTCCAGTAGGCGCGTTCCCGCCCGAACGATTTTGCCCCTGCCTTGGTCGTGACTTTCGGATCGAGGTCGGATGATTTGACGCGCACGACAATCACTTTTCCATCGTGAAGGATCGGTTCGTGCTGGCGGGAGTGATGCCTGCCGAACGGAACCCACTGCTTCGACCAGAGCTCCTTGCCATTGAAATCGAAACATTTCATCGACCCACCGACATTGGTGAAACAGACCCGTTCGCCATCGGCCACCGGCGAGGCCGCTGTGTTGTCGCTGAAGAGACTCGACAAATCAGTCAATCGGGCGCCGGGGAGCTCGCGACGCCAGAGCTCTTTTCCCGTCGCCCCGTCAAAACACTGTCCGACGATCAGCGAACCCGTTTCGGCATCCCCGTCCGTCGGCGCATGCGAAGCGACGAAGACGCGCCCGCCCGAGACGACGACACTCCCTTGCCCGGTATTCGGCATGGGAACGCGCCACAGAACGCCCTCGTTGCGCGCGACGCTGAAGCTTAATGGAGCATTGCCCTCGACAACAAAATTGCCTCGGGGACCGGCTGCCTGGGGCCAATCATCGCATCGGGCAGGGCTGATCAGCAGGTGGCCTACGAGCAGCCCGGTAAGAGAAGTTAAGAATCGCATGAGGTTAAATCATCTACAAAGCGGAAACCAATCATACCCGCGAGTGCGTTGTGTGGCAATGACTGCAGGGATTTGCTTTTGGGATGGGCTGCTTGTGAGCGCCGTTGAGGGGAGAAAGGGGATTATCTCTTCTCGAAGATGAATTCGAGCATTCGGATGAAGGAGTTGCCACGGTTCTTCATGTCAGGATCGAGACGCCGTTTCTCTTTCCAGAGGAAGCCGAGGCGTGCGTGCTGGGCAGGAGTCATGGCCGCGATTCGCTTGTCGACATATTCTTGATGTTTGGCGACGACATAAGCGGTTGGAATTTTAGTGCTCTCGATCTGATTCAGAAGGTCTCGGGTGTTTTCGATCTGCACCTTCGGCTTGGAGGGGGATGCTTGTGAGGATTCGTCGCCCCAGGTTGGAGCATCGGCTAATACGCTCGCGTTGATGGATAGAAGCTGCGCCTTCATTCGCTCGAGGATCTTTGGCTCTGCGTCAGCGATATTGCTTCGTTGATTGGGATCGTTGGCTAGATTGTAGAGCTCGAATTTTCGGAACCCGCCTGAGCCAGCTTTGATTATGGGAGTCCAGGATTCCTGGAACTGGTGGTGGCGTACAAATTCGTTTCGGAGGCGCTCCATATCCGGGTTCTTGAAACTGCTGTTGAAGCACTTTGAAAACAACTCTGAGCGTTCAATCTCGCGGCCAAGTTCGGTTTCGAGCAATGGTTCGATCTGTTTGAGCAGCGCGTTGATCCGCTCGGAGTCCTTCTCGAACTTGTGGACGCGATAGCCCATGAGGGTGTAGTTCCCGTCCCGCAGAGCAACGTTGGGTTGTCCGGCGGGGCTGTGCCAGAAGAGTGGTTGATGGCGCTTGAACGTTCCGCTTTTTTTAAGCAAAGGAGACAAGTCTGAGCCGTCCAGATGGACGTGGCGGGGAGGGGTGATTCCTGTCAGGCCGCAGATCGTTGGCAGGAGATCGACTGCTCCACTAGGCTCCTTTTCAATCCGTCCGGCAGGGATGCCCTTTGGCCAGAAGAAGATTCCGGGGGTTCGGAGGCCGCCTTCGAAATTTGATCCTTTGTCGCCGCGAAGATTGCCGTTGCGTTCTGTCAGGTAACTCCCGTGATCCGAGGCGTAGATGATGATGGTGTTGTCCAACTCGCCCATCGCTTTCAATTTGGCGATGAGTCGGGCGATGGCGCGATCCGTGTTGTCGATGGTTGCGGAATAGATCGCGGCGGGGTCGTCGAGCTCTCCATATTGCGAGACGATTTCATCTGGTGCTGCGATTGGGGCGTGCGGTTCCTGGAACCAGATGTTGAGAAAGAAGGGCTGGTTGGATTTGCGGTCTTTCTCCAGCCAGTTGATGGCTTCATCGGCGATGATCTGGCAGGCGTAGCCTTCTATTTCACCTACTTTCTTTCCGTTGCGGAAAAAGTTTGTCGGGTTCCGGTGACTCGGGGCGGCGTTGTTGTCGGTGGCGAACCAGTAGTCGAATCCGTGGTCGTTCAAGGTCGGCTTGTCTCGTCCCCGGAAAGGCGCGCCGACGTGCCACTTACCGAGGTGCACCGTCTGGTAACCGTTGCCTTTTAGAGCCTCCGCAATGGTGATCTCCCGCTCGAGAAGGTGCATGTCATGCGCATGGTCTTGGACCACGGTGTAAACGCCGGTGCGGAGATGCTGGCGTCCAGTCAGAAGGGTGGCGCGCGATGGTGAACAGACTGAGGCTCCGGAATGGAAATCAGTAAATCTTACCCCGTTTGCAGCCATCGCATCGAGGGCAGGTGTCTTTACGGGGCCTCCATAACAGCCGATGTCTTTGGAACCGAGATCGTCTGCCAGTAAGATCACGACATTCGGGCGCTTGGTGGTGAGCGCAGAATCTAAGAGGGCTTTCACCTTCGGCTGCTCTCTCAGATAGCGATCATGGTCGAGGGTGAGGTTTGCGTTGTAGGGCGCGTGGTATTTTTTGAAATTTTCTTTCTGCCGGAAGTGTCCAACGAGAGCAACAGGAAGTCTGCCATTGTTGTTGCGGGCCGAAGGATAGGCGCCGGCGGCGAGCAGTTTCTGGCAAATCTCCAATCGGCCCATGTGAGCGGCGCGGTGCAAGGCGGTCTCGCCGTTCTTCGTTTGAATGTTAGGATCAGCACCGCGTTTTAGGAGGTCTTCTAAAATGTCGATTCGCCCGTAATGGGCCGCGATGATCAGCGGCGGTCTTTCTTTTTCGAAATGCTGGTGGGGCATGTTGAGGTCCGCTCCTGCCTCTATCGCGACGCGTGCTTCCTCGGGATGGTCGTTGATGATTGCGGAATTCAGGATGGTGGTGAGGAGGTAGGCCGGCTCTTTTTTGTAGCGCTGAATCGCTTCTGCCTCGGTCTCGACGAAAAAGATGAACTCGTTGCTGAGATAGCCTTGGGGGTTTTGGACCTGAAGCATGCGCATCCCTTTTGCGGGCAACTTGCTCAACTTGATCTCGATCGAGTCCTTGCCGAGATCGCGGATTGATCCCTCGACGCGTTCGCCATCGATCAGAAGGTGAGCCCCTTTTTGCACGTGCCTGCCACTAATTCTCATCGTGGGCTTGTCGCGGTTGATTCTCGGAAACAGCTGTGCGCCCCGCTGTTCATGGAGAGAACCCGCGGTCCAGAGCGCGGGTGGGGGTGAGATTGCGTCGGAACCGTGGTAACCGGTGAAGGTGCCTACGAATTCGCCCTTCGCCGCCTCTTCGAGGAATTGCCGTCTGCTGAAGCTTCGCCCGCCCGTCGGGAGTTCGGAGTAGGTGTTGCTTTTTGAGTCGAAACGGAAACGGGTGAGTCTCGCGGATGGGTCGGCCGGGAAAATCCCACTCACCTCGAGGGTGATGCTTTCTTTGATGGCACCTTTTTCGAGCGCCGCGATGATATCAAGAGTCACGGTATCTTTGACGGTGCTCTTGCTTAAGGTTACCTGTCTACCGAAGGCTCCGGAGAAGCCCGCGCTGGACTCTTTGAACATGTCCAGGACCGGCCATAGCCTTCCGTGTTCCCCCATCCCGAGCATGCGTTTCCAAACTTTCTCTTCCGGGAATCCTTCCTCGGCCAATTGCTTTACCCCGCCGAGATCGATGAGGCTGTTTCTGCCTTGAGCCTGGGTGACCCAGCGGTCGAGTGCGCCGCGAAAGCTTGGGACGTTCATTGAGAGAGCGTCAGTCGTCAGGTAAGGAAGGGTGTGGCAACTTCCACAAACGTTGGTGTTGAGGTTTTTAAAATCGCGCGCGCCAGTGATGTGGAAACGTTCGAATCCGATCCGAGCCTCTTTCGACAGACGATCAGAATAAGCGCGTCCGGGTGTCGGCATGTGGGAGAGGTTCAGAAGAAATTCCGCCATCGCGTCACGTTCCGCTTTGCCAAGATATCCCTCTTTTTCTTCATCGTTTTCGACTTTGCTGCCATGCGCGAGCATCGTTGAGGCCATACTTCCGTCGATGACATGACGTACCGAACTTTCGGGTTTGTTGAGGTCCGAATTTGGCAGGAGGAATTCTTTGGTCGCGGCGTTGCGACCGCCGTAAGGGTCTCCCGGAACTCCGTCCCAGTGATAGGGGGCCGTTCCCCGCAGGCCACGAAGGGTTTGTGAAAGACGAGGTTCAATCTGGTCGTCGCCCACCATGTGAGGCGTGTCGAGAACCCAGAGCAGTTGGTCGGTGTGGCCATCGGCGTGGCAGCTGGCACAGGAAAAGGTGCCGTTGGACGATGCTCGTGCGGTGTTGAAGGCGATGCGTCCTTCTTTGTAAATCTTTGGAGTCGGGTCGATCAGCGGGATTGTCTTTTGCACCTTTGGTGAGTCGGGCGAGCTGACATCGACTTTCGAGACCGTGTTGGCCACCGCGTTCAACACCCAGGCAGTTTGGGCCCTTCCACTGGAATTTTGCTCTAACGCAATCCCGCGTGGAACGGCGCCGACTTTGGCTCGACCGAGCATCTTTCCGGTGGTGGCGTCAATGGTGAGTAATTGATCGGATCCGGCGGCGGTAAGAAATACCGTTTTATTGTCGCCGCTGATCTTGATGCCGAAGGGTGTCGCGATTGCCGATTTGCGACGGGGCTGCTCAGGTGGGAGGGGATTCAGGTGGATGAACTTCGTTTCGCCCTTGGAGGATACTTTCGTGATCCGGTTCAGATAGGGTCTGTTCTGCAACTCCTTCAACCCATGCTTCTTCGTGCCGGCTCTGCCGTTGACGTGATTCCTGGCATCAGTGTTGGCCACGAAGACCTTGCCAAAGTCATCCACCGCCAAACCAAAGAGAGAGGTGCCGAGGGAGTTGACGGATTGAATCAACCTGTCGGTCTTGGTATCGAAAATGAACAGATCGCGATCCGGAACCTTGGGGTTCTTGACAACATCCACGGTGAAACCAACGGAGTCGAAAGCCTCGGCCAGCTTCTTGGCTTCGAAGGTGACGAGTTTCCCGTCAATCTCTTCCTCTTTGCCCCCGGAGAGTTGTGTCTGGTTATTGGATTCAAATGGCAGGACGTAGAGTTTGCCATTATTGACCGAAATCGCTCTCGGCTCCTGTGCCGGGATTTTCAGATGATTCACGACCCGGCGGGATCTGACGTTGATCACTGCGATCTCGTTGCTGGAAGAGAGGGCAACGTAGGCTTTCTCGTTGTTCGCGAAGGCGATGCCGACGGGTTCGTTAAAGCGCGTCGATTTCTTCTGAAGATCTATATCCTGGATCGTGGCAATCACGGAAAGGTAAGTTGCGCTCTTTGGTCTGTTGTCGATCACGCTGACGGAATCGGAGATGTGATTGGAGACCCAAACCTCTTGCCCGTCTGGTCTTATGCTCACCGAAACGGGATCGATACCGGTTGGGATGCGCATGAAAATTCGATCTGTGTCCGCGTCGATGACGTCGAGGGTGTCGGCGGCGGTATTGGTGACGAATACCTTTCGCCCGTGAATAGCGAGCGGATCGGAGTGAGGGCTGAGGAGAGTTGGATGACCAGTCTCCGCCGCGTGTCCAATGTTGGGAGAGACCGAGAGAAGACCTATGAGCAAGACGTGCATACGCCTGATCTGAGCAAGGGGATATTTCTCTCGAAATTTCATTTGTTTGAAGTCGTTAATTGTTCCCAGGCCGATTGGGGAAGTCCGCTGGAAGCAAACCATTGTGTCGCGGCCTCTTGATCCTGCGCTAAGTATTGACGGCCCGCGCGGATCATGGCGGCTTCCCGCAGTCCCGGGCTCGTGATCTGTGCGGCCCAGTCCGTTGCCAGGTCCCCGTCTTCGTGGGCATAGGCGCTGATGAAGCCATTGATCGCTTGGTCTCGGTCGCTTGATTGAGGTATTTCAGTGATCGATTTCACAGCGGTTTGTGGATCCTGGCCCGCCCATACCGCATAGGCTGCGCTCCAGGCGTTGCTGCGGAGAGCCCCCTTGGGTAAATCGGCAGCCCACGCGAGGGCCGAGTCGAGGCCTTGATCCTTCTCGATCTCTCGAGCCAGGGTGTCCATCGGTCGCCAGTCGTGGTTTTCGAGATTACTCGATTGGTAGAGATGATTGGTGGCCAAGGTGATGTCATTGTCAACGAGCCCTTCCAGGAAACGTGGTCTGATTGTTCCCTGTAATTCGGGCTCCAGAGAATTGAAAAGCGCGATGGCCGCTGTTGGGTTTTCGCTCGCAAGACCTGGAATCATGTTTGCGAGGTAAGCGTCGTACTGATCGGGGGAGATCTCGTCGAGATGTGCAAGGGCAGCCTCGGGCTGACTCGCTCCCCACGCGTAATCAAAAAGTCGCAAGTGCTCGCCAGTTGCCTTAGACTCGATCATTGAGGTTCGAATATTTTTCACCTGCTCCGTGGTGAGAGACGATGATTGCATTGCCTGTAGGATCCGGTCGAAAGCGCGACGGCCTGCAATCGGACCACGTGACTTGATCGCGGATCGAACGAGGAAATTTAGCTCCTCCGTAGTCAGTGATGCCACGCTCGCTACGCTATTCTCACGATCACGACTGCCGGGCAGTGCTGACTTGGAGCGAGTTTTCCCAGTGAAACCTGGCGGGCGCAATCTAATTTTTTGGTTGCCCGGAAACTCACCCGCTGAACTGGATTCCATCTCGTGCGCTTCACGATCCTTTTGATGACGCGCCCATTGTGAACCCATTACATAGGTTGAGATCGTGACCACCACCCAGGCCATATGAATAAGATTTGATTGTTTCATTATTGGGAGATTATTCTGCCGCGAGGAGTTCGACACTGAAGATCTCCAGGCCAAGGTCTTCTTTGACTGTTTGAACCCAGAACCAGATCAGTTCGTGGCCGGAAGGGGATGCTGGAAAGCGCTTGTTTTTTCGGGGGAATTTTTCAAGCGCGAGTTCCAGATCAAAGCGACCGTCTTCTCCGGGATCAATTTCGATCGCACGTTCCAAAGAGTATTTCCCTGCGAAGCCACCACGCGAAAAATGAGTTCCGAAACCGACGCTCACTTTGAAGCTGTGATCGAGCCGACCGCGAATTCGAAAACGTGCTTTATCCGAAAGAATTACCGGGCCATCTGTGGGACCAACCACCGCACTATGGAGGAGGATGGGGACAATTTTTATTCCGTGATCACCCTGAAAGAGATGCGCTGCGGCTTTCAAGATGCCTGAGTTGTCCCTGTCGCCAGCCATCCAGTGACCTTGCCTGACATCGAGCGGGAAGGCACTTTTCCAAAGATAGGTAGAGTCACCGCGTTGAAGAGCTTTGAATTCCGATTCCTGCTCGAGCGCCGCGATCACACGATGGTTCGCTGCGACTTCCTGCACGCTGCCGTCGGCGAGACGCGTGACCTGGACGCTCCCTTCGTTGACGGTGAAGCTGGTCGAGCTTGAACCAGCGCTGACGTTAAACTGCGTCCCTAAGACAACCGCTTCGGCTGAGGGGGTGATCAGGCGGAGTGGTCGGCCGGAAGGTTGAGGGGTGACGTCCAGGGAGAGGTTGCCTTCCCGCACCCGGATCATCTTGCCGGCTTCTCCGTCGGAAATCGTCAACGCTGCCGGGCCTGAGGCCCACACGCTCGAGCCGTCCAAAAAAACGATTTTGGCCCAGGAATTCAAAGAGCGGATTTCCAGGGTGCCGCCGGTAAGAGAACGACCTTCCTGTAAGTTTTCATCCGCTTCACCACCGTCGCCAATCCATACCATCGAGCCACTCACGTTGGAGATCGATGCAATGTGAATATGGGACTGTGGGTCGTGTTGATTGGATTTCTCGGGGCCGAAGATGAAAAACAAGACCATGCTCAGAAGCATGACTGCGGCTGAGGCCAAACCAACAGTGGTTTGATACCGCGAACTTCGACGAGGTCTTTCCAATTCGGCCCCCAGTCTCGGAACGCTCGAAGCCGCGTCACGCAGGTTTGTATCCAATCGTGCCGCAGCGCAAAACTCAGCGCGAAGAGACGCGTCTTTTTTTAATCGCTCATCCAGTTTTCCCATCTCGCTTTCGGAGATCGTTCCAAGAAAGTAGCGCTGGATGAGTTCGCGGTTTTGATCTTCGTTCATGGGCGATTTCCTTTTGGGCTGAGTTCACGTTCGACACAGAGTCGAAGTTTTTCGCGCAGTCGGCCCAGCAATTTATAGAGGCTGTTCGCTGAACGCTTCGTTTGCTCCGCGAATTGCTTGACTCCACCTGATTCGCGGTAGGGAAGCAGGACGATCTCCCGGTGTTCCTCGGAGAGCTTCCGAAGGCATGCTTCGAGAGCTCGGTGTTCGTGGCGGAGTAAATCAAGAGGAAGGTCGAGCGATTCCTCGGCAAGTAATGTTACCGTTTCCTCGCTCAGGACAAGTCGGTCCCGTGCTGCCGTCCGCCGAGCGTGTAGTGCTTCGAAACGCGCGATGACCTTGGCCCAGGGGAGAAAGCTCTCTTCGTTTTCCAACTGATCAAGCTTTTTCCACATCACGACACTGGCCTCCTGCAGAACATCGTCCACCGCTTCCCAGGTCGGCAACAAGGTGCGCAAAAAACAGCGTAGTTCAGACTCATGGGCCATGAAAAGGCGCATGAATTCCGGTTCCTTGTTGCTTTCTGTCGTCATTCGCTCGGCCCGTCGGAGTCGTTGGGATACTTATTAACTCCCGCACTTCAGCGTACCTGCCGAAAAAATGCGAAGTTTTTGACGTCTGGTTGGATGTGGCCCTTGATCTCGCGAGCGGCTTCCATATATCTCGCTTCCTTGTCACCGATAGCACGGTCCTGTCTTCAGTGACATCCATCAGCGTGGCATCGCTGCTCTCGAGAGTTGATCGAGGCGTTCATCAGAAGAGGCCAATTGAAGCCAGCCAGGATCGTGTCCGGTGTCTTCCAAGAGACTGGCAAAGATTTCTGTCGAAGCTTTGTTCACCTTGGTCTGAGCCGAACTCGCCCGGAGTTGTCCAACCTGTCCTGCCGAGTGCCACGTCGTCCCCCCGAGGCCAATGACGATTGCTCCAGTAAAACGACATCATTCCATCGTAGCCGGTTGCCGTGAATGGCCTCCGAAAGGCATACATACTGGCGTATGCGGCAAAGGCCGCTACCATGGCATAGAATGTCATGACGGCCCGTGAGCTTTCTGATAGCCACCTTTCAATTCGACTCATTCTCTATTTTTTTCAATACATCCTATTATCTGCTCCAATCCCAACGCCCTCAATGAGTCGGAAACCTGCTTCACATCAATGGGAAGAGGGGAGTTTCCTTTTTGTATGCCTAGTAGGAATGGCACGCTTCGTGATCAAGCAGCCTGAGAAACGAGCAAATCAGAAAGGTAGACAACAAAGAAATAAATCCCACACTCAAGAACGTCTAGATCTAGAACACGATGAAAAAACTCACTCTCCTCCTCCTCGCGTGCAGCCTATCAAGCGGACTCAGCGCAGAAACCAAGAAGCTCAAAATCTTCATCTTGGCCGGGCAATCCAATATGCAAGGCCATTGCACGAACTCTGTGATTGAGAACCGCTTAAAGGATCCAAAGCTCAAAGCGGGTTTCGAAAAATACCACCAAGGTGGATCTTTCGTCAAAAGGGAGGATGTCTTTATCAATCATATCGAAAAGGAAATGCATGGCGCCTTGAGCGTGGGCTATGGCGCCACCAAGGATAAGATCGGCCCCGAATTATCCTTCGGATGGACCATCGGCGACCAACTGGATGAAGGTGTGCTCATCATCAAGGCGGCTTGGGGAGGTAAGTCACTCTTTCGCGATTTCCTATCACCCAGCGGCAAGAAGCCGGACGCTGCCTTTGTTCAAGCGCTGGAAGAGAGAGCGAAAAAGAAAAAGAAGCCCTTTTCAAAAGAAGAATACCTGGAGGAGTTCGGACACTATTATCGAATGATGATGACGGGCGTTGATGAGACACTCGGCAATCTCAAAACCTACGCTCCCAACTACAAGGGCCAGGGCTATGAGATTGCAGGATTCGTGTGGTTCCAGGGCTTCAACGATAAGTTTTCCGATCATTCAACAGGCACCTATCAGGAGAACATGGCGCATTTCATCAGAGATGTCCGCAAAGACCTGAAGTCACCCAAGCTGCCCTTTGTGATTGGAGCGATGGGCCATAATGGCACCGCTCAAAAAGGAACGACCAAGATCCTGGCTGACGCGCAAATAGCGACCGCTCAAATGCCTGAATTCAAGGGCAATGTCATCACCGTGAAGACCGCCGATTTTTGGGATTACGATGCGGCGATCGCTTTCAAAAACAAAAAGGAAGATGCCGACACCTGGGCAAAACTTGGCAGCAACCAAGGGTATCATTATTTTGGCAGCGCTGCTTTCTTCGAAAAGACAGGAGCCGCGTTCGCCGAAGCGATCGTTGAATTAAGGAAGTAGAGGGTCGGCGTTGCTCGCGTTGATCTAGTCAAAACACGGATTACTCACCACCTTCGCCCTGGCTCTCGGCCTGCTGTCATTCAGCGCGGCCTCTTCGGAGAAATTCTGGCTCGGAAAATAGAGGTGGGCATTACGCATTGCCATCTCTCTTCGTGTTGCCAAAGTTACCGGACCCATGAATGACCAGGACTCGACCGACCGGAGGCAATTTCTCCAAAACTCTCTTCTCGGAACCACGGGGCTTGGCTTGGCACTGGGGTCGACTATGGAAGTCAGAGCGGAGTCGGTGGCGGATGCTGCCGAGCCGGCAATCACCAACGAGGTTGATGTCCTAGTTGTTGGTGGTGGGACCACGGGGAACATCGCAGCCATTCAGGCGGGAAGAGCCGGAGGCAAGACGCTCATCGTTGAGCGCGGGGCTCAACTTGGAGGCACTACGACTACTGGCGGGGTTTCCTTCCCGGGGCTCTTCGATGCCTGGGGTAAGCAGGTCATTGCCGGAATCGGCTGGGAGTTGGTTAAGGAATGCGTTGAGATTGACGGCGGCACTCTTCCTAATTTTGCCAAGGTTCCGAAACGACACTGGATGAACCAAGTCTACGTGAATCAGTTCCTCTACGCCATTCTCGCCGAGGAGAAGTGCGAGCAGGCCGGGGTTCAAATTGCCTTCCATGAATTTCCCCAGACCATCAGCAAAACGGCCGATGGTTGGCAGGTTGACTGCGTTGGATTCGGCACCCGCCGCCGGGTCCTTTGTAAACAGATCATCGATTGCACCGGCGGTGCCGAGGTGGTCGGGATGCTCGGGTTCCCGCGCATGCGCGAGGAGGAAACCCAGCCCGGCTCGATGTTGTTTCACATGGGCGAGGCCAACAATCCGGGCCGTCACCAACTTCATCGCCTCTATGTGCATGGGGCCGATTCGACCAACTCCCGCACCGTCACGAAGGCCAACATGACCGGCCGTCGATCGGTGCTCAACAAGCTCCGCAAGGACAAGAAACGCCTGATGCATCTCCAACCGGAGACCGGCTTTCGCGAAAGCTATCGCATCGTGGGCGAGACCATGATCACAGTGAACGACTACACCAGTGGTCGCCTCTTTGATGATGCCATTTCCAACGCCTTTTACCCGGTCGACCTTCACACCAAGAGCGGGGTGAAGCCCAAACCGCTTAAGCCCGGGACCGTTCCGACGATTCCTCTGCGGGCGCTGATCCCGAAAGAGAGTCGCAATATTTTGGTGGCGGGTCGCTGCCTCAGCAGCGACCGCTTGGCGAATTCCGGTCTGCGCGTTCAGGCGTCCTGCATGGGTATGGGGCAAGCAGCCGGAGTGGCCGCCACTCTCGCGGCCAAGACGGGGAAGACTCCGCTCGAAGTGCCCATGGCCGAGATCCACAAACTTCTCCGTGAACACGGGGCGATCATTCCAGGAAAGGCATGAAGAAAGTAAATCTCGGAACCTTGCGGCGACGGGTGACTTCGCTATTCAACGTCCTCACTTTTCTGGTGTTGGCGGTGAGCGGGGTGATTGCTTTTTTTCGTCCTTTCGACATCGGGATCGTGGGCCTGCATGCGCTCATGGGCTTTGTCTTCATTGCCCTCGTAGTGCTTCATATCGTCAATAATATCCGCCCTTTGAAAGGCTACCTGCACAGCCGGGCCTTGTGGGTTACTCTTGCGATTACGACCGCGCTCACTGCTCTGTTCTTCTGGCAACCGGCTCCCGTGAAAGCGGTGCTCGGCCTCAGCGGAAACCTCGGCCCGGCTCTCGATCGTTTTGAGATGAAGGAGGACAGCATGGTATTCCAATATAGCCCGTCGCTGGACTACCAAATGCAACTCACCGTCAAGACCGGCCCGGCCTACGATCTTGATTTCCCACCGCAGGTTGCGATTTGGTTGGAGAACCAGGGAGCTTATCACATCAAGACCTTGCTCAAGCCCGATGACGGGCAGCGTGAAGGGCTTCCTTACTGGAACTTCAAAAGAGCAGGGTGGGAAGATGCGAAAAAAGAGGCCGCAGCAGAGGGCTCCGATGCCATCTCCCAACCCACTCCGAATGGCTCATTCGATCCAGCCGACTACATTCTGCCTGTCGACCCGGATACTTCCACTCCCTACAAACTCCTCATTGAGATCAATCAACCCGGCGACGCCCACGGCACTTATGCCGACCAGCCGTCGCTCGTTTATGCTGTCGAAATCGACAACCTCTCGCCGGTGACATTCCAACTCCTCGATATTGTTGGTTATCCGAAACAAGAAGATGAGGACGGGAAAGAAGCATGGGGACTTTATTTCGTGGATGAGAGTTTTGGGTCTTCCCTGGAATTGATCGATAGTGCACTGCTGACGATTGAGCGCTGACTGATTGTGGGCAGTGGGCTCTTAAGCTTTCGTTTCCGGAGTCTAGTTTGTAGAGTGTGAGCATGACTGATGAGGATATCAGGTTGGAGGCGAACGGAGTGAGGCTACGTCAGGTGTTAAGCTCGGTTCCGTCTGCTAGGGATTTACTTTGTTGCTAGGAATTTTCTTTTGGAGTGGGATGCTTGTAGGTGCCGAAGAGGGGAGGAAGAGCGGGGGAGGGGGGCAGACTCTCACTCCCGAAGACTTTGCCAACCTCATCGAATGGCTACGGTCCCAAAGCTAGCGGGGATAGAGTAGGAAGGGCGCACGCCGCTTCTGAAAGTCTGCAAGCATTCGGTCGGAAATGACTCCGATCTCGGCAGGTGCCTTCCCGTCGAGGATGGCCTGCAGGGTTTCTTGATCGCCCAGCAAACGAGCCATCTTGGGGAGATTCAATTTCTCGCCATACAATCGATGCAGCGTCGTCGCCAAATGAATATTGAGTGCACTACTGCGATACTGATCCCGATTGGTCAGGATGAGTTGCACCCCGCGACACTCCTTCCCGGCAAAGACACTGGCATCCGGAGTGAAGCGGGTGGGCATAAATCGCACCCCCGTGGGAGCCCCTTGATTGAGCGCCGCAGCCAGCTTCATGTCATCGATGTAGGGCGCACCCAGTAGTTCGAAAGGCGTGCCCGTTCCGCGTCCCACACTGAGCTTGCAAAACTCCAGCAGGCCCACCGCCGGATAGAGCGTGGCAGCGTTCAAACTACGCATGTTGGGAGAGGGATTCACCCAGGGTTGGCCCACCGCATCGAACCACTGCAGCGGTGAGCCATCTTGGCAACGAATGACCCCCAGATCCGCTCCGAATTTGCGCTCCGAATTGATCAGCCGAGCCAACTCTCCCACCGTCATTCCGTGGCGCACCGGAATTTCGTGGACTCCCACGAAGCTTCGCTCACTTGTGAGAACCGGTCCATCGACCGCTGGGCCCAGTGGATTGGGGCGATCCAGAACGACAAAGCGAAGCCCCTCCTCACCGGCTACTTCTAGGCAATAGGTCATCGTGGAAATGTAGGTGTAGAATCGGCAGCCGATGTCTTGAATATCGAAAACCAAAGTATCAATCCCCGCCAGTTGCGCCTTTGTGGGACGTCGTGTCTTTCCATAGAGACTATGGATTGGCAATCCGGTGGAGCCATCGAGGCCATCTTTAATGGTCCCCTGATCCAGCGTTCCACGGATGCCATGCTCCGGAGAAAAGAGAGCGACGAGTTTGAGTCCGGGCGCAGTGTGGAGGAGATCAATGGTGGGAATTCTCTCATGATTAATCCCGGTATGATTGGTGATTAGGCCGATTCGACGTCCCCGAAGTTGACGGAAATTTTCGCGCGTTAAGACATCGATCCCCGTTTGCACCTCGTCCCTTATGGGTGCGGCAGGCTTCGGAGCAAACTTCGTCACTAAGGGCGGGAGAGCATCCGGCACCTTGGTGAAATCGAAGTCAGAAACGGCGAGAGCGGCGAGGGTCCCCAATTCCCACTGGAGATCAATGACACTTCCTTTTTCACTCGGGTGATTTCGATTGGAGAGAAAAATGATAAAGGTCCGCGAGAAGGGGTCGATCCAAAGTCGCGTCCCGGTCCAACCGGTGTGTCCATAGCTCCCCACCGGAAAGAGGATACCCCGGGGACCGGCATAGGGGGAATCGATATCCCAGCCCAAGCCCCGCCGGGGAAGTCCTTCGGGCGATTGCACACTCGTCATCAACTTCACCGTTTCCACCTTGAAAATTCGTTTACCATCCAGCTCTCCACCGCCGAGAAACATGCGCGCATATTGGGCAAGATCACGGGTCGTCAGAAAGAGACCAGCATGCCCCGCCACGCCCCCCATCCGGCGGGCGGTCGGATCGTGCACGACACCTTGTAGAACACTCCCGTCGGGCATTTCCGTGGTGGGCGCAATTCGATCCATCTTCTTCAAGCCCTTCGCCGCAAGCGGACGAAAATGGCAGTCTGTCATCCCCAGAGGGGCAAAGATTTCGCGCTGGCAGAATTGCTCAAGCGGCTCCCCGGTAATCCGTTCCACGAGGAGACCGAGGAGGATGAAATTGATATCGCTATATCGATAAGTTTTCCCCGGCTCTCCCCTTAAGGGTTCTGCGCAGGCCGCCTCGAAAGCTCCCTTCTTTCCCGACCATTCATTGCTTTTCGGGAGGCCTGCCCGCAGGGCTGAGGTGTGGGTCATCAGTTGCCTGATTGTGAGCAACTCCTTTCCCTGTCCTTTGAACTCCGGGAGATAGCGACTCACCCGGGCGTCCAATTCCAAGCGCCCGGCCTCGATCAACTTCATGACCGCCGGTGTAGTCGCGACAACTTTGGTGAGGGAAGCCGCGTCGAAAATCGTCGCCGTGGTCATCTTCTCGATCCCTGGAACCAACGCCCGGGAACCGTAGGCTTTCTTGTAAACGGTCCCTTCTCGTTCGAGATGAAAGACCCCTCCCGGAGTGCGGGCATCGGTGATCGCCTGCTCGATGGCATCATCAATCTCCGCCAATCGATCCGGTGAAAAATCAGCGGAATACAAGGGCGACACAATCACGGTAAGCCACAGCACAAACAGATGAATCTTCATAAAACGACCATCCCACTAGGGCCTCAAAAAGCCAACACCTTTGCGGTCTGACTGGATTCTCATCAGGAAGAAATCCCTCAATCTTTTGAACCACAACGATTATTGATGTTTAGGATCCGGTGATCTTGGTGCAAATGCTCCGATCTTCCCCGACTGCGGCCCCAAACCGCAATAGCCAGCCACAAAAAAATGCCGGAAACCCATGAAAGGGGATTCCGGCATTTGAAAAGTTGTAATTGCTTACTTGCGACGACGAATGAGGCTAAGACCGGCAATGCTCAAAAGAGCAAGTCCAGTGGAGGAAGGCTCGGGAACACCCGCAACGTCCATCTGGATGTAGTCGAAGTTTGACCAGCGGGAGGTCGAACCAACGTTATCCGAGGTCAACTGCACGTAGTTGTCGTCATTTGCACCTGCAGTGCCGTTGACGTCAGCGAGGGTGAATGCATTACTTGTGAACTGCGTGCCAATCGTTCCATTGGTGTGGCTGACATTACCCATGGCAATGCCGTTGACGGAAATGGCGAAGTCGTATTGCCCGGTTCCAGTGTTGTTGTCATTAAGGTCGAGCATTGCGAATGAGACCGTGAAGACGTCAGTTGCGGTGTGGCTTCCATCAAAGTTGAAGTGGAAGCGGTTGGTGGTGTCGCCGCCGGTGACCGCACGCTCGACGCCAGCTTCCGCGGCTGCAACGATACCTACAGTGCTATAGACCGTTCCACCGTCCACCTGATTGGCGTAGTTTCCGGGGAAATAAAAGTCGTCATCTGCCTGCTGGTTGGTGGCTGGGCTGGCCGGATTGCCTGGGAGCACGTTCGTAGGGCCATTGCCTTCCTGAACGAAAGTGGTGGTGCCGGAGGAGCCGGAGTTGCTCCAGATTTCTGGCCCTTGTCGGCCTGCTACGGTACTATCGCCAACCGTCCAAACTAAGGCGGAGAAGCTGTTGGCTGCGCCCAAAGCGAGGACGCTGAGAGCAAGTTTTGTGGTTTGCATGTTTTTAGGTTGTTTTGTTGTGGCAGCCTTAAAACAAGGCAGCGAGGGACAGCCCTACCCAATTGAAACCTCCAAGGCAAACTTTTTTTGCCTTGATCCCGATTAGGATTTCCCTTCAGCCCACCCCCTTGAGCTTGATTTTCAAGGTGTTCTGAGGAATGAATGATATAGGCGCTCGGCACCGATCGGCTTCTTTTCGTCAAACTCCCACTCAAATGCGTAGATACAAGCTCCCTCTCCTTGCCGTCGCAATTCTCGGCATAGCGGCCTTTTTCTTTTTCAAATCCCGTCAGAAAGGCCAGGAAACCGACACCTTGGTCAGCGAGGTGGTCGGCGGTGAGGAATTGATCCTCAAACTCACCCCGATGTTGGGCGAAATCTCTCGAGACCTGTTGAATCTACAACTTCACGGATCGGGTAATGAATTCGCGGATTCCGTCACTGTAAGAGACCTTGAGGGAGAAGTAAGCTTTGAAGCCAAGCCGCTTGCCGGACAGCTGATCATCGGGCAAGAGCTCAACTTGGCGAAAGCCTCTCGGCAAATCCCCGGGGCGGAACTTTACCTCTGGGCCCCCCTCCTCGAAAAGATCGACTACTTCGAGCACGCCAAGCTCAAGATCATCAGCGGGTCATTCCTGTCCGACGAACACGCCGAATTTGAAGGCCTCGTCAAATTCAGTGGCTTGGCTCGAAATAAAGGAGGTTCGTGGTCCAGCCTCTCGGGAAAACAATCACTCACCTGGAGCAAACAAACTGAGGGCGACTGGAAGATCTCAAAGTGGGAAACCAAAATCTTTTCGACTGCGACCAGCGCTCATCAGTTTTTCTCAGACCGGCTTGATGAGGCTCTCCCCGATTTCACCGACCGGGCCAAAGCCCGACTCTCCATTCACGAGGAAGAACTTATCAAATATTACAAAAGCGGAAAAACCCGCGCCCGCTCTTACGATTTCGCACCCATCGCCATGAACCAAAAGCCGGGCATCTCGGTCGTCGACATTGACCAGGACGGATACGACGACCTCTACCTCATGGTCCGGATGGGGAAAAACCTCCTTCTCCGGAACCGTGGCGATGGCACCTTCGAAGAAATCGCCAATACTCTGGAACTCGCCATCGAGGGGAATTCGACCTGCGGCATCTTCGCTGATTTTGACAACGACGGTGACTCCGATTTCATTCTGGGACGAAGTGTCGAAGGCAGCCTCTATTTCGAAAATACCGGCTCTTGGTTCGAGGAGATCAAACAAGAGACCGAACTCCCCGCCCTCGTCGTCTCCATCTCCGCAGCGGACTACAATCGTGACGGCCTTCTCGATCTGTATTTTTCGACATACCGAATGGGCCAGCTGGGAGGCGGGAATTCCGGTCTGGCTCCGGAAAACGATAGCAGCAAATGGCCGGAACGATTTCTATCTGCCGAAAATGCCGCGGAATTCCGCAAAAGATATCGAGACGAAACAAGCACAGGTGGTGATATCGATTTCCTCAATCAAGTGGGCCCGCCCAATGTGCTCATGGTTAATCTGGGAGGCGGAAAATTTGGCCCGGCTCCGGAAGGGTCTCAAATTAACGTCTGGAAGAACACCCTCCAGGCCACGTGGTCCGATATTGACGAAGACGGCGATCCTGATCTTTATCTCTCCAACGATTTCTCGTCCGACCATCTTTTTCGCAACGATGGAAAAGACGGCTTCGTCGATGTGACCAAAGAATCCGGCCTCACCACTTATGGATTTGGCATGGGAGCCAGCTTCGGGGACTACGACAACAACGGACATCAGGATCTCTACGTTTCCAATATGTTCAGCAAGGCCGGCCGACGCATTCTCTCAAGTTTCGACGGAATCGATCCCAATTATCTCCATTCGGTTAATGGCAACATCCTCTACAAAAAGCTCGATGGCAAAACCTTCGAACGCGTCTCCGGTTTGGAACCGCCCTCTCTCCTCGTCGCTGAGGCCGGATGGTCCTGGGGAGGCCAGTTTGTCGATTTCGATAATGACGGAGATCTCGATATCCACGCCCTCAGCGGGTATTTCACCGCACCCAAGGAACTGGCCTCGGAGGTCGACTTGTGAAGTGACCTCTGGCGCACGGTCGTGCGCACCGACGATGACCTCGCCGGCGGAGCCGTTCGCAATTCGGAAAAATGGAACACCGACGAGATCAACAGTGGAAGTAATTCCCGAATGAATTCCAGGCTGGAGGCTGGCGATGAGATCATCGACGGAAAGCTCTTCGTTCACTCGTTATCCGGCAACGAACGCAATCGACTTTTCCTGAACGAAAATGCCGGGAAACATTTCAGTGACCACTCCTCTCTATCGGGATTGGACAGCAATTCCGACAGCCGCGGCTTCGCTCTCTTGGACTACGACCGCGACGGCTGGCAAGACATCGCCTTAGTCAACGCCAACCAACCATTGAGCCAACTTTTCCACAACGAGCTGGGGAATTTTCCCGACATGAAAGGCGGAATGATTGCGATCCGCTTCAGAGGAGGAAGCACGACAATGACCGCCTCAAATTTAAGCAACCGTGACGGATACGGAGCGATCGTCGAAGCCGTCCTCAACGATGGCACTCTTCTCAAAAGAGAACACCGCTGTGGTGATGGTTACGCTTCTCAAAATAGCGCCACCATGATCATCGGCATCGGCAATCACTCCAGCGTAGCCAAAGTCACCGTCCGCTGGCCCTCCGGAAAAACCCTCACCACGGCAGAAGTCGTGGAAGGAACACTCCTCACGGCCTTTGAAAATCGCGCGGGCGGCGCTTTCGTCCGGAAGCCTTATCGCAGTTCCCGAGCGCTTGCGAGACCTCCGGCACGACCAAAATACAAACTTCCCATCGCCAAAAGCACTCCGGGTAAAATACAGGTCTATACCACCACCGCCACCTGGTGTTCGGCCTGCCTGGGCCACCTGCCTTCACTTGCTTTATTAAAGTCCGACGACATTGCTCTTTTCGGTGTCCCCATCGACCCCAAGGACACGCCCGAGATACTTAAAAAGTATGTCGCTGATAAAAAGCCGCCCTACGAAATGCTCGCGGAACTCAGCGTATCAAATAGGGAAGAGATTTCCTCCCTCCTTGCAAAAAGCATGAGAACAGACAACCCCGTCCTTCCCTCCGCCATCATTACTGATGAAGAAGGAAATGTTCTCGAAGTCCTGCAGGGCATTCCTAATCTTTCTCAGCTTAGGAAATGGGCTTCCCAAAAATGAAACAACGAAAGCCACCTTGGAGGGAGCGTGGTAGACGTGTCGGGATACCAGGAGAGATTATCGAGAACGTCCTCCTTTTCGAAATTAGGGGCTGTTCTATCGAGAGTTAGAAGCCATTCGTGATCACTCTTGCGCTCGATCGCCGTCACTTTTCTGCGAGGATTCTCCGGAAGCAGGTATTTATCTGATTCGGATTGTTTACTGGGCGCAAGCAGGGGATGCCGTATTTGAGTTCTTTTTGAGTAGGGATCGGAGTGGTGAGTAAAGGGGCAGATTCTACAGCCCCATCAGCCGATCTTTATTTCTTACGATTAATCAAACATCGTGGTTTCCCCAAAGATGGGAAATATCGTTGATCATTCAAATCATTGTGGTTCAAATGTCTATGAAACTTAACCTCCCCTAGATTTGACTCTTTCCACCTTCCAAATCATCGCCTTCTCCTTTCTGACGGCTCAATCCATCTTGGGAGAACCTCTTTTCACAAAAATTCTCCCGAACGCTAGTGGCCTCACCCACGAGAATCAGCTCGTCCTCGATCACTCGCAGAATCGACTCTACCACTCGGGCTTTGTTTCCGGTGGCGTTGTGATCGGCGATTTCGATGGTGATGAAAAACCTGACCTGTTTTTCGCCAGTGGCCCGGAGACAAACCGACTCTATCGCCAGTCCGGTGATCTCACTTTCGAAGATGTCTCTGCTGTCGCGGCTATCGGTGGAGGCAAAAACGACTGGGGCACGGGAGCCTCTGCCATCGATATTGACGGCGACGGAGATCTGGACCTCTACGTCTGCAATTATGATTCGCCGAATGCGCTCTACCTGAACGAGGGCTCAGGAAAATTCCGCGAAGCTGCGGCAGAATTCGGACTGGCTCAGATCGATTCCTGCCTCATGCCGAGCTTTTGCGATTTCGATCGCGATGGTGATCTCGACGTTTGGATCGTCACCAACCGCTACTACCGCGAGAATGGTCGGCCAGAGCAACCACCCGTGGAGAAACTCCCCGGCGGGAAGCTCATCATCAAACCGGAATTCGCGAAATACTACGCACTCCAAAAAACCGGTCCCACCTCCTACGAAGTCGACAACGTCGGCCGACCCGACTTCCTCCTGCGCAATGACGGAGGAAAATTCACCGACATCAGTACGGTCGCCGGCATCCAAAAACCTGGGCACGGTCTCTCCGCCACTTGGTTCGATTTCGACAACGATGGCTTTCTCGATATCTACATCGCCAATGATTTCTCCGATACTGACAATCTCTTCCGAAACAATGGTGATGGCACTTTCACCGACGTCATCACCAGCGTAGTCAACTACACTCCTTGGTTCTCGATGGGTGCTGACGCGGGCGATATCAACAACGACGGTCTCCTAGATTTTGTGACTCTGGATATGGCTGCTACGACGCACTACAAATCCAAAGTCTCGATGGGAGAAATGGGAGCCATGCGTTTCCCCATCGAGCAGAAATTCCCGCGCCAAGTCATGCGTAATTGCCTTCAGATCAATTCCGGCACCGGGCGTTTTTACGAAACGGCCGGACTTTCCGGTGTCAGTAATTCCGATTGGTCCTGGGCCGCAAAGCTTGCCGATTTCGACAACGATGGCCGCGTCGATCTCTTCATCTCAAATGGGATGGCCCGGGACTTTAATAATTCCGACATTACGTTCCAAAAATCGGACCAGATTGGACAAACCGAATGGGATCACTACAAAGACACTCCCGAAAAACCGGAGCAAAATCTCGCCTACCGTAACGGTGGTGATTTGACCTTCGCCGATGTCAGCAAGGACTGGGGACTCGACCATGTGGGTATGAGCTATGCCACGGCCTACGGCGATCTCGATCGTGATGGTGACCTCGATCTCGTCGTCGTCAATCTCAACGAAGCTCCCAGTCTCTACCGCAATGAATCTACTTCCGGCCATTGGCTCACCATTCGCCTCAAGGGATCTCGCTCCGCCCGCGAAGCCATCGGCGCGCTTGTCACCATCCAGGCAGGAGGGATTCAACACGTCCGTCAACAGGTCCCCATGTCCGGTTACCTCTCGCACAACCTCGCCGAACTTCACTTCGGGCTGGGCAAGGCCGAAAAGATCGACTCTCTTACCGTCCGTTGGCCCGACGGTCATCTGCAAACCCTCTCGAATATCAAGGCCAACCAACACCTTGTCATCACGGAGTCTCAAGAGCCCGGACCAAAATATCAAAGAGCTCAACCCAAGCCCATGTTCGGTTTTTTCCAGGGCCTGCGTGGTTTGAGTCATCAGGAAAAACCCTACGAAGACTTCGTTCGACAGCCGCTCCTTCCCAATAAACTCTCACAATCCGGACCAGGCATCGCCTTCGCTGATGTCGACGGCAATGGCAGCGAGGATTTCTTCATCGCCTGCCCCAACGGACAAACAGGTGCCATCTTTTTTAACGACGGCAAAGGCAACTTCAGCATCAAAACCACGGATCCCTTCGACAAGATCGAAGACACGGAGGATGTCGGTGTTCTCTTCTTCGATGCCGACTCCGATGGCGACGCCGATCTCTATCTCTCCAGCGGAGGCTACGAATATGACAAGGGCGATCCCCGGACAAAAGACCGGCTTTACCTCAACGACGGCAAGGGCGCCTTCACGCCAGCCTCAAACGACGCTCTCCCCAACTTCACCGACAACTCCAGTTGTGTCATCGCCTCCGACTTTGATCGCGACGGCGACCTTGACCTCTTCGTTGGGGGACGCGTCGTTTCAGGTGAATATCCCATCGCCGCGAATAGCCGTGTCCTCATCAACGAATCGACTCCCGGCGGAGCCAGCAAGTTTGTCGAAGCTGCACCTGAAAAAGCTCCCGGGCTCAAAAACTCCGGACTCGTCACCTCCGCGCTCTGGTCCGATGTCGATACCGACGGCTGGATCGATCTTCTCGTCACTCATGAATGGGGGCCGATCAAACTCTTCCTCAACAAAAAAGGAATCCTCATCGAAGCGACCAAGTCCGCCGGACTCGCAAATCATCTCGGCTGGTGGAACAGCATCACCGGAGGCGATATCGATAACGATGGCGACATTGATTACGCCGTCGGCAATGCCGGCCTCAACACTAAATATCACGCCTCCCCGGAACATCCCGTCTTGATCTATTACGGCGACTACTCGGGAGACGGCACCCGCCGTTTGATCGAAGCGAAATATGAAGGCGACACCCTCTATCCCGGCCGTGGCAAAAGTTGTTCCACCAATGCCATGCCCCATCTCGCCAAGAAATTCACGAGCTTCCACGACTTTGCCTCCGCACCTCTCGCGAAGATTTATTCTGCAGATAAACTCTCGTCCTCCGAGACCTTCACCGCCAACACCCTGGAATCCGGCGTCCTCATCAATGACGGCTCAGGCAAGTTCACTTTCCAGCCTCTCCCTAATGAAGCGCAATGTGCCCCCATCTTCGGACTCAACCTCTGTGACGTCGATGGCGACGGAAACCTCGACATCTATGCGGTGCAAAACTTTACTGCGACCCAGTTCGAAACCCCGCCCTTCCGTGGCGGCTTGAGCATTCTCCTCCTCGGCGATGGCGTGGGACAATTCCAGCCCGTCCCATCCAACCAAAGCGGCCTCCTTGTTGCGGGTGATGGTCGGGGTCTCGCCCAGACCGATTTCAATGGCGACGGTCGTCCGGACTTTGTCGTCGCGGTGAACAACGATGAACTCATGGCCTTCGTCAATATCACCGAAAGCGCAAACAAGACGATTCAGATCAAACTTCAGGGAAAACCTGGTAATCCCTTGGCTGCCGGTGCCCGAATCACATGGAAGGGCCGCAGTGCCGAAATCTACCAAGGATCCGGCTATCTTTCCCAATCCACCTCTGCAATTCAAGTGCCTCAAGTTACTGATGAGATCAACGTTTCCTGGCCTGACGGAAGCCAATCAGAGCACCCGATCACTTCAGGATCCCGTCAATTAACTATCCAACAACCTAAATAATCTCTATTCCCCCAATTTCCCCTGAGTCGCTGATCATCAATTACTTCTTGATTTTTGAATCCTCACTGTTAGAATCCTGTTTCTTGAATTCTCAAGTGATTAATTCCTATCCTGTATGAAACAACAAATTACGTCCCTCCTCACCTTGGCTTCTTCGATCGGCCTGCTTTCAGCGTCGTCGATCAGTGTCAACTTCAACAGCGACCGTGACGCCGCGGCCGCACTTGCTCCAGCCGCCGCCGCTGGCGCACCTGGATACTCCACCTCCGGTTGGAACAACTTTAATGGCATTCCCTCAGCCGCCGGTCCCTATACCCAAACCACTGCTGATATTGATGGCCCCAACGCGGGATCTCTCTCCAACGACGGCGGAATCATCCAAGCCGGAATGACTGTCAGCTGGACTGCCAACAATACGTGGAACACGAGCAATGGCACCGGGAATCCAGACAACCAGCTGATGAATGGCTACCTCGACAATAATGCCGGCAATCCCATTATTCCAATCAGTATCACCGGAGTTCCTTACTCTAGTTATACTGTCGTTGCCTACTTCGGCTCGGACGGAAATGATCGGACAGGCCTTGTCGACCTCAATGGGGACGCCTTCTCCTATTCCACGTATTCGCAACTGGGCGGGACTTTCCCTGTTGACTACCTCCAGACGACCGACACCGGTACTGGAAATCCCAATGCCAACTATGCCGTTTGGACAGGACAGACCGCGACAGACTTCACCCTGAGCATCAATCGCGGGAGCAACAACAGCGGGTTCCACGGCTTCCAGATCATCGAATCCGTTCCCGAGCCCAGCACCGGACTCCTCTTCGGACTGTCCGGTCTTCTGCTTTTCCGACGCAAGCGTTAGGAATTAACTGATCGAAATTTTCAAAGCCTGTGGGATTCAATTCCCATGGGCTTTTTTTTGGGTCAAATAATACCACTCGGCATTTCAAAAGAGACGAATGATGTTTTAAATAGTTAGGAAATAGCGCTGGGCGTTGGAATCAAGAGCCGGGCGCTTTCCTCAGATTGGTGGACCTACCCTGACAACTCTTATGAAACTGGAGCCTTGTTTTATCGATGTCTTTCTTCGGGCGCGCCTGGGAGGAAGTTTGTAGGAAATTGCTTTTGTGTGGACTGCTTGAACGCGTCGTTGAAGGGATCGGAGAGTGCGGAAATGGAAAAGAGCAGGAGCCAGGATGGCGAGGGCAAGATACGGGAAGGGGCGGAAGCGTGAGGTCTGGACGTATGAGTTCAGTGATGTTTGGGGAAGGAAGGCGGGAATGAGGTAGAGGGAGCGCCACTGTGGATAGCAAGCGGGGGACGTGACAAACGCCCCCCCACTCGGATACAATTCCAGCTGAGAATCCGGAAGAATTTCAGATCATGGTAGTTAGATTCGAAAAAGAGCCGGTCTATTCCCCTAGTTCCCGGAAGCGATAGAAGGTGTTCACGTCCGCCGCGAAGGGGGCAGAACTCTGGGTGACGGCACCCTCGCCTCCGATGACGCCGTCGGTCAGCTCAACCCAATCGACCAGATTTAGCGAATAGTCGAGGAGGTATTCCACCCCGGTCCTTCCATCCCAGGTCAGTGTGACGACACCCGTATCCGGATTGAATTCGATGATATTGATCTGAACAGGCTTAGGTGGCGCTTCACTGATGATCTGGAAGCCGTGCAACCCGGAATTGTTGCTCCCGCGATTTATCGTCAGCGTGAAGTCGGGAGCAGTCAGGTTTTCCCAGACTGCGTAGTTGGCATCCGGGTTACCGCCACCGGTGTCGGTAGTCTGCGTGTAGCTTCCCGGGAAGTCGCCCGCCTGCTGAGAAAATGTGGAGTAAGAGTAGGAAGCAGCTTCGGCAATATCGATGGTGCCTGTTCTGCCATTTCCGTCTGATCCGAAGTAGGCCACGACGGTATATCTAGAGTATGGGATGCCGGTAACGGCGATGGGCACCACTGGCTGACCTCCACTATTGTCGAGGTAGCTATTCATCATCTGGTTGTCGCCGTCGGCGCTCCCATTGTTCGTGTTCCAGGAATTGTTCGAGCTCCAGGTGATGGTGGTCGAGACAGTCACACCCGCGTTGTCGGAGAGCGCGCCAGCATTAGGACTGTCGATGTCAGCGGTGGTCTGAGTGTAGGGGCCTGCGGCGGATAGAACATCGTTAAAGTTGTTCCATCCGTCTGTGGTGTAACCAGGCGCGCCGGCAGTCGTGTCGGGAGCCATTTCAGCCGCCGCATCACGGTCGCTGTTAAAGTTGACGCTGATACTGCCAATGCTACTTCCTTCGCCGGGTTGAGGAAAGCTGTTGGGATCCGTTGGATCCGTATTCCGGATAATTTCCAGGGAGTCACTCCAGGTGTCGCCGTCCGTGTCTTCACTGCGCGGATTGGTCACGAAGGGATTGTCATCCAGTTCGCTGTCGTCACTCAGGGTGTCTCCATCGGTATCCCTCAGATTGGGGTCACTTGAAAAAGGCACACCATTCACTTCATCGCCATCCAACAAGGTGTCGCCATCGCTGTCGTCATTGAGCGGATGTGTTCCGGTCATGTTAGCGTCCACGAAGATCCCTGTCCGGTTCTCCACGTTGTCATCGAGGCCGTCATCGTCAGTATCCTTTTTGTTGGGATCGGTGCCGCCCTTGAACTCGTCCAAATTGAGAAGAGTGTCCAAATCCGGATCGCCTGTGCCATCCTGTGATGTGAGATCTCCAAAATGCGTCATCTCCCAACCGTCATCGAGACCGTCCACGTCCGTATCGACAATGGGCGTCTTGGCCACAATTTGGATGCCATTGGGCCGCGGTCTGGCGCCGCCGCCGCCGGCTGCACCGGTGATGCTGAAGGAGTCTCCGGTTAGATTTTCAAAAAGAACGACGTTGGAACTGGTGGCCAGAGCCGGATCAGTGGCCTGACTGACGACGAAGCCATCGACATTTCCCGGATCAGCCAGGGGATAATTAAGGCCCGCGCCTCCAACTTGCAGCAGGTAGTGGGTGGTCGACCCGTTCATGATGAAACCCGCAGCCGTCCCGCCGCTGTCCGCATTCTGATAGACATAGACATCATACCCGTTGGCGGTGAAAGCAGGTCCGAGGTTATCGACCGTGATAAAATTGGGAACACCGGCGTCGTCGGCATTCTGCAGGTTGTCGAGCTGACCACTCATCAAATCACCATTGGCGCCGTCTCCTGGCGCAGCGTTGGAGGCGGCCCAGTTGTTCTGGACGGTATAGGTGAGAAGGGCACCAACGGCGGTTCCACTGTCGTCCGCAAGGCCCAGTCCTGTCCCTATCCAGTCTGGAAAGTTGTTCCAGTTGGCAGCCGGCACGACGCCCGCGGTAGCGGTGACCGGAGCCGTACCCGGCCCCATGAGATCGGGGTTTGCCTGTCCCCCTTCGAAGTTGATGCTGATGACCATCTGGGCCAAAGCGGCGGATGGAATGAGGGGGAGAAATAGAATGAGCAATAATGAACGCACGGTTTTCATGGCAACATGGAGTGTTTGTTAATGGAGTTAGTTGGATTAGTTTGAGGGACGTGGAAAGCTTGTTGGTTGGACCGCTTGAGGGCGTCGTCTAAGGGAGAAAGGGGTTGCGGGGCAAGAGGGGCAGGAATTGAGCTGAGAGCGGTGAGACGGAGAATTAGGCGAAAAAGCGAGCGGCCTGCATCCGCAGGGACTTTCAGAGCGAAAACTCCATGATGAGAACCTATAGACCTCCGCCCTCCCCATGACAAGGATCGTTTTGGTAGCGGTTATTTGGGATCTCATTGAGTGTTAGCAGGAATCTTCGAGAAGAGGTTCCTTTGTCGCATCGCCTAAGACATGACTGAAAGCATACTCGGGATGGATCGCAATTGGCTTGGCCCCAAAGCTTGGGGGAAGGTCTACCCTTTCTTGAGGAAAAGATCTTTGAACTCCACTACCATGCCTTTGTCATGAAGTTGGAGTCCGATGAATCCCTTGGTCAATTGTTTGCCATCTAGTTTGTCGGTGAACTCGGATGAAAGTTTTCCATTGATGAAAAACTGAAAGTGATTCCCCCGAGCCACGATCCGGCAGGCGTTCCAATCGCCCTTTTTGATTTCATCCACCTGCACGGAGTTCGTGATCTTGTCGTGGTGTCCTTGGCCCTTTTTATCGATCACGAGCCGGGTCCCCCTCTCGCACGGAAACTCTTGGCGCGTGTCTTTTCCGAAGTGGAAATCCCAGGCGCCCAGCACCCCGTCGCCAATTCCGACATGCCCGAGATCAGCGTGGTAGCCTTCAAAGGCACGCTTCCCCGTCTTGTCCACTCTGGCGCGCAATTCCACGCCGGTATTCCCCTTCGTCAACATGCGGTAAGTAAACTTCAACTCAAAGTCCCCCAAGGCCTCGTCCCCGGTATAGATTAAGTAGACTTGGCGATTCTCCTTTCCTTCTCCGCGGATCACACCGTCCTTCACCGACCATGCCACGACCTTGCCCTTAGGCGCTTCGCGCCAACCGGCCAGCGACTTGCCATCGAACAAGGGATCGAAACCGTCAGACGATTCCTCCGCTTTCGTCGATCCGCCAAGACAGAGAATCGCCGCAATAGGCCATAAAGTTTTCTTATTCATCAGACTTTTCATTAAAGTTCCTCCCATCTCGAATGCCAGACGAAAATAGCCCTTCAGCACATGCAAAGTGATCCCCAGCAAAACCGAATTTGTTGCATGAGGAAGATGCTCCTGGAGGCAAAAGAAAGGTCACTTTAAAGCGATTGCCCGGCAGGACGAGGCCATGAAACCGAACCACCGAGCAGGACCGGGATCTCGGCAAAGATCTTGTGGATTCCATGAGGAGGCTTCTGGGGTGCGTAACCTTTTAACTAGAGGACTTTTTGAGGGCATTCACAGTGAAATCTATCAGAGTCGAGTGCCCTCAGCCAACGGTAGGGAGCTGTCATGCATTGGGGACCTTCACGGGGATAGACCCGCCTTTTTGAGCCTGATTTCAGTAACTTGTAAAGAAAACCCATCTTTTTGTAAGGTTCGCTTGACGTTGCTATTAGTGTAATGCAAACCTTACATTGTGTCAGGAACTACTGACATTGTGAAAATAAATGAGGCCCAATAACAAACGAAAAACCAAAAATTGAAGTGAGTAAAAAATTGAGAAAAAATAATAAGAAATTCCTGGTCCTGTTTATGGTCCACATCGCAATGTTCCTTGCCGTATTAGGATTGTCGGTGGTGATTAACGAAACCAATGACCTGTCAGTCATCCGTAAAGGATTTCTAGCAATGACCCCGGTGGTTCCGGTGATATTTCTGCTGCGGTTGGTCATCAGCCATTACCGATCATTAGATGAATATATCCAGCGCGTCATGGGTGAAAGTTTACTTTGGGCGGTTGGCGTCGTGGGGTGTGCTGCAATGGCTTATGGATTGCTCGGTGAAATGGTTGAGGTGACGCCGATTAGCCCAGCCTTTATGTTGCCAGCAATGGCCTTCATCTCTAGTATTGCGCAGTTTATTCAGCAGAAAGGTGATGCCCATGCAGAATAGATTAAGGGTCCTTCGCGCAGAAAATGGCTGGTCACAAGCGGCCCTTGCGGAAAAGTTGGGCGTGTCTCGCCAAGCAGTGAACGCGATAGAAACAGGCAAGCACAACCCCTCTTTAACCCTGGCTTTTGCCCTCGCAGATACTTTTGGAAAAAGCATTGAAGAAATTTTCAGGCCCAAAGGATAATGGCATAACCCAATTGGGGGTTGTGCAAAGAACCCCCAATATCGAACACTGGGAGGCTTTCAGGGGCGCTTTTTAGCGATGTGCGAGGACGCGGTTCTCGACGGCCGAGAGTTCGAGCTCGGCGGTGGCGCCGTAGTTGAAACTCTTCTTCACGCCGCCTCCGGCTGGCGTGCATTTGGAGAACGGGACGTTATTGATTTGAGGTTTTCTGCCCGTTCGACAACCCACCCTTTCGCGGCTATCGGTGGCGATCGAAAAAACTCCAGATCTCGGCGGCAGTTGAGACCTCTTGGCGTCCTAGGTTGACAGGCCAGCTGTGTTTTCCTTTCAGGATCTCATAAAGCAGCACTTCGGTGTCATCTGTCGCTGTCCACCATCGGTACAACTGAATCTGCTTTCGCTCGTTTGGGATATTCTCGATTCGCGTGATTTCTGATTTCTTCAATGAGAATCCATCAATCCAAAATCGCATGACTGCGTCGGTGCCGTAATAAGCGCCCCAGCTATCTCGGTTCTCGAGATCTCCGTTCCACCGAGTAATCGTGTCATCCGTACCGTGCACTTCCATCACGGACAGGCGCTTTTTGGGGACGAAGGCTTCGTTTCCAGAAACCATCATCGTGCCTGCGACCGGCGCAATCGAACGCACAAACGGATCCGGCTGGCTCGCGAGGAAGTAACTCATGTCGCCGCCGTTCGACATTCCCGTTGAGAACACCGCGTCCGGATCCAGGGCGAGGTCTTTTACCAGCCTACTCGTTAACTCATTTGCAAACTTGACGTCATCAACCTTGCTCTCTTTGTGAAATTCGTAACCCACATTAAAGAACGTGTTTCCACGAGCGTCCATAGTTCCCTGCGGATAGGCAGCCACGAAACCATGTTCCTCTGTCAGTGGTGTAAATCCCGAAGAGGCGTGGATCTTCACCGCCGATCCTGTATAGCCGTGGAAGACCAAGACCAATGCGGCCCCTGGCTTTAAGTTTTTGGGCACGTCGAGCAGAAAGGTCCGGTGCCGTCCATCGACCGTTATGGTATGTGAACCGCTAACCCACGTTGGGGTTGCAGGGCTAGTTGGTTGATCTTCTGAGAGGCGGGAGTTTGGCCCTGTTGCGCATCCAGTCACAGCAAGCAAAAGAAAAATACAGAAGTGTAGAGTTGCTGGTAATAATTTGGTTCGAAACATATTGGACTTGTGAGGGAGCCTATCTTTAAGGATTAGAGTTGCAATCACATGAAAGGGAACTGGGGTGCTGTCTAAGAGATTTCGGACAGGATCAACAGAATCAGGCCCGCGATCTTGGCGCAGGAGTGGGGTCTTTTTGGACGGGGCCTGGTAGGCCTGTTGGGCGAACGAGACCACTCAAGTCGTCTGTATCCTATCGGTCCTTCTGCTACGCGATGAGGTCGTGGACGACGTTGCCGTGGACGTCGGTGAGGCGGTAGTCCCGTCCGGAGTAGCGGTAGGTGAGCTTCTCGTGGTCGAGGCCCATCAGGTGGAGGATCGTGGCGTTCATGTCGTGCACGTGGACGCGGTTCTCGACGGCTGAGAGTCCGAACTCGTCGGTGGCGCCGTAGCTGAAACCTTTCTTCACTCCGCCGCCGGCCATCCAGGTGGTGTAGCCGTAGTGGTCGTGGTCACGGCCCTTCTGGCCCTCGGAGGTGGGTGCCCGGCCAAATTCGCCGCCCCAGACGACGAGTGTCTCGTCGAGGAGCCCGCGTCCTTCGAGATCTTTCAAGAGCGCGGCGATTCCTTGGTCACAGGCCTTAGCCAATTTTGCGTGCCCGCCCTCGATGTCGCCGTGCCCGGTGTCCCAGGCGATGTCGTAGCCGTCGATGGAATGCGACAACTGCACGACGCGCACCCCTTCCTCGACCAAGCGCCGGGCGATCAGGCAGCCTTTGGCGAACTCGCTCTCGCCGTAGAGTTTTTGGGTTTCTGCACTTTCCTTCGAAATGTCGAAGACCTCGGGCACCGAAAATTGCATCCGGAAGGCCATCTCCATCGCCTGGATACCAGCCTCGAGGTTCTGGTCTTGTTCGAGGCGTTCCAGGTGGAGTTTGTTGATTTGTGTCAAAAGATCAGCTTGTTTGCGCTGCTCCTTGCGCGAGAGGTTGGAGTTCTTCAGATCGCGGATGACGGCGTCCGCTTTCATGTTCTGGATGTTGACGTAGGAACCGGCGTAGGCGCCGGGGAGGAAGGCGTTCCCCCAGTTGGCGAGCTTGCCACGCGGCTGGGCCCGTGGGGACATCGCGACAAAGCCCGGGAGGTTTTCGGTTTCCGCACCGAGCCCGTAGGTCAACCATGAGCCCAGGCTCGGGCGGTTGGGTTGCAGCGCTCCGAGGTTCGTCATGAGGATGCCGCCGGCGTGTTCGGGGATGTCGGTGTGCATCGAGTGGACGAAGGTGATGTCGTCGACGCACTTCGCGACCTCCGGGAAAATATCGCTGACCCACTTGCCGCATTCACCGTATTGTTTGAAACCGAAGGGCGAGGGCATCAGGCCCATCTTGGTGTTGCGGAGCGATTTGCGATTCACGCTGTCCGGACGTTTGCCGGCGTGTTTTGCGATCATCGGCTTGTAGTCAAAGGTGTCGACCTGCGACGGCCCGCCGGGCATGAACAACTGGATGAGCCGCTTCGCCTTCGGCGCAAAGTGCGGGGCCTTTGGCGCGAGCGGGTTCGCCGGGTTGATGTCGGTGGCGAGGGCATTGCCACCGAACATGCTGGCCAAGCCGATGCTCCCGATTCCGGCCCCCATTTTTGCAAGGGCCTCGCGGCGGGTGACCTGTGCGTGCATCGCCTGGCGGTAGGCGAGTTCGTGTTCGAGGAATTTCATAAGGACTACTGGATTTGGATGAGTTCGTGGGCACTCAACAAAACCTGGGCATACTGGTGCCAGGTTTCGGGAGCCGGGTTGTCGCCGAGCCATTGCCTGCCCAGCTCGGTCTCGGCGGGATCCGGTGAGCGGGAGTAGAGTTG
>JAPKCM010000105.1 GCA_028822935.1 Akkermansiaceae bacterium
CTCCGGTCCAAAGGCGACTTCAAGGCCCTCACGCCAAAAGCAATTTCCTAGCAGTAAAAATGAAATCGTATCGATATTCGTCCGCCGTCATCACGGGCTTGGTGGCAATAGTCCTTGCGGCTCCGCTTAGGTCGGCAACGATTCTTGAGGGTCGATTTATCGGGGATGGACCTGTCGCCTTGGGAAATCCATTTTCTGGTGGTTACGTTTACGTACGTTCTCAGGGGGACGTCGTAGATTATAGTGTTTGGTTAGGCCCATCGGCAGGCAGTAACATTAGGATGACTTTCAGTGGAGTTGATGGGTTCCTGGAATCACACGACCTAAGTTTCGATGGTTCTATTGGTTTTCACGGATGCGACCCATTTCCTCGGAATCCCTTTGTTGGATCGCCCTTACTTGATGTAGGAAATTCTAATACATGCGACGCGATCAGCACGTGGCATCACTGGAGCGGAACTCTGGAGACATCAGCACTTGTGCGAGAATTTGAATCGTCGTCGATACCTTTTGCTTCGATAGAAAACTATCGTGCAGACCTACATCCAGTCCCAGAGTCGTCGGTTTCTTCGCTTTTTCTGGGAGCTATGCTTGTGCCACTCGCAAGACGCAAAAGACCGAACAAGGCGTGAGAGAGTGACGGCCTCGGCGTCCTTCGGTTCATTTTCATCTTTCGTGTTCGACATCAACCCCCTTTCTCCCCCATCCGCTCCGGTCCAAAGGCGACTTCAAGGCCCTCACGCCAAAAGCAATTTCCTAGCAGTCTCTAGATTATGATTTTGAATAGGCACTCGGTTTCCAATTCGTAAGGAAGAGCTAGGGTTTTGCCATTTTCTAGCACCCTTAATTTGTTGACCCAGAAAACCCGACACAACTCCAAAGCGATGAAGTCAACCCCCTTTCTCCCCCCTCCGCTCCGGTCCAAAGGCGCCTTCAAAGCCCTCCCGCCAAAAGCAAATTCCTAGCAGTTCGAGTCTAGTAACGATTTGAAGCAATGGCATCCACTTGGTGCCGAAGTTACGTCGCCGTATACTTTTTCGCCTTCCTCCGGTAGAACGTTCTTCCGGGCCACTGCTCTCTAGGACATCACCCATCTCATCTCCACCCAACGACACCTTTCCTTCCTTTTCCGCCAAAATTAAATTCCCAGCAGTTGCTTCCTTACCAATCCTTTTTTAACCACTAAATCCAAACAACTATGAGTCAGAAAAACCATCCCTCACGTCGAAAGTTTATCGCCGGAGCAGGCGCCGCTCTCGGCTTCCCCACGATCATTCCATCACGAGTCCTCGGCAAGGACGCACCCAGCAACCGAATCAACATGGGATTCGTCGGCATGGGTAACCGCGGACGCGGTGTGATGACTGCCCTGATGAATCACAAGAGCGCCCAAGGCATCGCGGTCTGTGATCTGCACGATGATTACAAGGCACCCAACGGCGGTCGCCCACAGGGACTCAAAGAAGGCTTGAGACTTCTCAACGGCGCCAATGCCAAAAAAGGCGGCGCTAAAACCGGCGTGAAAGGCTACGCCGATTACCGCGAGATGATCGCCAATGAAGATCTGGATGCGATCATGTGTGCCACTCCCGACCACTGGCACGCGCTGGTCTGCATGGAGGCCGCCAAGAATGACATCGACATTTATTGCGAAAAGCCAATCACTCACCTGTTTGCCGAGGGCTATCACCTGCACCGCGAAGTTTCGAAGAGAAACCTGATTTTCCAGGTTGGATCACAGCAGCGCTCCGACAAACGCTTTCGTCATGCGGTGGAGATTGTTCGCAATGGGAACCTCGGAAAAATCACCAGGGTCGAAGTCGGCTTGCCTGCGGGAAAAGACAAGCCAGCAGGTGATACCACGATCAAGGCACCACCTAAAGGACTCGACTACGACATGTGGTGTGGGCCAAGCGAAAAACTGCCATTCATGGAAGCACGCTATCACTGGAACTGGCGCTGGCATCTCAGCTACGGCGGCGGCCAGTTGATGGACTGGATCGGTCACCACAACGACATCGCTCACTGGGGGCTCGGCATGGACAAAGCGGGGCCATTGAGCGTCGAAGCCAAAGATTTTGAATACGTCGATGACCTGATGGAAGTTTACAACTCACCGCGTCACTACACCTTTGTTTCTCAGTATCCTGACGACATCGAAGTCGTGGTTTCAACAAAGAACACCATAGGCACCAAATGGATCGGCGAAAACGGCTGGGTCTACGTGACCCGCGGAAAAATCTCAGCATCCAATCCTGAATGGGTTACCACCAGCGATGGCAACAAAAAAGGAACGAACTTTTCCTTCAACCCAGGCGAGTGGAAAGGGTACCACCCGGGCGGTGGTCACCAGTCGAATTTCATGGAAGGAGTCCTCAACCGTAAAGAGTGTATCTGCTCCGCAGAAACCGGACACCGTACAGCCACTCCAGGCCACATCGCCTATCTCTCACACAAGTTGGGTCGTAAGATCAAGTGGGACAGCAAGGAAGAAAAAGTCATCGGCGACGACGACGCCCAGAAGAAGCTTATGGCTCTGAATTACCGTGGCGATTGGAAACTGATTTAAGCATCATCTATCTACCTCACTGTAACCGGGACACTCGTGGAGTGCTTCGTAACAGGTGTGCACTCCCCGGGAAACCCCCTTTCTCCCCCCTCCGCTCCGCTCCGGTCCAAATGCGCCTTCAAAGCCCTCCCGCCAAAAGCAATTTCCTAGCAGTTTCACCCATCCCAAGGATTTGCGCTTTTCAACTTTAGTGGCCTTGGCGGGAGGTGGACATTGACAAAACGTCGGGCATTTGCTTCTCTTCCTACGATGAAAGCTCTGTCCGTTTCGATCATCCTCGTTGCCCAATCTCCGTTGACCTTCGCCCAGTCGGACGATTTCGATGATGGAGACTCTACCGGCTGGACCGAGGTGGACGTTCTCGAAGCAGTGGGCGCGGCAGGAGTGTTTTCCTTTCCCGGTGGAAATTCCTATCGAATGCAGGGTGCCGCTTCTCCGAACCAAGATACCTTCGGCCCGTCGCGAATCGGGGCTTTGCGTGGAGAAGTCACTTACACCGACTTTTATCAATCGATTGATGTCGTCAATTTCGATGAAGCGCTGGACCAGAATATCGGAATGCTCGCCCGGGTAAAAGAGCCCGGCTTGGGGACGCTGGACGGATATGGGTTCACCTACAATCCACTCGATCAGCGAATTTTTTTTACGGTGATCACCGATGAGGGAGGACCCAACTTGGTCGAGGAAGAAATGCTACTCGAGCCAGGAACACCGGTGCGACTTGTTTTCCAGGGAATAGGCGACACCTTCATCTGCAAAGTTTTCGCTCTGTCTGACCTCACTGCACCGGTGGCTACAATGGAAACAACCGACAACACCTGGACCACGGGGACCAGCGGAATTTTCGTGGCCGCCGATGAAAACGATCCCGTCAATCCGACCGACTGCACATTCGACAACTATTTCGCAGCTGCAGAAGAACCAGAAGTATCGACAGATATTTCACTGCTCCGATTCGACGTCGAGGGGGGCGAGTTGGTTCTGGAATTCACCAGCCGCGCAGGCGAGAGCTACGGGGTTTGGAATAGTCCGGACCTGAAATTTTGGCAAGAGGTCACGGACGCTATCCCAGGAGCCCTTGGGCCTACGACCGAGGTGAGAATCACGAATCCGGAGCCCGCAGCGACGAAGCAGTTCTTTGAGGTAAGGCTGGAGTAATAACCCCCTTTCGCCCCCCTCCGCTCCGGTCCAAAGGCGGCTTCAAAGCCCTCCCGCCAAAAGCAATTTTCTAGCAGTTCAAACTTAGACCATGAACTGTTGAATCGCGCCGGTTTGTTTGAGGCGATTGCGCTGCATGGTCAGGTCGAGGTCACCGTAGTGCTCGATTGGATTGCCGTAAGCGTTGAGCAAGGTGGTGAACCAGTTGCTTTGAGTCATGTGTCCCTCGGTGCCGTGGAATGGCAGACGGATGTATCGGCCGGCGATGTCGAGCTTGGAGTTCTTGCCAGTCAGCACTACCATGGGGGCCTCGGTGTCCGGGGAGTGGTGGCCGGCGCCGGTCTCGGGCATGTAGATGATGGTGGTGTTGTCGAACATCGTGTCCTTGCCCTCGGGGATGGCCTTGAGTTTGGTGACCAAGGTGTTCACCTGCTTCATGTGGTGGGTTTTTATGACGTCACGCATGAACGCCGAACGACCACCCTGTCCGTGACCGACAGCGTGAATATTGGTCTTCTCCTCATTTTCAGGAAGCGAGGTGATGTCGGTGCCTAAGTCATCAATGGTGTAGGTCACCACGTTGGTCAGTCCTGATGCGAGCGCGGAGATGATGATGTCGGTGTAGGCGGCTTGCTTTTGCATAAGAGTGGCATCGGAACCACCATTGACGTGGATCGGATCGATTTTGGGCAAGTGCTTGGTGATGACATCACCCAGCGCGGCGACTTTCGTGTTGCGGTCACGGATCGATTGGAGTGAGTCGACCTGGTCACTGATCTTCAGCCGCTCTTCACCCTTGAGTCCGGTGAGCCGGCGGGACTCCTGATCGTAGAGGTAATTGAGCAGGGAGTTGTCGGAAGCCACTTCATCGGTGTTGATGACTGACTTGAACAACTCGTTGTAGGCCGTCATGGGGTCGGCATAGCAGTAGTTGCGCTGCTTGGGAGCAGGCGCTGAATACCCTGAGACAATCCCCGTGCGGTGGTCACGTCCGTGAGGCACCGCCAGCGACATTTCCACATGGCCGAAGGGCGAAGGGAAAAGTTTCGCGAGTTCGAAGTCCACGGTGGCCCACTTGATGTTGCTGAGGATATTGCGTCCCGCCTTGTAGGCTCCCATGCAGCCGGAGTAAGAATAATGTCCGCCGCCTGAGATCGACATTGAGATGCCGTGGAGGATGGTCATGTTCTCCTTGTGTCCGTCGAGCGCATTGAGCCAATCGGGCAGCTCGTGTTGGTCCAGATCCAGCTCGAAGGCCTGTTTCTCATCGTGCTTCTTTTTCTGCTCCGATGAAAAGGATTTCAACCCGAACTGATTGGCCAGGTTCCCGTTCGATTTACGAACAAAGACAAAACGATACGGGAAGCCAGTCGAATTGACCGGAGCGGCCTGTGCGGGAGCGGCAAGCAGATTACTGAATGATGGGGTGAGCGCCAGACCTGTGGCCCCCAGCGTGGTTTTCTTGAAGAATTCGCGGCGATTGGTAGTCATATCAGTTTTTGGTGGTGGCTTTACGGTAGATGAAGGAGTCGGAAGTGAGCAGGGAAACGATCACCTCATCAAAGCTTCCCTCGTTTTCAAGGTAAGCTTTTTCGGCATCGATCAGGGTTTTGGAGTCGGAGAGTGTTTCGTTGCGGCCCATGAAGAAACGGAAGGCGTGACGGATGATGGACTGTCGTGCCTTGTCGGATTTTGCCAAGCGGTCGATCAGGTCAAACGCATCATCAACATCACCGTCTAGCTTAGGGTCGCCGGTGCCATCTAGCACACCTTTTGGATTGATCGGCAGGGTTTTGTAAACCGACAGTTTGGCTCCGTAGATCAACTCAGTGAGCGGCGCTCTATGGTCCGGAGCTTTTTTGATGAGGTTTTCAGGGTGCTCAAGGTTTTCCTCGGTTCGGAATCTTCCGAAATCGTCGTAGATTTCAAAAGGGAAGCCAAGCGGATCCATTTTCTGATGACAGCGCCAGCACCCTTCAGCACCGGTCTTGATCTCCATTCGCTGTCGCATGGTCTTGGCATGGTCGGGATCAATCACCGCATCGACGGTGATCGGCACATCGGGGATGGTCCCGGCGAGGAGTTTTTCCTGAACCCATTTGCCACGGTGGATGGGGTCGGTCTCGAGATTCTGGGAATGTGCGATCAGCCAGGCGGGGTGGGTGAGAATGCCCTTGCGATTCGGCATCTTCGCCGGCTGCTGTGCCGGATAATCCCAGCTCCGCCAGTCAACATTCCAGTATGAGGTAACTTCTTCACCCCGCATCTGCTGTCCGGACCGGCCGAGCACTGGCCCGCCGTTCCAGAATCCCATACCGTTTTTCATATAAGGAAGAGCGCCGGATTGGCCATCGCTAAAGTGCAGCTCAAGCCCGGCCATCATCTTCTGGAGCTTCCTGAGGATTTTGGGGTGATCGCCCTTTTTCTCACGCTGAAACTCCCAATGGGTTCTCAAGAAAGCCTCGTGCGGGGCGACGTCTTCCGGCTTCCATTCCTGCCAGTCTTGGTCCTTGAAGTGGTCGTAAATTTCTTTCAGGGCATCGGAAGCAGCCGTCATCGAGGCGTTATCGCCGTTGTGAAAAATGTAGAACTTGTCGGTGGTCAACAACTCTTCAAGCACCCGCTCATCCTTGTCGAGAATATGTTCGACCAGCATGTCCGCCTCTTCGATCAGTCTGCTGACCGCAGGTTCGTGGCGACCGGCCCCAAACCGGCTGTCGTCCTTGAAGACCTTGAGCGCCTTAGGATAGCCGAAGAACTCACGAAAGAACCGCAACTTCCGGATCGGCTGGTTCGTCACGCTGGGGTTAATGTTGGCGGCCTGCACCGCTTCGTCGATGATCGTCCACTTGTCGCGGCGTTTGAGCATCCGGCGCACCTCGCGCGCGTAATCCTCACGCGTATTAAGCCGACCTTCTCGTGCAACCTTTGCCAGTTCCTCGTCCGGACTTGAGTCGGTCAGCGCGTAGGCGAGGGCATAACTCGCATCTCTCGGCGAGATCATCCGTCGGCCATGCTCATCTGCGGCACCCGCTCCAAATTCGTGGCGGTAGGCAAATTCGGTATTCAAGATCAAGGACTCGATCAACTTAGTAATCGCCTGCTGCTGCTCGAGTTTGACCATGAACTTCTTGAGCAGCTCCCGGTTCTCGGCACGCTCCGTATCACTCGGCGGACGCTCAAAAATCTTGGCATACAACTCATCGATCATTGCGTTGATCCGGCCATCATCCGCACCAAGCGCTGACTCGCGTTCCTGCTTGAACGATTTGGTCCAGTCGGACACGCATTTTTCAATGATCGCCTGGTAGCTGTCACCCTTCTCGCGATGCTTCTTAATCGTCGCAACGATCACTTGCATCTCCCCATCATTTAATGGCTTATACGTTGGTGCTGATCCACGTTTCTTGGCTTCTCGGTATACAAGATCCATGTCCCAGTGATCCCAGAACACCTTCATCATCGTGATACGGTTCTCAATACGATAAGCGGAGACGCCTTGCCTGACCCAGTCGCCTTCGGCTAGCAGGATGATCTTTTCATAGTCTGCGCGCTGGTCATCCAAGTAAGGCATCCAGGGCGAGCCCTTGTCATCCTTCATCACCTTGGTCGTATCCTCCGAGACTTCGTGTGGGGATTTCTTGTGAGTCACAATGCTTCGGAGCACCGCGTCGAGGTCTTGTTTGTCCTGTGAGTTGAGGAACTCGGGGCGTAGAATACGATAGGTTTTCTGCCCAGGAAACTTTCTTTTGCGCATGCCTGGGAAAGGAATATCAACACGCTCAAGCTTGGGCAAAAGCGCCTCATGCTTGTCGCCATAAATCTCCTGAAGCAGGCGATCCATGTATGTGTCGGTGGCCAGGAAGTCTTTGCGTGACCGCAGTATTTCCCGGTGCTGCAGCTCGTCCTGCATCAAGGCATACATCGCCGGGTAGTGCGCCTTCATCACCGACGCGGACGCCATGTGTCCGGCGATCCGGTTGGCGTTGCCCACCATCGTCAGCAGGTGACCGGTCGTCAACGCATCATTGCCGAAGTAGCGAACGCCGACCTTCTCAGGCAGGAGGTAGGGATTGGTGATCGTTCGACGGAATTTGTTGCCATGCTCGGTCTTCGGGCTCCAATGGATGCCGCTATCGCCTGCGACCGTGTAATTGTTGCCGTAAATTTCCCTCCTAGGTTCGTAGTCAAGCAGGCGGTTCACTTTTTCACTAAAAATAAATTCGCTCACCAGCCAACGGCGGTCTGCAGTGAACCCGGGAAGGTCGGCATGCTTTCCAGAAAATAGTTCTTCATGTTTGACGACGTTCCCGTATTCGGAGCGCCTGAGTTTTTCGGCCAAAGCTTTCGCCGCATCGCCCGTCACCTGGCTCTCAAGCCATTTGATGAGGATTTTTCGTTCGGCCTTGGTCGGCTGTTTCTCATCCTCAGGGGGCATGTCTTCGAAAAGCACCGCTTCATTTGCATCGCTGTAGAGCGTTTTCAAATCGACAGGATCGATGGTCTCAAGCTGATCCAAGCGGATATCACCCTTCTGTTTGTCAACACCATGGCAAGAATAGCAATGCTTCTCCATGATCTTCATCGCCTTGTCCTTCAGGACGGTGGGGTCGAACTCGGACTCCGAAGTGTCGCTTTTCGACAACACGTTTTCTGCAGCGGCTCCTGATTGCCCGACACAGAAAGAGCCTGCCGCGATCGCGATTAAGGCGCTGGAAAGGAATTTTGAAACAACGAATTTCATTTTCACTGGATTAATTACTCTAGCAAGCCTCAGACCTTACAAACAACCCCCTTTCGCCCCCCTCCGCTCCGGTCCGGTCCAAAGGCGCCTTCAAG
>JAPKCM010000106.1 GCA_028822935.1 Akkermansiaceae bacterium
GAAGGGCATGTAAAGCCAACAGGCAAAGGTCGGGGGACAACTTGGAATCTTGCTTAAATTCATTTAGCCACTCAAATTAAAAAAGACCGCTCGAACCAGCAAGTAAGCTGTGTATCAAGCGGTCTTTTTTAATCTTATTTACTGCCTAAATTTAACAGAGCGAAACATTACAATCCTTTTTCCCACTCCTTAAACACGAATGCTTCCTTCGATCAAATGCAACCCTTTCTCCCCACTCCACATTACTCAAACTTCTCGATCCCAATAATCTCGAGGGCCATCGCTTCAAGGTGTGGATTCTTGCGCACCACCGAACGGATTGATCGAATCACCGCATCTCGATCACGACTTGTCTCTCCCTTGATCTCATCAATGCGGTCGGCATTCTCAAGGGCAGCCTGCCAGCCCTTTGCGACTTCCTCATCTAAATAGGGAAGAGAGGCCGCGGCATGGATTCTGGGGATTTTAATAGAAAAAGGAATGAGGGCGCGATCGATCGCGAAGTCCGTGGCAGTTTCTTCGTTCCGGTCAATCAGCGGAAGCGAGGCAAGAGCCCGCAAACGGTATAAACGGCCATCGAGAGGGACGTCCCTCGTCATTTGACCCGCCACTTCCACGACCTCTTTTCTCATCGGAAGACTCTGCAGTGGATTCAGCGGATTAAACTCCTCTTTGGTTTTTTTATAAAGTTCGGCTCCCTCGGCCAAATCCTCAGCAGATTGCACAATGAGAGGCTTTCTCCAACCAAAGGAAGAAGCTCCAAGGAAAAGAACTCCGGTTGTCATGAGGCATAATCCGACGACTACGCCAAGAGCCCGGGACCATTTCTTGGGGGCGAGCTCCGGGGCGGCTTGGTGATTCTGGGAAATCACGAAGAGAACGAGAGAAGCGAGTAAGAGCGACGGTCGATGAGCCGGGACATCAAAGAGGGAATGCAATGGGACCATTGCTGAAGCGACGAGGCAGCCAAAACGGAGCGCACGATCTCGATTGCCCCGTTTACGGATGTTCCGATACCCACCCACGTAGATGAAAATCACCAACAGCAAGAGGCAAAGAGCTGCAGGAAGCCCCCATTCGGCAGCCAGCCAATACCAACTACTTTCTGGATGGGCCGCTACGGCAGTATGAGCCGTGACGGTCAAATCACGATACTGTGGGAAAACCCAACGAAACTGACCTGAACCCACCCCAGTCAGAGGAAAATTCCCAATCAGTTGGAAAGTATCCCGAGCGATTGGAACCCGTAAATCAAAATCGTTAAGGGCGGCGGCTTGTTTCTTGTCATCAAAATCCTCTTCGCCAAAGGTCTCCGAAATTTTTTCGATTTTTTCGACAGTCCCGGAAAGTCGTTCTTTGACCCCAAATTGGTTGAGGACGAACACCCCGACTCCCAGAAGAATAATCAAGGCGAAGGCCTTAAGCTCATTTTTCCCAAAATACCGCCATCCCAAACCGATGAACCACAAACAGGGCCCGAGGAGGCACAAAACGATTCCCGACCGGCTCATGTTCCAACTGAAGACCGCCCAGAGGATCACTCCATTGGAGATCAGCAGGATCGCCATTCGGACAAATTGCTTGGAACGGATCGCTTGAAAGAAAACCCCGAGCCCGCAAACAAATCCAAGACTAAGAAAATTACTATTATGATTTCGATTGGGGAAAAAACCGAAAGTCTCGCCCCCACGATTGAGCGCCAACTGATTCTCGGAAATCTTTGCGACAATCGCGTAGAGAGCCACCGCCATCACGAAGGCCATGGCCAATTGAGAAGTGGCGCGCGCGGAAAAGCGTAGCCCCAAAATCCAAAACGCGGCAAAAGCTAGAAAGAAATAGACCGCATGATACTCCAGAGCCATCTGCCATTGGATGACATTCAGCTTTCCGGTTTCCACGCCAAGTGCTTCCAATCCCTCTCGCCAGCCGGGGCGACCAATGAGATCAGCGGGTAAAAAAGCACCCAAGCTGAGAAGAATCATTCCGCATCCTAAAAGCAAGGAGGGGCGGGATAAACGAACCACGCGGGAAGAGCACACCATCAAGAGCCCCAGAGGAAGAAGGGCCATGCCCATGCGGAGATGCCAAGGGGCGGATGCTCCTAAAACCACCAAAAAAATCGTCCCGATCAAAAACAACCCGACCCGGGGAGGCAAAACCTCTCCGCTTGCCTTTTCCGAAAAACTACTCATGCGATAAGCCAATACAATTCAGACAAGAGAGTCAACGTCCCCACCTCCAGACACTCGTCAATCAAAGGGCTGGCACGGTTTCGTACCGGAGCCGGAAAAAACGTTTCCCATCTGTCGGCGCACTTAGAGGAACTTCGATCGTCTCCTGAGCGACAAAAGGGTTGGTGTTCTCTGATGGGACTGAAAAAGCCGACCAAACCGCGGTCGGCCCGAGATCTGTGCTTTCTTCCAAAATATAAATGAGATCCGTAGCCTCATTGTTCCGGGAAAACTCAAGAACTGTCCCCTCACTCCCATCATTAATTGAAAGCAATTCAGCACGAAAATCACCGGCATCAACCGGGTCACTGGCCGAGAGATATTCGTGGAAATTCCCTATCCCGTCACCATCCGGATCATCATCACCGCCCCGTTCCCCGGAAGCTGAGATTTTCTCATTTGCCCAAGACTCGAAGGAATATCCCAGACGCATCACTCCAGACCGGGAACCCGAAAAATTCCCTCCGGTTAGGCGCACGAAGAATGGATAGAGTCCCCGCTCCACCGGAGGGTCATCCAGTCTCGCAAAGACCACCTGAGCTGAAGATCCCTCCGGAATCCCGGCCACCTCGATTGTCTTAGGAGATCCATCAGCGGCCTGGCGCACTCCAAGCAAATCAAGCTCGACCTCCTGCGGGGTAATCTCAAAATTTTCGTAGGCCTCAGCGGTAAAGTCGCCGTCATCAACAGTGGCCCGAACAAGATACCCGCCTGCCTCGATGGGCTGGCCGGTCGCAGGAGAAGCGGGGAACCCACGCACCACGAACATCGGAGCCCTCGTTCCAAAAGCTCCAGATTGGGAGATGCTAGTGGCAGTCTGCCGGACCACCCGAGAAGGGTTATCGTCGCTCCCGACCTGCGGAGTGTCACCATTCAAGGCGATATTGAGGGAATCATAAGGTCCAGCCACCCCAAGCGGTACTGCGCCCCCTTGGTTGGTATTGTAGGAAATCACAAGGGCGAGATTACCAGCCAAAAACTTCTCTTCCGTGAAATTGAATCGTGCTCGAACGGCCCTGCCGCCAAAGGGATACTCCCCGCCATCGTCCAAGGTCGCTGGCCGCCATGGGATAAGAACATCCTGAGTTTTCTCGGTCACAAGGAATAAATCATCAGCGAGGACACGGTAGATCGTCAGAGTGAGCGGGTGGAGATATCCTTCGGAGTTTTCCTCAGCAAGCTGAGGCCAACTCGCCGCTTGCGCAAAATTCACCATCGCGACATCGACCGATTCCAGCCGTTGATTATCTATTTCTAAATCAACGAGATCGCCTAGACCTATATCTACTTTCCCATTCAGCCCGTAACTAGGATAGGAAGGTTGGTCGACCTCAGGAATCCGCTGGAAAAGCACCGCGGAATTTGACCTTGGAAAATACTCTAGGGTGACTTCGAGATTTGGTGGCTCCGTCGTCACTACCGGAGATTTTACCTGCCCATCATACTCATGTGATAAATCGGCCCAAGACAAGTCGGCCTCAGCCGAAAAAGCCGGAGTGACAGGCAACAAAAAGACAACTAGCAGAGCCACAGTTCTGGCAAATCGCCGAAGATTTATTGAGGTTAAAAGATAAACCGAAAACATTTGAAAAAATATGCGTGGCAATAAGCTGGCACTTAAAAACTTTAGACTGATTCTTTGGCCATCGCAAGTCGCAGTGCTTTTCCTTTTAGAAAGAAGTTCTAGAGCTCAAAAGCGCCTTACTTCTCTTCTAGCCTTCAAGAATCCGCCTGGTTCTCACTTTCATTTGGGGCCTCTTCTAACAGGCGAAAATCTTTATCACATCCCCAGCGATAGAGCTTTAGACCATGAGCCTTTGTTTCATTCATTAGCTCCGCCCATCGCTCGTCCGAGAGATTCGAAATTGTGACCACCAACCCATCGAATCGCTCCTTTTTGCTCAGGTCCCCCAGTTGGTCCAGACCCCCAAATACCTTAAAGCATCTGAAAAGCCTTCCTTTAAAGCTCAGATGCTCGTCCAAGAACCCCACAATCTGGAACTTCGAGATTCGTTCGCTCCCGCCCTGGGGCTGACTTGAGATCCATTGGTCTTGGATTGTTGTCAGGGGGAAATCCCGAAGTCTCATCAAAAGTAATTTCCTGCGGCATGGTGTCTGCCTGCCATCGGTAAACTTTCAGATCTTCTTTTGAAGCCAGTTCAAAGACTTTCTTCATGCTTTCTTCCGGCATCTTACTGATTACCACGATAATCCCATCCAGAGGATAGCTCTTATTAAGAGCTTCCAGGTCATCCAACCCACCCAGAATTTTGAATCCCTGGAGCGTTCGATTTTTCAATTTTTCATTCTCATCGAGAAAACCTGATATTTGGAACTGGTGGAATTCCTCGGGCTTGCAGTTCTTAAGATATTCTACAAAGAGATTCCCCATCGTCCCCGCCCCATAGATCAAGATCTGCTTTCGACCATCACCCGATTTCACCAGTTTCCGGTGCTTGCTATCGACCGCCAGTTCCCGCACCACCTCGGGTAGAGCCCGCGGGATAAGGACGAGCCAGATTGCAAACTGAGCTCCGATTAATCCGCAGCGGAAGTCGGACCACGTCACATCATCCTTTGAGGCCGACCAAATGCTTGAGCTAATCAAGGCTCCCACCGTGAGCCCGACCGCCACCAAAAAGAACTCACGCATTGCGGGCCGACTCCAGACCCGCCGGTAGATTTTCAGAACTTGAAGAGACACCACTTGAAAGGTCAAAAAGAGGAGGAGATAACTCACTGACCAGATGCCTAGAACGTTACGCGTCCCAAAGTTGGTTTCGATGATCATCGCCAGGAATCCTGCGGCCGTCAGCGCGATGATATCATAGAAATAATAGAGGCCCCTCATAGCTCCGCGCCCCTTGTGGCGTCTCACGGCGAGATGAAGCAGCGAACCGGTTTGCAGTAATTCCACCCTCGCGAAATGGCGCAGGCCAAAGAGACCTAGGATGATAAACCCACAAAAGGTGAACACTAGCCCCCGCCCTCCCACCATCATGGGAATGAAGCACAACGCAGCAAGAAGCACCGCCAGTCCCTGCAACACATAAGCCACTTTGCGTTGAGTCAGGCCCAACGCGAGAAAACGGTGGTGGAGGTGATCCTTGTCCGCCGTGAAAATTCCCCCGTTCTGTTCCTCTCCATGACTCTTTTGGAGATGACCTCGCGCACTGCGACGCCAAACCGCCAAGAGGACATCCAGTAAAGGGACCCCCGCGATGGCGATTGGCAACATGATTGAGCCGACAACGGCCTTCTCCCCTCCAATCTGGGTCGCCGAGGTGGCCAAGAAAAAACCCAACATCATCGATCCGGCATCACCGAGGAAGATCTTTGCGGGATTCAGATTGAACCTCATAAATCCGCCAACCGCCGCCGCCATCGTCAACATCATGACGGCGGTGCTCCCCCGCCCATTTGCGAATTCCAGACCGGCGATGACGAACAAGCTGACCAAGACCAAACCGGAGCACAGTCCATCGAGTCCATCGATGAGGTTAAAGGCATTGATGAGAAGGACGCACCAGCCCGTGAAGATGATGCACGAGATGACGAGCGGAAGATCATACCCTAGGATGTTCATCCCCCAAAGCGATGAATCGAGGGCGAAGTAAAGAAGAGCTGCCGCGACCTGTCCGCCCAGCTTCAACAAGGCCTTCATCCCCTGCCTGTCATCAATGAACCCGACTCCCATCAACAAGGAGCTTGAGGCCGTAAAGGCCACAAGCCCTTCATGCGAAACGAGTTGGGAAGCCGGTGGTAAAAAAAGCTTACCACTCCATGCGATTGCAAGAAATGAGACCCAAATCGCAATTCCCCCCGCTCTCGGAATGGGAGTTTCATGAACCCGACGCTCAGCGGGCTCATCCATCAACCCCAGCTTGGGGCCCAAGGTGATCATGCCACGGGTGAACAAAAGCGAAATGATAAAGGTCCCCCCCAAAAGGGAAGCAACAAGCGGGATGGGAAAATCTGTCATTTCTGCATGAAGAGACGAAAATTAAAAGTTGAGTTTAAGATCTGAAGTTTGAGGACTTTGAAAAGGATATTTTTTATTGAGAGCATGCTCTTGCGAAATACGTCGCGACCTTTTGGGCATTGTTCTTTGCCTGGAAATGATGTTCCCCATAATCGCGGGCATTCCTACCTTTTACTTCCCGCTTCGGGAAGCTGAGCGCTTCATGGAGGGCGTTTTCGAGCGCTGGCAGATCGCCAGGAGGGACGACCCATCCTCCACCGCTTTCGTTGATCCACTTTGCCATCGCGCAGCCCTCGGATCCTACGAAAATGACGGGACGCCCGATCGCAAAAATCCCCTGGAGCTTGGAAGGGACCATTGTCCCGTCCCAAACGGGATCGAGGGAGGCGAGGTGGACGTCGGCGGCCGCGAGGTGAGCGGTAAGCTCCGCGCGCGGGACATAGTCGCCCAAGGTCACCGGAGCATCGGGATTTCCCTTCAGAAATCTCTCGACCTCGATCCGTCGTTTCCCCTGGCCGTGGAATTTCCATTGGAATTGCGGGCCGGCCTTTGCGGCCACTGCGAGAAACTCGCCAAAGCGATGGCCCAGCCCCATATTTCCGGAATACATCAAAACGATTTTCTTGTCTTCGGGCTCCTTCTCGGAGGCTTCTTGAGCGGCTCTGCCACTGGCGGCCGGATCGCGCGGATGATTCCCCTCCGGATTTTCAGCGGTTCCCCAGAGTGGGACCCATGCGCGCGGAACGTCGGGCGAAAGATGCTTCGCGGTCCGCTCCTCCATATCGGGCCCCAAGGTCAGAACAATTTTGGAACGCTTCCCGCCAAAGCCCCAGCGAGCGAGTGAATTTAAGAAACGCACCGGCGTGCCCTTGGGCTTGAGCATTCCGTGAGCCACCATGACGTCGGGATAGAGATCCATGACCCAGTGGGCATGATCGCCCCCTCGCATCTTCGAAAAAAAGCGGGCGAGAATCGAAAGATACGGAGGTGTCGTCAAGGCCACAATTCGATCAGGCTTAGGCTTCATGAAGGCGAGGTGCCGGGCTACTCCGAGGTAAAAGAAGGCATAGTCGGCAACCTTCCCAAAAAAAGTGCGCCGACCGAATCCCGTCGTTCCGACCCTCAGGATCGTCGGTGAACGCGTGGCGCTTGCCTGTGATCCAGAGTCTTCCCGCGACCTTCGACCTTCAGCGTCCCCCTCTTCCCCTCCCGCATAACCGCCTTTGGCACAAAGGATGGTCACGGCATGCCCCTGGTCGACAAGTTCCGCAGCCACCCGCTCGAGCATTAATCCCGTTGGCGCACCGTCGGGAGGGAAATACTGATTAATTAAAACGACATTCATTGAAATTAAAAATGGCTCCGTCATGGAGCCGCCGGGAAGACTTGAGGATTTTGGATTCTAGATTATGGATAACTCGGACCGAACTGGACTTGGAATGATTCTGGGGGAGCATTACCGCGAGAACGGCTTTCAATTCAAAATCCAAAATCCAATATTCAAAATCATTTCCCCGAGCTCTTGACGATTGAAGTCAGGATTCGGCGGATGGAATCGCTCTCGGCAAGCAAGGGTGTCACATCTTCAGTGGGGAGAATTCCCCCGTCACGGGTCAACCGGAACCAATGGGGTGTCTCCTGCGCATCCTCAATGTTTGCCCCAATACTCGTACCAGAACGCCAAAGCTGCGACGCCAACTCGTATTCACGAAGGTCCCGGATCTTCTTACAAATTCGCATCATCTGCAGAGAAAGTGTATACGACTTCTCCAAAATTAAATTCCCTTTTTTCATCCCAAGCTCTCCATCCAAAATCTAAAATTCAACATCCAAAATCACTCCCCACCACTTCCCCCGCCTTCACCATTGACCCAGAACCCAAAGTCACTCCCGGTCCCACAAAAGCCTGGGCACAAATCCAGCATCCCTCTTTAATCACGATAGGCTTTGTAATGAGATCAAAAGATTCCTTTCGGAAATCATGCGACCCCGTGCAGAGAAAGGCCCGTTGGGAGAGACAGACATTCGAGCCAATCGTGACCTGCGCCAGCGAGAGGATGAGGACCTCGTCCCCAATCCAGACGCGATCACCGCACTCAAACCGCCAGGGGAAGGTGATATTAACTTTTGAGCGGATCACGACCCCTTGCCCGATCTTGGCTCCAAAAAGCCGTAAAAAAGTCACTTTGATCTTCGATGGAACCGGAAACGATGGCGCAAAAAAAAGACTCCTAATCACCCACCACGCCGCCTCCTTCCATTTTGGAGCCCCACGGACGAATTCAGAATTCTTAAAACTGGCAAGATTGATCATGTTCCCTAGAGAGGTTGAAGTAATTCCCGGAGTTGGTTC
>JAPKCM010000107.1 GCA_028822935.1 Akkermansiaceae bacterium
TCGACGAGGGCGTCGATCGTCGGCGTGTGCACGTGCGGATTACCGAGCGCGCCGATCGTGTCGAAACGTTGCTGATCGGTGCAGTACCAGAGAATATTAGGGGGGCGTTTTTGAATCATTCGGAATTGGGAGAGATCGTTCGCCGCTGGCGCAGTGACCAGAGTAGAAGTAAACCGGCGAGAACGAGAAAGCAAAGCGACATTGGACGCGTAAACAACGGCAACCATCCACCACCTGAGCTCATCAAGGCTGAGACCATCGACTCCTCACCCAATGGCGTGAGCACGAAACCGATTACGAACGGTGCCAGAGGAATACGCCAACGTTCGAGCAGGCAGCCGGCAAGGCCGAAGCCGATCATGACCCAGACATCGAAGAAGCGATTTGCCAGGGAATACGATCCCAGCACACAGAAGGCTGCAACGATGGGAATCAGGGTGTGGTGATTGATCCGGGCGAGCTTCGAAATCCAGCGAGCGCTCATCAGCATCAAAATCACCATCGCAATATTCGCCCATAGGTAGGAAGAAATAATAGTGCCGACGATCTTCGGCTCATTGGCGAAAAGCATCGGCCCCGGTTGCAATCCATGAATGACAAAGGCGCCAAGCAAGATCGCATCGATGACACTGCCCGGGATGCCGAGCGCGATCAACGGAACTAGCGCTCCGCCCACCGTGGCATTGTTTGCTGATTCGGAAGCGACGACACCTTCCTCGGAACCGGTTCCAAACTTCTCCGGGGTCTTGGAAGTTGCGCGCGCGGTCGAATAGGCGATCAGCGAGCCGATATTGGCACCAATCCCCGGGAGTATCCCTACGCCGGTTCCGATGGCCGATGAACGCAAAAGATTGAGCCAATGAGTCCGCCACTCGCGCAATTTGAGCACGATCCTTCCCTCTACCGCACCTTGTTCCGAAGCACTCTTCGGAGGCGCGGCAAAGACCCGACTCAGGGCAAAGAGACCAATGAGAACCGGTAGCAATTTGAAACCATCGTCCATCGCTCCGAAGCCGAAGGTGAGTCTCAATTCCCCGCTCCCCGGAGCGGTCCCGGGCAGGGCGCAGAGAATTCCCAAGGCGCACGAGAGCGCACCACGTGACAAAGATTTACCACTCACTCCAACCACTAAGACCAGTGACATCAGCACGAGGGCAAAAAATTCCCACGGCCCAAGGGCGGTCGAAAATTCGGCGATCGGTTTCGCCACCAGAGCAAGGGCAATCCACGAAAGGATCCCGCCGATGAATGAGGCACCAATGCCGAGACCGAGGGCCCGTCCCGCTTGCCCGGATTGCGCCATCGGGTAACCGTCGAGAGTGGTGATGATCGAGGCTGGCGTTCCGGGCATGCGCAGCAGGGTTGCCGTTATCAAGCCACCACTGACTGAGCCGACATACATCGCCACGAGAAAGGCGAGCGCACTCTGCGGGTCCATACTGAATGTCAGTGGCAAGGAAAGCGAGATCAGCATCGCTCCCGTCAGCCCAGGGATAGCACCCACCGCGATGCCGAGCGCGGTGCCGAGCAAAACGAGGAGCACGAGACTTGGATCGGAGAGGACTTCAAAGATCATCGGAGTGCTAGGGGAGATCGATCACAAGGACCTTGGTGAAGATGAAAAAGCAAGTGCAGGCTAGGGCGATGCCAAGGACCGTCACGGTAGCGATTGACCGTTTGGAGCGTGCCCCGTAGACAAGCGCAAGGACAGGAATGAAGGCCATCGTGGCGAAGAGATAGGAAACTCCGACGACTTGCATCGAGAGGACATAGAGAGCGAGAACCGAGCCGCTGAGGGCGCCGTGTTGCCAAACTGCCGGCGTTTTAATCTTCACGTCCCTTCCTTTAAACCAACGGAAAGCAATCGCCCCGCCCAACACCACAACGATCGCTAGGATCGGCACTACCGGATCGGGCAGGCCGGTGTAGTTCACCAGTGCCACGTCTTGAAATTCGCCCTCCCGATCAGTCAGGTGTGCCTCCAACGAGGCACCCCGCAAAAAGAGCGGCTTGGTCTTGGTTTCGGCGAGCTTGCCGCGCATGTAATTCGTTTCCATCGCCGCCTCCAAGACATCGGCAATTCGCTCCACCGCGACGTCCGGAGTCGACTTCGGGGCCCACCAGTAATGCACGTGCGGCATCACCACCTCGTAGCCGAGTTCGCGCGCCGTCGGAACATCGGGTAAGTCCGGATGACGTTCCTCGGCCAGATAGGCAACCGCGCGCAATCCGCCTTCTTCAAAGCCGATATATTCGGAGAGCGAAAACGGCGTGACGTCGATGTGCCTGCCGACAAGATCGTTGCGGCGTTTCGCACCGCCACCACTGGCGACCATGCGGAACTGCACCTCGCCACCGGCTTTCTCCAACCTGCGACCGGCAAAATGCGTCGGAGTTCCCTGCGCCATTCCAAACAGAATGGAATCGGGTTTCCCGGCAGCGGATTCGAGCAGATTGCGCAAATTCTTGAAGGGCGATTCTTCACGCACGCAGATGACGAGGTTCGACATCGCAGTGGCCGCGATCGGCCGGAAAGCCTCGGGTCCGTAGGACACACGGCCCGCGTATTTTGACGTGAAAATTCCTTCGTGAAGATTGAGAATGGTGTAGCCATCGGGAGCGGCATCGCGGACGCGCCGGCTCCCGATCGTGCCTCCGGCACCCGGGATATTGAGGATGACAAGCGGCTCCGGCAACAATTCGTGATCGCGAATCGCCTTCTGCATGATGCGCGCGAAGGTATCGCTATCGCCTCCCGGGCCGAAGGGCACGACCACTTTGATCGGCTTGCGCGGAAAATCTCTCCCGCTCGAATCCGGACGATTACCTCCCTCGTCACACGAAGTCAGAAACAACGCGTGAACGAAAAAATAAAATACAAATTTGAGGATCTGCATCTATTTCGAGATCCGTGGTGAAGACATGAAGTTCCAGACCATAGGCACCTCATTCTCAATTCCGAACCAAAAACACCAGAGGGTCTTCTCTGCCCCAGATTAGTATCATAACGACTTATTTTACATTCTTGGCTGCAAAGAGATGAAATTTTTGCTCATCTAATCGGTATTACAGACTGGTATTCGTCAGGAAAGCGTTCCTGATCACCCAAGAATCGAATTGAATGAACCTTCAAAAGACTTTTCTATGATCAATCGCAGAAACATTCTCCATGGATTGGCAGCCGGTGTTGGCTCGGCCTTCCTTCCGAATTTCGCCTCGGCAGCCCCCTCAATCAAGAGCGGTGGAGGACCGAAACGCGTCATCTTTTTCATGCAGAATCAGGGTTTCGATCCTCGGACCTGTATCCCGGCGGGAATGAAGAACAGCGGTTCGCTGGCCGGTATCAAACTACCCGAGCCTATCTCGGCACTGGAGCCTTTCAAGGAGCGCCTACAGATTATCAACGGCCTGCACGGCAAGCACACCAGCCCTTCACATAGTGCCTTCTTCGGGGCACTCGGTGGCTACCGCGGCAGCGACGGCGTGCGGCCCAGCGCATCGACGATCGATTACGAGTTGAGCAAGGTGCTTCCCGAGACACTCCTTCCCCATCTTTGTATTGGGATGGATTCGATGGAGAACATGAAGGGCAAACCCACCGTCGCGAACCTTTCGGCCAGCGGCGCGGGACAGCCCATTTTCATGCACTCAAACCCGAACCACCTCTATGAGATGCTCTATGGAGGGATCTCGCAGGGGGATATTCGCAGCCAGCATGAAGCGAGGTCCGGCATGTTCGACCGGATTGAGGAAATGGCAGCGACCAGAGGTAAGTCACTCCCTACTGCGGATAAACAGCGATTTAGCCAATACGTCCAAGGATTCAATGACATCAACGGACTTCGTGGACGCCTTGGTAAAGTTTCGGATCACCTCCGCAAATTTGCGCCCAAGGTAGACGATCGTTACACCAACCCCGAATTCGAAACGGACTGGCACGACGTCAATCTTGATCTCGGGATCTCAGCCCTCAAATCGGGCATCACCAACGTCCTCACGATCGGCTCGGGGCGTGGCGAAATTTTTGGAGCTTGGAAAGGCCTCGGCGTCGAGAAGCAAGGCCACAACCTCGGCCACATCGATCAGCCCGACAACCCGATCTGGATCAAGATCCGCCAATACAACAGCCGCATGTTGGTGAAGCTCATGGAGGAGTTGGAAAGTGTCCCCGAGGGCAGCGGGACCATGATGGACAACACCCTCATCGTCTACACCAGCAACAACGCCGATAAGCAGCACACCAACGGAGCCAACTGGCCGGTGATGCTTCTGGGCAACTGCGACGGTATTTTCAAGAGCGGCTGTTTGACCCAACTGGACGGTAAGCGTCCAATCAACGCCCTTTACTCGACCATTCTTGAGACCGTAGGCGTCAATTCCGGGCGGTTCAACATGAGCGAGCAGATGGCCGCCAAGTTCGACTCCGGCACCGGCCCCCTCAAAGAGATTCTGGCATGAACAGACTGACTCTCGCCCTCACTGTGGCTGCTTATACAGGTCTCGGTGCGGCATCCTTGTCCGCTGACACCTACACCCCGGGCGAGCCCGTCCGCGGGAAGTTCGAGAACCTCGCCCAAAACTTTCTAGACTATCATTGCATCGACTGCCACGACGGCGAAACGAAAAAGGGCGATCTCAATTTGCTCGACCTCGGTGCGGTGGACGAGACCAACGCCGCGGTCTGGAAGGCAGTCTGGGCACAGGTCTCGCTTCAGGAGATGCCGCCCAAGAAAAAGGAACGACCGGAGGTCATCGAGCGGCTTCGATTCGCGGACTGGATCGTCAGCGAACTTCAGCGCGTCATGAAGGACAAGGGCGGATTCCAGGCCCACCTTGATCCGAAAAAAGGCAACTTCCTCGACCATAACCTGCTCTTCGGACCGCTGCCCGATGGCATCAAGCTCGCGCCCACTTCTTCGCCTGCGCGCATCTGGCGGGTGACACCCCAGGAGCACATCACGCGGCTCAACGAACTGATCAACACCGAGCCGCAATTCGACCCGAAGAAGCCGGGGCTCCGCACCCGCGGCGATGTCGTCCCCACCAACCACGGCGGCGAGCTCAAGCTCTACTTCGGGACCGACCGGATCATCAAATGGCAGGGAGGAACGGTCGCTTACGCCACCTCGGTTAAAAGCATCCCCGTGGTCCTTTCCTCAACCCGCAAACACGGTTTTGAAAATTACCCCGATTTCTACACCGTCAACAGCGCCGAGGCGACCCAGATCCTCAGCAAGGCGGAGGACATCCTGCGCTACATGGCCTACGGTCCCTTGAGCATCGCCAAGCCAGAGCAGATCACCGACGATCCCAAGACCTACTCCCCTGAGGGTGATCTTCGTGGCCTGCCCACCGCCATCACCTACAGCACCAAGATCGTCCGCCCGATGACTCCGATCCACGAGCTGATGAAGAATCCCGGGGTCACTGACGAAAGCCTGCGTGCCGCAGTGGACTACCTGTTCGAGGAGCTGACTTTCCGCCCGCCTACTCAGACGGAATCCAATGACTACTTGGAAATTGTTAGAAACTCCATCGACAAGGTCGGCAAGGAGAACGGTGTTTTCCTGGGGCTCTCGTCCATTTTTCTGGACCGCGATGCGCTCTTCCGCCCCGAACTTGTCGGAGCCAGCAAACGTGATGAACACGGCCGCGCTATGCTTCAGGATTGGGAGCTGGGCCTCGCCGTGAACCATGCGCTGCGCTACCTCAAACCCGACGAAGAACTTCGACAGGCGATCGCTGACGGACGCATGCGCACCCGGGAAGACGTGGAGCGCGAAGTCACCCGCATGCTTGCCGATGACCGTATCCGCAAGCCGAGGATCCTGCGCTTTTTCAAAGACTACTTCGACCACGACCTCGGCGGTTATATTTGCAAAGACGACAAGGCGCTGGCGACGACGGGCGTTTCTAGCCGGGGCAATGCGCACTACCGCGCGATGTTCGACGCGGCGGCGAGCACGGACCGCCTCATCGAGCTCATTCTTGAGAAGGACAAGGAGGTTCTTAAAGATTTGCTGACCACCCAGCAGGTCGTCGCCACCAGAGCCGACAACAGTTACTTCGGCAGAAAACGCACCCCGGAAGAGAGAAGCGCAACCCAGGCCGCGAAGAAGAAAGCCGACGCAGCGCTGGCGAAGAAGGTCGCTGCCGATCTGAAGCCCATCGTAGCAGAGCTTTCCGGGATTGAGACCCAGTTGAAGAATTTGAAGGATGATCCTGAAAGCAGGAAGACCCTGACAAATCAAAAAAGGAAGTTGGTCGCGGTAAAGAAGAAAATCGAAGGGAATAAGAAGAGAAACCGAAACAACGCCAACATCGCGGTGGCTGAGGCGAAACTGACCGGCCCGAAGATCTACTCCCGTGTCAGCCACCGCTCGTTCGGGAACGGCTCCATGAAACCCGAACGGACCCTCGTTACGGCCCCCGAAGGCCAGCGCCTCGGCATCTTGACGCATCCGAGCTGGCTGGTCTCCCACTCCGATGCGATGGACAATCACGCGATCCACCGCGGCATCTGGATTCGCGAGCGACTTCTGGGTGGCGGCATTCCCGATGTTCCCATCACGGTTGATGCCATGCTGCCCGACGAGCCTGAAACGCCACTTCGGAAGCGCATGCGCGTCACCCGGGAGGATTACTGCTGGACCTGCCACAAAAAGATGGACCCACTGGGGCTCCCCTTCGAGATGTACAACCACGCCGGCCTGTTCCGCACGACCGAGCTGAATGAGCCCGTAGACACCTCCGGCGAGATTATCGATTCCGGCGATCCCCAGCTCGACGGCCCCGTGGAGAACGCCATCGAGATGATCCAAAAACTCGCGAAAAGCGAACGCGTCGAGCAGGTCTTCGTCCGACACGCTTTCCGCTTCTGGATGGGTCGCAACGAAACCCTCAACGACGCCCTGGTCCTGCAATCCGCCCACAAGGCCTACCGAGATGGAGGCGGCAGCATGAATGCCCTGATTGCTTCGTTAGTGACTTCCGATGCCTTTCTGTATCGCAAGGTTGAGTAAAAAGAGGCAGACTGAGTCACTGGGCACTCGAACGGTTTTATTGCGCGCAGATGGAAAATAACAATTGTCTTGTGGTTCTCTTTTTCTCCCACCATCAGTTCGTCTCAGAACTCAGCGAGAGCGAACAAAACAGCACCTTCGACACGACCTCACTGAAAACTGACTCATTATGAAACACGCAATCATCACCGGAGGAGGTTCCGGCATCGGCAGGGCGATCGCGCTGCGCATCGCTGAGGATGGCAACCACATCGTCATTCTCGATCTTCAGCAAGAGGCCGGCGACGAAACAGCCGAGCTGATTCGAGAAGCTGGCGGAAGCGCGGAGTGCCTCCGCTGCGATGTCTCGGAGACGGATTCGGTTCGTGAGGTCTTCGAGAAACTCCCACGGGCCGATATTTTGGTCAACAGTGCCGGGATCGCTTCGATCGGGAATGTCGGAGACACGACACCGGAAGAGATGGATCGGATCTACGGGGTGAACGTGAAAGGACTCTATCACTGCATCCATTTCGCGGTGCCGAAGATGATCGCCGAGGGTGGCGGCGCCATTCTGAACATCGCCTCGATCGCGGCGAAAGTCGGGATTGAAAATCGCTTCGCTTACTCGATGTCGAAGGGAGCGGCGGTGGCGATGACGCTCTCGGTCGCACGCGACTACATCGATCAGGGGATTCGCTCCAACTGTGTCTGTCCGGCTCGCATTCACACGCCCTTTGTCGATGGTTACCTTGCGAAGAATTATCCGGAAGACGAGCGTGAGGGGATGTTCGAGAAGCTCTCGGAATACCAGCCGATCGGTCGTATGGGGAAGCCCTCGGAGGTCGCTGAGCTGGCCGCCTTCTTGTGTTCGGACAAGGCGGCCTTTATCACCGGATCAGCCTATGATATCGATGGCGGCGTCACCTTGTTGAGATAGGATCCTGGCTTTATGAAACTCACACGATACCACGAAAACGATTCGATCATCCCTGGCGTCTTCGCTTCAGAGACTGAGATTTTTAATTGCACCCGCTTCGGCGAGGACTGGGGCGAAGCATTTTTTGAGAACGAGGGCCTTGCGAGGCTTGCGGCCTTTATCGAAGGGGAGGGGAATTCTCTCCCGAAGGTTCGAGCTGCGGATGTGAGGCTCGCGCCCGCGATTGCGCGGCCGTCGAAGATCATCTGCATCGGGCTGAATTACGCCTCCCACGCGGCGGAGGCTGGGATGGAGCGACCGAGTGAACCGGTCGTTTTCTTCAAGGCGACGACGGCCTGGACTGGCCCGAACGATCCGATCGTGATTCCGCGGAACTCGGAAAAAACCGACTGGGAGGTCGAGCTCGCGGTGGTGATCGGGAAGAGAGCAAAGTACGTCAGTGAGGGTGACGCGCTTGATTACATCGCAGGCTACGCGGTGCATAACGACTACTC
>JAPKCM010000048.1 GCA_028822935.1 Akkermansiaceae bacterium
GCACGTTCCGCGGAGAACTCGGCGAGCAAGCGAAGTGACTGCGGGAAGATGATATAGATAATTTAACCAAGCCAGTCGCTTACCAGTGAGATTCCAGAGGGTTTTCTGACCATGGCAGCCGATTTCGAGCCGCCCGCTCCGTTCGTCACACTCCTAGCAGTAGTCGTTCCTAACCCTGTCTCATTTCCTACCGCCCTCACCCAGGCCCGTCAAAAACTCACTTCCTAGAACGTGACTTCTGAATATTCATCGATGCCCAAATCAGCAATTCTTTCCAATCTCGATACGACGAGACTTCCAATCTTGGAGGATTTGCGTATCCAAAGGGCCTCATGAAAAGTCTTCCCCTCTCTCTCCTCACCCTGGTTTTCCTGGTTAGTAGCAGCTTTGGTAAAACCCACCACGCCTGGACCCTCGCCAGCGAAGTCTTCGCCACCGCCAAACCGGCTCAGTCCGATCGCTCACCGAAAGCACAAGTGGCCGCGGCCAAGGCCTTCCTCGCCACCCTTTCCGATGCCGAGAAAAAGCAAGCGCTCCTCCCTCTCAATGACCCCGAGCGCCAAAAATGGACCAACGTCCCCACCAAAGCAAACGACGGAGGAATCCGCCTCGGCGATCTCACCCGCCCCCAGCTCGAAAAAGCCGTCGCCTTCCTCTCCACTGTCCTGAGCGAAAACGGCTATCTCATGGCCCGCAACATCATGATGGCCGATGACTTGCTCCTCCGCAACGAAGCCCAAGCAAAACGCCGCGGCGGATTCGGCTCCGCAAACTTCTGGATCGCCATCTTTGGCAGCCCATCAGAAACGAAACCCTGGGGCGTCCAGTGGGATGGCCATCATGTTGCGGTCAATCTAGCCATCGTCGGTGAAAAGATGACCCTCTCCCCCGCCTTCATCGGCACCCAGCCTCACAAGTTCATGCTCGGAAAAGAGGAAATCATCCCCATGGAAAACGAAATCGCCTGGGCCATCGAATTCATGAAGAGCCTCGATGACAAACAACGCGCCCAAGCAATCATCGGAACCAAGCGCGGTCGCATGCAAGCCGGAGCGGGCAAAGACGGCGTCATCCCTGAAGCGAAAGGCCTCCCGTGTAAGGACCTCACCGATCCCCAACACGCACTTCTTTTAAAACTCGTCGGCCTCTGGGTCGATGACCTCCCCGCAAAACCCGCCAAGGCCCGCATGAAGGAGCTCGATACCCAGCTCAAAAAGGCCCACTTCGCTTGGTATGGCCCCTTCACTCCGGAAAGCGATGCCTCCTACCACCTTGTCGGGCCCGACGTCATCGTGGAATACACCGGCCAGGATCTCGGCGGAAACCCGCTCGACCACATCCACTCGATCTACCGTAATCCGAAGAACGAATACGGCGCAAAGTGGATCAAGAAATAGCCTGATTTAATTTTAGAGGCTTCCAGCCCGAGATCATGAATCTCCAAATCACTGGCTTCCTTTTCTTTCTCGGCATCTTTGTCCTGATCGGACTCTGGTCGACAAAGCAGCAATCCAACAGCCGCTCCGACTACCTTCTCGCGGGAGGTTCCGTCTCGCCCATTCTCACCGCGCTTTCCGCTGCCGCGACCAAGAATAGCGGCTACATGTTCATCGGCTTGATTGGCTACATTTACCAATTCGGCCTCTCGGCGATCTGGCTGGTCTGCGGGTTTCTCTTCGGAGACCTCATCTCTTACTGCTTTGTCCATCGCAAGCTGCGCCAAGCGACAGAAGAAACTGGCGCGCTTGGCTTTTCCGAACTCATCGCCCGCTGGAACGGAGGCCACTACCGGAAACTACAAACCGCCATCGGAATCATCACCCTGGTGTTTCTCACCACCTATGCTGCGGCGCAACTCAATGCCGGCGGCAAGGCTCTCCATGGACTCTTCGGATGGCACCCGAGTTCCGGCGCTTGGATCGGAGCCGGACTCATTCTCGCTTACTGTCTCAGCGGAGGTCTCCGGGCCTCCATCTGGACCGATGCCGCGCAATCAATCCTGATGATGGGCGCGATGCTTCTTCTCCTTGGAGCTGCTATCAATGGAGCTGGCGGCATTTCGCTTTTCGTCGAAAAACTCGACCAGGTTTCCCCCACCTATCTCGACCTTGGCACCCAACGCTTTGGCTCTCTCGGTGCAACCGCACTCTTTGCCGGCGGCTGGCTTTTCAATGGACTCGGGGTGGTGGGCCAACCGCAAGTGATGGTGCGCTTCATGGCATTGGACAACAGCCAGCACATGAAAAAGACGGGGATCTACTACTTCCTCTGGAGCTCTTGTTTTCTCTCCGTCACTTTCGTAGTCGGGCTCTCGGCCCGACTCTTCATCACCAACGCAAGCGGCTTTGACCCGGAACTCGCCCTCCCCACTCTCGCACAAAACCTTCTTCCCGCTGTGGCCGTCGGAGTCGTCCTCGGAGGCATCTTTTCCGCCACTCTCTCCACCATTGATTCCCAGGTCCTCAGCTGCTCCGCCGTCCTCAGCGAAGACTTCAAACTCGGAAAAGGCGTCCAAGCAAAACGCCTCAGCACCCTTGCCATCGTCGCCGTCTCGCTCGCGATCGCGCTCTTCGCTCCGGCCAACGTCTTCACCCTCGTCATTCTTGCCTGGTCCGCCCTCGCCTGCACCCTCGGTCCACTCGTGATCGTGCACGCCCTCGGAAAGCGCCCCAGCGAAACGACCGCCCTCCTCATGATGGCCGTCGGATTCAGCGTTGCGATGCTCTGGCGACACTTCGGACTCAACGCCCACGTCTATGAGGGAGCTCCCGGGATTTTATCCGCTCTCTTGGTCTACCTCATCGCCTCCTTCGGTCCATCGAAGCAAAGTCAGAAATAGCAACGTCACATCATTTATCCTTGATCAAAAGACGATTCTTTTGAGAATCCTAACCATGTTAAAAGGCTCGATTTCCATTCTCCTGCTCAGCCTTGCGCTCGTAGCACCAAGCTTCGCCAAAGCGAGCGACCCAAAACGCGACGTCAAATATGATACCAAGCACGAACGCAACGTGCTCGACTTCTGGCCCGCTCTCAAAGGAGAGAAACCAGCTCCGGTTTTCGTTTGGTTTCATGGCGGAGGCTTTCGCACGGGTGACAAAAAACAACTGGAGAAGCACAGCCGAGCCACCTTGGATTCGTATCGCAAAGCCGGCTTCGCCGTAGTTTGCTGCAACTATCCCTTTCTCGGCAAGGAGATGGATTACCGTGAAATTGCCATTCACTGCGCCCGTTCAGTCCAGTTTATCCGTTCGAAATCGAAAGAATGGAATCTCGACCCGAAGCGACTCTGCTGCAGCGGCGTTTCTGCCGGAGCTCTCATCAGCGAGTTCTTGGGTTACCACGATGATTTTGCCGACCCCAAAGCAAAAGACCTCGTCGCTCAACAAAGCTCACGTCCCGCCGTCGTCATGAGCGTCATGCAACCCATCGGCACCCAGGAGTTTGCGCTGCGCTACATGGATAAAGGCGAGGCCCCACTCTTCATCTACTCGAACGCCTCCCCCAAGGATCGAATCCACCCACCCAGCGAAGCAATTTTACTGAAAGACAAAGCGAAGGAACTTGGCATTCCCTGCGTCGCCTATGGAGGCGGACGAAATACCATCCCAAAAGTTCCTCAGGGAAAAACCTGGCTGGAACTCCAATTGCAATTCTGCCTGAAGCACATGCCCGAGTGAGCTAATTCTCTGCTGCTATGAGGCACAAGGATTGCCAGGATCACCCACTGTGATGAGAAAATACTTCTTCGTCCGGAGCACCGGGACCTTTTCACTGCTCGTCCCCGTTTTGCATGCCGCCTCAATTGCGATCCTCTTGACAAAGTCCCTCTAACAACCGACTCACGCAATCGTGCGGATCGCCGATTTTTTCATCCTCCTCTCCCTAGCGGCGATCTGGGGAGCTTCTTTCTTGTTCATGCGCATCTCCGCGCCGGGCTTCGGCCCCGTCCCGCTCATCGCCTTCCGCATGGGGCTGGCCGGCCTCGCCCTTTCCCCAGTCTTTCTTCGAAAAGAAGCCCGTAAGATCGCCCGCGACCACTGGTGGCAGCTCCTCATCAGCGGCGTCTTCGGATCCGCCATTTCCTTCATTCTTCTCTCCTACGCCACCCTCACTCTCAGCGCGGGATTCACCTCCTTAATGAATTCCAGCGTTCCGGTCTTCAGCGCCCTCATCGCTGCGGTTTTCCTCGGTGAGCGCCTTCACAAATCACAATTTCTCGGTCTCGCACTCGGCATCCTCGGAGTCGTCATTCTCGTCTGGGGGAAACTCGAGTTCCACAACCAAGGTCTCGGCTGGCCCATCGCCGCATGCATCACTTCTTGCCTCTTCTACGGTTTCGGTGCCACCTGGATCAAAAGCAAACTCCACAACGTCCCTCCCCTCATCGCCTCCTCGGGCAGCCTTCTGGGAGCGGGACTTGTCCTTACTCCCTTCGCTTTGGCCCAACTACCCGGCAGCATCCCCACCACTCAAAGCTGGCTCAGCGCCACCGCCTTGGCCCTTCTTTGCACCGCTCTCGCCTTCGCCCTATTTTTCCGCCTTATCAAGCGAACCGGAGCGACCGCGGCCACCTCCGTCACCTTCCTGATCCCCTTCTTCGGCATCTTCTGGGGCTGGCTCTTCCTAAATGAAGACGTCACCAATCAAATGATCGCCGGCATGGCCATCACTCTGCTGGGCACCGGCTTGACCACGGGGTTCATTGGGAAAAAATGACCCTTCAAAAACAAAGCTCCTAACAGCTTTGTCCTCGCCGGATCGCTTTCGCTGTCATCTAATTTAAAATATTATCTTATGAAACTCCTCACCCTTGCTCTTCTCTCTGCCTCCCTCGGCCTCCTTTCCGCCAAGCCAAACGTTATCATCGTGATGGCCGACGACCTCGGTATCGGCGACGTCTCGCCCACCAATCCCGATTGTAAGATCAAGACTCCTCATCTCCAAAAGATGGCCAACCAAGGTGTCACCTTCCTCGACGCCCACACCCCCAGCTCCGTCTGCACCCCCACCCGCTACGGCCTCCTCACCGGACGCTACAACTGGCGCTCCCGACTTGCCCGCGGTGTCCTCTCGGGAACCAGCAACCACCTCATCCCCGCCGACCGCCCCACCCTCGGCCACCTTTTAAAAGAAGCCGGCTATCACACCTCCATGATCGGAAAATGGCACCTCGGATGGGACTGGACCAAAGACGGCAAGAAAATCGACTTCGCCAAGCCCGTCAAAAACGGCCCCGATATCAACGGCTTCGATCAATACTACGGCCACTGCGGCTCGCTCGACATGGCTCCCTACGTCTGGGTCGACACCGGCAAGCCCACCGCCATCCCCACCCGCGAAGAAGGAGTCACCAAAAAACAAGACCCCTACGGTTGGTACCGTAAAGGCCCCATCGCACCCGACTTCGAAATTGAACAAGTCCTCCCCCACCTCTTCCAAAAAGCAATCACCCGCATCGAAGAACGCGTCAAAGAAGACCAACCCTTCTTCATCTACCTCCCCCTCCCCGCGCCCCACACGCCCATTGTCCCCGTCCCTCCCTTTAAGGGCGCCAGCAAGATGAACCCCTACGCCGACTTTGTCATGCAAATGGACCACCACATGGGCGAACTCATGGCTGCTTTGAAAAAGAACGGAGTCGATGACAACACTCTCCTCATTTTCACCAGTGACAACGGCTGCTCTCCGGAAGGCAACTTCGACGCGCTCGCAAAATTCAATCACGACCCCAGCGGAAAGTATCGTGGCCATAAAGCCGACATCTACGAAGGCGGTCACCGCGTCCCCCTCATCTTCCGCTGGCCCGGCACCATCAAAGGCGACCGCACCACCGACTCCCTCGCCTGCCTCACCGATCTCTACACCACCCTCCAGGACATCACCAACCAACCACGCAAACCACTCGGCGGCGAAGACGGCTTCTCCCTCTGGCCCCTCCTCTCTGAAAAAGGTGACACCGACCGTAAGAATATCGTCAGCCACTCCATCAGCGGCCACTTCGCCATCCGCGAAGGCGATTGGAAACTCTGCCTCGCAGGCGGCAGCGGTGGCTGGAGCGCTCCCAAGGAAGCCCAAGCCAAAAAGCAAGGCCTCCCCGCCATGCAGCTCTTCAACCTTAAAACCGACCCCGGCGAGAAAACCAACCTGGTCGCAAAAAAACCCGAAAAAGTGAAAGCCCTCCTCGCCCTCTTGGAAACACAAGTCACTCAAGGCCGCTCCACTCCGGGCAAGAACCTTTCCAACGATCGCAAGGTCACCTTCATGCCGAAGAAATAAAATAACGTTCCAATACGACGTCATTTGAAATCTGGAAGCTCTCAGACGATCAGAAAAAGGACATGAAAGAGTTCATCGAATCTCATTCATCAAACAGTCCAAGCTCCTTGAAGGAATCGCTCAAGAAAATCCGTAGACCTACCACTATGCGCATCCCAACCCTCTTCATCCTCCTCTCCTCCTTCCTTCAGGCCGAGCCTCTCTTCAACGGAAAAGACCTCTCCAACTGGCGTATCGACTCCAAGAGCAAAGCAGAACACTGGACGGTCAAAGAAGGCGTCATCCACTGCAAGTCCGGCCCTAAAAAAGCAGGCTCAGTCCTCTGGACCAAGAAAGACTTCACCGACTTCACCCTCACCCTCGAATACAAAAACGGAGAAGGCACCATCGACTCCGGCGTCATGCTCAAGAAGGCCCACGATCAAATCCAGATCGGAATCTCCGGCTCCCTCAAGCGCGACCTCACCGCCTCCCCCTACATTCCCGGTAAGGGCTACCCCGTCGAAGGAAAAGAAGCGATCGCAGCCGTAAAGCCCAAGGACTGGAACACCCTCAAAATCGAAGTCACAGGAAGCACCTACAAAACCTGGCTCAACGGTGTCGAAGGGATCACCTACACCTCGAAAACCGCCATCGAAAAGGGCCCACTCGGCCTACAGCTCCATGGCGGGAAAAACATGGCCATTTCCTTCCGCAACATCGAGATTGTGGAGAAAGCCGAGTGATCGGTTCGCCTCCCCTTCTTCCGCGATAACCATCGCTTTAAAGATCCGAACGGATCCAGCACAACCACGTGTCCGCCGCAGAAGGAAGCCCCTCTACAACTCGCTAAGATTCGCGCGATTAGCGTTCAAAAAATCACTCTTCACTTTGCCTCAATCTCCTACTTCGACCAAGTATCCCAAACCTTTTGTATCTTGTCGCCTTCAGGTAGCTTCCCATCAAGAATCAGAAATCCATAGTTCACTACGAGCGATTCACCCTGCTTGATGTCCTTCTGGAAAAACGCTCCAAAGCGCCCGTAGTCGCGGTAAGCCGAATAAACCGTCCCCTTCGGGTTCGACGCCGCATTCATGTGAACGACACCATACTCTTGCCCATCCAAAGTATAATTCTCAGCTGCCCAAGGCAAATCCTTCACCCCTTTCACCTTCGTCACCCCATTCGGAAAAAGATACTTCGTCTTCTTCGTATCAACTTCATTCGCCGGGCGATATTGCACCCCTGCATGCTCAGGGTCGCCCTTTAGAAAGACATTACCACTCACAGGACTTAGCTTCGTATGAAGGTCGACCATCACCCGTCCACCATGCACGCCTTCCGTAATCGTAAAGGTCCTCTCCTCTTCGAGAAACGCCGTCTCCTTCTCGTCCATCCAGTGAGTGACCGACGTGAAAACAGCAGAACCATTCTTCACCTCCTGCTTGGCAAACTTCTGATGCACAATGTCGCCGCCTTTCATGTGCCAGCGGTCGTAGCTTTTTCCATTCGCTTGAATTTTACTCCAACCAATAAAAATACCGCGATGGTGGGTAAACTGTCCACCCGCCCCCTTCGTAATCGGCTTCTTCCCCTCCGCATCGAAGACGTGCAGATAAGGCTTATAAGTCTCGTGATGCGTCTCCTTCGTCGAGGTATCGTGCTCGTACATGTAGCGCACCACGACCTTACCATCCGACACCACATCAAGGTGCTTCCCCTCTGTATCCTTGAATTCCAAAGCCCCAAAAACCGGAGCGACCATTAAGCCAACAGAAAGAAAAGTTAAAAACTTCATCTCTTCAGGACGCGCACAACACCGCCATTATTTCAAATCGTTCTTTTTTCTACCGGCAGCGGCGGCGGCACCACCCGCATTTTACGACCATTCAAAATCGCACCCACCCACGTGTAGCGCACAGTCAACTCGTAGACAGCCAACAACATCGCGGTCACACTTGTGATCACAATCACAAGTTTTAAAAGTAAAGGAGCCTCCCAAGCGCTGATCAAAATTTGCACCGCAATCATCAAGGGGAGATGCGCCACATAGAGCCAATAAGACGAGTCCGAAAAATATCGTATCACCGGCCTCCCCTCATTCAAGAATCTCCGGAATAGCCCCATCATCCCGACAATCGTGACCCACGCGAATCCACTCGCAAGGAGGGCCCCCCAAATCAAATCATCCTTCACCAAACTCCTCCCCCAACAGAAAAGAGGCACCGAGACCAGGAGCCATCCCCACCAAATCCGTCCTACTTTCTCCTCCCAAAACCCCCGCCCAAAACTCATCGCCCCAAAGAAAAAGAAGACCGCGTAATACCCCAGCTTTTGAGGCCATGGAAAAATTCCGGTCGATGTTCCCGGCCCAAATTGCCCCGGCATGAACGACTGTATCCACCAAGTGAGCGGCACCAGCCAAAGCAAACATCCCGGCACCCCAATCAAGCGATCTGGCAACTTCCAATCCAACCGATTCGCCACCAACGCCACCGGGACAAAAATCAACAACAACCACAGCAGGTCATAAAGAAACCAGAGATGGTGAAACACCGGGAACTCCACCCCCTTACGATACCACCCCAACCCACGCTCACCTGTCGTATCCGCGCCTCTCTCGGCCAGCGCGATCACTAATCTCTCCCGCGCTTCCCGATGCGACTCCTCCACCTCAATCTGAAACGCTCCGCCGATCGCCTCCACGATTTCAAAATCCGTAGTCGTGGCCTCCATCACCGATGTCCCCCGCCAATCCTGTGCCGAAACATCAGCACCTGCTTTTAGCAAAACCATCGCCGCCGCCTCCCGTCCGAAAAAACAGACCGCCGACAAAGCCGTACCTCCATCTCCTCCCCGGCCATCAAGCTCGGCCCCTTCTGCTAACAACACCTCAACCATCTCTCCGTTGTCTGCGATCGATGCCACATGAAGCAAGGGAGTGCCGTTATGGTCCTTCTCGTTGGCATCCCCGCCCTTCTCTAACAAAGCACGAACCCTCTCCACATCCCCCTCGATCACCTCTTCAAATAATTCACTCCCGCCAACCTGAGCAACTTCCCCTCGTTCGGCCTTCACCTGCCCTCCCCAGATTCCCAGCGCAATCATCGCCGGAAATACCATCACCACTCCCACAAGTAACGGGACACCAATTCGCAACAACCTTTGCTTCACCAAACCACCCAACCCGCGCTTCTTCCACATCATCGCCGTAAAAAATCCACTCACCAAAAAAAACAACTGCATCCGGAATCCATGAATCCAATCGATCACCGGATAGATCAGCTCCGGCGCCGACCTGACATCCTCCGCCGGCCAAATCGGAATCCCCGCAAAAGACAACACCCCGTGCAGCACCAAGCCCAAAAGCATCGCCGCGCCCCTGAGACCATCCAAAAAATGATACCTTTGCTTTCCCATGATTCTTTTTCACTATGATCTGTCCAATCCGAAAAAAGCGAACAGCATTTTTTCCTCCAAAAACTTGTTCGGTTTTCACACACTGTATCGATCTCCCAGTAATTCGTGTTATCCAGCGACCACCAACTTCTGAAGCAGCACCTGCGCCACCCCTCGGGTGGCGCTCTCACCACGCTCATCGAGCGGTTCCTCCCCCTCGTCCTTTCCGTCGCCCGGCGCATTACTGCTAATGACGAAGCAGCCCGTGACATCTCCCAGACCGTCTTCCTGCGGCTCCTCAAAAAGGCCCCAAACATTCCTTCCACCCTTCCTCTCACTGCCTGGTTCCACCGCGAAACACACAGTGCCTCCGTGGATCACGTTCGCTCCGAGGTCCGCCGCCAACAACGGGAACAAACCGCAGCCTCCCTCAATACCATGAAAAGCACCCCTGATCCATGGCCCCAACTCCCCGCACCGCGATCAAATGGACTCAAAAAATCTCAGCACCCGTCTTACGCAACGAGATCACCCGCCGCACCTTTGCCACCTGGACGAATCAAGATCCGGAAACCGCTCATCAATGGGCCCGTGAAAACAACTTTCAATCCAACGAGTAACCCTAACAGTCTCTCATGAAAAAAAATATCCTCTTTCACCTCATCTGGGCCCTCGTCGCCCTCACTGCCTTCGTCGTCGGATCCCGGTTCACCCAAGCGGACCACGCAGGAACCACCTCGAAGTCACAGACATCTCCCTCCCAACTTTCAAACCGTCGGGTCTCCACGGATGGATCTCCGGAACAAGGAGGACCGACCGACACCAAATCGTCTTCCCACAGGTCCTCATCCCAGTCACCTTCAACTTCATTCACCGACACTGACATCACGGAACTCGGCGAAGTATTCCGCATCGCCAAAGGCCCCATCGAGCGCCGCCTCGCCTTCTCGGAAATGCTCAAAAACCTCACGCCCGAAAATGCCCGCCTCATGCGTGAAAACATCGCTCACCTCCCCCAGGACTCGGCCGAATTCCGCGAATTTCACTACGCTTGGGGTGCCATCGCCGGAAAGGAAGCTATCACGCACGGAAAGGATACTCCAAAACGCGACATGGCCGCCTCCCTCGCTGGCTGGGCCGCCAGTGATCCCACCTCTGCTCTCGCCTACTTCAACCAGCTCACACCGGAAGAACAAAGCAGCGGAACTCATATGAAATGGGGCGCCGCCTTCGGCCTCGCTGATGCCGATCCCCAACTCGCCGCCGAGTTCGCCGCCGAACGCTTTCAAAACGGAGACAAAGAAGCCCCGAAGATGATTCACATCGCCGCCTCCGCTGTCCTTCGCTCCGGTGATCGGGAGGAAGCCACCGACTGGGCCGCGAACATCCCAGAAGGAACCCTTCAAAACCAAGCCTTTGAGCGCCTCGCCGGAGAATATGCCAAAGAAGATCCTGCCAGCACCGTCGAGTGGGCCGTCGACCTTCCCGAGGGCGACGGAAAAAACCACGCCATCGGCACCTCCTTCCACCACTGGGCCGGGCGCAGCCCTGAAGAAGCCGCCGCCGCCATCGCATCGGTCCCCGCCGCCGATCGCGATGCTGCCGCTTATGGCTACGCCACCCGCGTCGTCCACGATGACCCCGCCATCGGCGTCGAGTGGGCCACCAGCATTTCCGACCCCGTGGCCCGTGGCAGCGCTCTCATCGACACCGGCCGGGTCTTCTACCGTAAGGATCGGGAAGCTGCCCAGGAATGGCTCTCCAACGCGAACCTCCCTGAAGAATCTGTCCAAAAAATCACCGGCGGAAAGTAACCGCATTCTCACATGAAAAGTCTTCTCCTTGGCTCGCTCCTCTTCTCCCTCTCCATGCTTGGCATCTGGCTCCTTCCTGGTCAGGAAAAACCAACCCGCTCGACGGCTAAGAACTCCCAACCAAAGCCTCCCGCCAAGATCGGCAACCCCTCATTTCTTAGTCCCCACTTCCGCCCCATCACCCTCCACCGGGACCATCTCTTTGTCGTCAACACCCCTGCTGACACCGTCGATGTCATCGACACCACAACCGGTCGATTTTTAAAGCGCATCCCCGTTGGCATTGACCCGGTGAGTATCGCGATCCGACCCGATGGCCGCGAAGCCTGGATCAGCAATCATATTTCCGACTCCATCAGCGTGATCGACACCGATCCCACCAGCCCCACCCACCTTCACGTCATCGCAACCGTTCAGGACCTTGACCTCGAAAAACGCGCCACCCGCTTTGACGAACCCGTCGGCATCGCCTTCGCCAATAATCAAAAGGCCTACGTCGCGCTCTCCTCCGAAAATAAGATTGCCGTTATCGACGTCGCCTCCCGCCGCATCACAAAACACCTAAGTATCCCCGCCCAGGACCCGCGCGCGCTCACCGTGCGTCACGGAAAACTCTACGTCATCCCCTTTGAATCCAACAACAAAACGCAACTCTCAGGTGGCTACAAAATCGACGGCGACCTCGTCACCTTCGATGCCCACCAACACTCCATTGCCCACAACAACGTCCTCTCACTCGGCCACGTTCTCGACATCATCAAACATCCGCGCGTCCCCGACAAAGACCTCTTCGTTTTCGACACCGAAACCGACCGTCTCATCGAAACCGTCGATACCCTCGGCACCCTTCTCTACGGCCTCACCGTCGATTCAAAAGGCACCGTTTTTATTGCTCAAACCGACGCTCGCAATGACGCCAATGGCCGCTCCGGCACCAAAAAACACGGCCTCGCCGAACTCGAAAACCGCGCCTTCCTGAATCAAATTACCCGCGTCGATTTCCAAAAAAATGCTGCCAAAAAACCTCACTTCATCGACCTCGAGCCTCTCCCTCCGGTTCATCCCAAACCCGGGCAAGCCTTTGCCACCCCCTTCGCCGTCGAACTCAGCCCCGACGACAAAACTCTCGTCGCCACTGCGGCCGGCTCCGACAAGCTCTTCACAGTCGATGCCACCACTGGCGAACTCCTCGGCCAAGTCCAAGTCGGGTCCGTCCCGCGGGGCATTGCACTGCAATCAAAAGCGGATGGCACTCCCGCCCGGGCCTGGGTTTTTAATGCCGTTGCCAACTCCGTCTCCCTCGTCGACCTGACCGACCCCGCCCGTCCTGTCCTGCAGTCCACCATCCCTCTCGACGATCCCACTCCTCCCCCCTTCAAACAAGGACGTGTTGCCTTTAACAACGCCAACGCCTCCTCCACCAAAACTTTCTCCTGCGCCAGCTGCCATCCCGACGGCCATACCGATCAACTCCTCTGGGTCCTGGATACTCCCATCGTCTCGGGCGGAAACCAAATTCAACCTCGTTCCACCATGCCGCTTCGCGGACTCCAAGACACCGCCCCCTTCCACTGGGATGGCATTCCCGGCGATCCATACGGGGGAAATAACAGCGCAAACGTCCGAGGTCACACTCCACCAAATGACGACGCACAAACACCCGAAAACGGCATGCGCCTTCTTGTCAATAGCGCCCTGAGCTCGACCATGGCTCTCGTGGGCAGTTCCGTTGGACGTGGCGACCTTCTTGACAGAAACGATCGCTATTACATCACCCAGTTTCTCCTCAGCGTTCCCTATCCTCCTGCCCAAAAGCGAGCCTATACCAACGTCCTCTCCAAACGCGCCAAGGACGGCTTCGAACTCTTCCACCTCAAAGGAAACCACGAAGGCAAACCCCAACCCAATGTCTGCGGCGACTGCCACCGTATGCCCTTTTTGGTCAGCACCAACACTCCCGGCACCGGCATGGACGCCCCTACCTTTCGCGGCGCAAACGACCGCTTCCTCATTCTCCCTCAGGGCCGCCTCAACATCATCGACTTCGACTTCTACCGTCGCATTGCCGAAAAAGGCATCCCTGAAAAAGACCTCTGGCGCCTCTCCTGGCGCAGTAAACCCCGCTTTGATCCCATCTGGGAAATGGTCCTCGAAGGCAGCACCGGATCCTCCGGCTCCTTCGCCCGACAACTCACTCTCGACCAAAAAACCGGCGACCAACCCCTCACCCGCGACCTCCTCCCCGCCCTCGAATCCTCTGCCAGGGAAGGAGCCATCGTCCTTCAAGTCGACGCCCTCTTCCTCGAACAAAAGGAGCCCGCCTCCCTCACTCTCCAGTTTCAGGACGACCACTACATCGAAGTCGATGGTGAACGCCGCTACTTCACCCGCGAGCAACTCCTCGATCTTGCCAAGGATGGCACCTTCCTGGGCACCTTCACCGCCCGTCACGGAGCGCGAGCCGGATTCGATTTCCCCCAACCCGCCCTCTGGACTCTCAGCCCCCTCCACGAACAAAGCGGCCGACAACACTTCCCCATCCTCGCCGACGGTCAAAAAACGATGACCTTCAACGCCCGTCACGTCACCGAAGAGGCCCACGTCATCGTCAACGGACGACGTGTTCCCGCCACCATCAGGAAAGTGGAAGAAGAAACCATCTCCATCGAACTCGACTCTCTTCCGCCCAACGGACTCCATTTTCTTCAGATCCAAAATGCCCACGGACACTTCAGTAATGACTTCATCTTCCACGTCGCCGATAAAGCCGGAGACATTGCCAAATCCCTCCAGCAAGACCCCGACCAACTTCGCAACGACCTCGAAAAGGCCATCCAGAGCGGCAGCCTGCCCCGCGTGAAACGGCTCCTCAAACTCGGCGCCCCGATCAATCGACTTCATCACGAAAACGGAATGACGCCCCTCGCCAGCGCCGCCTTCCACGGCAAACCATCTCTCATCTCCCTCTTCCTCGAACAAAAAATCGACCTTAAAAAAACCAACCGCGACGGCAACACCACCCTTCACATTGCCGCCTTCATGTGCCGCACCGAAGTCGTGAAACTCCTCCTTAAAAACGGAGCTTCCCTTACCGTCCGCAACCACCGCCGCGAAACCCCTCTCGATGTTGTCTCAGGCGATTGGAGTGAACCCCTCGCTGGCCTCTACCAATTCCTCAACACCTCTGCCGACCTTGCCGAGATCAAAAAACAGCGCACTCAGGTCGCCGATCTCCTCCGTAAGCACATGACCAAATAAAAGCTCACCTGATCGAATTAAAATCATACCTTGTTTGGTTGATCCTCGCTCTCGCCTTGTTGCTCGGGTCTTGCTCCACCGCCTACTACGCCGCCATACGCAACGCCGAGTCCAAGCTCGATCCCATCCTCAAAAAATTCCGCGACCAAACTCTCGAAATACTGCATCAAGAAAGGCCCCCTAATTTCGTCGATTTCATCATTCCCTCGCTCCTCCATCCTCTTCAAGATAAGGGAAATTATGAGATCCTCATCTTCCCAAAACCGCCGGAAATTCCTCACCGGCTCCGCCGCTTCCGCCCTCGGCTTCACCTTCATCCCTGCCTACCTCACGAGCGCCCGTGCGCAAAACAATCCCAAGCGTCCTCCCAGCCAGCGCCTTAATCTCGGCTGCATCGGGGCAGGAGGGAGGGGATCATCCGTCATCTCTGGACTCTCTAAAAAAGGCCACGCCACTCCGGTCGCCCTTTGCGATGTCGATCACGGCCGCGCTTCAAAGATGCTCAAGGCTCATCCCGATGCCAAACGCTTCCACGACTTCCGCGAGATGTTCGACAAGATGGGCGATGACATCGACGCCGTCTCCGTCACCACTCCCGACCACACCCACTTCGCCGCCGCCATTCAGGCCATGTCCCTTGGCAAGCACGTCTATGTCGAAAAGCCCCTGACCCACACCTTCGAAGAAGCCGAAATCCTCATCCGCGGTGAGAAAAAATTCGGCGTCGTCACCCAGATGGGTAACCAAGGTCACACCTCCGGCGGTTCGGAACAATTCAAGCGCATGCTCGCCGCCGGAGTGGTTGATGACATCGTCAAAATCGAAGCCTGGAAAAGCGCTGGACTCTGGTTCATGGATGCCAAAAAACGCATCAAAGGTTACCCCAAAACACAACCCATTCCCGAATCCCTTAAGTCCTGGGACCTCTGGTGCGGGCCGCAGGAAATGAAGGACTTCAACAGTCTCTTCCACCCCTTCGATTGGCGCGGCTTCCACCTCTATGGCGGTGGAATGTTCGGCGACTGGGGCTGCCACATCATCGACTTTATCCACCATTATTTGAAGCTCGGTTTCCCCACTAAGATCTCTCCCAAAGCTCTCGCCGATTACAATCAAATCAGCTTTCCCCTCAGCTCTCATATTGAGTTCGATTTCCCCGGCCGCGGCGACAAGAAACCTCCCGTTCATTTGGTCTGGAAAGCCGGCGGTGACTTCGCCTCCAAGATCGATGAAAAATACCTCGGCGATAAAAAGGCCCCCAACCTCGGCGGTGCCGGAACTCTTCTCCACCGCAAACAGGAAGACTACCTCGTCCACCGCAACTCCCACTCCAGTCCATCGAAGTTGATCTCTTCCAAAAAGCGGAACGAGCTCAAAGCCGCCCTCGACACCAAAGGACCTGAGTTCGACCACATGGAAAGCTTCGTGCAAGCCTCCATGGGCAATGGCAAAACCGAATCGCCCTTCAGCGTCAGCGGAGCGCTCACCCAAGTCCTCAATCTCGGCATGATCGCCGAGTTCCTCAACACCGACCTCCAGTTCGATCCCAAGACCAGGAAATTCACCGGCAACGACCGAGCCAATGCCCTCCTCTCCGGCCCCACTCCCAGAAAAGAATGGGCCGCTCATTACAAACTGGCCTAACCAACCCTTAGCAGAACCGGATCGTAATGGAGATCGTCCTCCCGGATGACTCTTCATTCGACCCCCTCTTTGGCCACATCAGGCAGTGGTAACAAGACCGTCATCCCAACAACGAGGGATATAATCTCATCGCCCCTGAAACGGTCAAATTTCTCAAAACCATCCTAATCAAATAGGACTATCTCTCAGACTCCCTTTCCCCCAGTTGGATCATCAAAAAGCGGCGACCCAACGCATCGTCGGCATTTTAAAACTGCGCTACCTGATTGACTGGGAGAGTTTTCGCCCCCTCTCCCTTTCGAAACATTGTCCAACAATATCGCAAATTTTCTCCATTCAAACTGATCAGCTCAAAAAAATGCACATTCTCTGGAATGATTGGCAACAATCGACTCGTATTGTCCAACTCCCCAATAAGATCCCAGCTACTCTCAAACTCATGAAGTTCATCCTGATCGCTCTCTCCTCTCTCCTCTCATTTTCAATCGCGCTGGCAAATCCAGTCGTTTACGAAGGATCTTCCGGCCCCGGCAAAGGAAAGCACATCGTCTTCGTCGCCTCTGACCACGAGTATCGCACCGAGGAAACCTGCCCCGCTCTTGCCCGTATCCTCGCCGAGCACCACGGTTTCAAAACCACCGTTTGCTTCGGAGTTGATGAGAAGGGGTTTATCAAAGCCGGTGCCTCCGACATCGACGGTCTCGAAGCCCTCAAGACAGCCGATCTCATGGTCATCTTCGCCCGCTTCCTCGATCTCCCCGATGACCAGATGAAACACATCGCAGACTACGTCGATCGGGGCGGACCCGTCGTTGGACTCCGGACATCCTCCCACGCCTTCAAAATCCCTGCAGGCAAAAAATACTCCCACTACAGCTTCCAGTATAAGGGCAAGGAATTCGAGAAAGGCTTCGGCCACCAGGTCCTCGGAAACACTTGGGTTGGACACTACGGCAGAAACCACAAGCAAGCCACCCGCATTCAGATTCTTCCCGCGCAAAAGAGCAACGTCATCCTCACCGGAGTCGCTGACAACGCCCTCACTATGGCAGGTGCCTATGTTGGCATCCCCGATGACACCTTCACCGTCCTCACTGAAAGCCAGCCGCTCAATGGCATGACCAAGGATTCCCCGGCTGATGGGACCAAAAAGCCCAGCCCCTCCACCTGGACGCGCGAATACAAATCCAAGTCCGGCAAAAAAGCCCGCGTCTTCCACTCCACTCAAGGGGCCTCGCAAGACATCCTCGACCCCGACTACCGCCGCCTCATTCTTAATGGCATCTACTGGGCCGCCGGTATGGAAAAGGACATCAAGGCCGATTCCAAAATCGATTTCGTAGGAGCCTACAATCCCAGCAGCTTCAGCTTCGGTGGTGAAGTCAAAGGCGTGAAGCCCTCCGACCTGGCCGACATCAAGTCGCCCATCATGCCTAAAAAAAAAGCGGTGAAGTAAAAAAGAAGGACGCCAAAAACACCACGTTAAACAAGCCGGCTCCAAAAAAGGACCCGGCGCTGGCGAATTACTACATTAACCTCAAAACTTCGCCGCGCCCCAAGACCGCCGCGCCTGTCACCACCACCCTGCCTCTCAAGCTTGAGCCCGGCACGCGCATTGCCCTCATCGGCAATCTCCTTCTCGATGCCGAACGTCGCTTCGGACATCTCGAAACTCTCCTCCACCAGCATCACTCAAATCACAAACTCACCGTCCGCAACCTCGCCTGGCCTGCCGACGAAGTGGACCTGATGCCCCGTCCCGACAACTTCGGCGACCTCGACCAACACCTCACCTACTTCCAAGCCGACGTCATCATCGCAGCCTACGGCTTTAATGAATCGTTCGCCGGCATAGAAGGCCTCCCCACCTTCAAAGAGCGCCTCGACACGTTCCTGACCCATCTCAAGTCACAAACCTACAACGGCAAGACCGCTCCCCGGATTGTCCTCCTCTCACCTGCTGCCAACGAGGATATTGCCCAAGTCAAAGCTGGCACCGCTAACAACGCCAACCTCTCACTTTATACCGCCGCCCTTGCCGAAGGTGCAGCCAAACACAAGATCGGCTTCGCCGACGTCTTCGAACCCACTAAAATTAACATCGTTGCCAGCCGTCGCATCACCCGAACCAGCGACGGGCACCAGCACAACGCCCACGGCCACCTCCGCTTCTCCAACGCGGCCTTCAAATCACTCTTCCAAAAAGACCCCAGCGTCATCAACGAAGATCTCCGCAAACTCGTCGTCGATAAAGCCTCCCAATTCTTCTATCGCTACCGTCCGCTCAACACTTTCTACTACACCGGCGGTCGCAACAAATCCTACGGCTACCTCGACTTCCTCCCCGCGATGCGAAATTTCGACCTCATGGTCGAAAATCGCGACAAGGCGATTCACACCACCGTCGCCTCAGGAAAACTCACCCAACCCGACGACTCCAACGTTCCCAAACTCGACGACGTCCTCCTCTCCCGTGGAGCCAACAAATTCCTCTCCGTCGCCGATGAAAAAGCAGCTTTCAAGGTCGATCCCCGTTTCGAGGTCAACTGCTTCGCATCCGAAGAAGATTTCCCCGAAATGGCCTGCCCCATCCAAATGCGCTGGGACGAACGCGGCCGCCTCTGGGTCTCCACCTCCGTCACCTACCCGCACATCTATCCCGGTCAGAAACCATGCGATAAGATCATCATTCTCGAGGACACCGATCAGGATGGCAAAGCCGACAAGTGCACCACTTGGGCCGACGACCTCCATATCCCGCTCTCATTCGTGCTCGATGGCAACGGCGGCGTCTATTGCTCCGAAGAACCCCACCTCACCCACCTTTCCGATGTTGATGGCGACGGAAAAATGGACACTCGCGAGATCGTCTTCACCGGCTTCGGTTGCGAGGACTCCCACCACGCCCTCCACGATTTCACCTGGACGCCCGGCGGTGATCTCCTTTTCCGTGAATCCATCTTCCACAACACCCAGACCGAAACCGCTTACGGCCCGCTGCGCGCTAAAAACTCCTCCTGGTTCCTCTACCACCCCTCCACCAAAAAGCTCACCGCCTTCGGCTCCTACCCCAACACCAATCCCTGGGGCGTGACCTTCGATCCCTGGGGCAACCATGTCGCCTCGCACCCCGTCTTCGCCTCGACCTTCCACGCGACCAACCCCGCCTACCCCCGCGCCCCCAAATCTGGTAACGGCTTCACTCAGGAAGCCGGCCAACACCCGCCCGCAAAGGGCATGCAAGCCTACTCCGGCACCTGTGGCCACGACTTCGTCTCCCACGATTTCTGGCCCAAGGAAATGCAAGGCGGCTTCATCAAAGCCCGCTACAAAGCCACCAACAAAATCGAATTCCATACCTGGACCGAAAACGAAGATCACTTTGCCGAAAAATTTCAATTCGACCTCATCTTCTCCACCAACCTTTCCTTCATCCCCGTCGATCTCCGCTTCGGACCACAAGGCGCGTGCTACGTATGCGATTGGTACAACCCCGTCAAAGGTCACGCCCAATACTCACTCCGCGACCCCCGCCGTGACCGCAAAGCCGGCCGCATTTGGCGCATCGTTCCCAAAGGAGCCAAACTCGCCGAGGCTCCCAAGATTGCCGGTGCTTCCATTTCTCAACTCTTCGATCACTTAAAGTCACCCCACTACCGCACCCGCTACTGGGCCAAACGCGAGCTCCGCGCCCGGGCCAATATCCCCTCTTTCCACTTCGATAGCGTCATGCCTCCACGTGATGTAATTCTCAAGACTCTTTCCGAGTGGACCGCCAAACAAACCAACCCGCTTCACCTCCTCGAAGCCCTCTGGCTTCATCAGGCTTTCGATCAAACGAATCTCGAACTGTTGGAGAGACTCATCCGCTCCGATGATCATCTCGTCGCCGCTTCGGCCTTCGGTCCCCTCCGTTTTGCAAAAACCCCTCCAGTGATCCTGAAAGAACTCCTTCGCTATGGTGCATCTCATCCCTCCCAACACGTCCGCCGCGAAACTGTTCTCTGTGCATCCTACGTTCTATCTTCTCAAAGCAATCCAAGCCCAGGGGCTATTGACATTACTTCCAGACGGCGCCAGGCGATTATTCGAGTAATCTATCCAACCCTTGATCAACCGGCCGGAACCCACCTCGCCTACGCCATCCGCACCTCCTTCAACTCCACCGCCCTCAAATCCCATTGGCTACCCGACACCAAGGAAAAACTGGCCAGGCTCTCATCAGTTAAAAAGGCCGTTGTCGAAAAGCTCACCAAGGATGAAAAGAAGTTCGACCGCCAAAAAAATCTCGCCACCATCAAGATCGGCACCATCCCCGAGCGTCTCCTCTTCACCAAGGACAAATTCACCGTCAAAGCCGGGCAGCCTGTTAAGCTGGTCTTCTCCAACCCCGACGCCACCGAACACAATCTCCTCATCCTGGCGAAGGACACTCCCATCGAAGAAATCGGAGAAAAATCCAACCTCATGGCCGCCGATCCACAAGCTGCCAAGAAGCAATTCATCCCGGATGACAAACGGATCCTGCACGCCTCCAAAATGCTCAAAGTTGGTCAAACCCAGACCCTCCGCTTCAAAGCCCCGTCACAACCGGGAACCTATCCATTCCTATGCACCTTCCCCGGCCACTGGACCATCATGAAGGGCGAAATGATCGTTAAATAAGCTCACTTCACCTCGGTGATGCTCCGCCAATAATCCCTGCTCGTTTTTTGTAGTCGCGCGACAATTCCGGGATGTTCTTTCGAGAGATTATTGGATTCACCCAAGTCATTCGGCAGATCATAAAGTTCGATCTTTTTTCCGGTCACGATCAACTTCCATTTTCCTTCGCGGATGGCAACCGCCTTGCCTGATTTCCAATTGAAGCGCTCATGAGAAGTCGGGATTTTACTTGAATTGATGACGGGCAGGAGACTCTTGCCATCGATTTTGTGACCAGCCGCGGGAACATCACAAAGTTCCAGAAGAGTGGGATACCAATCGCAACCCGTTGCGATTTGATCGCGGGTTTCGTTTTCAGGGAGTTTGCCCGGCCAGGAGATGATGGCGGGAACACGGATCCCTCCCTCGTAGAGGCTAAACTTGGCTCCGCGATGAGGACCGGCGCTACCGCCGCCATTGTGGGCGCGTACTTCTTCCGAGGCACCGTGGTCCGATTGAAAAATGACGATGGTGTCTTTCGTCAACCCCGCGTCCTCAACTTTCTTCAGCAAGTTTCCAATCCGATCATCCGTGGTTGAAAGAAAGGCCGCATAGAGATTGCGGGGGTAGGGAAGATCCTTGTAGTGCTCCAGCCACTCGGGTGAACCTTGGTAGGGGTAGTGGGGCGTGTTTAGTGCGAAGTAGATCATGAAGGGCTTTTCCTTGTTTTGATCGATGAACTCACCGGCCTCCTTAACCATGAGATCTGGAAAGAACTCACCGTTGTGAAAAACCTCTTTTCCATTTCTCCAAAGGTCGTGCTTATTGGGACCACTCCAGTAGAAAAAGTGTGAGTAGTTGTCGATGCACCCGACAAGATGGCCGAAGGAATGATCGAAACCCTGGCCATTGGGGATCGTCTCTTTGTGATGACCGAGATGCCACTTTCCAATATGCGCAGTGGCGTAGCCGGCCTTTTTAAGTTCCTCGGCAATCGTGATCTGCTCGGAAGGCATCCCGACCGAGTCGAGTCCAACGTTGCCATTCAAGCCACCATGCTGCGGTGTTCGCCCGGTCAATAATCCCACGCGAGACGGGGAACAAACGGGAGCGGCGGAGTAAAACTGGGTGAATCGGACCCCGCGCCTGGCCAGCCCATCCATGTGAGGCGTGACAAGATCCTTCGCCCCGTAGCAGTTCATGTCGATGGTGCCTTGGTCATCGGTAAAGATGATGATGACATTCGGCTTCCGGGCAATCAACGGAGTGAACAAGAGGCAAGAAAGGGCAAGAATCCGGGAAATGGCGAGAGGGATTTTCATCATGAAGAGGCCAAACCTAGAGGATGGTCTTCAAATCCGCAAAGCCGAAGATGTAATTTTCATTCCTCCAGGCAGGTATCAGATGTCACGATGCGTTGGCTCATTCCTGTTTTCATCTGTCTCTCCTTCGCAACCGCTCAGGACATCCGTCGAATCCCACCCCTTGGCCTTAAGGTCTCCACGGAGGATCAAACCCTCTTAGAAAAAGGACTCGCTGAACTCAAAGAGGCCATGGTGCCGATCAGCAAGGATCCTCTCCTCCCTGACGTGGAGATTTTCTATAAGGGAACGCACGATGCGCTAAAGCATCAGGAATTTCAAAAGCCCAACGAACTCAACTTCGCGAAGGCTCAACTCAAGGAAGGACTCGCCCGCGCGAAATCATTGCAGAATGGCCAAGCACCTTGGAACAAACAAACTGGTCTCGTCGTCCGGGGCTTCCGTTCCGATATCGATGGCTCGGTGCAGCCCTACGGACTCGTTATCCCCGTGAGCTACGATTTCTCCGGTAAAAAATCCCACCGCCTCGATTTCTGGTTCCACGGCCGTGACGACAAGGTCAACGAAGTCCTCTTCATGGAACGCCGTCGTACCCAAGCGGGACAATACACCCCGGCCGACACCATCGTCCTCCATCCCTACGCCCGCTTCTCCAATGCCAATAAATTCGCAGGCGAGATCGATTGCCTCGAAGCCCTCGCCCATGCCAAGGAGAACTACCGCATCGATAACGATCGTATCGCCGTCCGCGGCTTCTCGATGGGCGGAGCCGCTTGCTGGCAATTCGCCGTCCATTACGCCGACCAATGGTGTGTCGCCAATCCGGGTGCGGGATTTTCCGAGACCGAGGAGTTCCTCAAAATGTGCGGCGGACAAGAACCCGAAGCACTTTCCTTCCAAAGAGCCCTCTGGCATCTCTACGACTGCACCGACTACGCCGCCAATCTCACCAACCTCACCACCGTGGCCTACTCCGGCGAGATCGATCAGCAAAAGCAGGCCGCCGACATGATGGAAGCCGCGCTCAACAAACGAGGCCTCCCCCTCACTCACATCATCGGGCCAAAAACCGCGCACAAAATCGAAGAAGGAGCCAAAAAAGAAATCTCCAAGCTGGTCGCCGCTGCTGCCAAGTCCGGTCGCGAGCGCTTTCCAAAAACCGTTCGCTTCGAAACCTACACCCTGCGGTATCACAAACTCTACTGGACTCAAATCGACCGCATGGAAGAGCACTGGAAACGCGCCTACCTCAAAGCCACCTATTCCCATCGCGGAATCACGATTGAAGAAGTGGAAAACATCTCCGCTCTCACTCTTTCCTTCCCGCCGACTCATTCGCCCTTCTACGGCCCTTTACCCATCATAGAAATCGCCGGCCAAAAAATCACCGGCCCGGCCAATTCGACCGGACGATCCTGGGAAGCACGATTGTTCAAGGAGAACGGAACATGGAAACTTGGTCTCCTTCCGGTAATTTCCTTCAACAAACACCACCGTATGCAGGGCCCTATTGATGACGCCTTCATGAGCTCTTTTCTCTTCGTCACTCCAGGAACAAGCACGAACGATCCATTTGGAATCTGGGAGAAATCAGAACGCAATCGTGCCATCACCCACTGGCGTCAGCAGTTCCGTGGCGATGTCCGTGTGAAAGCCGACAGCGACATCGACCTTGATGATATCGGCAAGCACAACCTCGTCCTATGGGGAAATCCCTCCACGAACGCCTTCCTTGCGAGAATCATGCCGAAACTTCCCATCCAATGGGATTCCCAAAAAATCACCGTCGGTTCCAAGACCTATGACGCTCACAATCATGCGCTCATCATGATCTACCCCAACCCGCTCCACCCATTGCACTATGTCGTTCTCAACAGCAGCTTTACCTACCGTGAATTCGACTACCTCAACAACGCCCGCCAGGTCCCCAAACTCCCCGACTGGGCCATCATCGATCTTTCCGAAAAGCCCGGTCCCAACCGCCCCGGAAAAATCGTCGACGCCGGATTCTTTGACGAGAACTGGAAGCTCAAATAAAGGCCAGGTCCTCGTCTCGTTCACGTCATTACTAGAGTGAAATCTCCGCATGCCTCGCCACGGGAAAGAGAATTCCCAAGAGCAAACCTTATCTCGAACCGTTGTAGTCGATGCCAAACAGATTCACGATTATGTCCGGTCTGATGCATCCGGATGTCGATGGTGGGCGTTTCAAGCTTGATCACAAAAACTCCCATTCAAGAGGAACATCTACTCTCACCCCGGATTGGGAAACCAATTCGACTCCTCCTTCTTTGGGTAATATTTCCGTCACGATATCAAAGCGCTCTGGCACCGCCGAGACTGCCTGAATCAATTTGAGCGTCACCGGAGAACCGTCAAACTCCCTCGTCGTTGGGATCCTCTTGGACCCCAGGAGGTCGCGACGGGAGTCTTCCACGTCGTCACAAAAATACGAACAGACCTCCTCCAGGCCAAGGCGTTTCAAGTGACGCCCATTCCACGGTTCCGAATGACGTCCACCGTTTGAAATCCAGAATAATGTCGCTGGAAAATCACGCGCTTTCTTCAGTGAAAACCAAACGTATCCATCAAGCACGCAAGCCGTCCAAGCAAAGGGCGCATCCCCTTGCTCGCTGACAATCATCACGAGATCTTCAAATCCCTTCCGCGCCGGATACCGGGTCAAGTCCGCCTTTCCGCCATCGATCATTTCAACGTCTGAAAGCGAATCGAACAAGGTGCCGGAGCGAAGCGATTGATACTCCTTATCTGCCGGATTTGCAAAAACCCCGTGATAAGTCGACCCCCACCGAAATGCCGAAGTACTCACCCGCCCCTCTCCATCTTTTAGATTGGAAAAATCAAGAATTGGATGACTTCCATAGCTCCACTTCCCCTTCAATCCCTCGATGATGTGGGATAGATACAGAGCCCGGTGGTTCTCGACCGTCTGGATCGACTTCGTCACCCGGCAATCGGTATCACCGGTCCTCATCGATAGTCGGAGTTCCCCCTCCTTAGAATCATCCTGGACCCAAACCCCGTTCGCTGTCTCTCCATGTGGAACTCCCTCCCTTTGGGGCCCAAAAGGAAGGCAAAAGAAATCACCTCGTAAATGAGTGAGCAACACCGGAAAATCACCACTGATTTCATCCGGCTGCCAAAGAGCCGGAGCATACGGCCGGACCACTCGCTCCCCGAGATCAAACCCAGCTGTCAAATGACCACCATACGCCGTCACTTCAAGAACGATCGGCCCAATATTGAGACAAAACGAGAGCGCCCCGTCGTGAAGTTCTTCCTGCATACTTTAGAAGTAACTTAGTAGACCTCTAGCACTCTCGCCCCAATGAATTTCTTCTCCGGATCAAACAATAGCCAATAGAAGCAAGGATCAGATTTCGCCCAAGTCTCCCTCTTCCCGCCTTTGCTTCTTTGCGCCAAACTCTCTACCCTCCCCGCCATGACCTTCTTCAAGAAACTCACCCTCGGCCTCCTTTGCTTTGGCAACGCCCTCGCTGCGGACAAGCCCAACATCGTCATCATCCTCACCGACGACATGGGCTACGGCGACCCTACTTGCTACAATTCCGACTCAAAAATCCCCACTCCGAACATCGACCAACTCGCCAAGCACGGCTTAAAGTTCACCGATGCCCACGCGCCCGGCCCTCTCTGCCACCTCTCGCGCTACGGGCTGATGACCGGACGTTATCCCTTCCGCAAGCCGATCAGCTGGAAAAACAACGCCGTCATCGATGAAAGTCGTCTGACCCTCCCCGCGATGCTCCAGAAAAACGGCTACCGCACCGCGATGGTCGGCAAGTGGCATCTCGGATTTTTCGAGGACAAAAAATTCGAAGGGACTCTGAGCGGTGGGCCGGTTGATCGCGGCTTCGATACCTTCTTTGGCATCCGTGCCTCAACCGACATCCCCCCCTACTTCTACATCCGCGACAACAAGGCCATCATGCCTCCTTCGCTCACTATCGATGCCAACAGCACCGAAGGTTGGTCACCCATTCAGGGAAAGTTCTGGCGGGCCGGCGGAATCGCGCCCAACCTCAAACTCGACAAAGTCACGCCCCGCTTCACCACCGAAGCGATCTCAGTGATCGAACAATATGCCGCAAAAAAGGAAGAGCAGCCCCTCATGCTCTATCTCGCCTACCCCGGCCCGCACACTCCGTGGTTACCGACCGAGGAATTTGTCGGCTCGACCAAGGCAGGGCTTTACGGCGACTTCACCCACATGATCGACGCCGAGATCGGCAAGGTGCTCGCCGCGCTCGACAAAGCAGGCATGAGGAAAAATACCCTCGTCGTATTCTCCTCCGACAACGGACCCGTTTGGTATGATGTCGACACTCAAAAATTCTCGCACGACAGCTCCGGCGGATTGCGCGGCATGAAAGCGGACGCCTGGGAAGCCGGTCACCGCATGCCCTTCATCATACGCTGGCCCGCCGCGATTAAAGAAGGTCGGACCGTCCATCACACCATCTGCTTCACCGATCTCTTCGCCACTCTAGCCGATCTTACGGGGGCCTCCCTCCCCGCCGGACAAGCACCCGACAGTGAGTCGTTCCTTCCCGTTCTCAAAGGTGGCCCGGCCAAACCCCGTAAGGCCATCGTTATGGGAGCAGGACGCAAGCACTTCGCCGTCCGCTCCGGCGACTGGAAACTAATTACCGGCCCCGAGTCCGGTGGTTTTTCCAGGGTCGACAGGAAAGCCCTCAAAACCCTCCCCAAACTCCAACTTTATAATCTCAAAGAGGACCTCGGTGAAACCAACAACTTGGCTGCCAAGCACCCCGGGAAAGTCTCCGAACTTCAAGAGCTCCTGGCAACCATTCGGCAAAAACAGTAGGGCTTGCCCAGCTCGGAATCACAAACACCCCTAAGTGCTGGTTTTTTAGCTTTTTAATCCGTCGCTTCTCACTCACATTTCGGAATGAGCTACCTCTTTGCGCTTGGGTTTGCGGCTCTTCCGCTCACCTCGTGCTCCATTTCGACTGCCCCTCGCGCCGACCCGCATCCTCCGCTCGCAATTTCGGAACACGCTGAGCGCACTCCCCTGCTGGTATTTTCGCACGGGCAACACACCGGCCTCGTCCTCCCTCGCAAGGCCCTGGAGAACGTGCTCCCCGAGATTACCACTCAGTTGACCGGAGATTGGCTTGAGTTTGGCTGGGGTGATGAGGGCTTCTATCGCAACGAGATCGTGACCTTTCCCCTCGCCTTCCGCGCCTTGGCTTACCCCACTCCCAGCGTGATGCATGTCGTCACAAGCAACCGTCCCCTTCACCTCGACTACGCATATGCGCCCGCTCACTTCTTTCATCTCACGAACCAACAAAGGCAAATTCTCGTCCGGCTGATTTCGCTTGAATTTGCGCGTGATGGTAAGGGACGCCTCCTGCCTCTTGGTTCCGGACGTTACGGGGTGAGCCAATTCTACCGTGGTCGGGCACGCTTTTTCTTCCCCAATACTTGCAACGCTTGGACCGCAAACCTCCTCCGTGCGATTGGTTACAAGGTCAAAGCAATCACTGCTCCGGGCCTATTTCGTGACCTTGACAAATTAGAGACAGAAAAAGAAAAATTAAAAAAATACGACTCAAAGTGTAATGATTTGTGATTTCCGCCACTAACCAGGAGAAGGCAATGAAAATACAACAAGCCTATAAAATCTTCGAAGACCTCTTGGCCGACATGGAAAAGCTGCGCCAAGAGCAGCCTCACTAATTCGGAAACGGTATCCCCCTATTCTGACGTTCATAGTGGCACGAATTTGCCGCCCCTTCTCCCCTCTCCGATCCCTTCAAGGGCGCCCAAGCACTCAAGTCGAAAAGCAAATTCCCAGCAATTGAATTCGCAGAAGGGACTCCGACATGCGAAAGATACTCATCGTTCCTGCATCATGAAATCTCTTCTATCAGCCTCACTCCTCTTCGTTGCTCTCTCGGCCTCTGCCATTGCAGACGACTGGCCGCAATGGTTCGGCCCACAACGCGACGGAGTTTGGCGGGAGACCGGGATTATCGACAAGTTTCCAAGTGGCGGCCCCAAGGTTCTCTGGCGCACACCCGTCAACCGTGGCTATGCCGGACCATCGGTCGCCGGTGATCGTGTTTTCGTCATGGATCGCAAGGCGCTCAACACTTCCGAAGCGAAAGCCGAGGGCGCGCGCACCGGAAATAAGCAAGGGAACGAGCGCCTTCTTTGTCTCGATGCAAGCACCGGCAAAGTGATCTGGGAAAAAGCCTACGACTCCCCTTACACCATGAGCTATTCGGCGGGCCCCCGGGTCACTCCTCTTGTCGATGGAGACCGCGTCTACACCTTTGGCGGTGAAGGAAAGCTCATTTGCCGCGCAACCGAAGATGGCACCGAGAAGTGGTCTCATGATTTCAAGAAGCTCTTCTCGGTGAAAACCCAGACCTGGGGATTCGCGGCATCACCTCTCGTGCATGGCGATCTCTTAATCTGTCTTGGAAGCGGCGATGGCACTACTGCCGTTGCTTTCGATAAGGTGACTGGTAGAGAAGTCTGGCGATCCCTTTCAGCCAAACATCCCGGCTATTGCCCGCCGCGCATCGTCCAGCATGGCGGCCGCGATCTCCTCCTCATCTGGCATCCGGAGGCTGCCAATGCGCTCGATCCGCTGACTGGCAAAGTCTACTGGAGCATTCCCTGGAAAATTCGTTACGGCCTCACCATCGCAACTCCGCAGATGATCGACGAAGACCATCTCTTTCTCACCTGCTTCTACAACGGATCGATGCTCCTTAAACTCAAGAAAGATGAATCCACCCCGGAGATCGTCTATCGCACGGAGCGCGCCAGCGAGACGAAGACGACCCACCTTCACGGCATCATGAACGCACCCGTGCTGCATGACGGTCATCTCTTCGGAGCTTGCAGTTACGGACAATTCCGCTGCATGGAGGCTCTCACCGGAAAGCGGGTGTGGGAATCCCTCAAGCCCATCGCCCTTGAGGAACCCGTGCGTTGGGGCACCGTCTTTGTCACCCCTCATGAAGACCGCTACTTTCTCTTCACCGAGAAGGGCGACCTCGTGATCGCGAAGCTTTCCGTGAAAGGCTACCAGGAAATCGATCGCGCTCACGTCATCGAACCCAATGGCCTCGATCTCCGACAACGCGACATCGTCTGGTCACACCCTGCCTACGCCAGAAAGTGCGCCTTCATTCGCAACGACACCGAAGTCATCTGCCTCTCGCTCGCGAAGTAGCGAAGA
>JAPKCM010000153.1 GCA_028822935.1 Akkermansiaceae bacterium
ATGACCTGCACGACGGGATTCTTGAGATCGACATTGTAGTCGAGATGACCGGTGGGTTTGCGGCCGTCGTTATCGCGCGCATTGAAGGTGATGGGCCAGCCGGGGAACTGGGCGTCGTTGTCCTTGGTGGCATCGCTAAAGCGCTTGTAGCACTCGAAGGTCACCTTACGGGTTGATTTGTTGAAACGGCAGATGCCGTAGCCGTCCGCGCGTTTGGTTTCGTCACTGCGATTCTCGGGGTTGGCGTAGGCAAGCATCGTGATCTTGTTGCCGAGGCCATCGAGGTAGTCGCCGGTCCAAGGAAGGGGTGAGTTCGGGACGGCATTGGGGCCGGCCTTTTCGTCCTCCGGATGCCACCAGCGGCCGTAGATCGTGTTGACGAGCGCGGGGGAGGTGAAGGCGTAGGGTCCGTCGCCAAAGGAATCGATGCCATGCTTTACCGAGACGGCGAGGTGTTGGTCGCCACAGAGGTGGGTGGCCCATCCCCGGCGAATTTCGCGGAGGGCGTTGTTGCGGCCGGTCTGGGGCCAGGCGTTGGAGTCGAGGTCGGCGAGGAGTCGGTTAGTGGGAGATCCGTGGATGTGGACTGCTCCGCAAAAGGCGGTGGCAGAAAGGACGGATTTCATTTCCGCTCCGGTCCAGTCCTGCGACCAGTTGTGGAGGAATTTGAGCTGGCGGTCACCGAGGAGTTTGAGGCCTGCGACGTCGACAGCCTTGCGATCATACTTGGGGTCGTTGATGTGATCGGGGCGGGGGCCCATTTTTGGAATGGTGCCCTCGGGGCCGGTTTTAAACTTGCGGTCTTCGATGATGGCGAAGTCGATTCCGCCGCAGAGAAGGCTGGTGAAGTAGACGCTGATATCGCGCTTGATGGGCGCGGGGTCGACGGGATCAGGAAGGTGCCAGGTTTGCTGACGCTGAACCATGTTCACGTATTTGGCGGGGTAGAAATATCCGCCGCTGGGGCCGGCAGAGTTGGTGGCTTGGATGCCTTCTTCTCCCCAAAGGTTGGCTTGGCCGATGTCGTGGTCGTCTGGGATGGTGATGGTGGGTCGATCGCGCATGACGTCGCGAAACTGCATGCCAAACTCGAGCCATCCCGAGGTGTGCTGGGTGTGATTGTAGGTTTGGTCTCCCGCGAAAAAGAGGATGTCGGGGTTGTGATGAAGGAGGTTCTTCAAGATCACGGGACGTGGTCCGGTGGTGCGGGAGGAATTGCAGGACAAGTTGCCGGTGACGATGACATCCTTGTCCTTCGGATCCTTGCGAACGAGTCCTTCAAAGGTCGCTTTTTCGGAGTGGCGGAGGCGGTAGGGGATGTTCTTGGAATGGTCCCAGTTCTTGATGCGGAAGTGCGCGGACCAGCCGGGGTAGTGGATTTTCTCCTTCGCGATTTCCTTCCAGGTCTCGCCGTCCTTGATCTCAAGACGGACCTCATGGGTTTCGTTGGGCATGAGGGGGAAGAGTTGTGCGGTGAGCTTGAGGGTCTTGTGAGCAACGGTGTAAACGGCAAATCCAATAACGTCTTCGCGAGGGACATTGAGCTCGATGAGCTTGCGGGCGCGCTTTCGTTTGCCGTCGGCTTGCACTCCCTGTTTCCACCACTCACCGGTGGCGCGGCCATCGAGTTGGGGAAACTTTTTTCCAAAGACTGCGGAGGAAGTGGGCATCACCTGGCCATGGCCATGGGCAGCGGCGGCGAGGAAGAGGATGAGGATGAGTTTCATGAGGAGTAGAAGGTAGGGGATGAAGTGGAAGGGGGGCGATCAAGAAATGGGGGAGATTTGAGAAGCGGAGTTGGGGTGGGTTGACTATTTGTTTTCCTGCGGATCAGAACAGCCTTTGCCGCAGGAGGTTAAGGAGAAGAAGACTACTGAAGCTCGAACACGGAATGAACGTGCTAACATCAATCCTGAAGTCAGAGCGCGCTCCCGGCAGGCAGTGACAGTACGTCAATTTTACTCTGAAATTAGGGAGGGGTCTTCAAGATGAGTTTCTTGGAAACGTTTCCGAAAAATGACACTGCCATCGCTCTGATTTTCAAACCATTTTTCCTGATCACTTGGACCTAACTTCTGCCAGGTTTCGAGATCAGAAGAGCTTGCAAGGTCATAGCTGATGCCCTCGACTTGAGTGGAAAGACGAGCACTCATCAGAAGAGATCCACCAAGCGATTGTATCCA
>JAPKCM010000154.1 GCA_028822935.1 Akkermansiaceae bacterium
GGCAGAGCTAGGAGACATTAGCGTGGGCGGTTGGGCCAGAATTCAACCCCCTTTCTCCCCCCTCCGGCCCGGTCCAAGGGCGGCTTCAGAGCCCTCCCGCCAACTGCAAATTCACTGCTAGGAATTTGCTTTTGAGGTGAGGAGCTTGAGGTTGCCGTTGAGGGGATCGGAGAGGGGTAAAAAGGGGTTGCTGTTTTTCGGTATTAATTACACCGTGTTAGATCGGTTAGACGATTGATCCTTTTAACCACGAACAAAGTAGAGCAATAATAACGATGGCTACTGCGAAAATAACTTCCCACGGAATAGCTGCGGCAATGCTGCTGAGCCCACTTGCCCACGCTGAACTGATTCTCCTGGAGCAGTTTGACTATGAAGGAACGAATACGCCGTTGAATGGATTTGAGGGCGGGGTTGGTTTCGAAGGAGCATGGGAAGTCGTGGGCTGGAGCCGCCCCTATGACATTGGACGCACCGCCTATGCCACGGGTGATTCCAGTCTGATTGTGAATGATCGCGGTGGTTTGGATTTTGAAGGGCACCCTTCGGCTGGCAGTGCCTTGGGACGATTTGGAACGGCGGGACAACAGGAAGCCCACCGGGTCCTGACTGACGAAGCCAAGGCGGCGCTTACTGCAGATGACTCCACGATTTGGTTTAGTGTTTTGGCGAGTGCGCCGAACGGTAATAAATTTGGAACGATCATATTTGGCACCGATCCGATGATTGCAATGCGAGGGAGCAGCGAGAACGGAAATTTGAGTTCGGCAACGGGGCAGGCTTTTGGGATGGGATTCCGGATCGATAATGGAGGCCTCTTTGGGGGTGGCAGCGGCAGCCCAAACGCGGTCGCTTTTGTTGACTCGGCGAGTGCGACCGTCGTCGAGGGATCTAATGTTCCTCCCTTTGTCGATGGCTCCTCCCATCACGATGTTGCTTTAGTTGTGGGGAAAATTAACTGGAAGCCAGATGGCACGTCGGATGAGCTTTTCATTTTCAATGTCACTGAAGGGCTGGGGGAGCCAGCGGAAGGGGATGCCATCGCGGCACTGACGGCTGACTTTGATCAATCCAATTTTACTCAGCTGTCTCTTCAAGACACGGGTTCAACGATCTTCGACGAGATCCGCTTTGGAACGACCTTTCCCGATGTGGCACCAGGAGCGGGGCCTTCCACTCCACTCGCGATTACCGATATCGGATTCTCGACTGCGACCAAAGAACTGACTCTCACTTGGAGCTCAAAACCCGGCACCACCTACGCCATTCAGTATACCACCGACATGGTCGACTGGGCGCAGGATATTGATGACGGCGTTTTGGGGGATGATGGAGAATCGACGACCAGAATCTTCGACCTTAGCGGGCTGGTCGACGGGTCCACGCAAGTCTTTTTCCGGGTTGAGGAGGTCGCTCCATAGGCAACTTGCAGACTTGTTGATTTAGAAGGCACACGATCGCCAAGAGCCAGACAAAGATGCAGGGCGATGTCCAATAAGGCTGAAAAAGTCAGCGATGTTCCAAAAGTCAGCCGTCCCTTAGGAGCGCTCAAGATCAGGCGGCCGAAAAATGCAGAGGCCACCTGTGTTTCGAGCGCGTTGAGGTGAAGTCCGGTATGCGAGCGACATTCAGATCACTGATGAAGCGAGAGTAACCGCTTGGATTCTTTGATCAGGAAGTCGATTTCCATGAAGGGATCGGCGGAGATGTCGGACCAGAGCATGCGGCCTTTGCTATCGAGGACGAAAGTGCCGCGGAGGAGTTGGTTTTCGAAGTCGTCGTTGGCGGTGTATTGCTTGAAGACATTTTTCGCAGCATCGGAAACGATGGGGAAGGGGATGGCTCCTTTGGAGTAGTTGTCCTGCGAGTTCTTGAGGTCGGTGATGTCATCGGTCGAGATGGCGAGGATGGGGAGGCCGGCTTTTTCGAAGTCGGCATAACGGTTGGCCATGGCTGTCAACTGCTCGGTGCAGTGGAGGCAACCGGCACCGTGGTAGAAGACGAGGACTGCTAGGAATTTGCTTTTGAGGTGAGGAGCTTGAGGTCGCCGTTGAGGGGTGAAAGGGGGTTGATATCGAAGGCCTCATTTCCAAGAATGGCTGCTGCTTTACGAGTGAGATGAAAGAGGACGTTGACGCCCGTTGAGAAATTCGAAGCGTGAACGATCGGGATCG
>JAPKCM010000011.1 GCA_028822935.1 Akkermansiaceae bacterium
TCGCTTCCGCAAAAATCTGCTGCTCGACCGCCTGACGCGCCTTATTGAAATCATCAAGCTCCTGAGCCAAGATTTCTGCTTCTTTGGAACAATCCGTCATGAGCGTTTCCAGTGCTTTCTCCGGTTGATCCATCCGGCCTGCCGCGTTAATCCGTGGCCCCAGACGGAAGCCCACATCCGCACTGCTCAGCTTTCCTTCTACCCCTGCAAGCGACAGCAGAGCTCTCAATCCAGGACGTGATGAGTCAGCCAACCCACGCAACCCATGACGAACCAGCAAGCGATTCTCATCAACAAGAGGGACGATATCAGAAATGGTCGCCATCGCCACCAGATCGAGAACCTCCTTGAGATCGAAGTCAGGAACGGGACGCGTTTTTAAGAGCGCGTGAGCCAATTTGAAAACAACACCCGCGGCACAAAGATAACTCCGCTTGTCACCCGAAGCTTTCGGATTCACCAAGGCGACACAATCAGGACGACCCGCCTTTCCGATCTCGTGATGATCCACCACCACGGTTTCAATCCCCCGCTCTTTCAGTCCCGCGATAGCTTCATTTGAAACAGTGCCACAATCCACCGTCACCAAGAGATCCGGCTTCCCGTTCTCTTCCAAACAGCGCGTGATGCCCGCTTCGCTGAGACCATAACCCTCACTACTACGATGAGGAATAAAGGCATCGGGATTGAGGCCATAGGCCGAAAGCACCAGACTCATCACCGAAATGGAACTCACTCCATCGACGTCGTAGTCGCCATAGATACAGACCTTCTCTCCTCGATCAACCGCTTCAAGAATCCGCACCACCGCGAGATCCATCTCCGCGATCTCGAAAGGATCTGAAAGTTCCGCCAGCTTCGGTTTGAGAAACTTGCTCACCTTTTCGCGCAAAATCCCGCGTTGAGCCATTAGCTTCGCAAGAATACGAGGCATTCCTTCCGTTAGAAGATCTTCCCAACCATCAGGGACCTCGCGGAGAATCCACTCCACGTCTGTATTTTCCTGACTCACAGGTTCACAAAGTTTGCTAAATGAGAACGGCCTAAGGCCGAACAAGCCGCTTTAGAAGCAGAGGAGTGGCGATCGTGAACTAGTAGTAAGCAGAGTTTCTCCCGGCCTGAGCAGGAGCAACTTTGAAATGGTTGAAAAATTCATGCTGTCAACATGACAGCCGTCTGGGAAGGCGGCAAGAGAAAGAGATCTTTCTCTGATATAAGCCGTGAAATCCCTTTCAAATACCGCATCGACCGTTTCGCTTCGCGATCCAAATTCCCGGGCCAGTTCTTGGACCTCAGTCCCCGCCGTTCATAAGCTGCCGACCCGTAAAAAGAGAACTTACGATCCTTCAGAAAGAGAATAAAGAAGGCCCCATTCGCCTCTACAGTTTTCTCATGTTTGAGGTTGCCAAACGCCGTTCGTGCCGGGAGCCCCTTTCCCATTAGGTGCTCCACCGCATCCATGCCGTGGTAGGTCTCTCCATTGGAACTCTCGACCAGCAAGAACGTCCAGTTTGGCGTATTCGCCGAAATCCATTTCTCCAGCCCCACCAGCTGTCCCTGCGAAACTCCAATATTTCCTTTTAAATAGAGATGCTGACTAAGGTCCATTCCTAAACAATGCTCGCCCCGCTCTTGAGCTTCAGCGGAGAATCTCCCGCCCACGCGCTCCATGTTAGAAGCAGCGAAACCACAAATCCCCTGACCCACGCGCTTACCACGACACCTTCACTTCCTGAAGATGGCCGCCCCGGTCATCGTATTTCACGAGCCCGTGCTTCTGACCGTATTCGAAAACTTCCTTGGTCACCTTCACATCGTAGCAGCAATACTCCGCAATCTTCATCATCGGCTCAATCTTCTTTGTCTTCTTATATTCCTGCCACCACTTCAGGGCATCGAGCCCATCCGCCGTTTTCGATTCCCCAAGAGTGGCCTTGGCCGCCGAGTCGAGCTTGAGACGGAAGCCCAGCGTCTCCTCCAGCTTGAGCATCATGTCGCAGTTCAACGTCTGCACCGGAAGATCGTAAATGGTGTAGCCCTGAAGGACGGGATAATCGAATTGGATATGGTTCCAGCCGACAACGAGATCCGCCTTCACGAGTTGTTCGATGAGATCTTCCACCTGATCTTCACCATAAATGTGATACCGCCCCGTTTCCGTCGAGTAGGTCACCCCCACCGACATCCCCATTTTATCCTTATGCGCTGCGCCACCGACATCGCCAAAGCTGCGCTGCGTCTCGAGATCAAAGTAAACCGTTCCTGCCACAGCTCTATTCCTAGAGGAAGCCTCCCCCTCCGGCAAGTCACGAAGCTTGCTTGTATTCTTCGAGCGTTTTCTGAATCTCAGGCCAAACTTGCGGCCCTAGCTCGGGCCAGAGAATCCACACATTCAAAACGAAGATACCTGCCATCACCGCAAAATAGAACACCAGTCTCGCTGCCGATAGCGGAGCTGCGGGAACCCGAAACCCCATCACGAGATCCCATAGGGGGGCGCCCCTCTTTTTTACCATCCACAGGGCCACCAGATGCCCAATCAAAAGGAGGATGGGCATCCTCATGCCTACGCCAAGCACCCAGACCCGCATCGAGCGCATTATGGCCGCCCCCAACGAAAGAAGATTCTCTTCTTGATCTTCGACTCGAAGCCGCAGGACCCATTTTCCGGGGGTCAGCCCAAAAAGATGCAGCAAAATCCCCTCAAAAATAATGGCTGGCACAAAATGGGCGGCGAAGACCCAAGCCGTGATCTGCTCACTCGGGTCGGGCATCATTTTCATCCCGCCCAGACGAAAGACGAACAAGATCAAGCATGAATAAAGCGCCAGATCAAGCCAGCGCGCCCCCAGTCGACGCCACAGAATCCCCCAATCGGTCTTCACCGGCAAGGGTGGCGGCACGGGGATTTCTTCCACCTTCTTCTCAAACTCTGCTTCGAAAAAGTGAACCTCCTTAGCAGGCATCCACCCCTCCGCGCCTTCATACCACATCTGAACATCTTCGGAGAGTTCATCCCTGCGAATCCGTTCACGAATCTCGTAGTCCTCGTATGGACCCCGTTTTTCTCCATCCTCAATCAGCCAGATTTCCATTCAATTTAAAGATTACGGAGTGATTTTGCAGGATCGCGGAAGGCCGCCATGAGAGCGGGAACAAGCGCGGCAATGAGACAGAGAATCACCGCGACAACGCAGATCACTCCAAGGTGCTCCGGAATAATGCGGGCCGGAAGCTCGTCCATCCCATGGAACCCAGCCGGGAAGGCATCGATCCCTATCCCTCTGAGTAGAGTTAAAATTCCCTGACGGTATTCGAGCGCCAACAAACCAAGTCCCAAACCCAGCAGCGATCCCGCGATGCCCACGATCACACCTTGGTAGAGGAAGACGCGCACAATCTGCGAAGGCCGTGCACCGAGCGCTTTCATCACGCCGATCTCCTGACGCTTCTGCACTGTCACGGTATACATCACGGCTGTGATGCTGAAGGCCGAGAGGATCGTGATAAAGGAGAGCGCAAAGCTCATCATCACCTTTTCCGTTTTAACCAACTGAAATTGCTGCTCGTGAGTCTTCATCCAACTGCGCACGAGCCAATCCTCGCCCAGCTTCTTCTGCAGCTTTGTCGCGACCACTTCCGCATGGTAAGGATCTTCCGCTCGGATTCCGATCGCTTCGACTGCTTCTTGCAAACCTTTGAGCTGCTGACCGATCGCCAGTGGCACAAAGGCTCCTGGTCCCTGCGAGCGCTTGGTATCCCGATAGATACCAATGACCGTCACTTCCACAGGAGTGACAAATTCCTCAATATTCGCGAAGGCCTGTAAGTCCGCTTCCTTCAGATCAATATCCCTCAGATCCCCGAGCATATTTCTAACAACCTGCTGCGTTCCGGCGGCAAAATACTCCCTGCCCGAATCATCTTTCCGCAAGGGCTTATTAAGCACAGCAAAGAGAATCCCATCGATAATTTCAGCCTCACCAGCGCGCATCGGCTTACCTTTTGTTCCTTCTTCCAGCAGAATAAGGTCTTGGATTATGCGGAAGGCCTCCGTCAGCTTTGCTCCCTCTACCACTTCTTCCTCACCAGATTTGCTAAATATCGTTTCAACCGCTTCTGCAAACGGCCCCAAGCGATCTTCGTAAAGAATCCAGGCGCGCTCTTGCTGCTTGATGCGGTAGACTTCCATCACCGCATCGAGATTCTTGGACGCCAGAAAATTAAGCTTATCGCCGACCTGCAAACTCAGAGCCTCGGCAAGCTGACGCGAGATCACAGCTCGGTCATCCAGGCCCATATCAGCACTACTCGTCGGGTGCGCTTCCAGATCAAGTTGTTCTTCAAGCGCCTCGATCTGTGCTGCGTTCTCAGAATTGATCGCCCGAAAAACCACCGGCTTCTGCCAGCCTTTCGCATCGAGGAGCACATATCCCTCGATGAGTGCGTAGGCCCCAATCACGCCCTCTTCCTCAGCGAGACTTTTTTCCATCGGCTCCCAATCCAAAATCCCCGCACCATAGGCCGACTCCAGCCGAACGTGCGGAGCATAGCCCAGCAGTATCTCCTTAAGGTTCCGCTCAAAGCCCGCATGGACTGAAAGCACCACGATTAGAACCATTACCCCTGCAGCCACGCCGAGAAGCGAGATCAAGGTGATGATCGAAACGAATGTCCGAAGCGGATTAAGATACCGCAGAGCAAGGGTCCAACTGAAAGATTTCAACACCGCAAGATTCCCCCGCTTGGGTGAAATGACAAACCCAATCTCCCCCAGAGCGTCAAGAGAGCTAAAATTCCGATGGAATTCGCGGTATCCCGAGAATAGCCTCCGCCGTGATCAAATTTCTCCACACCCGTGTCCGTGTCGCCGATCCTGCTGCTTCTATCGCGTTCTACCAGAAGCTCGGATTCGAACTCGGCGTGCAGAAAACCTCCCCCCAAGGAAATCAGCTCGCCTTCCTCCACCTCCCCGGAAACGACCATTTTTTAGAGCTCACCCACTCTCCCGACTACAAAGTCGAGGTTCCCGAAGATCTGATGCACACCGCTGTCGGCGTCGAGGACATCATTGCCTACTGTGATGCGCTCGAAAATGGCGGTATCGAAATCTGGCCCGGCGGCTGGCGCGAGAAATTCTCTACCGGCGAGCGCAAAATGGCTTTCGTGACCGATCCCGACGGCTACGAGGTCGAAATCCTCGAAAAGTAGGCCCGGTTAAAAATTTACCTCATTTGGATTTGTTTAGAGTTTCTCCAGCTAGAATCTAAGATCCCCCCCCAATGCACCTTCTTATCGATAACTCGAATACGCGCACCAAGATCGCTCTCGCCGAGGGTCTATCCATCTCGGAGTGGCGCGCCGTCATTCCAACACCCGAGTTATCGCCTGAAACCCTTACCAGTGTTCTTGCGGGAGTCACATTCGACAAAGTCTCCGTCTGCTCCGTCGTCCCAAAAGCCGCTGAAATGATGGAGACCTATTTCGAGGTCTCCCTTCACCAAATTTCCCACCAGTCGATCCTCCCGATCAAGATCGACTACCCTTGCCCGGAACAAATCGGGGCAGACCGCCTCGCCAATACTGTGGCCGCCGTTTCCAAATATGGTGCCCCAGCCATCGTGATCGATTTCGGCACCGCAGTGACCTTCGATGTCGCCAGCGCAGAGGGCGCTTACCTTGGCGGTGCGATTGCGCCAGGCACCGCTTCTCTGCGAAATTACCTCCACCGCCAAACAGCTCTCCTCCCTTCTATTCAACTCACCGAACCCACCAACGCGATTGGAAAAAGCACTGAAGACGCGATGCAAGTAGGCGCAGTGATCGGCTATCGCGGCCTCATTCGCGAAATCTTAAAAGAAATCCGTGAGGAATTAGGCGGCAACCCGGCGATCATTGCCACGGGAGGCGATGCCGCCCTCATTGCAAGTGGCCTCGATGAAATCAGGAGCATCGATCCCGACCTCACCCTGGAAGGAATTCGCCAGATTGGTGTGACAAATCACAAAAATTGAATTTCTGACGTGGCACGAAGTCCTGAGCTAGTCTAGCCTCGCCCCTTAATGAGTGACATCCCTCTCGCGATTGGAATCGACTTTGGCGGAACCACAGTGAAAGCTGGGGTGTTGTATCGCAGCAATGTCATCAGTAATGCCAAACCGATTGAAACCCAAAGTTTTCAAGGAGCTGACGCACTCGTCAAAGAGATCGCACGGGTCATTGGAGAGCTCCAGAAACTTCATCCAAATGTCGCAGCGGTCGGCGTCGGAGTCCCAGGGTTTGTAGATTTTAAAACAGGCCTCGTCCACAATGTCACCAATGTTGAAGGCTGGGTCCGCTTCCCCTTGAAGCGGCGTCTTGAAGCACTCACCGAACTTCCGGTCACTGCCGAAAACGACGCCAACTGCATGGCTTATGCCGAGTGGAAACGCGGCTCGGGACGCGGCGTGGAAAATCTTGTTGCCCTGACCCTCGGAACCGGAGTCGGTGGAGGATTCGTGGTGAACGGCCAAATGGTCCGCGGCGCAAAATCACTCGCCGGCGAACTCGGACAAACTTCAATCGATTATCAAGGCAGAACCGGAACCTACGGGAACCGAGGCGCCCTTGAGGAATATATCGGAAATGCGCAGATCGCCGAAACTGCTGTAGAAGCCTACGCTGCTGCGGGAGAAACGAAAACTTTGGAGGAATGCTCTCCCGCACATCTTGCCAAGCGCGCAATCCGCCACGACCTCATCGCCCAGCAAGTTTGGGACGGAGTCGCTGAAAAACTCGCCTGTGCCCTAATGAACTGCTGCTGGCTCCTCAATCCTGATGCCATTATCATCGGCGGCGGCGTCGCACGGGCCGGAGCCGTCCTTTTCGCCCCCTTGGAGCACGCCCTTCAGCGCCAACTCAGCACGCCCTTCAAAGAAAGCCTGCGCATCCTCCCGGCACGCTTTGGAAATGAAGCGGGCATCATCGGTGCTGCGACCCTCGCTCTCGAAGAAGCAGGATTCAACGTCGACGACTGATTCGACTTAAAGGTCCAACTCGACCCAACTGCGGCAACCGCCGTATTTCTTGGCGTATTTAAAGGTGATTGGCTCCGGAAGCTTCTCCACTTCCACGTAGGCTAGGTGGATACTTCCCGAGGCCATTCCCTTTCCTTCCCAGAAGAAACGATCTCGAATCGTTTGCTCGGTCCAAATGTGCTGATCGCTCAACTTAGCGACTTCCTCCCAATCCGTGAGCGTCACCGCCTTGCTCACCGTTACCTTGCTGGTGATCACAACCTCTTCATCAATCTCCCACTCGGATTTGGCCATCACGTCAGGCACCGTGACGAAATCTCCCTGAGCATGAAAGCGCGTGGGAAACAGAACGAACTCCCCATGGGCGAAGGAAAATCCCTCGCGCCCCTCATGAATCCCACCCTTTCTTAGGATGATCTTCTGACGACCAGACTCCAGAACCTCACAGACAACATCCCATTCTTTGAAAGCAATCACTTGGCGACCAAATCCTAAATTCTAAATTTTGAAACTCTAAACAGACTTAAATCACTCATCGCAGAGAATGAGCTTCCTCATTTAGTAAAACTCTTCGCCCCAAATCCCGCTTCCCCAGTCGATCCCTCCTAATCCGTGTCCATCTGTCGTTAAACCTTCCCTGCATCGCCCCCATTCGCGCTTTGGATTTGTTTAGAGTTTCAAATTTTCGGATTTAGAGTTTCACTATCGAACCGTGACGACGACTTCCTTCCTGCCCCTGGGCGACTTCCCCCTTAAAGCGGGAAGCTCTCTCCCCGGCGCCCAGCTTGCCTATGCCACCTGGGGCACCCTGAATGAGGAAAAGTCGAACGCCATTCTCCTCTTCCACGCCCTCTCCGGCACTCACCATGCCAGCGGCACCCATCCGGTGCCACCCGAGGGCTGCGACCTTTGGACCGAAGAACTGCACGACGGTTGGTGGAACGAAATGGTAGGACCGGGAAAAGCCGTCGACACCGACCGCTTCTTCGTCATTTGCAGCAATTACCTCGGCGGCTGTTATGGCTCGACCGGGCCTGCGTCGATCAATCCGGAAACAGGAAAACCCTTCGGCTCCACCTTTCCGCACCTCAATGCTTCGGATCTCGTCGATGCCAACCTCCCGCTTCTCGATCACTTCGGCATTGAAAAACTTCACACCGTGATGGGCCCTTCCGTGGGGGGCTTGCTCACCCTCACCTTTGCCACGCGTCATCCCGAGCGTACCAAAAACGTCATTCCCATCGCCTCCGGTTTCAAGACCACCGTCCTGAATCGCCTGATCCTCTTCGAGCAGATCCTCGCTATCGAAAACGATCAGTATTTCAATGGCGGCGACTACTACGAAAACGGAAATCCCAGGATCGGCCTGGCCCTCGCCCGCATGATCTCGCACAAGACTTTTGTTCATCTCGACACCTTCGAGAAGCGCGCCCGCCAAAAGGTGGTGCACGAAGAAGAGATGCTCTCATGGTTCCAGGTCCGCGATACCTTTCAAAGCTACATGCTTCATCAGGGCAAAAAGTTCACCGAGCGTTTCGATGCGAACACTTATCTGCGAATCATCGACTTGTGGTCTCGCTACAATGCAGTCACCGAAGGTGAGGCCGAATCTCCTCTTGAGTTATTCTCTCGCTGCCGGAAAGCCGGACACAAGTTTCTCGTCTTCTCGATCGATTCCGACTTTTGCTTCTATCCCGAAGAACAGGCAGAAACGGTCACTCATTTAGAAGAAGCCGCAGTCTCGACCATTCACATCACGGTGCACTCGGCAAAAGGCCACGACTCTTTTTTGTTAGAGCCCGAACTCTACACGCCGCACGTCAGAGAAATCCTAGCTTAAACCAATTTTGGAAGCGAGGCCGCTGCGATCGCCTGCCCATGTCGCTTCATCGTCTCGTCCGGCGTGACAAAGGTAATTCGCTCGTTCAGCTCAGGATAATGAGACGCCAGTGTAGCGGTCGCATTGTCCAAAATAAGTTGCCCACCTTCACCCGAAGTCACTCGGCCCAGAATGAGCAGATTATCGATCTCGTAAAAGCGCGCGTAATGCTTGATTGCATGCCCCAGATCACTGCCAATATCCGAAAATATTTTGGCCACTCTTGAGTCACCCAACTCCATCAACTTTTGCACTTCCATCAGTTGCTCCGGAAAAGGCATCGCTCCATAATCCAGTCCTAGATTCTTGGCATGACGCGCCACCGCTTGCTGGGAAAAATACTGCACTCCACAACCCCGGTGGCCTGACCACTCATCGATCGCGGCCTCGGGATGATCATCGATCGGCGCAAAGGCCAACTCATTAATCCCCGATGTCAACTCCCCCTGGGGATCGCAATAACCGACCGCCATCGAAGTCCCCATCGCGATGCCAAGAACCGAGTGAATATCAAAGTTCATCGCCGCCGCAAGCGCCGTGACATCACCATCATTGATCACATCAAAGGGAACTCCGCCCCATTCTTCCTTGAGCTTGAGAAACATCGGACGCACCTCATTTTCATAAATCGCCTCATCGGTCACCCCCCGGAAAAGGGAAGCAACCCGCACGGTATTGTTAAAATAGTTTCCCGCTGCCGATCCTCCGATGGCATCCACCCGCGGAAGATGCTCTGCCGCCCGCTTCAACGAATGGCGAATTCCTTCCAAGTGGTAGCTGGGATCGGATTGAAAATAAGGATCCCAGGGAACCTCTTCCGAAAAGACTACTTCGCCATCGATCACCGCAGCCGTTTTGCGATCCGACCCCCCGAGGTCAAAACCGATGCGACATCCATCCAAGTGCCTCCCGAGAGGATTCGCTTCCGATTTTGGCTCGGGCAAAGAGTCAGCACTTTCGTGATGAATAAAGCTCAAGGGCTCGCCACAAAGTTTCGACCCCATGAAGTCAGCATCGAAATGGCGCGCACCAGTCGACGAGTAAACCGACGAAAGATAACTGATCAAATCTGCATCCGCATGGAGATGAACCCGTGATCCTCCCTTTATCCAAAAGAGAGTCTTCAACGTCCGTGAGACATACTTTTCATTATCAGTCCGCATCGCCCCCTCATGAGGGAGCAGATGAAAAGAATAATGAAAGCAAGTGCCGTCCTCTCGTGCGAGAGCGATCGTGGCACGCCTGCCATTGGCGTGAGACTTTGCCCGTGTTTCGAATTCAAAATCCCAGAGGTGTGCAGCTATTAATTCACTCATTTCTCATTGGAGGAACTCCAATAATTCCCTGACACAAGTTTTACGTTAGTCTAACAAATCGGAAAAGAGTTATTTGGGAATCTTTTCGCTTTTTTCGATTTAAGCCATTGACGCTAAATCTTCCTCGATCGCCTCAAGGACATCTTCCTCCGGCTTAAAATCTGCTGCGTGATAAGAACTCCTCACCAAGGGACCACTCGCCACGTGGCGAAATCCCTTCGCCAAGGCGTTCTCTTTCCACTCCGCAAACTTCTCCGGCGTGACATATTCCACCACCGGAAGGTGGGCCACCGTAGGACGAAGATATTGACCAAGGGTCAAAACGGTCACATCCGAGGCACGGAGATCGTCCATCGCTTTTTCAATCTCCTCTGGCCGTTCTCCGAGCCCCAGCATGATACCAGATTTCGTGGCCACTTTTCCTCCGGCCAATTCCTTGGCCTTCTTAAGAACCGAAAGCGAACGCTCGTATTTCGCCCGGCTTCTCACGAGTGGAGTCAACCGCTCGACCGTCTCCAGGTTGTGATTAAAAATATGGGGACGGGCCTGCATCACCAAATCAAGAGCCCAATCCTTGTCATTAAAGTCAGGCACGAGAACTTCGATAATAATTCCGGGGTTCGTTTCCCGAACCGCCTTGATCGTCTCCTGAAAGTGCTCCGCGCCTCCATCATCGAGGTCATCACGCGCCACCGCCGTAATCACAACATGCTTGAGACACATCCGCTTCGTCGCTTCAGCGACGCGTTGCGGTTCATCGGCTTCGAGAGCGTCAGGCTTCGCCGTCTTCACGGCACAGAAACCACAAGCGCGGGTGCACTTTTCTCCAGCAATCATGAAGGTCGCCGTCCCCTGTCCCCAGCATTCCCAACGGTTCGGGCATTGAGCCTCTTCGCAAACCGTCACCAGACTAAGATCTTGAATCATCGATTTCGTATCCCAGAATACCGGATTGTTCGGCAGACGCACCTTAATCCAATCGGGTTTCTTATCGAGATGAAGGGACGCATCCATTTTCATCCGAGGCCCAAAATTTCTTCCAGAAAGTCCGCATCCGCTCACGGTGGCAACCTAGCGTCGGAATCCAAAGAGGCAATCCCCGAGTGAACATCCTGTCATACTTCGTCGCGGTAGACAGTCAGCGTGCAAGCGCCTCATTCGCCTGGAGTTGGAAAAAATTCTTTCCGCGATCGATTTGATCCGAATCGATGATTTCGATGCGCCGTTCTGGTCTAACTGGGACGTCCTCGAACTCGAGATTCCTTTCGACCGACCAGCTCACGGAAAACAAGAGCGCCTTAAACTATTTAGAGAAAGCGCCTTACCAGCCCACTTTCCTGCTCGTGAAAAAGTGTAACCTTCTTCAATTTTTTACTTCCCTAAATCGACCAGACTAGTCTAGTCTTTATTTTATGAAGCAAGTCGGACTCTACGAAGCCAAATCAAAGCTCTCTGCCCTCGTCTCTGCCCTGATCGAATCAGGTGATCCAGTTTCCCTCACAAAGCACGGCCGGGTCGTCGCCGAAATCCGGCTCCCCTCGGTGGGCTCTCCTGCCCGCGGCGGCCTCAGCGCCGAAAACTTCTTCATCTCTCCTGAGTTCGATCACCCTATCCGGAAGTCCCTTTCCCCACCCAGTCCTCCTCGAGTCGACCCACCCGAGGCTCCTGAATCTCCCCGCAAATGATCGAACAGCTCCTAGACACCCGGGTGCTTCTTCTTTTTCTCCAAAACGATCCCGCCCTTCCCGATCCGCTTGCCAAGCGGATCGAGTCGTCTCAAAACCGCTCGCTGGTTTCCCTCGCCAGCCTTTGGGAACTCTCGCAAAAACAGGCCTCAGGACTTCTTAAATTCGAAGCCGCCCAGCGCCCCGATTTCCCGGACCTTCTCATCGAAGAAGGTTTCGAGGTGCTCCCCATCGGGTGGAGCACGATGCGCCGCGCCGCCGGACTACCGAGGCATCACAGCGATCCAACCGACCGCATTCTCGTTGCCGAAGCGATCGCCCGGAATATCCCCATCCTCTCCCTCGACGAGACATTTGATCTCTACAAGATCCCAAGAATCAGCGGTTAGTACCACTCGGCATTTCAAAAGAGACGAATGATGTTTTTAAATAGTTAGGAAAGAGCGCTACGCGTTGAAGTCAAGAGCCGGGCGCTTTCTCGAAATGGCAGCGTTAATCCTCAGTGGTGGTGCACCCAAGGGAATTTCACCCGCACCTCCGACCACCGTGATCGGTTGCCCGTTGTCTGAACTCTGAAAGTCAGACAATCGACAACCTTCAAGTTCCAAAACTCCAACAACAGACCACCGATAACGGACTACTCCCGCACCCGGCCTGCGTCCCGCCTTACCCTTTCATAAAATCACTCCGGCATTTCTCTCTTTTGAAACACTACTTGCTATAACTTGCCAAATCGGAGCATCTTGAATGAAAGACCCAATTTCTGGCCACCAAAAAAGCGACCCCGTTTCCAGGATCGCTTTTAAAAATCAATTTGAAGGAACCCTAAATGAGGCCCGCTTTCTTGAGAGTCGCGTAAGCACCATTCTTATTGATGGTCTTAATCCCCTTCGCTGACACCTTAATCTTCACATACTTGCTGAGTTCAGGAACCCAGACGCGCTTACTCTGAAGATTCGGAGAAACTTTACGCTTCACCGTCTTAGTGACGTGACGACCAATGCCGCCTTTTTTCTTGGCCAAACCAGAACGGTGGATTTTACGACCAACACGAACCTTTGAACCTCTAATACTACAAACTCTAGCCATAAAACAAAATTGTTGTGGGCCGGGAGAAATAGGGAAATCGGGCTTCGGGTCAAGCCGTTTCTTATGATTTATCAAGAGTTTCTCCTATTTCTCACTCAACACTGGCAGGAACCGCCTCCGTATGATGAGCTTCGACATGGCTCAACCGTCCGTCATCGATTACCTCAAACAACTCCAACAACAAGGCGTCAGCCATGCGGAGATCGATGATGAGGCACGTGGAATCCTCAGGGAATTCTATCGTCGCGGCGCCGCCAGCCCCAAGGCGAGAAAGAGCACGCCTTCCTCAGCAACCGCTCCCTCAGCAGCCGTAACTCCCCCCACGGAAACCAAGATCAGCATCAACGGACACTCAGCAGCCGAAAAAATCAGCTCCCTCAAAGAGCAGTGCCTCACTTGGGCCCCCACTAAAGCTCTTCGAACACTACGGGACAAAATGGTCTTCTCCACCGGCAATCCAGAGGCCGACCTCATGCTCATTGGAGAAGCTCCCGGTTACCACGAGGAAAAAAAACAAGAGCCCTTCGCTGGACCAGCCGGCGAAAAGCTCGACCAAATCGTCAAGGCCATGGGCCTCTCACGGGATGAAATCTACATTTCTAACGTCTGCAAATTCCGACCAGCCACCAAAAATCAAACGATGGGAAGCCGGAAGCCCTCCCCTGATGAAATGGCAGCGAATCTCCCCTTCCTGCGGGCGGAAATCGACGTGGTGAAGCCGAAGGTCATCATCGCCCTCGGAGGAACAGCCACCGAAGGCCTTTTGGAGGAATCCAAAGCAGTCAGCCAGCTCCGCAACGCCTGGCATCAGTTCCAGGGCATCCCACTGCGCGTAACCTACCACCCTTCCTATCTTCTCCGCCAATCCGAAGGCACCAGTGAGAAACGCATGGTCTGGGAAGACATGCTCGCCGCCATGGAAAAATTGGGACTCCCCGTTAGCGAAAAACAACGCAGATATTTCCTTCCGAAAGAATAGCGTCACCTCAAGCTGACTCGCGCGAATTTTTCAGCAACCTCATCGGCGGCCGGCTCCTCTTTAACCGCCTCCGTTAATTTTATGCGATTAATTCGGTGCATTCGACCGGAACGATGCTTCCATAACGCCCATGAGCGAAACGCACCCTTTTCTGGCCGACGACTTTAAGATTCGTTGGTCCGCCCTCACGCCCGATCACATCGAAGCTGACGTCACCCAGGCGATTGAAACCAGCCGGACAAACATCGAAAAGATCAAGTCGCAGGACCACGAAAATCTCACCTACGAAAGCACCTTTGGCGCGCTCGAGTCGGCCACTGAAGATCTGGATCGCAGTTGGGGACGAGTCAATCACCTCGATTCGGTCGCCAATTCCGACGCGCTCCGGGAAGCTCTCAACAAGATGCTCCCACCAGTCTCGGAATTCTCCTCCTCAATCTCGCTCGATGATCAGCTCTGGGCTGTTCTTAAAGCCTACGAGAGCTCAGACCTCTTCTCTCTTTCTGAAATCAAAAAACGCTTCATCGAAGAAACTTGTGCCGACTTCCGCTCCTCGGGAGCCGACCTCGATCCTGAAGCCAAAAAACGGATGGGGGAAATCAATGCCGAGCTTGCTAAAGTGACTCAAAAATTTGGCGAAAACGTCCTCGATTCTACCAAAGCCTGGGAACTTTACCTCGACGATGAATCCCGCCTCGCCGGACTCCCCGATTCAGCAAAAACTGCAGCCGCTGAGGATGCCAAGTCGAAAGAAAAAGAAGGCCAGTGGCGCTTCAGCATGCAGCACCCTTCCATGATGCCCGTGATGCAGCACGCGGACGACGAAGCTCTCCGCAAAGAAATGTGGGAAGGCTCCTGCACAATCGGACACGGTGGGGATCATGAAAACGGCGACCTCGTTTGGGAGATTCTTCGCCTTCGTGATGAAAAGGCCAAGCTTCTAGGCTTCGACAGCTTCGCCGACCTTATTCTCGAACGACGCATGGCCCAAAGCGGCGCGAAGGCCCTCAAGTTTACCGAAGACTTCCACGAGCAAATCCTCTCTCGTTTCCATCAGGACATCGAGGAACTTCAGACTTACAAAGCCGAGAAAACGAACAAAGAAAAAGGACCTCTCGAGCCTTGGGAAACCACTTACTGGGCCGAGAAGCGCCGGAAGGAGCTCTTTGATTTCGACGACGAAGCCCTACGCCCCTACTTCCCCGTCGAGCAAGTGATGGAAGGGCTCTTTTCCCTAACCTCCCGCCTTTTCGGCATCCGCATTTCCACCTCCGAGGCAGAAGCCTGGGACGACGACGTCACCTTTTACGAGATCCATGACACTCAAAGCGACGAGCATCTTGGCTCCTTCTACGCCGACTGGCACCCGCGCGACTCCAAGCGCAGCGGAGCGTGGATGAACTATCTCAAAACCGGCCTCCCCTCTCCCCGCACTCCGCATCTTGGATTGATCTGTGGAAACATGACCAAGCCCACCGGCGACAAGCCAGCCCTCCTCACCCATCGCGAAGTAGAGACCGTATTTCACGAGTTTGGGCACTTGCTACATCACTTGCTTTCCGACGTCGAAATCAAGTCACTCGCGGGAGTGAATGTGCCTTGGGATTTCGTCGAACTCCCGTCACAAATCATGGAGAACTTCTGCTGGGATCGGGAATCACTCGACTTCTTTGCGAAGCACTACGAAACAGGCGAAACCATCCCTGATGAACTTTTCGACAAAATGGTGGCGGCCCGAAATTACATGTCGGCCTCCGGCTTCATGCGTCAACTCTCTGTTGGAAAACTAGATCTCGAACTGCACGCTCACTATTCGAAATACGAGGGCCGTGATCTCGACGGTGTCGATCGAGAAATTCTTGCCAGTTACAAGACGCCCCTCGCGACGCCAAACCCCACAATGGCGCGTGCCTTAAATCATCTCTTTTCCGATCCTTTGGGTTACGCCGCCGGCTACTATTCCTACAAATGGGCCGAGGTCCTCGATGCCGATGCCTTCACTCGCTTCCGCAAGGAAGGCGTCTTAAACTCCAAAACAGGCCATTCCTTCCGGAAGGAAATCCTTTCAAAAGGAAACTCCCGCCCCGTCGAAGAATCTTATCACGCCTTCATGGGACGTGAGCCGGACCAAGCGGCACTACTGGAGCGAAGCGGCCTCTAACCGTGGCCGCGACCTCCGGTCACATCCCTACTTCCCCAACACTGCAGGCACACTCGTGGTTCCGTAGCGATCCACCGAACTGACTGCGACGGCATCGGGAGTTCCGCCAAGCTTCACTGATGAGCCGTATGAGACCGCCGAAAGAACCCAGCGCTTCCCATACCGGGCCTGCACCGCATATTTGGCACATCCTCGAACCCGACTCCAAGAAACGGTGACACCACCTCCACCTGCAGCCACCCGCACCGCTGGAGCGGAAGGCACCACCTTGCTCACCCAAGGCATGGGAGGCACGAGAGCAGGCTCTTGATAAATACTTTTCGCGAGTGCCTTACTGATTCCGCCACGGTTATTCACAATCGATTTTGCACTCCAAAACACGTGTCCCACATAGTTCCTCCCAATCGATCGAGAATAACTCACCTGATTAATAATCTCGCTAACGGGCCTTCCCGGATCATCAGTTGAGTTAATTCTAGCAGAGGCAATCCCGGGCCAAACGGGCCGACTTCCTTGCGCCCTCCACCATGTGAGCAATCGTGTATAACTCTGTGGCCCCTGAATCCGCCAATAAAGCTGTGGGGATAAGTAGTCGCACCAGCCCTTGGCCAACCACCTTCGCGAATCAGCACCAATATGTTTATAACTGTCGATAGAGGCCGTCGTCCCCTTTGGAACTCCAGGCCTCCAAATCCCAAATGGACTGATCCCCACGCGCACCCAGGGCTTCGCCTTTTTCACATTAGAATACATGTTCTTCACAAAGCTATTCACATAGCTCCTGCGCTGGGATTCCGTTTTCCCATCTGGAAAAATCTGACGAGCCTCGCCCGATTTTTCGACATCGGGATAAGGATAAAAGTAATCATCAATGTGAACGCCATCGACATCATAACGATTCACGACATCAAGGATCACCGACATCGCACGCTGCTGGGTAAAACTACTGGACGGATCCATCCACTTGTAGGTTTTGAACTTTCGAATCACCGAGGGATGCGTCCGGGTCACATGCTTTGAAGATGCCGGAATTTTTTCGTTTGGAAGTGCCCGAAACGGGTTGAACCAAGCGTGCACTTCGATCCCCCGTGCATGCGCCTGTTGAAGGCAATACGCCAGAGGATCATATCCCGAAGAACGACCCATTGCGCCACTGATCCAGTGACTTGCTGGCTCGATTCCGGAATTGTAAACCGCGTCGGCATTAGGCCGGATCTGAAAAATGAGCGCATTCATCCGAAGCTTCGCCATTTTATCGAGCATCGCCCGTAGCTCAGCCGTCTGAGTCGCTGCGCTCAACCCTTTATTACTGGGCCAATCGATATTGTAAACACAGGCCGACCAAGCGCCTCGAAACTCACGAGGAATCATCGGAGCCCGCTCTCGCGAAGGTTTATAAGTCTGCCCGCAGGCAATGGCGGAGAATAACAAGGGTAAGATGGCCCGAAACAACATAAGTCAACATTTCACGTCCCTTAAACAATCTCAAGCGAGAAGAGACATCCGGCCTTAGAATAGCTGCCATTCACACTTCCGTGTAACCTTCGCTATACAAATTCTCTATTTACCCTTAAAGAAATGCCCATGTTCGCAGGCACATTTACCGCTCTCATCACTCCCTTCCGCGATGGCCGACTGGATCACGAGGCATTTAAAGCCCTTATCGATCGTCAGGTTACAGCTGGCATCACTGGAATCGTCCCCGTGGGCACGACCGGAGAATCCCCCACTCTTAATCCCGATGAGCATCTGGAAGTGATCAAGGCAGCCGTCGAATTTGCCGATGGCCGCACCCTGGTCGTGGCCGGATCGGGTGCGAATTCTACCTCCGAAGCAATTCATCTGACCGAAGCTGCTGAAAAGGCGGGCGCGAATGCCTCTCTCCAAGTCTGCCCTTACTACAATAAGCCCTCACAGGAAGGCCTCTATCAGCACTACAAGGCAGTCGCCGAAAACACCGGCCTGCCCATCATGCTCTACTCCGTTCCCGGCCGCTCGGTGATCGAGATTGGCATCGAAACCGTCGCCCGTCTTGCCAACGATTGCGAAAACATCATCGCCAACAAAGAGGCCGGCGGATCTGTCGAGCGCGTCAATCAACTCATGCAAGCCGTCCCCGAGGATTTTCAAATTCTCTCCGGCGACGATCCTCTCACCCTCCCCTTCATGTCTTGTGGAGCTGTCGGCCTCGTCAGCGTGGCCGCGAACTTGATTCCCGCGGTGATGGTCAACCTCGTCTCGCTCTGCCTCGATGGACAGTTCGTCGAAGCGCGCGAAGTGCAGAAGCGCTATTACCCTCTTCTCTCCGGCCTCATGGGACTCGACACCAATCCTGTCCCGATCAAATCAGCCGTCGCTCTTCAGGGATATTGCGGCGACGAAATTCGCCTCCCGCTCGTCAATCTCACTCCCGAGAAAACCGAGCAGCTGAAACATCTCCTGAAGACATACGCTCTTTTGTAAACTCTAAGTTCTAATCCAGAAACTCCAATCCAGACTCTGGAATGAAACTGGCCCGCATGCCCGATGGCTCCCCGGAGCTCTTCCACACCCTCCAAGGTGAGGGACCATCGCTCGGTGCGCCCGCTGTCTTCCTTCGACTTTCCCTTTGCAATCTCCACTGCCAGTGGTGCGATACCCCTTACACTTGGAATTGGGAAAAGACGCCATGGAAACACCAAGACGGGATCAAGTTTTCAAAATCGGAGCAAATCCTCGAGCTCTCCCCCGCCGAAATTGCCTCCCTCATTTCCGACTTCGATTGCGACCGACTGGTCCTCACCGGGGGTGAACCACTCCTTCAGCAAAGCGAACTCACCGAACTGCTCCACCTTCTTCCCAAAATCCCACACATCGAGGTCGAAACAAATGGCACTCAGATTCCCGATGATACCTTCATTTCGATCCCAACCCAGTTCAACGTCTCACCCAAGCTCTCGAACTCCGGGATGCCCAAAAGCCTGCGTCTAAGTCCAGAGGCCCTCCACCTTTTCTCCTCGCTCCCTAGCGCGATCTTCAAGTTCGTCCTCTCCTCAGAAAGCGATCTTGAAGAAATCCAAGCCCTGCAAGAGCGCTTCGAAATCCCCGCTTCTCGCATCTTTCTCATGCCCGAAGGACGAAGCCCTGAAAAAACCTCACAAAAGTCTCTCTGGCTCGCCGATCTCTGCCGCGACCAAGGCTACCGTTTCACCCCCCGCCTCCACGTCCTCCTCTGGGGAGACAAACGGGGAAAATAGGGGTTTTTTCCCATTTTTTCTGAAACTTTCCTTTTCTGAGCGGGTTTCCTAATGTGAAGACGCTTATGAAAAATCACCTTCCACCTGATTTTGATGACGAACTTGATGGCGACGCTGTCTGGAATCTCATCGACCAATCATCATCCTTGGAGCCCTCGGGAAGCTTCACTCAGGACACCTTGCGCCGTACCCGGCTTGAGGAGACCGGGAAATCGTCTTGGTGGCAGAAGATTTTCACCCCTATCGGACTCGTCTCTATCTCGGGCACCGCAGTGGCTGCCATTGCTCTCATGGTCGCTCTCAAGGCCGATCCAACTCCCGTTACGCCTTCGCTCATTGTCGATCACAAGCCCGCACCCACAGAAGAATGGAGCGAGCTTGAAGACCAACTCGCTAGCGCCCTTCTCGTGACTGCCAGCGAAGACCCTTCGCTCTTTTCCGACGAAGAACTCGTCGCCCTTCTTTTCTAACCCTCCTACTTCCGTGAAAATCCTTCCACTTTTCCTCCTCATCCCCGCCCTCCAGGCCTCTCCTCTCTCCTTAGAGGTGATAAAGAACACTGCCCGGGAAATCGACGAGATCCTCGGCCTCGGCCAGCAGGAACAAAAGGTCACTCCGAATGACCTCGTCGACGATCCAACCTTCCTCCGACGTTCCTATTTGAACATCGCCGGTCGCCTCCCTTCTCACGAAGAAGCGGAAACCTTCCTCGACTCCACCGACGCTGACAAGCGCGGCCACCTCACCGAACTCCTTGCAAATTCACCGGGCCTCAAGTCGCGCGTTTTTAATTACTGGGCGGACCTCCTTCGTCTCCAGACAGATAAAGAAACTTCCGGCCTTGGTTGGCACGTCTGGCTCCGCAATGCTGTCGATACGAACATGCCTTACGACAAGATGGTCAACTCCATGCTATCCGCCGATGGCCACGTCGCCGAAGACCCCGCTGCAGGTTACTACCTCCGGGATCGTGGCATGCTCCTCGATAATGTTTCCAACACCGTCCAGGTTTTCCTCGGTCACCAAATCGGATGTGCCCAGTGTCACGACCATCCCTTCGACACCTTTACCCAGATGGACTACTACCAGCTGGCCTCCTTCCTGGGTGGAACCGACTACCGCTTCGCTGGCACCCGCGACAAGGTCCGCGAAGTCATGGGCGTCGACCCCACGAAACGTCCCGACTTCAGTGAAATGTCGAAGAATGAGCGACGCAAGGCCGCCGCTAAAATGAAGAATAAGGGCAACAGCATGCGCAAAGAAGCTAAGGACATTGCCAGCCTCTTCCGCTACCACAATCGCAACGCCCTCACCACGAATACCAGCAAGCAGCTCAAGCTCCCAGAGGACTATAAATATGAGGACGGAGTTCCCGGAGAGGCCATCGAGCCCCGCACCATCTTTGGTGACAAGCTCGACAACGTCCCACCCGAGAAGCGCAAGGAAGCTTTTGCCAACTGGGTAACCGACAAGGAAAACCCCTTCTTCACCAAAGTCATCGCCAACCGCCTGTGGGCCTATGTCTTTGGTGCCGGCGTCGTCCCTGAACTCGACAACTGGAGCAACTCAGCCAAGCCGCTCTATCCCGAGCTCATGGAAACTCTCGAGACCGCGATGAAGGTGACCGACTACGACGTTTCCGAGTTTCTCCGCATCCTCTACCACACCGAGCTCTTCCAGCGTGAAGTCTCCGCGACCGATCCTATTCAGGGAGCCGCCTTCCACTTCTCCGGGCCAATTCTCCGACGCATGAGCGCCGAAGAAATCCGTGACTCATTCGTCACTCTCAGCTCGGGTGTCGTTGATGACAACATCAACACCGGACTCGAATCAGCATGGAAAGAATATGCTAATTCCTACACCTTCCTCATGAACGCTTCCGCTGAAGAAATCCGCGAGATCGATGAAATCAACGACGGAGCAGAAGTAGCACGCCGCCAGGCCCAAGCCGATAGCGCCAAAATCCGCACCGCGATTCGCGAAGCCAAGGAAGCTGGTGACACCAAAAAAATGCAGCGCCTTTATGCCAAGGCAAAAGAGCTTCGCGAGAAGATCGGCAAAAAGGGTAAGCGCTACGGCATGGACAACGAAGCATATGAGATGGCCAGTGCCGCCATTTCACGACGCGCCCCTCGTGGCAAAGCTTCCTACTCGCAATTCGAAATGCGTGCTTCGGAAATCCCCGCTCCTGCGCGAGGCAACACCTTCGTGCGTGAGTTCGGCGCATCCGATCGCGAGACGCCTGACGCAGGCCACACCAAGGCCACCGTCCCGCAGACCCTCCGCCTCCTCAACGGCCTCGAGACCGCTCTCCTCACTTCGAAGAAAAACCAATTCTCCAAGTCCGTCATGAAGATCAAATCTCCCGAGGAGCGCCTCGAATTCCTCTTCCTCTCGCTCTATTCCGCAAAACCTACCACTCAAGAAAAAGAAGCCTTCCTCCCCGAAGTCCAGACCATCAGCGGCACTGCCACCCTCGCGCGGGCCATGATCACCTCCAACCGCTTCCTCTTCGTCCAGTAACCTCTGCCCGTAGCAGAGGCTCTCAGCCTTTGACCCTCAACCAAGTTTCGTCCCTTTCAACCTTCAGCCCTAGAAAAATGAATCCATTCAACCAACTCGACGACCTCAACCGCCGCGAGTTCCTCTCCAACACCGCCCGCACCGCCTTCGGCGTCACTCTCGGAGGAGCCTCCACATCTTGGTTCAATTCGGCCGAAGCTGCGGAAGTCATCGCTGGCTCAAAAGGCAAGGCCAAGAACGTCATCTACCTCTACATGGCAGGTGGCATGACCCACATCGATACCTTCGACCCCAAGCCCGACGCCCCGTCGAATATCCGGGGCCCTCTCAAGCCCATCGGCACCAATGTCTCCGGCATTATGCTCGGCCAGCATCTTGAGCAGACTGCCAAGCACGTCGATAAAATGGCTATTATCCGCTCAATGAACTCCACTCAGGGGGCGCACGCGCAGGGTAACTATAACGTCCATACTTCCTACACCCAGCGGGCATCGATCACTCACCCTTCAATGGGATCTTGGGCCAACCAACTCGACCCTGATCGCATGGGCGGAACCCTCCCTCCCTTTGTCACCGTCCAGGCTGGCAATCGCCATCCTGGTGCCGGATTCTTTGAGCCTTCATTCTCCCCTCTCCCCATCGGAGATGCCCAGTCTGGCCTTCAAAATTCCAAACGTCGCAAGGACATCTCCGAAGCTCAGTTCAATCGCCAACTCGCTCTACGGTCCAAGCTCGATGGCGAGTTCATGGAACGCTTCAGCAAGGGACAGCGCAACGTCCGCGCCTACAATGAAATGTTCGATAACGCGGTCGGCCTGATGAAGTCCAAAGACCTCGAAGCGTTCGACCTCTCCAAAGAACCCGCGACCGCCCACGCCCTGTATGGCACCGAGAAATTCTCAAAAGGCGTCCTCCTCGCTCGCCGACTTGTGGAGCATGGAGTCCGCTTCGTCGAAGTCGGATTCGGCGGATTCGATTGGCACTCCGACGCCTTCACTAAAGCCGACGAGATGCTCCCCGTCCTCGACCGTGCCTATGCTGCGCTCCTACACGATCTCGAAATCAAAGGCCTTCTCGATACCACCATGGTTGTCATCGCCACCGAGTTTGGCCGCACGCCAAAGATCGATGACGACGCCGGCAGGAACCACTTCCCAAAAGCCTTCTCCTTCGCCCTCGCCGGTGCCGGAATCAAAGGCGGAACCGTTTACGGAGAAACCGACGAAACGGCTTCCAACGTCATCACCAAGAAGACAAGCCCTGCCGACTTCAACGCCACCATCGCCACCGCCATGGGATTCAATCCCGACGAAGTCGTCATGTCCCCCTCCAAGCGTCCCTTCCGCATGGGCGGCGAAAAAGGCAAACCCATTCAGGAAGTCCTCGCCTAAATTTAGAGCGTCGTATTTCTTCCATCTTCCATCAAAGCGCAGCCTCACTCGCTGCGCTTTTTCGTCTTCACGATACTTATCCCGAGTAGTGTTTCAAAAGAGACGAATACCGGAGTGACTTCTTGAAAGGGCAAGGCGGGACGAAGGCGTGGCGCGGGAGTAGTCGGTGGTCTGTTGTCGGAGTTTTGGAACTTGAACGTTGTCGATTGTCTGACTTTCAGAGTTCAGACAACGGACGACAGATCACGGTGGTCGGAGGTGCGGGTGAAATGCCCTTGGGTGCACCACAACTGAGGATCAACGCTGCCATTTCGAGAAAGCACCCGGCTCTTGATTCCAACGCGCAGCGCTATTTCCTAACTATTTAAAAACATCTTTCGTCTCTTTTGAAATGCGGAGTGGTCTTGGCGTGCTCCCTCTAGTCTCTGCGGATCTCTGTGACTCTGCCGTTAATTCTCCACTTCAAACACCTTCCTCCTCCTCTCAGTATGTCCAGTCAGCACGCACAAAAAACGGCCCCACTTTCGCAGGGCCGTTTCTCAAAAAGAAATCCACTTAAACTCTTAGTCTTTCGTTTCCTCAAGCTTCGCTTTCACCTTATCCTCAATCTCGAGGTAAAGCCTTTCATCTTTTTTCAGCGCGATCTTAGCTCCGTCACGACCTTGCGCGAGCTGCGCTCCATCGTAGCTAAACCAGCTCCCGCGCTTCTGCACGATTTCAAACTCCTGCGCGAGATCGAGCAGTGAGCCTACTGAGGAAATCCCCTCGTCATACATGATATCGAATTCCGCTTCTCTGAATGGAGGGGCCACCTTGTTCTTCACGATCTTCACCTTAGTCCGGCTACCTTGGACGGTGCCATCAGGCGCTTTAATTTGACCAATACGGCGGATATCCACACGCACTGAGGAGAAGAACTTGAGCGCACGTCCACCCGGGGTGGTTTCAGGACTCCCGAACATGACCCCAATTTTCTCGCGAATCTGGTTCGTGAAGATACATGTCGTGCGAGCCTTTGAGATGAAGCCAGTGAGCTTCCGCATCGCAGCACTCATGAGCTTGGCCTGGGTACCGACGGTGGTGTCACCGATTTCTCCAGCGAGTTCCTGCTTCGTGACAAGGGCGGCTACGGAGTCGAGGACGACAACATCGAGGGCATTCGAGCGGACGAGAGTTTCAACAATCTGAAGGGCTTCTTCACCGGAAGAAGGCTGAGAGATGAGAAGGTCATCCAGGTTCACTCCAAGCCGTTTGGCATATTGAGGGTCAAGAGCGTGCTCCACATCGACAAAGGCAGCGAGGCCACCGGCTTTTTGAGCATTAGCAATGACGGTGAGAGTGAGAGTGGTCTTACCCGAGGATTCCGGTCCGTAAACTTCGACGATTCGGCCGCGAGGAAAACCGCCGACTCCGAGAGCGCGGTCGATGAGGAGATTTCCAGTGGGGATGGAGTCGACATCCATACGGGTGTCATCGCCAAGGCGCATGATGGCGGATTCGCCAAAGTCTTTTTGAATCTGTGTGATCGCGAGATCCAGGTTCTTCTTGCGGGCAGCATTGAGCTTTTCTGCGCCCTTATCGACGGCAGCGGCGGCGGGGCCTTTCTCTTTCTTATCGGACATGGCGGCAGTTTTACTAGCGGTGGTACTCATGACAATGGTTTCTCGTTAAATTGTGTGCGAAGAGTAACCAGATGAACACTATTCCGTCAAATAAAAACTGTTCATAATACCATTGTTCTTTCGAAACCCTGATTTAACCAAGGATTGCCGTTGCCTTTCACGTCGTTTTTTCGACCCTCTCGGAATGAAGGGTCTCAAATTTCTTGTATTCGCGCTTCTCAGTGCTGCTCTCCTTGGCGGCTGGCTGGCATGGCAGAAGGTCAACAGCAAAGAGGGCGTCGTCCTCACTTTCACCGAGGCCCAAATCACGGAGCGCTTGGATGAGAAGTTTCCCATCACGGAGGTGATCAAGGAACCCTTCCCACTTCCCCTTCAAGTGAGGGTCCAGACTCCAGAAATCACCTTTATACCAAATACCGATCGTCTACGAGCCCGCATCACGGCAGAAATGGACGCCATCCTAGCCCAATATGAAGCAAGCGCTTCTTTCAGCTGTGGTATTCGTTACGAAGCATCCGATCAGTCGCTCCGCTTGATTGACCCCGTCATCGAAGAGATCGAAACGAGCAAGATTCCGGAACAGTATCGCGAACCCGTGCACCTTCTCGCCACCCTTCTCGCGCAGAAATATCTCAACGACCAGCCAGTCTACCAACTTGAGGAAGAGGATCTTCAAGATCACGCAACGCGCCTTTTGCTGAAGGAAGTTTCCGTCACCGATGGTCTGTTAGTGGTGAGACTTGGACTTTGAGGGAGTTGACAGCGAGGGGCATGTTCGTCTATCTGCCATCCAACATGGCCCACGAAACCTCCCTCATCCTCTTCAAACCCGACGCAGTAGCTAAAAACATCGTCGGCAAGGTCCTCTCCCGCTTCGAAGCGGAAGGCTTCACCATTCGCGGTATTAAAATGATGGCTCTCTCTGATGAGATCCTCGCCGAGCACTACGCTCACATCGCCGAAATGCCTTTCTTCCCTTCCGTTCGCGGTTTCATGCAGGAGACTCCCGTCATCGCGCTCGCGCTCGCTGGCGCCGATGTCATTGCCCGCGTGCGTGACCTTCTCGGACCCACTGATTCAACCACCGCTGACCCAGGCACCATTCGTGGTGACTTTGGCGATAAGACGAGCAACTCCAAGATGCGCAACGTGTGCCACGCCTCCGACGGCCAAGACACCGCTGCAGCTGAACTCAAGCGCTTCTTCGGCGAAGGAGAGCTCGCTCGCTAGTCGATCGGTATATTTGCAAGACTCACTAGAAAAGGCCGCCCTTCGAGGCGGTCTTTTTCGTTCATCACGGTCACTTTCCGATAGCTCGAATGTGCTTCGGCCCACGTCAGAACCGCTTCCGCCTCTTCGAGCCCTCCCTCGTGTCCCGGATAACAAATACACGTGATCACTCCACCGGGAGAAAGAATATTTGCAGCGCCTTCAAGCGCTTCGATCGTCGAGGCCGTTCTCGTAATCGTGCCATGATCCGCACCTGGTAAATAGCCGAGGTTAAACATCACCGCCGAAGCCGCTGGAACGAGCCGGGCAAGGTCGGCATGACTCGCCAAATAGTAGCTCACGGTGGTGGAAATTCCCTCTGAGCTCAAGCGCTCTCGAGTCGAGAGCAGCGCTTCATACTGTACGTCGAACGCATAAACGCGGCCATCCTCTCCCACGAGCTTCGCAAGAAATAAGGTGTCATTCCCATTTCCTGCGGTCGCATCAATGACAACATCGCCCGGGCAGACGCTCGCGCAAATGAGATCGTGTGCGACGTGGATGACTCGTTTCACGGATGGAAGCAGAAGGTAAGATAAGCCGTGGCTTCGATCTCGCTTACCGGCATGCGTCGCGCACGAGATTGACCTGCCCAGCTTTCAAGAAAGATTACCTCTTTCCGCTGATCATTAAAGCCGATGATGACTGAAGCATGCAAAGGAGATTTTTCGTCAGGATAACTGGAAGAATCATCAGAGAATGAAACATCCTCCCCTTGGTCTAACTGCGCTGAAACTCGTTGATGTTCGAGATCGCGATCGCGACTCCATCTTCGCCAGACGATGACAGGCATTCCAGATTGAAGGGAGCGACGCACGTCACTTTGGCCATAATCCGAACTTCTCGACATCGCAAACCCTGCCTCCTTAGCCACCGCCTGATAAAGGCCCAGCATCTGCGATCCAGCGGCAGAGCCTGTGTTTTGAAACTTACCCGCAACGGCAAGCCAATCCTCATCAAGATGGAGTCCCAGGTAGCGCCCCGCCATCGTGAGAGTATTCAGTCCACAGTAAGGACGATATCCCTGCGGAACCACGGCCAGATCCGAAAGCATCAGATCACCACGTTCATGTTTCACCAGACGCTTCTTCAACTGATTCACACGTTCACTCGTAGAAAGATTGGCCTGAGCAGAATCAAGCCATGATCGCTGAGAGCTTCCAGCGCGAGAAATACTCAACCTGATGAGACGATTGGGAGCGGCGATGAGATGGAGAACAAGATCTTCGTGCCGGTATTCTATCATCTCCGCACGGAGAGTCCGGGTCCGCCCTCGAGAAACGTCACGTGGTCGCTTACTGATTTTAGCGAGTTCTTTCTCCAGAGACTCTCGCGTTCCTTCAAAACTTTTCTGAAATTCGGCATCGCGGCCCGCGAGCTGCTCACGAAGCCATTCGATTTGCTGTTTCCGGGAAAGCCCTGCCGGAAGGCGTGGATTGAAGTATCCGAAAAACGAGCCGGCATCGGCAAAGGTGACCTGTATTTCCTCAAGGCGCTCTCCTCGATAAACCGAGCGGACCAATAACGAATCCAGCCCAAACATCTTGGGGAGCGCCAACAGATAAGCCGAGCGAGTCCCCGCTACTGAGGCTTCCTCCCTCCAATCTCCCAAAAGCTTCTTTTTCCCAGCCCAAAGATCGGAAGAGAGAAGGTGCTGGGAAACCTCTTGGCCATCCAAGGCGCTGTCATCCTGATTCACCGCACTCAGGACCGCATTGGGAATCGCCTCCAAGACCATTCCTAGACAGAGATAGGTGCCAAAAAAAACTGCTCGCGTCATCCCCTTAAATAAACGGGGAAAAGCGAGCAGTGACAAATGGAAATACCCTTACTTATTCATCCTTCTTCTCTACTGGAGCATCTTTGTTGATCCGTTCAAGCAGGATTCCCGTAAGATCTGTGGCATCCTTGGTATAGACGAGGACGGCTACACCCGTCCCCGAGGCTCCAGAACGATCAAAAATAAAATTAAACCCCTTCTCCTCACCGACAGCCTGAACCATTAACACCAGTTCCTCTCGGATATCGCCAAAATCCATAGTGGCTTTTTCGTTAAGCTGGGACTGCTTTCGCTTGAGCCAGGAAATTCGGTCCTTTTGTAGACTTTCCGCTTCGTCCCGTTTCGCGGAAGCCTGTCTGAAAAGCAGGTCACGTTTTTCTCCGCTCAAGGACGGATCATCAGCATCTTGCTGCATCTTCTTCGCCTCTTCGGCGGAGGCCTTGATTTTTTCGAGTCTCACCTTGTCCTGTCCCTTGATCGTCTCTTGATAGGTCGCAAAGGTCTCGCGGGTGGATTTGCTCTTGTGGTAATCCATTACGAGACGGCTCATATCAACGGTTCCAATCTTATCCTCACCCTCTTGGGCAGGAGAAAGTCCGGTAAGGAGAAGCGAAGTGCTAAGAGCACAGAGAAAGCGTGGAAATTTCATCTCAGTAATTTAAATTTAAATGGCGGGGCGACAACCCTAACTTATTTGGCAGGAACGTCTTTATTGAGAAGCTTGAGAACATCATCCGTGATGTCAACTTTGTTACGCACATAAAGAATAAAAGGCACTTGAGAAGTAGTGAGTCCAGAACTGTCGAAAACGTAGTCAACTTCAATTCCTGTAGCATGATCCTTCACCTGCTTTCCCACAGTTTCCCGAATGCTTTGCAGTTTCGTCACCATCTTCTGGTTGAGAGCCCTACTGCGGCGCTTAATGAATTCCTCACGTTCGCGACGGAGAGCCACAAGAGTCTGCTCTCGCTCACCGAAGACCTGGGCAATAGCCTTTTTCTTCTCAGGGGAAATAGTGGCATCTTGGAAATCAGCACGGAGTTTGCGCATCTCCTCTTCGAGAGCTTTGATCGCGCCAATGCGTTCAACATTGTCCTCTTGAATATCAGCACGCTCTACTTTCTCTTCGGCATCGGCAGCAACAGTCTCATGATACTCGGTCAAAGCCTTCTTCATATCGATAATCGCCACCTTGAGAGGGGCGGCAGAAAGCGGACTGATGATTCCCACTGTAAGGAATAGAGTCAGGAGCTTGGGGACTAAGTTTAATTTCATGGCAATTGTGCAGGAGGGGGGGGTAGTTCACTGGACTTAAGTATTTCACTCCTCGCAGAGCTTCTCCAGCTTCTTTTTTAAAGATCTCACTTCTTCCAGCAGCTTCGGAACGCGACTTAAGGCCGCCATCTTTCGCTGCTCTTTCGCCATCGGCCTCGCTGGCATTCCCATGTAAGCTCCGGGATTGGGAAGATTCTTAACCGCTCCGGCACGTCCCGCAAGAACCACTTGGTCGCCGATCTCAATATGACCAGCGACACCAGCCTGAGCCGCAACGGTAACGTAGTTACCCAGCTTCGAACTTCCGGCAACGCCACTTTGAGAAACCAAAAGGCAGTGTTTGCCAGTCTCAACGTTGTGAGCGACCTGTACCAAATTATCCACCTTGGTTCCCTCACCAATAACCGTCCGGCCGAACCGGGCCCGATCAATGCAGGAATTCGAGCCTATTTCGACATCGTCTTGCAAGACTACGATCCCGACTTGAGGAACTTTTTGATGCCGTCCTTCAACAAGCTCGAAACCAAATCCATCCGAACCGACAACGGCACCCGGTTGTAAAATCACCCGATCACCCAGTTCACAGCGCTCTCTCACTGAAGCATTCATATGGAGAACACAATCCTCGCCGATTCGAGCATTGTTTCCAATCACGACGCCCTCTCTAATCACTGTCCGATCACCAATCCTAGCACCCTTGCCAATGATTGCTCCAGCTGAAATCGTGACGCTAGATGCGTCAAAGTCGGCGTCCTCTGCAACAATCGCCCCTTGAGCGATCCCAGGAACAACATCATGGGCTTCCTTTTGAAAGTGATCAATAACCGCGGAAAAAGCGGCGGAGGGATTTTCAACCGTAAAAACGAGGCAGCCCGCTGGCACTTCCCAATCGCCTTCAGGCACCAACACGGCACCAGCCCTCGTAGCGGGGAGCTGCGGCGCGTAGCGGGGGTTCCCTAGAAAGCTCACCTCGGAAGGTCCAGCTTGATCCAGTGAATTGATGCCCGAGAAAACCCGATGAACATCACCCACCTCGTCCAGCCCGATGAGCCGGACTAGCTCAGAAGAAGTCAGAGACACAAAATTAGCAGCTTATTTTTCCTCGTTGATCTCCTTCAGCAAGGAATCAGTGAGGTCAGTCATGTCCCGGGCGTGAAGCACGAAGGGAATCCCCTGGCTGCTATTACCGGACTTATCAAAGATGTAGTCGTAGTTTCCGGCCTTGGCACGGTCCGAAACGGCGCGCTGAATTTCGACAAGAATACCACGCATCTGCTTTCTCATTTTCTCGTTCAGAGAGCGATTCCGCCGCTCCAAGAACTCGGAACGCTCACGCTCTTTGTGAACCCCATCCTGTTGAAGATCGTTGGATTCCTGAAAAAGTTCATTTTGCTTCTTAGCCCCTATGTTGGGATCCTTCAGTTGCTCACGAATCCCCTGAATTGTCGTTTCAATCTCCCGAATATCCGCGAGGCGCAAATTATTGTCCTTCTGGATTCGAGCACGCTCGATATTAATCTCTTTTTGAATCGCGCTGGTGAGATGATATTCATTGAAGAGACGCTCCATATCGACCGTTGCGATTTTAAGACGCTGGGCCGAAGCCATCGAACTGAGGGCAAAGAAGCCGGCTAGGAGGAAAAGAAGAGAGGATTTCATAAGTCTGAGAAGTTGGAGTAACTCTGTGATTCTAAGGGGAAGGCGTCAACCTTCCACAAGGGTTAAATTCGCGCTTACTTGGTGTCGGGACGCTCCTTGTTCAGCTCAACCATGAGCGGGTTGGTGATATCGATCAAACCCTTACCATAAAAAAGAGGGGCAACCTGATTGGGGTTGGTCCCGGATTTCTCAAAAATAATGGTGAAACCTTCAGCGGCATGCGCTTCGACAAGTTTGTGAATCTCTTTCAATAGCCCGGACATTTTGCCGTTCATTTGCTGATCAAACCGGTTATTTGCCTGACCGTAGCAGGCTTCTCTCTCGGCTTGGAGTCTTTCGTAGTAGGTCGAAACATCCTGTCGTTCCCGAAGTAAGGGAATCAGTTCGATCTCAGCCAGTCCTTCGACACGAGATCTCTCCGTCAACTCCTCCAGCTTGGTCTCGATCTCTTTCAACTGGGCCAGACCTTCATTATTCTCCTTCTGAATCCGAGCCCGTTCCTGATCAATATCAATCTGGGTTTCCGCCGTTTTGTAGTAGGATTTAAAGATCTTTTGTAGGTCCACAACTCCCGCCTTGAACTCCATGGGCTTCTCTTGAGCCACCAAGGAAGCAGAAAAAAGAAGCACTAAGGCAAAAATCAAGTTGGTCAGACGGTCGTTCATCGTAAAACTATGCTAACGTCAGCACGCTTTATTAATGAACCTTAGACACTCCAACGTCAACTCTGTTCAAGAGACCCTCAAAAAATGTCCCAGCCCTCTTGCCTTGGTGCCGACGATGGGTGCGTTTCATGAGGGCCACCTCGCCCTGATTCGAGCAGCTCGCGAAATGGTAGGACATCAAGGCACGGTTGCCGTCTCGATCTTCGTCAACCCGATCCAGTTTGATCGCTCGGAAGATCTCTCGTCCTACCCACAGCCCCTCGAAGAAGATCTGGCCCTCTGCGAAAAGGAAGGCGTCGACATCGCTTTCGCCCCGGAAATCGGAACACTCTATCAGCCCAACCATTCCGTCCTCGTGACCGAATCCCTCCTCACCAAACATCTCTGCGGAGCCACCCGACCCGGGCACTTCGATGGCGTCCTAACCATCGTCTTAAAACTCCTGAACATCTTTCAGCCCGACTTCGCCATCTTCGGCGAAAAAGATTTTCAGCAACTCGCCCTGATTCGTCGCATGGTGCGCGACCTCGATGCCCAAACTGAAATCATCGGCCACCCCACGGTGCGTGAGACCGACGGCCTCGCCCTTTCCTCGCGCAATCGCAAACTCACCCCCATCCATCGCGCCGACGCCCCCCGCATCCGCCGCGCCTTGCTCGCCGCCCAAAGCATCCATCAGACTGGCGAACAAAAACCTCAGGTTTATCTCGATGCCGCCCGCCACCACCTTTCAAAAGACGCGCCGGAAGATTTCCGCATCGATTACTTACAACTCGTTGACTCCGAATCTCTTCAGCCTCTTGCAAAAGTAACCTCCCTCGCGACCCTCGCCACCGCCTGCTTCTTCGGCCCTGTCCGCCTCATCGATAACATCCAAATCCGGGGCTAACTCGTCACCTTTCTCTTCTTTTCATTTCGTCCACTTCCGACATAACCCGTCCATTAAAATTACCAACACCCAAACCGGCACAGTAAAAGTGTCCATAAAGGAGCTTTCAAAGTAGGTAACCCCCCAGCTTCGGCATCCTCTTTTCCCCCGTAATCGCCCCCTCTCACGTTTCCTGTTTTAAACTCCCTTCATTTAAATTCATCTAGGTTTCCCCATCTAGAATTTTGAGTTCCTCCCCCCAAATGAACAAAAAATCCTACGCCATCAACCGACTCTCCTACTCCCACGGAGGCCTCACCGCCTATCTCTGAGTCAGGTCAGGAATGCTCTTTCTCACCTCTCTGCTCACATTGAGTCTTCAGAAATCCTCCTGAATTCGCTATCTTCCTCTAATCTTTCTCCGCTTCCCTTCGTTAAACCTCAAAATCAGATCCCATGAGCAACGTCAGTAATGTCCCTTCAGCCACCGCGAAAGAAGCTCTCCGCCGACAGCAAAAGCTCTCGACCGTGGTCAGCCTCATCACGGCTCTCCTGATCATCACCCTTATTGGAATCATTCTGGGCATCATCATGATGGTCACCGAGAAGAAGGAAATCCCCACAATCGTCAGCTACAATGCAGCTTCGGAAGACGAAGTCGTCGTCGAAAAGCAAAAACTCAGAACGAACGTTTCCCGTAAACCTTCTTCCCCCAGCTCTGCCATCGCTCGCATCATTGCCTCCACGACAGCTTCCCCCACCGCCATTCCGGTTCCTGAGATCAACGTCCCCGAACCTTCCCTCGACTTCGGTGATGGCGACGACTTCGGTGATGGCTGGGGCGATGGAGACTTTGGCGATGGCGCTGGCTCAGCGACCTTCTTTGGCCAACAAGTTCGCGCCGAACGACTTGCTTACGTGATCGACTACTCCTCATCGATGAAAGGAAAGGGCCGTGAAAAGCTCATGCGCGCAGAACTCACCGACTCTCTCTCAAAAATGATGCCAGGAATGAAACTGGGCATGATCTTCTTCGCCGGCCCATCTTGGGAAGCAGGCGGCAGCGTCCAAAAAGGTCAGGTCACCTCAGCCAAAGGCAAAAAGTTTAAATGGAAGACTACAGGCGGATCCTTCGGCTGGGTGCCGGATGGTAACCTTGAAAAAGCATCGTGGATCACGGTGACAGATCCCCAAATCAAGAACCTCACCAAGATCGTCAAGGAAACCCCCCTTGTTGGCGGCACCGTTTGGAATCACCCCATCAACATGGCCCTCAACATGGACCCTCCCCCGCAAATGATCTACTTCATGACCGATGGTGCAGCAAGAGGCGCCGACGTCTGGTCAAAAGAAGTCGGAGATCGCGCCGCCAAAATGGGCGTGGTGATCAACTGCGTCGCCATGATGGTTCCTCAAGCGATCAAAGATCTCAAAGACCTCTCCAAGCGCACTGGCGGCCAACTCACCATCGTGAAAGAAAACGGCGAACATGAAGCTGTAAAATAACGTGGAAATTCTCTACCGAGACGCAGACATTGTCGTCGTCGTCAAACCCAGCGGGCTTCTCTCGATCCCCGGTCGTGGCCCCGAAAAAATCGACTCCGTTTCCCATCGCATCCGACAGATGTTCCCGGACTGCCTCGCACAGCCCTCCGTCCACCGGCTCGATATGGACACCTCGGGACTCCTCGTTCTTGCTCTCACTGCCGCGTCCCATCGCCACCTTTCGCTCCAGTTTCAGAACCGCGAAACCGACAAGCACTACCTCGCTCTTCTCGAGGGCGAACTAGCGGGCGAAGAAGGCACCATCACCCTGCCCTTCCGACTCGATATCGAAAACCGCCCCCATCAAATCTACGATGAGATTCACGGCAAGATCGGCACCACCCACTGGAAGAAGCTTGGCATCGAAAATGGAAAAACCCGCATCGCCTTCCACCCCATCACCGGCCGCACTCATCAACTCCGGGTCCACTCCGCACACCCGAAAGGACTCGGCATTCCCATCGTCGATGACCCGCTCTACGGAAATGGCGACCTCCCCGGGAAAATGAAACTCCACGCCTGTGAACTCACTTTCACTCATCCCACCACTGGGGAAAAGATGACCTTCACCGCACCAGTCCCTTTTTAATAAAATTTGCTTCCCCCTAAAGCTCTGAGGATCACCATCTCATTTATACCTCAGCAATGAAGCCGCTTTTCATTTCCATCTTCCTCCTTCTACTCGCAGTGAGTTCATCTCAAGCGGCCAAGAAACCAAATATTCTCTTCCTCCTAACCGATGACCAGGCCCTGGAGACAATCTCCGCTCTCGGAAACAACGGAATCAACACTCCAAATATCGATAGCCTCGTGAAGGCAGGCGTCACCTTCACCAATGCTTCCAACATGGGCTCTTGGGTCGATGACGTCAGCTTTGCGAGCCGCACCATGATGTTTACCGGCAAGTTCCTCTGGCTCGCTTCGAAGGTAAAAGGCAGCGAAGACCCACCTCTGATCCAGGCCTTCAAGGATGGAGGCTACGAAACTTATGGCACAGGAGCCTGGCACGTGGGCGCAAAAGGCGGAATGGATTCTACTTTCGACCATGTTCTCGACAAGCGCTCGGTTCCACTTTCTCTCGAAGAAACAAAGACCCCTTTCACCGCGTGGAATCATGACCAGGGAGCTAACTGGGAAAACGGAAGGCATCTCACCAACCTCACCGGAGAGAACGCCATTTCGCTCCTCAAAAAAGCCACTTCGCAAGAGAAACCCTTCTTCCTCTACGTCGGATTCAACGCCCCCGCACTTCCCTGGCAATACGAACAAAAGGAACTTAAAAGCATTAAGTCAGACCAGCTAAGTCTCCCTCCCAACATCAAAAACGGACACTTCTATTTTAGCCTCAAATCGCCCAAGAAAATCAGCCCTAAATTCGCCAGCAATCGGTATCGAGACTACTACCTCGTCATCGAGCGTCTCGACCGCCACCTCGGCCGTATCCTCAGCGCACTCAAGCAGTCGGGATCCTATGAGAACACCATCATCGCTTTCCTGTCCGACAATGGAATCAACAATGGAGAAAATGGTGTCATGGGCTGCCAAAATCTCTACGAAAAAAGCCTCAAGGCACCATTAATTCTTGCCGGCCCCCACATCCCCAAAAACAAATTCATCGATGCCTCCGTCTACCTTCAAGACGTCCTACCAACCCTCATGCAGCTTGCCAAAATCCCCAAGCCCGAACTCTGCCAATTCCGAAGCTTCGTGCCGCAAATGAATGGAAAAGAAACCGGCCCCTGGGAGGATATCCTCGGAGCCTACTGCAACGATATGCGTTCCATCAGAGTAGAGGATCACAAGCTCGTCCTCTATCGCCGGAAGACCGAACGGCACATAAAACTCTACGATCTCATCAAAGACCCTTTCGAAATGAACGACCTCTCGCAGAGGAAATCATCTTCTAACATCATCGAAGACTGCCTCGATCGGCTCCAGCGCTGGGAAGCCTCCTCCGGTGGCACGCTTAATATCAGAAGCTATTTTACTCAGCCAGACGTTCGCTAATCCTCCTTCTCAAACGATGAGTTTCCAGCTCCACCCACGCCTCGAAAAAGGCTCCCATCCTCTCTGTCTCGTCAGCGGCTGCCATATTCGACTCAAAGACAACGCCTCCTTCCCCTGGCTACTCATCATTCCTGAAGTTGAGGAAGGCCTTGAAGACCTCCACCAACTCTCCCCCGAGCGATACGCCGAGATCGCATTTGTCATCCGGGTCGTCTCTAACTTCGTCGACGACCATTTCAAACCCGACAAGCTCAACGTCGCCTGTATCGGAAACATCGTCCGCCAAATGCACATTCACATCGTCGGCCGCTCCGGGTCCGATCCCGCTTGGCCGGCTCCCGTCTGGGGATTCGAGGGGAAGACAGAATACTCTCTGGATCAAATCGAAGAAACCCGCACCGCAGCTCACAGAGCCCTCGGAACATAGAGGAAGCTCTCTTTTCCCAATTCTTATCCAAGTTAAGAGCCTTCTAAAATGATGTTTCCCTCTAGGCTGTCAAACTGGTTCCGTCGCCTCGGCTCCACTGAAGTCTACCTTTTCGATGGCACTTCCGTGACTGTCACCAAGGGAAATCCCAAACCGAAGCTCACCGGAGAACTCCGCGGGATTCTTCAGCGAACAGGATCCGGCCCCGGCGAAATCCACCTCAGCGGTAACCAACGAATTCAATTCTACGACGGCATCAATCCCCGCGCCCACCAATCGATCCGGAACGTCTTCATTAACACGCTCTGAGAGTCTTCAATCCATCCGCGCACCAGATAAAATGCTTCTGATGAGGTCATCATTTGGGGACTGTATAAAATGGGAGCCTCAGCAGGCTATCCCTTCCAACTCACCCGCAGCCACTCTCACTTCCGTCCCTGAACACGACACGGACGGCTCGTGGCTCACCCACCACCACTTCCAAGCTCTTGCTGGGAACTGTGAACTGCCCACTGTAAACTCAGAAAACTCTTTGCCTTCGCCCCACTTTACGTGATTCTCCGTGCGTCATGGCCAAGCCCAAAAACGCAATCTCCCCTACCCGCTCCGAGAACTTTCCCGAGTGGTATCAGCAAGTCGTCCGCAATGCCGACCTTGCCGAGAATTCCGAGACCCGTGGATGCATGGTCATCAAGCCGTGGGGCTTCGCGATTTGGGAAGCAATCCAGCGCGACCTCGATGGTCGCTTCAAGGCCACCGGCCACGAGAATGCCTACTTCCCTCTTCTCATCCCCCTTTCTTATCTCGAAAAAGAAGCCGAGCACGCCGAAGGCTTTGCCACCGAATGCGCCGTCGTTACTCATCACCGCCTTGAGACCGTAAAAGACGAGAACGGAAAAACCAAGATGATCCCGAAGGGTAAGCTCGCCGAGCCCTACGTCATCCGCCCCACTTCCGAGACCATCATCGGTGCCGCTTTCTCCCGCTGGGTCGAGTCCTACCGCGACCTCCCCCTCCTCATCAATCAGTGGGCCAATGTCATGCGCTGGGAAATGCGACCCCGCCTTTTCCTTCGCACTGCCGAATTCCTCTGGCAGGAAGGTCACACCGCTCACGAAACAAAAGAAGAAGCAATCGTCGAGACCAAGATGATTCACCAGCTTTACTCCGATGTCCTCCGCGACCTCCTCGCGATCCCCGTCGTCATGGGTGAAAAGACGGAAGCCGAGCGCTTCCCCGGAGCCGAAATGACCTTTACCATCGAAGCCATGGTGCAGGACAAAAAGGCGATCCAAGCCGGAACCTCTCACTACCTCGGACAAAAATTTGCCAAGGCGCAGGACATCAGCTTCGTCGATCGCGATAACAAAGAACAGCACGTCCACACCACCTCATGGGGCGTCTCAACCCGTCTCGTGGGAACTCTTATCATGGCGCACTCCGACGACGATGGACTCGTCCTCCCACCCCGGGTTGCCCCTCAACAAATCGTCATTGTTCCCGTCACGCCAAAACCTGAATCCCGCGACGCCATCATTGGCGCCTGCCAGTCCCTCGCAACCCGCCTCCGCGAACAATCGTATGGCGGCGAGCAGCTCCGCGTGAAAGTCGATGACCGCGACCTCGGTGGCGGTATCAAAAAGTGGGAGTGGGTTAAAAAAGGCGTCCCTCTCCGCGTCGAGATCGGACCGCGCGACTTGGAAGAACGCAAAGTTTGCCTCCAACGTCGTGACCAAGCTCCCAATCAGAAATCATTCCTCGATAAGGAAGACTTCCTGCGCGACGTCGTCGACACGCTCGACGAAGTGCATCAATCGCTTCTCGAAAAAGCACGGACTCTACGCGACGAAAACATCGCCGAGTCAGCCGACCTCGCCGCTTTCGAAAGCCACTGGTCCACCGAAGATCCCGGCTGGCTCCTTACCCCTTGGGCTGGAACACGCGAAGAAGAGGAAGAGCTTTCCAAGAAGCACAAGATCACCGTCCGCTGCCTCCCTCTCGACAAGCAGGAAGAAGCGGAAGCCCCCTGTGTCCTCACCGGAAAACCTACCAAAACCCGCGCGCTCTGGGGTCGCAGTTACTAACGGGACAACTCCACGAGTCGCGAGATCCATCTTTTCATCAGCACCAACGGTGCGATCTAACTTAGCCCCACGCAACGCGTGGGGTTTTTAATACAACGAGCTATCAAGCCCGGAAGAGGCGATCTAATCGCACGCTCCCCCTATCAGTCTAATAAAAATAGATCATCCCCGCGATCCCCGCGGCGAAACAGTAGTAGGAAAAATACTCCAACTTCCCGCGCTTCACCGCGCCCATAACGAGGTAAATTGCAAGAAGGCCCACGGCCGCTGCCGCCGCTGCTCCTGCGAGATAAGGTGTATTAAAACAGGACTTTAATGCTTCGAAAAAAGACCCCGTTTCTTCAATCCGATCCTTCATCGTGAGGACAAAGCCTCCGGCGATCGCAGGGATCGACATCAAGAAGGAAAACTCGGCCGCTTTCTCCGCCTTCACCCCGCTCACCAGTCCAGCAGCAATCGTCGATCCCGAACGCGAAACACCCGGAAGAATGGCAAAGGCCTGACCGATTCCCATAATCACGGAACTCTTCAAGCCCACTTTCTCCAAGCGTCCTTTCACCAAGCGTGGAATAAAAAGAATCAACCCTGTCAGAATCAAAAAAGACGAAACCATAAATGGATTTCCGGGGACTGAATCGAAAAAATCTTTAAAGAGCAAAGCAGCAATCACCGCCGGCACGGTGGCAATCGCTAACCACATAATCATCTTACGATCCTCGATCATCGACGGTGTGTAGAGCGACTGCACCAATCTCCAAAGACTCGGCCAGAAGAAGATCAGCACACTCACCAGCGTTCCAATATGAAGAATGACTTCAAATGCCAGGTCAGGCTGGTGCGAGGAACCAACCTCACGAATCCCCAAAAGATACTGAGTCAGGACAATATGCCCCGATGACGAAACGGGCAAAAATTCGGCTAAGCCCTGCACAATGCCGACAACGATCGCTTTCCAGATTTCCATAAGATCACTGCGACCCTAAGGAATTATTAAGCTTTCACAAGGGTAGGTTACGGGGCTTTGTGGAGGGACGCAGGAGAGTCTCTTAGCCTCTCTATCCGTGGAGCGACGAGGACGCGGACGGTAGGATTATTCCTTGGTTGGGGGTCGGGAAAGAGACTGAGAGTCTCTGCTACGGCTCACTTCGCTTTTTCCAAAGTTTTGCCGACTCTTCACCGAAGACGACCTCATCCCAAAGGATCTTTTCTTCCTCGAAAAGAAAGCGCGCATCAAAGGTCTCGCCCTTCAGAGCCTGCGGTAGCCAGTAAGAATCATCCTCCCACATCCGCTCAAAAGGAATGTCGGCAATCTCACACCAATATGGAATCGCCTCATCCGTCGCGGTGGGAGTTCCCGTAAATTGCGTCGCAGTATAAACATGGCAATGAATGTCCGGAAGATTGGACATCGAAAACCAAAGCTCTCCTCGTTTCACCGGATCCAGCGCAGTGATGTGCAGCTCTTCTTGCACCTCGCGAATCGCGCACTCCTCGGGAGTCTCACCTGGATCAATCTTCCCGCCGGGACCATTAATTTTTCCCATCCCGATCCCTCGTAATTTTTCAATCAGAAGAACCCGGCTTCCTTGATGAACAAAAAGGAGAGTCGCCTCGATCTCGGGCTGCCATTGATCCCAATCGGGAGATGTTGTTTTATTCGGAAGGTCGGGCATAATTTTCGACGGTGTCGCAGGTGCACACAAGATTGCGGTCCCCGTGCACGTTATCGATCCGTCCGACGACTGGCCAGAACTTGTGCCTCCTAAGTCGTGGCACTGGAAAGGCGGCCTTTTCTCTCGAATAAGAATGGCTCCACTCATCAGCAATCACCATTTCCGCAGTGTGAGGCGCATTCTTTAATGCGTTGTCAGCAGGATCAGCCTCCCCCGCGATGACTTCTTCAATCTCTACATGAATCCCCAGCATCGCTTCACAAAAACGATCCAGCTCCTCTTTCGATTCCGATTCGGTAGGCTCAATCATGAGCGTTCCCGCCACCGGCCAACTCATCGTCGGTGCATGAAAGCCGTAGTCGATGAGACGCTTCGCAATGTCTTCCACCGTGATTCCACTCGCCTTTGTCAACGGACGGGTATCAATAATGCACTCGTGAGCCACCAGATTCCCGCGCCCCGTGTAGAGAATTGGATAAACCGGCGAGAGGCGCTTAGCGATGTAGTTGGCATTCAAGATCGCCACCGCAGTGGCGTCCTTCAGCCCTGCCGACCCCATCATCGCGATATACATCCAGGAAATGACGTTGATCGAAGCACTTCCCCAGGGAGCAGAACAAACAACATTGGCAGAATCTCCAAAGTCGCGATGTCCCGGCAAGAACTCCACCAAGTGAGCCGCCACCCCAATCGGGCCGACTCCCGGACCACCGCCTCCGTGCGGAATGCAGAAAGTTTTGTGCAGATTCAAGTGACACACATCAGCACCGATGAGCCCGGGATTGGTCACTCCAACCTGCGCGTTCATATTGGCACCATCCATGTAAACTTGTCCGCCCGCCTCATGAATCGCGGCACACAATTCCTGAATCCCCTCTTCGTAAACTCCATGAGTCGAGGGATAAGTCACCATGAGTGCACCCAAATTTTCGCGATACTCCGCGATCTTGGCGTGAAAATCATCAGTATCGATGTTCCCTTCGTCGTCACATTTTACCGGAACGACCTGGAAGCCCGTCATGACAGCCGAGGCCGGATTCGTCCCATGCGCCGACATCGGAATGAGACACTTATTTCGATCCTGATCGCCATTGGCTTGGTGGTAGGAACGAATCGCCAGAAGACCGGCATATTCCCCCTGCGAACCCGCATTGGGTTGTAGCGAAACTGCCGCAAATCCCGTGATTTCGGCCAACCAACTAGACAACTCAGTGAGCATGATCTGATACCCCTTGCTTTGATCTTCCGGGACAAAGGGATGAAGGGAGGAAACCTCCGGCCAAGTCAGGGGCATCATTTCTGCCGCCGCATTGAGCTTCATGGTACATGAACCCAGCGGAATCATCGATTCATTCAGCGCGAGATCACGAGCTTCGAGACGATGCAAGTAACGCATCATTTCGGTTTCGCTGTGATAAGAATGGAAGACCTCTTGCGGGAGAATCTTTTCGTCTCGAAGCATTTCTGCCGCCAGCTCATCGGCCTTTCCCGGAGACGCTCCAAAGAGTTCACAAATAGCGCTTAGATCTTGCTCCGTCGTCGTTTCATCAAAGGCAACCCCAAGTCGGCCATCGCCAAAGTTACGAAGGTTGTATCCTTTCTCCACCGCTGCCGAGAGAATCCCCTCCGCCCGACCGCCGACCTGCACCGTGAGCGTGTCAAAGTGGGAGTCATTCACCAACTCCACCCCCGCTTCTTTCAACCCCGAACTCAATCGACCAGTCAATGAACGAACGCTTGAAGCAATGTGACGCAGTCCGTCGGGGCCATGATACACGGCATACATCGATGCCATCACGGCGAGAAGGACTTGCGCGGTGCAGATGTTCGAGGTCGCCTTGTCTCGGCGAATATGCTGCTCGCGAGTCTGCAACGATAAGCGATACCCAGCATTCCCTTGGGAATCGATCGACACCCCAACCAGTCGACCCGGGATCTTCCGCTTCAGTTTATCGACACAAGAAATGAAAGCCGCATGCGGCCCCCCAAAACCGAGAGGAACGCCAAAGCGCTGGCTCGATCCCACGCAAATATCAGCACCCATGCTTCCGGGAGATTTTAAGAGAGTGAGTGCCAGAAGATCAGCAGCGACCACGACCTGGGCCTTCACTCCGTGAACCTGCTCTGAGAAATCACTAAAATCGCGCACGTTTCCCAAAGTCGAGGGATACTGCACCAGCGCACCAATTAGATCTTCGCTCGCGCTAAAATTGGAAATTTTTTCCACCTTTACTTCGATCCCAAGAGGCTCGGCTCGAGTGCGCACGACATCGATGGTCTGGGGGTGGCATTCTTCATCGACCCAAAAGACGGTCGCCTTGGGCTTCATCGTGAGCGCGAGACTCATCGCCTCCGCGGCCGCCGTGGCTTCATCGAGAAGCGAGGCATTCGAGACATCGAGCCCGGTAAGCCCGGTCACGAGGGTTTGAAAATTTAGCAGGGCCTCCAATCGCCCTTGCGAGATCTCCGGCTGATACGGGGTATAAGCGGTATACCACCCGGGATTTTCAAGAATGTTCCGCTGAATGACCGGCGGAGTGACCGTTCCAGAATAGCCCTGGCCGATGAATGATTTGAGTATCTTGTTTTGACCGAGCTTGCTTTTAAGAAGCTCAAGAGCCTCCGATTCGCTCAGAGCTTCCGGAAGAATCGTCCCCTCCGGCCACTGAATCTCGGAAGGAACAATCTTGGCGAGAAGAGCATCAAGATCACTTTGGCCGACTGCTTCCAGGAGAGCAGTCCTAGACTGATCCCACGGTCCGATGTGGCGACGGGAAAAGGGCTGCGTCATCATGACCTTCTAGCGCACGATGCCGGTGTATGAAGACGCATCCATGAGCGCCTCGTATTGCGAGGTATCATCGATCTTCATTTTAAAAATCCAACCGCCATCGTAGGGGTCGGAATTGACCATCGAAGGATCAGCAACGAGGTCTAAATTGACCTCCACAACCTCTCCCGCGAGCGGAGCATAAATGTCACTGGCCGCCTTGACACTCTCGACCACCCCAACCGGAGACGCTTTGTCGACATCGCCGAGATCGGGAAGCTCCACAAAAACAACATCGCTCAATTCGTCTTGAGCATGGTCGGTAATTCCAATGGTAACGATGTCTCCATCGAGGCGAACCCATTCATGATCAGGGGTGTAGCGGCAGTTGTCTGGTGCGGTCATACAATTGAATTTATTACGAAGTCTTATTTCCGATAAAAAGGCTTTTTCACGACTTTTGCCGAAAGGTATTTTCCTCGGATTTCGATTTGAACCGGAGTGTTCACCTTCACCCGATCCGTCGGAAGATAAGCAAGTCCAATTCCGGTACCAAGCGAGGGAGAAAGACCACCCGAGGCCAATTCACCGAGGGGCCTACCCTCCATATCATGGACCGGATAGCCCGGCCGGGGTGGCGCGCCTCTTTCACAAAGCTGGATCGCCATCAGTCGCTCGCTTACGCCCTGTTCCTTTTGATCACGCAAGGCATCACCGCCAATGAAGCGCTCTTTCCCAAGTGCCACAAACATTCCTAATCCTGCTTCCAGTGGACTCCGGCTTGGAGAAAGGTCCGAACCATTGAGCGGATAGCACATTTCCAGTCGAAGCGAATCCCGGGCTCCCAGTCCGCAGGGAGCGACACCCTCATCCATAAGGAGTGACCACCAAGAGGAAGCCTGGGAAGCAGGGCAGAAAAGTTCGAAGCCGTCTTCGCCCGTGTATCCGGTGCGACAGACAATCATGCGATGACCCATGTGACTCAAATCATCGACATGGTTGCGCGCAGGAAGAGTGCGTCCTTCAGTCATCTTAAAATAAACCTCTGAGGCATCTGGCCCCTGAACTGCGATGCCTGCCCAGTCATCACTGAGATTTTCCAACTGCAGATCCCCTTCCAGATGCTGAGTGAGCCAATCGACGTCTTCCTTGATCTTTGCGGCATTCACTAGAAGCAGGTAGTCATTTTCGGCGAGACGATAGATGATCAGATCATCGATCACTCCACCCTGGTCATTCAGAAGAAAAGTATACTGTGCCTCCCCGTCCTCAAGCTTAGCGACATCATTCGCCAGCATTCGGTTGAGCCACGATTCTGCGTCATCCCCTTTTAAAAAAAGCTGTCCCATGTGGGAAATATCGAAGACCCCCACGTGCTCGCGCACTGCCTTATGTTCGTCGATAATAGACGAATACATCACCGGCATTTCCCAACCAGTAAAGGGCACCATCCTTCCTCCGAGCTCTCGATGCTTCTCGTCCAAGGGGGAAAGTCTTAAGACGTCACTCACGGCGGAAACCTGTCGACGCTGATTGGACTTGTCAACCCGTCAGAAGAGATCATTTTCAGGGCTGTGTCACAGAAACGATTAACCATCGAAAGCCGCTTTGCCTGGCTCGCATTCCCGGGCCTCATTAAAGCGCTCGCAATGCTTCAAGGGGTTTTCTTTCTCGTCCTCATTTTCAATCCCAAAGCCGGCGAAATCATCTACCCAAATATTGACAAAGTCATGTCTGGGGAAATCTGGCGGCTCTTCAGTTGGGTTCTCTATCCGCCCTACCCACCCAGTCCCGGAGGAAGCCTCGTGTTTCCCTTCTTCTTCACTCTCATCGTCCTGCGAATCTTTTTTCTCTTCGACGAGACCCTAGAACTCGCCTGGGGCAGCACCCGGACGTCCCTTTACCTATACGCCACCATCATTTGCCAAGGGCTCGCGCTCAATTTCTTCCCCTTCTTGTTCGATGGGAAAGTCTACTACTTCGCGATCTTCTTCGCCTTTGCCACCATTCAGCCCCACTACACCTTTCTCTTGATGTTTTTCCTTCCCGTCAAAGTCTGGATTTTTGCGGTCTTGGCCGGAGTTGGGATCGCAATCATCAGCGTCGAATCATGGGTCAGAACAGGAATCCCCCTCCTTGCGGTCTTCTACCTTTTGATCTACCTCCCTTACCTGGTCTGGGCGATCCCCAAGGCTTGGAAATGGCGGAAAACGAGACACCAGGTAGCCGTCCGACGAAATAAGTTCCAATCCACCCGGATCGGAAACGGCACCAGCCTTCATCGCTGCAAAATTTGTGATCGTACCGAGAACTCCGATCCTGATCTGCAGTTCCGCGTTGCTGAAAATGACGAGGAATATTGTCTCGACCATCTCCCCTGATCACCTAAGGGTCGCGGCATGAGCGAGTTGGAATTTGCCCCCCGCCCCGAAAAGAAGGAACTCGATGAGACCCTCGGATTCTGTCCGAAGTTCGATACCGACGGATTAATCCCCGCCATGGCGATCGATTCCGAGACTCGTGAGCCCCTGATGCTGGCCTACATGAACGAGGAGTCCCTTAAACTCACCCTCGAAAAACAAGAGGCCGTCTATTACTCCCGCTCCCGTCAGGAACTCTGGCATAAGGGAGCCACCTCGGGACACGTTCAAAAGGTCCACGAAATTCGCACCGACTGCGATCAGGACGCCCTCATTCTTTACGTGACTCAGCAGGGAGCTGGCGCCTGTCACACGGGCCGACGTTCCTGTTTCTATCGCGCGGTTAGCTTCGACAGCAATCCCGCCGCGACGACTTTTGTCGACGACGAGCGCACCTTTGATCCCGACGAAGTCTACGGGAAGTAATTTTCCCCAAAGAAAAAACCTGCCCTCTTGCGAGGACAGGTTCTTAGAAAGAGCGCTACCTTCCACAGAGCGCCTTTCAAATTCGTCCGTTCCTATGGTCCCACGACTGCGTAGCCGATCTTGAAGAACTGCTTGTCTGCACCAACGGGCGCCGTCATCGAAATCAGCCCGTTGGCGTCCGCCACGACTTCCGTGGCCTCACTCCAGTTGGATAAATCAGGAGAGGAAACACAGAGGTAGGCAACATTAGGAACTCCCTGCGCTGAAACCGTGACCATCTGGTTTCCACCGGCATCTTCACTGATCGCAAACGTCGCCGTCTCCGTGGGAAGAATAATGAGGGACAGACTGCCGTTCCCATCAAAAGGGCTCGACCATTTCGGATCGGTGTAAACCGAAGAGCCCGTGAGGGTGAGGAGGAAGTTTTCCAAATCGTTCTTTTCCTGCTCGGTCAAATTGAGATTCTGAGTGCCACCACCCGGACCTCCGGGTCCCACTGGTCCTCCAGGTCCTCCTGCAAGGCGGGGATCAAGATTTGGCGCGGGAGGATTCGGAATTGCATTGTAGTGATCAATCACCTCACGCAGTGAATTGAAGATCGCGTTGTGCATGAGACCACCATGGAGATTACCATCGGCATCGGCCATGTCCCGAAGGCTCGGCGACCGAGTATTCGTGGTGTCAGTCCCCCCCTCCAAGCGAACCCACCACTCTATTGTTCCGGCTGTTCGGATCGATATCGAATTCGGGAGCCTCATGACAAACATTGCAGCCCGCCCCATCCGACACACCCCGAAGTGCTTCTTGGGATCGTCCAGCTTCGCCGTCCACCCCAGATCGAGCAATCCGTGCGTGCCCATCTCTTGATTGAGCAAATTGAAGGCTTCTTTGAGATCCGAGAATTTTGGAAGCGGGTGGCCGCGATCACGATTGAGTGATTGAAACAAAAATTCAAATCATGCAAACGACACTTCTCCTCCTCTCCACTTCCGTCATCCTTTCCAGGACCACGCACCGGGTCCTCGAAAGTTCGGGCGGGTTCTCGTAAGAATAACTCGCCCCTATAACGTATCCATTACACAGCAAACTTTGCAATTTCCCCTCATGAGGTCTTTTTTATCAACTCTCTGGCTCCTCGTCCTTGTGATCGTCATCGCTCCCGTATCCGCCGAGGTCGATTTCGAGAACGAGGTGAAGCCCATTTTCACCGAACATTGTTATCAATGCCACGGCGAGTCGAAACAGAAAGGCAAGCTCCGCCTGGATTCGCCCGCCATGATTCTGAAAGGTGGGAACTCGGGGGAACCTCTCTTTCTCGTTGGCAAAAGTGCCAAGAGCCACCTCATCAAGCTCGTGTCACGCGCTGATCCGGACGAAGCGATGCCGCCCGAAGAAAAAGGCGATCCGCTCAACGGGACCCAATTAGAAACGCTGCGGAAGTGGATCGACGAAGGTGCTAAAATGCCAGGATCGGAGAAGTTGGCCGAAGTGAAAATGACGACCGATCACTGGTCCTTCCAGCCGGTCAGTCGCGATGGTTTCAAGGAAAAGACGATCGATGAAATGATCAATGAAAAGAGAGCGACAAAAGGCCTCACCCCTTCGCCCCGCGCCGATCGCCGCACCTTGATCCGCCGCCTCTACCTGGTAATCCACGGGATGCCCCCGAATACCGCGGAAGTCGCGAAATTTCTCGCCGACAAATCACCGGAAGAAGAAGCCTGGCGGAACCTCGTCGACAGCGCCCTCGCCAGCCCGCGCTACGGCGAACGAATCGGGCGGAGATGGCTTGATGTCGTCCGCTTTGCCGAGAGCAACGGATTTGAAACGAATCGCGAGCGACCCCACGCCTACCCATTCCGCGACTTTGTGATCAACTCGTTCAACGAGGACAAACCCTACGACCGGTTCATTAGGGAACAGATCGCGGGCGACGCCTTCGGAGCGGAGGTGGGGACCGGGTTTCTCGTCGCGGGATCCTATGACATTGTCAAAAGCCCGGACATCAATCTAACTCTCATGCAGCGGCAGGATGAACTCACCGACATCGTCAACACCACGGGCACGACCTTCCTGGGCCTGACGATCGGTTGCGCAAGATGCCACAATCACAAATTCGATCCCATCTCGCAAAAGGACTTCTATGAGTTTCAAGCCGTCTTCGCCGGAGTAGGATACGGCGACCGCACGCTGAAGAAAGCGATGAACAAGGAGTCGCAGGAGGAAATCGCGCAACTCCGTCGCGAACTCGCAGCGCACAAGGACGCCGTCGATGACTTCAGGAAGAAGGCCGCAACGAAGGACGGAAAGGGGCCCTCGAATCTCAGAGACCCAGTGAATGCCATTTTAAATGTCGAAAACTTCAGCGTGATCGAAGCAAAATTCGTGCGCTTTACGATCCGGGAAACAAATGCGGGACAACCCTGCCTTGACGAGCTGATGGTCTTCGATCCAGAGGGCCAAAACGTCGCGCTCGGTGCCTCTCCCACCGCTTCCGGCAGCCTGCCCGGCTACCCAATTCATCAGCTTGAGCACATCAATGACGGACTAATCGGAAACGAGCACAGCTGGATCTGTCACAAAAAGAACGGTTGGGTGCAACTGGAGTTCGAGACTCCTCAACCCATCGAGCGAATCGAGTGGGCCCGTGACCGTAATGGCGTCAATACCGACCGACTCGCGACCGATTATCTCATCGAGGCTTCGTTGGACGAGAAGACGTGGAAGACCCTCGCCAGATCCGCCGACCGCCATCCCTTTCGAGGACAACCTGACCCCAATGCCTTTCTCGCAAAATTGAACACCGCCGAGGCAAAGGCAGCCCGTAGCTTGATGGCGACGATCTCAGACAAGAACACGCGCATCGCCTCCCTCGAAACTGGTAAGCAGGCTTGGATCGCTAATTTTTCCAAGCCCGGAAAAACCCACCGTCTCTACCGCGGCGACCCCATGGCGAAGCGCGAAGAAGTAGCGCCGGATGCCCTTGAGGTGATGGGTTCCCTCAAGATGGAAGTTGACGAGGCCGAGCAACAACGTCGCGTTAAGATCGCCGAGTGGATCGCGACCAAGGAGAATCCACTCACCGCCCGGGTGATGGCCAACCGCCTCTGGCAGTTCGTCTTCGGCACCGGAATCGTCGATACCCCAAGCGATTTTGGACTCAACGGCACGAACCCCACTCATCCTGAATTGCTGGATTGGCTAGCCGCCGAATTCATGGAAAACAGCTGGTCATCCAAAGAACTCTTGCGGCTGATCTTGACGACGGACACTTTCCAGCAATCGAGCCAACCTCGTACCGAAGCGGCCAAGATCGACGCGAGCGGTCGTTATCTATGGCGCTTCCCGCCCCGCCGTCTCGAGGCCGAGGCGATCCGCGATTCCATCCTTGCGGTCAGCGGCACGCTCAATCTCGAAGACACCGAGGGACCGGGGTTTTACCTCCTCGAGGTCGATCGCGAGAATGTCGTGCACTACAGCCCAAAGAAAATCACGGGACCAAAAGAATGGCGGCGCATGGTTTACATGATGAAGATCCGCCAGGAACAAGATGCCGTTTTCGGAGCCTTCGACTGCCCCGATGGCAATCAGGTCATGCCGAAACGCAGCCGTTCAACGACCCCCTTGCAGGCTCTCAATTTGTTCAACAGTCCCTTCATCATTCAGCAGGCCGACAAGCTGTCCGAGCGCATCGGGAGTAATCCGGCCAAGGCCTTCAACCTCCTCTACGGACGTCCCGCGACAGCGGAGGAAATCGCGGATTCAAGCACCTTCATCGCAGCTCACGGCATGCAGGCCTTCTGCCGCGCCATGCTCAATACCAACGAGCTTCTTTTCATCTTCTAATCCACTGCCATTGCAATGATTCCCATCAACCATTTCATTGACCGTCGCCAATTCCTCTCGCACACCGCCAGTGGATTCGGAAGTGTTGCGCTCGCCTCCCTGCTCGCCCGCGACGGTTTGCTCGGGGCGCAGGAAAAAGTCCGCGAAAGCGCGGCGGGGAAAAACCCGATCACTCCGGTGATCGACCCTGGCAATCCGAATGCCCCGCGGCTACCCCACTTCGAACCGCGCGCCAAACAAGTCCTCATGATTTTTTGCTCCGGAGCGGTGAGCCAAATTGATACTTTCGACTACAAACCGGAACTCATCAAACACCACGGCAAGCCAATGCCGGGCGGCGAAAATCTCATCACTTTCCAGGGCCAGCAAGGCAACCTCACCAGGAGTCCCTGGGAATTCAAACCGCGCGGGCAATCAGGAAAGATGATCTCCGATTTGGTTCCTAAGCTCGGCGACCTCGCCGATGAAATGTGCTTCCTGCACGCCATGACGGGCAAAACGAACACCCACGGTCCGGGCGAGAATTTCATGTGCACCGGGTTCACCCTCGATGGATTTCCCAGCGCGGGATCCTGGATGACCTACGCTCTTGGCAGCGCGGCCGACGATTTACCCGCCTACGTGGCAATCCCCGACGTGCGCGGAAAGCCCCAGTCGAGTGGCAATTGCTGGGGGCCGGGATTTTTGCCAGCCGCCTTTCAAGGCACCGATTTTAACGCCGTCAATCCGGTTCGGAACCTCGCCGTCCCCGGCGGCATCACCACCCGCACCGATGCCGCCACGAGGGCCTTTTTGCAACGCCAGAACCATCGACATCTCGCGGGAATTCCGGGCGACACCGAGCTCGCAGCGCGCATTGCCAGTTATCAACTCGCGGCAAAGATGCAAATGAGCATCCCCGATGTCACCGACCTCAGCAGCGAACCCGCCCACATCCTGCGCGACTACGGAGTGGATGAAAGCGGGAGCAAAATCAAGGACCTGCGGGCCTCCTACGGACGCAACTGCATCCTCGCACGCCGCCTTATCGAGAAAGGAGTGCGCTTTGTGCAACTTTTCAACGGAGCCTATCAGACCGGAGGCGAAGGCGTCAGCAATTGGGACGGCCACAAGGCGCTCGAGAAACAATACAACATTCACGGTCCCGTTCTGGATCAGCCGACAGCGGCTCTCCTAAAAGACATGAAAACGCGCGGTCTCCTGGAAGATACTCTCGTCGTTTTTGCAACGGAGTTCGGGCGCATGCCGACTTTCCAAAAAGGTGCAAGCGGCCGGGACCACAACCCCGACGGCTTCACTGCCTGGATGGCTGGCGCCGGAGTCAAGACACCCTTCACCTACGGCGCGACCGATGCCTTCGGCCACAAAGCGGTCGAAAAAGTCACGACCGTTTACGATTTCTACGCGACTATTCTACACATCCTCGGCCTCGATCACGAGCGGCTCAGCTTCTACCACAACGGCATCGAGCGCCGCCTAACCGATGTCCACGGGCATGTCATTAAAGAGATTCTTTCGTAACGGAGGCAGAGATCGGTCCACCGCCGATTCCATCGCAGGCTTCTTAAACGCGACAAAGGACAACCCCAGTGGCACCAGAGCCAAGAAGAGAAAGAGAATTTTCTTCATCTACTCAGAAACGATAAACTCTGAAAATCGTTCCTCAAAATCCTTGGGAACCACTGCGGTCAGTAAGACATCGTTCCCATCATAATCCGTCGACAGCACTTTGCCCTCGCGATGGAGAAGCCCCGTGATATCCCCTCGAGATTGCGGGATACGATAATCCAAGCGCTTCACCCGATCCGAAAGTTTATTGGCGAACTTCCCGAGAAGTTCAGTCATTCCGATTCCTTCAAGAGCCGAGACCTCTATCGCTCCGGGAAAATCAGCACGAAGTCCCGTCAGAATCGCGGGATCCTCGATCTGATCGATCTTATTCAGCACCACGATCACCTCCTTGTCATCCGCTCCCAATTCCTTGAGCACATTACACGTAGTGGTATAGTGCTCTGGAATTTCATCGGAATTTGCATCCAAAACGTGAACCAAAAAATCTGCCAAAATGGCCTCCTCGAGTGTCGCTTTAAAAGACTCCACTAATCGGTGCGGCAAGTTTCGCACAAAGCCCACGGTGTCGCTTACTAAAAGGGTCTGGCCATCTTCGAGCTCGAGTCGTCGAGTGGTAGGATCGAGAGTCGCGAAAAGCATGTCAGCCTCCAGGATGTCCGAACCCGCAAGCTTATTGAGCAAAGTCGATTTCCCAGCATTGGTGTAACCGACAATCGCAGCCGTCGCAATATCCCCTCGGGTGCGTTCTTTGCGCTGGGTCGCACGTTGTTTGCGAACTGCATTCAACTCATCTTTGACCCTGCTAATTTTCTGTCGAGCAAGACGACGGTCGACCTCAATCTGCTGCTCGCCCATTCCTCGGGATGCACCTCCGCCACCACCACTTCCTCCACCACCACCACCGCCTTCGCGGTCAAGGTGGCTCCACATGCGTGCCATCCGGGGAAGCGCATACTGCATCCGGGCAAGATCAACCTGAAGCCGGGCTTCCTTGGTGCGCGCCCGCTTTGCAAAAATATCCAAGATCACCTCTTCCCGATCGATCACGGTGAGGTCCGAAAGACCTTCCCAATTGCGCTGCTGCATCGGGCTCAATTCATTATCAAAAACGATGCAGTCACAGTCGCGAGCCTTCGCGAGTTCTACTAATTCATCGGCCTTCCCTGTTCCACAGAGCAACCCTCTGTGAGTAGCGCGCACACGCACGAGTTCCATCCCGACCACTCCGATCCCGAGCGTGTCGACAAGTTCCTCGAGTTCAAGAAGCAGCTTCCGCGTCTCCTCTTCCTCACGCTTATCATAGCAAACACCGACGAGCATCGCTCGTTCGACCAAATCTGGTTTTTCGCGAACTTCAAACATCACCTACATCTTGACCCAAAACATGCCAAACCCCAAAAAAACAGCTTGGCCATTCTCAGAGGACTTCCTCCGCTCAACATGCCCATTACTTGGTTCATGGGTAAACCTTACTCCCTCTCAGAAAAATGGCGACCCGCAAATAACGCGATTCATTTTGGGGTCAACAAGACCAAAACGATCAAGCTAGGCCAAGTCGAGCAATGGTGATGAGAAAACCCCTGATTTTACAATGCGGGGCGCACTTGGTAGAACATCCGCAGGGTTCCCGCAGGTAGATTGTTGTCGGTGAAGGTCGTGAACTCGCCCTCCGATGGATAGCCGTCGTTGAGTTCTTCCCAATCGCCCAGCGATCTACTCAGATCGGTCGTCCTCCAAAGGCTATAGTTGTGGCTGGGTTTGGATTTGAACGTGAGGACGACGTCCTCGTCGACGACATCAATTTCTGTCACCACTAAATCGTTTCCTGCCGCGGCGTCGGACACAAGGAAGGCGATGTCGCCGATCCCGAGGCGGTCGCCGCCAGGTCCAGCTCCCGGCTGATCGTAGAAGGTTGAGACCGCCTCGAGGCGCACGTAGCACGCGGTCACGGCCTCTGGAAAGGGGAAGCTCTGCCAGGGAGATTCTTCCTGCACCGCGGTGAAGGAGGGGTTGGATGTGATAGTCGTTCCGTAGCTCTCGTCGCCGAGAAGCGCCTCGGCATCCGTAGCGAAGCTGAGGTTAAACTCCCTCATGCCGTTGGAGTTGCTGTTCGCGTAACCCCAATAGCTGATCTAGCTCAACGGGACATCGGCACCGAGATCAAACCAGATATATTCCGGTCCGTCGTGAACCGAAATATAATTGGAGGGGAAACCGCCCGGGGCGTCCGTATACCAATTATCGGCACCGCCCAACTTACTGTGGGGCTCCGCAGCATCGAACCCGACGCCAGGACCGCCGGCCAGTTCGGGGTCACCGCCCGGATTGGCTCCGACCATGTTGTGGTCGAAGGCGCTGATGGGAAGGAACTCTGCTGCGTTGGCGACGCAGGCTGAGGCCGCGAGTAGCGAGGTGGAGATAATGATACGTTTCATTATAAGTCTATCGTTATTGTTGTGTGAGATTCGCTCAGCTAGCCATCCCTAAAATCGAGTTTCGATCCGGCCTTGGAGTAATCCTGTCCGTTGATAGCAAGTATTTTTTCCCTCAAGTGCAATTTCCAGGGCGATCAAGCTAGAGAGAGAGAAGGCTCCAACTGGCGCATTCATCGACAAAGCTCCAACAACTTCTTCGCGCTCGCCGGAGGAAGCGCCGTCACCGCAGGAATTGATGTCAATGACGGCCAATCGCACCACGCCTTCGCCGCTTCAGAAGCCGGCGTTATCAGCTCAAGCGCTTCTTCTCACCTGACTCATCGACATTCACAAAGGTGACCTTTGTCGAAAAAATCACCTCTCCTTGGCCGGCCCTACCCCGGCGAACTTTCACTTGATAGGTCACAGAAGTAACCCCCTGAGTCACCTTTTCAGACTCAATCGCCAGAATCGTCCCTTCTCGCACACTGTGCCGAAAGACAACTTGATCCATCCCGATCGTCACAAAACGACACTCAGAAAAATCCAGAGAAGCCGCGATCCAACTCGCTTCATCCACCCAGCCCAAAAGGCAGCCTCCAAAAAGGAACCCGAACTGATTCAGATCCCCGGGTAAAACGAGGCGGTGGGTTTCCATGGAAACATTGAGATCTCAATCGCGCCCTATTTCAGACGGATGAGGATCTTCTTATTGCGCATGTTGCTATCCTCAGAAACGCTTTCGACCTCAGGATCATCGACAAGCGCGTTGTGCACCAAGCGACGATGATACGAGTTCATCGGCGTCATCCAAATTTCATTTCCGCTGGCTTTCACCTTATCCGCGATGCCTCGGGCCTTATCTTGCACTCGCTCTTCTTGCTGGGCACGGAACCCATCGCAATCCACGCGAACCCGTGGTGCATCGTCGTTCAGGCCGCGCAGAATCCGGTTAGTGAGATACTGAAGATCGTCCAAACGATCTCCGCTCTTCCCGATCAAGAGAGTTTGATCGGGGGAAAGAATATTAAGAGTCAAATGGTCCTCATCACCGTTAACTTCGATTTGGTGTTCAAATCCGAGCTTTCCAAGCATCGTTTCGAGGATCTTCTTCGCTTCTGCGGCCACGTCTGACATGATTTGGAGCATAGGGCTCCCCTTCGGGCCGTCAACTCATACTCACCGAATCGGCGGGCTTCTTTTTATTCCCATATTTTGGGAATAATCCCTTCTTACGTCGCTCAGATTAGTCACACCCATGAAATTAGCTCTTCTCCTCACGGCCTTCGCCCTTTGTTCCTGTGCAGAGGTTTCCATTGTCGATCAGCCCCAGCTCAGCAAACCGGCGATGAGTTTTGCGCAAAAAGGGGCCGATTTCTCAGAGTTCACCCTGGTGAGCCAATTGGAACGCGGTCGCACCAGTAGTTCACAAAGCGCCGGAGGGGGCTGCGCCTCATGCCACTAAAGTGCGACGAAGAACAACAATCATCACGTTCATGAAGCTCCTTTTCCTCTTTCTCCTCACTGGACTCGCCTTCGCAGGGCCCGCCGATTCTTTCTCCTCCATCGAAGAATCGTCCTCCGATGCGGAAGACTCCGGGTCTTTTTTCGATCGTGTCTTCACCGGGATCCAACGAGTCGATCAGGACTTCGATATTTTGGATGACCGTGACGTCAGTGTCTGGCGGAGCACTTTCGCCTACCGTCAAGAGCGATCCCACTGGAATATCGAAGCCAACGTTGGCTACACCGATATCTCAATTGACTATTCAGATCCCGTGGGAGGAACATCAGCGACCAGCCGCCGGGAAGACTCCTGGTCCGGAGGCTTGATTCTGGGGACCGACCTTTCTGAAGATCTCTCGCTCACCCTTGGATTTTCGCGCTACGAAGGTTTCAACAACTACGGATCCGTATGGATTTCGGAATACTACGATCAATTTGTAGGAATCCCTGATCCGACCAATTACAATCCAGCAGACCCAAATGGATCTACTTTGAGTGGCAACCTGATCTGGGACTACGACCCTGGAGTAGCTCGCCTCACCCTTTCCTTCTCTTACGGAAATGACGAAATCGTTCCTGCCTGGAGCCTCGTTCCGAATCCCGGTAATTTTTTCATCCCCGAAGCAACCCCGACCGGAAGCTCTTTCGATACCTACACTGGGTCCGTCGCTTGGGCCAAAGCGCTCAGCCCCTCGCTACGCACGCAGACGACATTCCGCTTCAGCGACGTGACCGAACTTGATCCGCGCTTCCAGCTACAAAACGATACTGCCTGGGCCATTTCGGATAACCTAACCTTACGCGCCCAAACGGGAGCGTCGATCCAACATCCGGATTTTGAGGCCTTCTATGGGGGACTTTCCCTTGTTTATAATCTCAACGCTAATTGGAGTGTCGGAGTTTCAGCCCGCGTCTACGACGATACCGGCGAGATCGTCCCCGTAGGATTTAACACGGCTGCACCAGCAATCAGCTCGACCGAGTTCAGCGCCTCTCTCGCTTGGCAAAAACTGAGCACGACAGTTCGAATCTCCGCTGGAATCTATGACGTCGACTACGACCCGCTTGGTCCTTCTAACCAATTCTTCGCAGACCTTTATCGTGACCGTAGTTTCCTCGTCACGCGCCTTGCCCTCACCCACACTTTTTAAAAAATGAAATCCTGCTTCCTTCCCCTCTTTTCCCTCGCTTCCTTCGCGCTGGGTGGTCCCCCCGAACCCGGAGATTCTTCAGAAAATGTCACCTACTCTCTGGGCGGAAACTCCCTTAATAACCAAAACCAGTTCACTGAACTAACGAACTCACAGCTCTCAGATCTGGCAGGCAAGGTCATCCTCGTCGCTTATTACACGCCCTGGTGATCAGGATGAGCCACTATGGTTTCTCAGTTGGGAAACGAAATCATCGACCACTTTAATGACGCCTCACGTGGCAATCTCGTTGGAAGAAATGACAGCGGAATTGAATTCACCTCCATCCTTCTCTCTCTCGAGACTTCGGGTTTCGACAGATTGATCAGGATGGCAGCTGAAAACAACGGGTTCTCCCAGTATGGCCTGGATTCACTGAGTGATCGCAACACGAATGTGCGAGATGGCTTCAGCTTCTATCGTGGAGTTGAATCAACAGGGCCTCCGGGATCTCTTAGCTTCGCCCAACGGCGACGCATCGTTGTCATCGATAATAGTGATGCTTCCAACCCGGTCATTCGCCACAATGACCTCCCCCTGGGTTCAGGTTCTCTCGGCGCTCCCAATGTCGCGCTCATCCAAGCTGCTATTAATGACACTCCTGCCCCCAGTGAACTCGATTTCAACACCTGGCTTGCTGATTTCTCTCCACCCGCCGGACAGGATGGAACCTTCGACGATCCAGATCAGGACGGCTCCACCAACCTCCTGGAGTTTTCCTCAGGCACGGATCCAACGAGCGCTTCCGACTTTCCCTTTCAAAAATTAGAGGTATCCGAAGACGGATTTCAACTAACTATCCGCCGTTTCACAATGGCGGGAGGAATTGCGCGAGGATTTGACTCAGGAACTCTCGGCAATCTTTCCTCAACCACCATTGATGAAAGCAATGCCACCTCGGTTTCACTCGGCGGAGACATTGAGGAAGTGAGCATCCCACTCCCGGCCAACTTCGGCCCCTTCATCCGACAAACCGTGACTCTCCCATAAGAAATTGTCAGGTGGCTCGGGGAAGGTTATCTTCCGCCCATGATTCGCCCGCTCCTTGCCGGATTCCTTCTAACCCTCACTTCCATGGGTCCGGGATTGGCAGCGCCTGTTTTCGTCGCGCCCGACGATTCAGTTCCCTTGATTCGGCGGGATCTCATCCCCCTGGACTCCGCGGCGATCGATCATTTGGCAGATGCTTTGACCACCTTGGCAGACAGTCCGCTTAAGAATAACGCGCTCTCCCTGCGGCAACGCGCTCAACTTCTAGCCCTCACCTTGCGTCTTTCTCCTTCGCAGAGCCGCGCCCGCGAAATGCTCCGGAACGTGATCAACGGCAGCTACCAGCCTTCCATCCAGGAAAGTCGCAAGAAGAGCGCGCGAGGCCATGGTTTCCTCACCGCAAAGTGGCTCCTCGAAATGCCCGAAGAGAGTGAAGGCAAGCACCTCGGCAATCTCCTTCTCGATGTTCTCGCACCGTATCAAAGCGATCATCCCCTTTTAGAAAAAAGAGCCCCCTCTGATGAAGACCGATGGAAGGGAATCATCGCGCCACTGACCACTTTCGAGAACGCTTCCAAGCCGCAGCCACTCGACCCGACACCGGAGACTCCGGAAAATAGCAAATATGCCACCACCGGCCTCCTTACAACGACTCCGCTCGTGACCGTGATAAACGGCCAAGTCAGGTATGGCCCGGTCAACGTCCGCCTCATCCTTACCGAACGCGGCAAGGGCCAATTGAAGTTCAAGCCCGCTCTCACAAGCTCGAATGGTCCAGAACGTCCCACTCAACCCCTGCATGACGCTCTCATGCAGTTTTACCAAGGCCAGGACCGCCCGCTACCCAAAGGCTACGATCTTTATCTCGATACCGGCAGAGGGACCTACGCCGAAAGGAATAAGGAAAACATCACCGCCCCCCTCGCCATGATGCTGGACGCAGCAAGCACGGGCCGCCCCCTTGCTTCAAACATCGTCCTCTTCGCCCGCCTCCATGCCGATGGCTCCCTTTCCCGCCCCTTCGAGAGCTGGCCCCTCATCTACTCACTCCGAAATAAACGACCCTCCGCAGGAACCCGCCTCCTGGTTCCTCCCGAACTCGCAGAAGAACTCACCGCTCTTCTTGTTCTCGAACATCCAAGCTTTCTCCTTCGCTTTGAAATCATTTCCTGTGCTAGCTTCAATGAAGCACGTCAGATCTATCTCGAAGACGCCCAACAACCGGACGACATTCAAGCCGCGAGCAAGATCTTCAAAGAGGTAACCGAAGCGCTCAGAAGAACCTCCGATGGAAACATTGCCGCCAAGCTCGTCTATGACAGTGTCAAATCCCGACTTCAAGAGGCCGCCGAAGCCTCTCCGAGGCACCTTTCCGCCCAAATTCTTCTCAAGCAAGCATCAGGAAACCACCCATCCTCCTTTTCCACTCCCATGTTCGCCCGCGAGTTCATTCGCATCACGGAATCCCTCACTAATCCTCCGGACATCCACTACAATTCCAGCTCCAGAGCGCTTAAAACCTTCCAAACCGAACAAAAGGCTCTCCTCGTAGAATTCAGCGAGAGCCGCCGGGTTTCCCAGGACGACGACCCTCTCGTTGAAGAAGGAAAGAATCTCGTCGATAAGTTGCGACCGGTCATCCGCTTGATCGATAAAGACCAATCAATTCCTGCTACCTTACAACTCACATTTTGGCTCAAGGAGGTTACTTTGTTCCGGGATCGTCTCAAACGCCTTACTGGCAATTCTGAGCGTTAGCACACGATTTTCTCATTACCGGTTGATATCATAGATCACTTTGCCTTAGATTCCTCCATGGCTTACGCGAAATCCTTTTTGCTCCTTCTCTTTAGTGCCTGCTACCTGCTAGCAGATACCTATCGACCGCCCAACCTCGACAAGGAAATCTTCGATGTCGACAAGATCAAAATCGACAGGATCTCTGAGTCCTCTCTTTTTGCCGGGCTGCTCTCAGTTGCGAAAGATTTCGACGAAGAAGATCATGAAGTGGACTTTGAACTTCGCGGTCATGCCCTCGCCATCGCTGGCCGCTTGAAGCCAGACAATGACAACTTTCTCAGCATCCTCGGCGACCTCAAGGAACGCGGCAAGGCCAACAGTGTCGACGGAATGACCACCTCACACGCCGTTTCCAAAATCTACCGTGGCCTTCGTGTCCTCATGCGAAAAAAGGACAACGAGGACAACGTGAAGCTTGCGAGCTACTGCGCAGATATCGCCCTCCGCCTCGATGAGGGTGGCAAGGAAGCCAAGAAGATTAAGGAAATCCTCGAAGAGGCCGGTCAGCCCGACTGGAAGGACATGCTCGGTTCTCCCATCTACAACACCGGTGGTGGTAGAGGAGGACCTCCCAACGAATTTAAGGAACGTCTGGAAACCATCCCTGGTGGTAAAGCTGAAAAGTTCGCGGGCATCCAGAGTTCCGTTTATGCCCTTTCCGTCCGTCAACTTTCAAACGGTCGCCACGCAGGTGCCGCCAGCTCTCTTTCCGCCACCGCCCTCCGGGACAAGGATGTCGATGGTGTTGAATTCCACATCGACCAGAAAGTCGGCAACATGACCGGCAACTCACTCGAAGAAATTGCAAAATTCATGCGTGTCCGCCACGAAGAGGCTGGTCGTGTTCCTGCTGGATATAAGGTAGAAATGGCCTTCGAGGATAAGGACGGCCTTCTCGATGGACCTTCGGCGGGCACCGCGATGTCCCTCATTATCGACGCCCTCTTCACCGGAAATAAGCTCGATGAAAGTTTTGCCTGCACCGGAACAATCACTGCCGATGGCAAAGTGGGGAAGATCGGTGGAGTCGCAGGAAAGATTCGTGGCGCCACGAAAAAGAAATGCAAGCTGGCCGGAGTCCCCGCCGAAAACATTCCCGGTGTTTCTGACATCTACGTCCTCGATGGCATCGAACCACTCATCAACATTCAGGTCTTCTCGTTCGCCAAGTTTGAAGGAGCACTGAAAGTTGCCTCGGCAAACAAACCCACCGAAGTGCAAGAAACGATCGATGACTTCAACAAGATTGCCACCCTGCTCAAGGATCAGGGTGAAGATATGCTCAAAAGCCCTGCCGTCATTTCCAAACTCGAAAAGGTCGTTAAGGCAATGCCCAATCACGAGTCGGCCCGTATTCTTCTCGAAGTTGCCAAGGGAACCCCACCCAAGACCCTCTCAATCGGGGGCTCCTTCCATCAAATCGACACCGCAACTTCCAGCATCAAACAAAAGATTCAGATGATCAGCTGGACTGAAGAATTTAACCGCGAGAGCACCGACAAGGCAGACGCCGCTGAGGCTCTCGAACTCCTCAAGGAAGTGGATAACAAGGTTGATTCCCGCCTTTCCGATTTTCAAAAGGCGATGCTCGAGATTACCGAAATCTTCCACGATGGACGTAAAGATTCTGAGAAAGACGACGAATTTGTCGAACGACTCAAGACCTCTTGGGAAGAAGTCCAGTCCGAACGAAAGAAGCTCATGGAAAATCCAGAGATCATGGAGGAACTCTACGGCTAGTCCGGCCTCTCTAAAGCGGTTACGGCAATCCGCCTCTATTGCGGATCAAGTCCGGGGAATCACTCGGACTTTTTGTTGTCCGCGAAGAATCTAGGATCTCAAATCGCGCACTCCAGGTTGAGCGGGCTTCACATCATCGATTCGCTCCATGAGCGCAAAGAACGAATGGCTCGATGGCAAAGTATCCTAACCAGGATCGCCGCCCTGCTGCCCCGCCTTCTTATGCGCTTTCCCCAGCGCATTCCTTTCGCGGGCCTCCCGAAAGAAGCTCTTTAAAATGCTCACACATTCGCCCTCGAGAACGCCCGAAAGAATCTCACAGCGATGATTCAGCGGAGGGTTGCTCTCCAAAAGATTGATCCACCCTCCGGCGGCTCCGGCCTTCGGATCACCGCAGCCGAAGACCACTCGATCAGGACGACAATGCACAATGGCCCCCGCGCACATCGGGCACGGCTCCTTCGTCACGTAGAGAGTGCAGCCCTCAAGGCGCCAATCTCCTAAAGCATTCTGGGCCGAAGTAAGCGCCAGCATTTCCGCGTGAGCGGTGGCATCCTTAAGGGTCTCCACCTGATTCCAGGCCCGGGCAATCACCTGATCACCTTTGACAATGATCGCACCAATCGGGACCTCATGAGCCGCATAGGCCCGCTGCGCTTCCCGCAAGGCTTGGCCCATGTAAAAATTATCCGGATGAAAATCGCCAAGAAAATTATCACTCATCTGCCACCATTCTAATCATCCCTCCACCAAGAACAACCCCAAGAATCCGACTTAACCACCGATGGATGGGATTAATGGGATATTTTCACGCTAACAACTGAACCGTCCCCAGATCCAAGGTTCGTCTCTTTCGTCAATTTCTTGATCTCCCCCTCAACCTAATCCCATCCATCCCATTTATCCGTGGTTTTTAATCGCCTCCGCACACTTCCTCCCGTCGAGCGCAGCCGAGACAATCCCGCCCGCAAAGCCCGCGCCCTCACCGCAAGGATAGAGTCCTTTGATTTCGAGATGCTGCAGATCGTCACCCCGCGGAATCCGCACCGGTGAACTCGTCCGCGTCTCAAAGCCAATCAGAAGAGCATTCGGCCCCGTGTAACCCCGCATCGATTTGCCAAACTTGCGCAAACCTCCCACCAGTCTTTCACTGATCCACTTGGGCAGAATCTCATCCAGGCGGACCGATTTCAAACCCGGAAAATAACTCGTCTTAGGAAGCTCTTTCGACAACTTCCCAGCCAAAAAATCCGTCACACGCTGAGCCGGGGCGACCTGACCCCCTCCACCCGCTGTCTTCGCGAGTTGCTCTAGTTTCTTCTGAAAACGAATCCCCTCCAGAACGTCCTTCCCCTTCACATCCTCCGGCTCGACACCCACCACAAGACCACTATTGGCAAATGGCGAATCCCTGCGAGACAGGCTCATTCCATTCACGACCACTTCATCATTTTGCGTCGCTGCCGGAACCACGAAACCTCCCGGGCACATGCAGAAAGAATGAACACTCCGCCCCTTGATCTGCGTCGCGAGGGCATAACGAGACGCCGGCAAATCGTCACCGCGCTTCTCATCCTCCCGCAGATGATACTGGAGCTTATCAATCAAAGGCTGCGGATGCTCGATCCGCACCCCTACCGCAAAGGATTTCGCTTCAATCAGAACCTTCTTTTCGTGGAGAAGTTCATAAATATCACGCGCTGAATGACCCGTCGCAAGAATGACTCCCTTTCCTCGAAACTCCCGACCATCCGCCGTCACGACTCCGTACATGTGCGAATCGTCGATAAGAAAATCAACCACCTTGGCCCCAAAATGGACCTCGCCACCAGCCGCCCGAACCGAATCACGCATCGCCATCACCACCTTCGGCAAAAGGTTCGAGCCGATATGCGGATGCGCATCGATCAAGATCTTCTTCGGGGCACCGTGTGCCACAAAGGCTTCGTAGACCGCCCTCACCGGCCCCCGCTTCGTCGCACGAGTATAAAGTTTTCCATCAGAAAAGGTCCCTGCTCCTCCTTCTCCAAAGCAGTAATTCGACTCTTCAACCACCCGGCCCTCACGCATGATCGGCGCGAGATCAAACCGTCGAGCCGAAGCATCCTTTCCCCGTTCTAAAACGATCGGCTTCATCCCAAGTTCGAGACAACGCAAGGCCGCAAAAAGTCCAGCCGGTCCGGAACCGACGATAACAACCTCCTCGGCACCCTCCTTGATTTTCGGGCACTCCCAAACAGACTCAGCAAGAGGAGGCAATTTTTCATCCACCCCCACATCCAGCTGCAGGAGAAATCTCACCGGAGCCTTCCGGGCATCGAGCGACTTCTTCGTCAGACGCATCTCTTTAATCTGCTCCGGCTTAACGCGCAACTTCCGAGCCACCCTCAGAAGCCAACTCTTCTTGTTTGCAACCTCCTTAGGAGGAAGCGTGATCTGGACTTTTTTGATCATGAATTATCCTTTTATCAGAAGCATGCGCACTCCTACCACCACGAGGAGCAATCCGAAAATCTTCGTCAGCTGTGGACCGCTCATTTGCTTCATCAAATCTGTCCCAAACCAAGCAGCAAGGGCCGCTCCAAGCGCCGTGACGCCTACAATCTTCCAGTCAATTAAACCGGACTTACTCGTGATGTGATTCAGCGTCCCTGAAAGCCCACTCACCACCACCACCGCCAGCGATGTCGCCACCGCGGTCTTTTGCCCCAGCCCAAGAATCAGGACAAAGGCGGGCACCATGATGATTCCCCCACCGACACCGCAAAGCGCACCAGCGAGACCGGCGGCCGCTCCCACCAATAATCCGATAATCAACAGCTTCATGAGTCCAGAAGTTCGGAGCGAGTGAAGATGCTCACCACAGGCACCCCATCAGCTTCAATCGCAAGACGTCCCCCTTCTTCGCGATCGACAAGAACGAGACAGAAAACCACCTCACCTCCCGCCGCACGAATCGCGGCGATGGCCTTTAGCGTCGACCCTCCAGTCGTGATCACATCATCGACCACCACCACTCTGTCTCCGGATCTAAAATTCCCTTCGATCTGCTTCCCCTGTCCATGCCCCTTCGGCTCCTTGCGCACCGTGAAAACCTGCAGCGCCCTCTCGTGATCCGCACTCGCCATTCCGACAACTAAAGAAACCGGATCAGCTCCCATTGTCATCCCTCCGATCGCATCCACCTCGAGATTCTCAGCGACAATCTTTTCCCTCACCAAATCCCAACCCGCTTCCCCAATCCACTTCGACCCCTGATTGTCCATCGCCGTCACCCGGCAATCCACGTAAAGGTCACTCTTCTGGCCCGACGCGAGAGTAAACTCCCCCGTCCGAACCGACTTTTCCAGCAGCATTGTTCTCAGATCGTCCTTGGCGCTCATCGTCACCAAGCTTGCCGGACCCCAACGAAAACTCAATCCCCGTCATCAAGGAATTCCCGCAACTGGCCCCTCAATCCAAATCTCCAGCCCCAATCGGGGCGAGATAACTTTGCCCAGGGCACCGTCCTGGGTTTTCCCCACCAAGATCCATCGGCCAAGCCCAGCACCCCATTCCCCCCTAACACCCACCCGCAGGTCTCCCCACCAACCACACATTCCAAAGCTTCACCATTCCCTATTCATCATCCAAACTCTCCCCACTTTGGTATTTCCCACCCCTAATCACCTCATGAACGAAAAACGATCCCCTCTCCTAAAACTTCAACGTTCAATGTTGGACGTTGAGCGTTGGACGTTCAAATCCCCTCAACCCCCGCATACCCAAACCCCGCCCCACTCAGCGTCGATAAATCAAGAATCCCATCCCTTCTCCGGTAAAGCCCTGGGTGCACTTTCAAAAACTCCTTCGACGCCTCCGGATAAAACTGCATCGCATTGCTCTCCACCCCACAAATCGTCCCGGCATAAGCCGCCAGCAAAACATGCGAAACCTGCGCCAACCGTGGATTCGTCAGATCCTGCACCATCAGCGTCATCCCGTGCTCCTTCGCCCAGCAAAGACTCAGCAACGCGCCGGTCATCGTCTTACAGGTCTTCAGCGCCACGCTCGTCCAGCCAAGCTCCTTACCCAATCGCACAAACCTCCAGTCATGCGCACTCTCGTCCATGAAAAGAGGCTTCCTTTCACTCACCGAGTGCACATCGATCTGATTCGCTTCCAGATCATAAGGAAACGGCTGCTCCACATAAACGATCCGATCCCAAATCGCCGGATACGCCTCCTTGAGCCGATCCAAAATCTCATTCACATACGCCGGATCAGTCACCATGCAATTAAAGTCCGTCGTCAAATTCGTCACCCCTTCTTCCAGTGAGATCTTCCCAATCGCCACAAGCCGCTCGTAATCCCACTCCAGATCATTTCCCCGCAACTTAATTTTGAGGCAATCCAGCCCGTCCCGCCCAATCCAATCCCGCAGCAAAACCGGATAGCCATCATCCGGTTCCGCGCCCGTCAACTCGCTCTCATCGATAGGATCGAGCCCACCCACCAAGTGCCAAACTGGAAGCGTCATTTCCGGCGTGATAAGGTAGTCAGCAGGATACTTCCCCACAAATGATTCCGCCGGCTCTAGGAAGTGACTCAAGTCATTTTCCCCCAGCCACTCCTTGCTCAGACATTCGAAAGCCTTCACCCCATGCAACTTTCCAAAGGCGTCATAAAGGGCCAAATCGAAGGCCGAAAGACAAACCAGCGCGGCAAGATGCGGCATCTTTTCCTCCTCACCGCGTCCCTCACCTTCTTCAGCAAGACGATCATGCAGCCGGTTCTCAATGTAATCATGCCCGATCACCATCGGATGACCCTCCTCCCCGCGGGCGACAAGATCACCCCGCAGCACCTCGCAAAACATCCTCAACCGCTCCTCCCGCTCCACATATCCCAGCTCCGATGGCCACACCCATGCCACACTCAACGGCGTCTCCGCCCAACCCGTCTCACGTCTCCCATCAACCTCCGCCGTTAAACCCACCCGGGCACAACTCACTTCCTTGAGGACCTGGTTCCCAAATTTCAGCGGCACCCGGGTCACCACCGGGACAAAGGAAAGCTCAATGCGAGTGATCTTCATGACGTCGCGAGCCTGCCTCTTCCGGAAAGCTGCGACAATCTCGATCTCACCTAGCTCCGCGAAAGACTCACCACATCGGGAAACCCCCCGGTTACTTTTCGACAAATCCTCAAAAAATCCTCTTCAACCATACTGAGATGCCTCGACTCATGACAAATAACTCCCCAGTCACGCGAACGCCTCACTTCTCCGAGAGACATCGAAATTAATTCACCCTCCTCGATCTCTTTTCGAGCCACCCACGGAGCGACGATCCCCACGCCAATGCCCACTTTAGCCATCTCCATAATCGCGCCCATATCTCCCAAACTGAGGCCCGAGCGGAGACGCCCTCCGGCTTTTTCAAAGGACTCCTTCAACAGGTGATACGTCTCGCTTGCTTTCGCATAAACCAAGAACGACTGACCCTCCATCGCCTCCATGTCTATCTCCTTAAGCTGCGCCCATTCGTGCTCCGGTGAAAAAACAAACACTAATTCATCGCGGAAGATTCCTTCAAAACGAGCCCAAGACGGACACCGCCCATCGATCCCAAGGGCTAAATCGATTTCGGCATGATCCAGGAGATCGACGAGCTGCGACGTGTCTCCCGAATCGAGATGAATCTCACAACGGGGATAAAGCTTACGAAATTCACGAAGAACCTCTGGCAAAAGATAGTGACACAAGGTGTCCGTGGCGCCCACCCGTAATCGCCCCTGCCCCCAGCGCTTAAGGAGAGCTAGATCGTCCCCGGCAGCCTCAAGCTGTTTGAGCGCAAGCTTGAACCTCCGCAACAAGACCATTCCCTCTTGGGTAAGGCTCAGTCGCTTTCCACGACGCTCGATCAGAGTCGTCTCTAATTGAGTCTCGAGGGCCCGTATCGAATGACTCACCGCCGATTGGGTCACATTCAAACGCTCAGCGGCCTTGGTGAAACTCTCCGTTTCAGCCACGGCCACCAGTAAGCGCGCTTGTCGTAAATCGGGTAATTCCATCATGATGATCGTGATTCATACAAACCACGAAAAATATACGTAGCAGGGAAGATGCCAAAAATCACTCTTGGCACAAAATCCGCTCAACAGCGCACAAGTTCGGCAGAGCAACTCGACGGTGCCCACATGCTCTCAAAGGGAATCAAAGCGATTCTCACAAAGCAAAAGAAGTCATCGATATCGGCCTAACCTCTAATCTGAACCCCACCGATCTCTCCCTCTCCATCTACGCAGGCACCACCAACATCCTCACCTTCCCCGCCTTCGACCCCCACTCGCGCCTTCCCAGCGACAAAGCCTGCGCGGTTCAGGTCACCGCAGCCCTCAATCTGCCTCAATCTGCAATCGCAAAAACCATCGGGCATCAGTCGCATTAGGCAGAGTCATACGCAAAGTCATCGTTTCCGTCCCGTCACCGTTATCAATCGGAACTCCTTCAACTTGCATCGTTAGCATATTTACGGCAGACGCCCAAGTCCCCAAAACCGTAGTCGCCTGAACGGTATATCTAATGCCATAAATGGAGTAACCGTCTCCGGTGTTCCCGCTGCCGTCGCCCGAATTGAGCTCCCGAAGCCGACGATAAGAAAAAAGAAGATCACCCTGAGTTCCAGCGGCCTCCACAAGAGTAGGACGGACATTACTCTGCGCTCCGGAAGGATCTCCACCGAGGGCGTATTCCACAAGATGAACCAAACCATCCTGATCAGAATCTACCAGCGGCCCACTCTCATCAAGCGAGTATCCTGCGATCCACTGGAGATAACTCTGCCCCGGGTTAACCGTGATGATAACCTCGTCTACCATTCCAGAATCCAAGGCCTCTATTTCCAAAACATACGCCCCCGCTTGATCAAAGCTCACCGAAGAAGTCGGACTCGCGTCATCGGAAAACGTCGCTGTCCCCGGACCCGATTGCTGACGCCAAACCACCCCACCCGACAAAGGCGGACTTACCCGAGTTCCTGACAAGGTCAGGTCAAAGCCAAGATCAGAACTGCTTGCCGAACTTTGGTGAACTTCAGCGACGATGATGTTCTCACCCGCCACCAAATCGGCCGAATCTAGCACCCACTCAAAGAAAGTCTCTTCATTACCACCACCGACCGCACCACTGGCACGAGTGGAAAACGCAATCGCATCCAAAGGCATATTCACGCGTTGCGCCTCGACTCCATTGACGTAAATCACCGCTCCGTCATCTACCAAAACATTCGCCTTCAGCGCGGAGTAGTCCAGCGGATCGTCGAGATAAAACCTTCTCCGAAAGTAGGTCGCGATGTGCTTATCGGATGACGTTGCTCCAAAGCTCACCGTCGTCGTTTCATCACCATCGCCATACCCAAATTTCGCCAATCCATCACTCCAACTCTCATCGTCAAACGGCAGTCCACGCCATCCCACCGTAGGTTCAGCGCCATTATCAACGAACTTCCAATAGTCACCCGCCACCACAAATTCATCTTGCTGAAAAGTGCGCGCCGCAAGAGCGAGAGATTCATTGAGAGTGACCACCGCATCCGGCCCTGCTTCTGGAAACTCTACCTGCGAATTCTCATCATCGATGATCGTCACCAATGCCACCGCCGGAGACCCCAACTCGAACAACCCACCCGGCACGGGAGTCACCGAAATCAGCTCGCGCCCCTCTAGGTCTGTATCATCCAAAATTGTCACGACAAACTCCGCCGTCGTCTGCCCCACCGCAATCGTCACACTCGGAGGCACTCCTGAAAAATCACTCCCGCTAGTGGCATCTCCAGCAACCGAGAGAGGCACAGTCATCTCAGCAGCCGTCGAGCCAACGCGGGTCACCTGAATCGTCGAAGTCCCTCCACCATTTTCCCAAAGAAACTCATCAAGCGCAGCAATCGTCACCACGTCATCCGTCGCCACCGAGATCGTCGCTTCCGCGCTCAAAGCTCCAGACGTGGCCGTCACGATATAACTCCCGGGAGAACTCGCGCTAAAAACACCATCGATGGAAACACTCGCACCTGCCGGACTCACAGCCCAAGTCGGGGCCACCATCGAAAGGTTCCGCGCCGCACTCAGTTCAAGATCGAAACTCAAGTCAGCACTGTCGTCATCCTCCTGATGAATCTCCGCCGCGAGAATATTGTCACCCGCAATCAACAAACCGGGATCGATATTGAATCGAATCAAAATCCCTTCGTTCGCAGAGGAAACAATATTCGAGGCCTTCGTCCCCGCACGCACCGTTCCGGTCGTAAGATTATCCCGGGCAATCTCAGTGCCATTCAAAAACACGCGTACCCCATCGTCACGTTTCACCGATAGTTTAAGCCGCGAAACATCACCGACATTCGCCGCGTTAAAGGTGCGGCGAAACCACGTCGTGATATGCCGATTACTAGAATCCCCACCAAAACTCACCACCGTCGCTTGTGAATCGCCATAGCCCAACTCCGCGAGTCCGGACAACCAGGCGCCGTCTTCAAAGCCCGTCGTATTCCAAGTCGCACCAGGATCAACTCCCGTATCGAGATAGCGCCAAGTGGCTCCAAAAGGAATGAGCAGATCTTCAGCAATCGCATTATCCCAAACTTGGGCCACAAGCTGCACCATCGAAGCCGTATCCATGGACGCGGTGTGAGGCGATAAAGTCATCACTTGCACCGGTGCTTCTGCAGGTGCGGGCGCATGACCATAGAAGTCCACCCCGCTGAGTTCGGGATCCGGAGTAAGCGGCATCGTCACCGCCGACCGGAAAACATCTCCATCAAACATCGCTCCGAGCGCCGTACTCGACGAAGTGGAAAGCCCGCTCATGAAATAGCTACCATCCTCCAGCGTGATACTCTGACGGTCGCTTCCTTCCACAAAGACCCGCGCTCCCGCCAAGGGTTGACCACCTTGTAAAACTCTCCCTCGGATCACTCCCTCATTGGAGGGATCCCCCACCTTTACCAACACCCGCTCGCGCGCCGTCCCACCCTTGCGATCCGAAACCGTGACGGTCACCACATAAAGTCCCGGACTGCTCCAGCGACGCACCGCGACCGCCTCGTTCTGTCCTTCCGGCGCATAGGCATCACCGATATCAAAGTCCCATGCATAGGCCAAGACATCGCCTTCCGAATCGCTCGCAGTCGCCGTCAAAGTGACATCTTGATTCACCGCCACTACCAAGGTATCCGCTGCAAGCGAGACGGTCGGCCCACCATTTACAGGAGCGGCGAGACTTGCAGTGAGAACAGGCTGCATCAAAAAGTCAGAACTCCCCGACCCACTGTTTAACCCGTGGATCGAAAGAACATTCGTTCCAGCCACCAGCGCTCTCAATCCGGCGTTAGCCGAAAAATCGACAAAGTCCACCGCATCGCCATCATCGTGATTGGACGTCGCACCCGAGCTCCAGACCGGCGACACCGGAGCGCGATCCTCGGCAATTTTCACCCCATTAAGATAGGCCACAAAGCCATCATCGTAGCGTATTTTCAAGGTCAGCGATTCGATATCAGCAGGATCAATCCCCCCGTCGATCGTAAAAGGAACACGAATATAGCACGACTCATCACTCGATCTCATCGCGATCACATCGACCCCAAAGTAGGGATTGTAGTCAGACCCCGTATCGTAACCCACTCCCAAGGACCCAGAAAGCGGCCACGTGCTATCATCAAATCCAATCGCAGTCCAGTCCACCCCCGTCGCAGTCGTTGCATCCGGGATGATGGCTCGACACCCATCGTTCTCCTCCACCAAATCAACTTCGCTCCCCGTCGCGAGGTGCACAAAAAGGTCAATGTATTCATCGGGCGCAGAACCTCCTCGAGCCACCGGAGTGACACTCACCTTACTCTCCGTATCCGTGTAAGTCCGCCCGATCAAAAGGGGCGCATCCCACTTATCGCTATTGTCACGAGCCCCGGCTGATCCCCCCGTCGACCCCTGATCCGAGTAAGGTGTCATATCCAGCAAGGTGCTCGAACCGCCCCCACTCCCCGTCCAGTTGAAGAGGATCCCATTCAAAAGATAATCGTTATCCGAACTCCGATTAGGCTGACGCCAGGCCGTTCGATAACTCAGCCAATATCTTGAAAGCGCACCGCCCGATGGCAGCCGCAGCGCGCGTAAGCCCGTGGCATTCTCATCATCGTTTTGGAAGAGCCGGTAGGTCCCGTTTTGAACGCTGTTCGTGATCTCGGTAAAGTCGCTCTCCGTGATCCAATCCAGCCGCCACTTTTCATGCACCGTAAAATGAGGAAGCGTCGGGTTGCTCATGTCACTCCCACTCTGCCCACTCATTACACTAAAACGATGCCCGTATTCGATACGGCCAAGACCATTCGTGGGAGTTGAACCGCGGGGATTGAGATCGCTCGTGTAGTTGAAATGGGCATGGGATAACCCCAGATTATGGCCGAACTCATGCCCCGAAGTGCGGAGTGAAGTATAGCCGCGTTGATGGTGACTCTTACGACCACCCACTTGCGCAATCCCCGCATAGGGACCGATCCCACCAGCCGAGATAATGGTATAGAGGTCAAAGTTGTTGTAGTTCCAGTCCACCCCCTCGGCATTGCCCATCACAATCGCGGCTGCCCGCGCCTCGTTCATCATCTTTCCCAAACCCTGCCCGACATACTCCGACTTGTTCTCGGTCAGCGTAATCATGTCAGGAAAAACCGTCGTCACATTCAGCTTCCCATAAGACGCGATGCGATAGTGCTCCGCAACATCATCCTGATGACTCTGCGCCGTCGCCAGCGTCACCGGTTCGTAAGTTGGATCATCATCCAAAAACCGAACACGGAGATAAAGGATGCGCTTATTCCCCTCCGTCCATGGACTCTCCGCCACTTGAGCATTTTCACTGGGCCCCGCCGCATTTTCATCCGACACCAACATCGCGACATAGTGATCGAGATCATCCTCATTCGCGAATCGCATCTCCTCACCAAAAGCCTCCACCAACAAATCATCCACTCCTGAAATTTTCTTCACCGGATCCGGCGAAAAGGCGACCACATCATCAATCGAAATTCCATGAAGCGAAATTCGATCTTTCGTCTGCAACTCGGACCGACGGCCATAAGTAAATGCCCGATAGCGCTTCTCATCAAAACTCACAAACCGCTCCTCCGTCGGAGCATCAGCCGGGCGCTCAATCCCACCCAAATAGCAACTCACCACCCGCTCAAACTCACCCGCCGTCGAAACCGGCGTCTCCAGCAACTCCACAATCTCTTCCGGCAAACCATTCCGCCCGTTGGTCGAAATCGCCAACCTCAACGCCCGTTCCGAATCCACTCCGATCATCCGCTTCAATACCGCTCGTCGCTCCCGCGCAAGAGACACTCCCTTTTCCAAATCAACCGAATCCCCGTCAATCCGATAGTTCTCCAACCAAGCCCCAAATTCCCCGGGCGCCTCCGAAGAGATGCCTGCTGCAGCATCCGGCCCGCTCTTCCTCACTTGCGCGATCCGGTCGGAATTTTCCAACTGGCCAAGCTCCGGCTCAATCGAATTCCGCCTCAACCAAATCAAAGAAACGAGCAGGAGAGGCAAGGCAATGCGAAGGAGGCGAAATGATTTCATTATCAAAAAAGAGGAGAACTTAGGAAAGTTGACTTCTTAGAATGCCAAAAAAATACGAGAGAGCAAGAATTCGAAATTGAAGATGTGTGACATCGCCTTCCCAAGATCTCCGTGAGAGATTCTTGCCATGCCACGATGGCTCACCGCTTTTTCCATCCTCATTCTCCCCCTAACCTAGGGCAATCACCAACAAGCACCTTCTTCCTTGAACCCGTCCCCACCACCAAAGCCCCGGGCTGCCCCCACTGCCAGGGCCAGTTCAAGAAAATCCTCACCTGGCATCGCAACAACGCGCCACCCTCGTAGCCGTTTTTGAACATCAAGAGCGAAGAGGCATCAAAAGGAAATCGCATAGGGCGGGAATCGCCCGGTTCAGCAACATCTAGGGCCTCACCCGCAGCTCCGTCCAATAACGAATTAATTGAAGGGCGCTCCGCGCTCCATCAATCAATCCTTAACTTGTTCTGCCTCTTTTGTTCGAATGTAGTAAACTTCGCCGATAGCCACAGCGTCTGCCGCCCTTGTAAAATACCTCATTACGGCACCATCGTTGAGCACAACAACCCCGTTTAATGGTCGGTTTTTGTTTTCGTTGAAAGAAGAAGGAAAGATCACCGGCCCTTCATTTGAATGTGACAAAATTGCGTGCTGTGGAACATCGTCTGCAGTCAATCTACGCCACTCGATCAGCGATTCCACAAACTGTGCTGGAGTGACTGGCTCTACAGAACTCTCCGTCCACATGGATTTCATGTGCTCGGTTGTGTTCCATGGAAAACTGAATGCACAAAACACATTCTCTTGAATCAGCGGAAGTTTGAGCCCCGTGCCCTCTACCTTAGGAATACTCAAAATCTTCTTCGGAGCCTTTGTCAGATGCAGGGCATAGCTGTGGCTCTCTTGATCAGTGATCGAAATATATGCGGGATCTTGCGTAGAGAAGTAGAATACTCGCTTGTCGCTTGTGACGATGACTCCTCTTTGCTCGTGCTGATACTTTGCCCACGGCGTGGAGCCTCCTTCGGGAAGTTCACGGTAGTAAGGGAGCGCCGAAAAAATAAAGTTATTCGAGACGTAGTTTTTCGGGTTCGATCCGCCGAACGTGTGCACCGTGAAGACTTCTTTCTTCGCGGGGATCTCAGCGTGTGCTACTCCGGTATTAATGAGAAAGCTGACAAAAAGGCAGAGCGACTTCATTTTCATAGCAGATCAGTAAGGATCATCAGCCACGCGGAGCGGGGTCTGGATGCATCCCCCAATTTTCCCCTTGATAGCCTTTGGGAAGCCTATTATTCATTTGATTTTCCAGTCAAGCATCAAAGCGATTCCAAGAAAAATCCAAGCCAGCTGAATTCTCTTTTAATTCTCTGACTTCAAGAAGATGACTCTTTACGTGCTCCTCTTCCGCCATCCTTTCCCTCCCGCGCTTCTCTGCGCGCTACTTTGGGGAAGCGCCTTTCCAGCGATCAAGAACGTTTACGCTCACTGGGATTCACAGAGCTTAGAGCGAACCCTCCCGATGATTCTTCTCTTCGCTGGTGTCCGTTTTTCAGCATCAGGATTTGGACTTCTGCTCTTTGGCAAAAATATCTCCGCAGAACTTCGAGTGACCCCCTGGAAACTCCTCCTCGGATTCGCCCTCACCCAAACGTTCATCCAATATATTTTCTTCTACCAAGCGGTCGCAGCTTCCAGCGCAAGCTTGGCCGCCTTGCTCGTCGCCACCGGCAGTTTTTGGTGGATGCTCCTGAGCCCACTCATTCAGAAGAGCCCTTGGCCAAGTGCGATGCAATGGCTCGGCCTCGTCATCGGAGGAACCGGCGTCACCGTTGCGGTCTATGCCCCCGGTGCCGGAGCGGGTAATCCCCTACTTGGGGCAATCTTCATGCTGTGCGCCACCGCCAGCGGCGCGCTTGCCCTCCTCCTCTTCCAACGGATCAAGCCGACAATGTCGTCGATTAATGCCACCGGCATCTCTCTCTTCACCGGAGGGGTTTCTCTCATACTCGTAGGCTTCCAAGCCATTGGTTCCTTCCAGGAAATGTTTAGCAACCCCGTCATCGGAAGCACGCTCTGGCTCGCTCTTGTCTCCGCCGCCGCCTTCAGCATCTGGAACCATCTCAGCTCCATTTTCCCAGTGACTCTCCTTGCGAGCTATCGCTTTCTCATCCCGATCTGCGGAGTCTTAGAGGCTCTTCTCTTCCTCCCCGGTGAATCCGCTGGCTGGGGACTCCTTGTCGGCGGCGCCCTCGTCGTCCTGAGCATGATTTGGGCCCAGCGCTCCAAACGAATTTGAGATCCTCATTTCGCCCTCCTCATCTCTCGGCCTCAATGCCACAATCTCGTTCGTGAAGAATTACTTGCTCGCGCATTTCGATGACATTGAAGCGGTGCCCTGCCCTTGCGGCATGTCCAAGCGGGCTTTTGTCCAGCCCGACAACCCCACCGCCTCGACCCACTACGTGGAAATTTCCGAGGACGCGCGGACCCACTACCACAAAACCTTCACCGAGATTTACCTCATCCTCGAAACCGAAGGCGAGGCCTTCATCGAACTCGACGGCGAGCTCCTCCCCGTCAAACCGATGACCACCATCATGATCAAGCCCGGTTGCCGCCATCGCGCCGTAGGTAAGATGAAGATCATTAATACCGCCATTCCCACCTTTGATCCGGACGACGAGTGGTTCGACTAACATCGTCCCACCCATCGATTCATCCCCCGTCTCGTCCGCCGTAGCCGGAGGGCGGAAGGCGGAAGGCGGAAGGCGGAAGGCGGAAGGCACACACCCGATTAGCGGCTACAGCTACCTTC